>JBGAGQ010000030.1:0-70949 GCA_044226625.1 Thermoanaerobaculia bacterium
GCGGACCTCTATTGCGTTCGGCGCGCGGGCAACCCATCCGGCCAGATCGATCTGCGGGTTCTCGACGGAACCTCGCGCGGGGCGCGTTTCAAGCTGGAGATTCCCACCCGGCTACCCCTGGGCGAAGCGGCTTCGTACGCGGCGTTTCTCGTCGGCGACTATCGAGCCCGCGGCGTGCAGGACCTGTACGCTCTCAAAGGCGGCGCGAGCCACCTGGAGGTTCACATCCTCGACAGCCGGCCGGCCCAAGGCAATCCGTACTGGGATTTCCTGCTCGAACGAGGAACACCGATCGGCACCGCGGACGCCGCCGATTTCGAGTTCTTCCTCGGCCATTACAACAGCGACGGGCGGCCCGACCTATTCTGCGTGAAGCACCGCAACACCTCGCGCGGAAAGGTCGAGATCCACATCCTTTCAGGGACCCACGAGTACCAAAGGTTCGCGCTGCAAACCGAAACCACGCTGCCCGTCGACCGGGGCGGTAGGCACCGCTTCGGCGTGGCGCGGTTCCGCCGCGCAGGCGGCAACAGCGACGTCTTCGCCTGGAAACCCGGCCCGCGGAATCTCGAAGTCCAGGTTTTCGACGGCACCCGCGGATTCGAGCCGTGGCCCACGGATTTCGAAACCGCGCTCTCGGCCGCCGACGTGCCGAACTTCGACTTCCTGGTCGCGGACTGCGCTCAAACGCCCCTCAACGGAGCGATCTACGGCTTGAAGCGCCGCAATTCCTCGCACGGCAAGCTGGAGATGCACTGGATCGGCCGGCAGGGCACTGATACGTAGCACCCCGGGGGAAGCTCGCAACCTGTCGGAGCAGCTCCTCGGGGCACACCCTTTCACTCCGAGGGAACCGGGGCGTGGAGATCCCTGAACGAGAGCCAGGCAAGAACGAATTCTCGAAGGTCACTCTCCAAGTCCCACCTCCCTCGGCCGCAGTCTTCCTAGCGCCCGACTTCTCGCAAGGTCTGTTCGTTGACCTCGGGCCACCAGGGCGTCATGGGATTCCCAAGCTTCATTTTCCATTCATAACATTTCCCCACCTCTACCGTCGTGCCAAAAGGTACGTAGCGCTGAAATGTCGCTCCCTGCGGATCTACGAATCGAACGTTGGAGGGTTCAGGAGGATAGACGGAGGTTCCGCGTTTGACATCGACGACACAACCGCTCTGGAGTTTGGCACCCGGCAGCGAAACATCCTCGCTTCCCAAAATCGTCTTGTCTCCATATTTGACATAGCAACCCTGGGCGCTCAACTGGAAAGCTCCCATCGCGAGAAGGAGCAACCTTGTTTCGAAGGAAAGCATTCGCATGATCGCATCTCCTTTTGCCCGATTGTAGCGTGTCGCTGGAGAATTTAGCCTGGGCATAGCCACCATGCGCTACGACGACTCCGGCTCACCAGAAGCCATCGTCGTCCCGTTCGCGGACCTCCTTCACGCGGTGTTTGGCGAGCTTGCGGATCAGGCTCTCCGGCAGAGGCCGGTCGTAGGGGAGCTGAAGGAAGTTCTGGGTCGTCTGCTGGGACTCCAGCTCCTTACGGAACGCCTCCAGGGTCGCCTTCGTGAGGGCGAGGTTGCAGTGCGCCTTGTGCGCCGAGAACGCGAACAGGAAGCGGGGTTCGACGAAGAAGGGATTCCCCCACTTGATCGCCTCTTCGGCTTTGGGCGCGACGCTCTTCAAGATCTCGTACAGGCGACGCAGGTGCGGCTGGCCCGCGGGGGGCGCCGCTTCGATGTATTCGGCGATCGTCGTCGGACGTTTTCCGGCCATCGGCGTTCGCTCCGGCTCACTTCGCCCGGTTGAAGGAGACCGCCGCGCGGATCAGCGCCTTGAACGCCTTCTCGTCGATCGTGGCGCCTTCGGGGACATCGATCGCGCGACGGGTCGCTCCTTCGAGGCTCGAATTGAACAGACCGGAGGGGTCGTCGAGCGCCGCGCCGTGGGCGAACGTCAGCTTGACCGCTTTCTTATAGGTCTCGCCGGTGCAGAGGATCCCGTCGCGCGACCAGACCGGGACGTTCCACTTCCACTCCTCGACGATCTTGGGATCGGCGGCCAGGATCAGAGCGCGAAGGCGGGAGAGCGTCTCCCCGCGCCAATCGTCGAGCTCCCCGATCCGCTGATCGATCATGTCCGACGGGGTCTTCCCCTCCGGTACCGCGCTCTTCTTCATGGGCCCTCCTCCGGCGTCGCAGCGTCTCGATCCCGGGCTTCCCGCTCGGGCCGTCTCAAGTCGCCGCCGATCTTACCGGGCCGGAGGCGCCGGCGAGAGCGCTCTCATCCCAGGGCGTGGGACCCTGCCTTACGGGCAGGTCGGAGGCTCGTCCGTGGGCGACGAGAAGATGATGCGATGCCCGTCGGGATCGAGCACGGCGAACTCGCGGCAGCCGTAGGCGTAGACCTCTGGGCCCCATTCGACCGCGACGAGGCCTTTGAGGCGCTCGTGCTCGACCGCGGCATCGACCACCTCGATCCAGACCGTAAACCGACCGGCCGGGTGATCGTCGCTCGCGACGATCAGCTGCAGACCGACGCGATCCCGTTGGAGGATGGCGAAGACGTCGGACTCCTCCGGCTCTCCCTCCGCGCCGCGGAAGCCGAGGACGTCCCGATAGAAGCGAAACGACGGCAGAAGCGAAGCCACCGGGAGCCGCGGCTGGATCGCGAGCGCCCGGGACGCCGGAGCGGATGACGACATGTTGTCCTCCTGAAAAGTCTGGCGCCAAGATACCACCAACCACCTAGAGGATATAGATCGAACGATTGAGCCATCCGAGCAACTCGATCGATACCTTGCCCCCTCATCCCCTCTGTGATGCAATCGCCACCGCTTTGCCCCTCACCCCATGAAGGCGTACTCGCAGATCGCAGGCGACGGCGGCTCGGGCGTCGCGGAGCAGATTGCCGACCTCGAGGCGGCGATCGCGGCGCGTCTGGCGGGGATTCGGCACCTGGTCGCGATCGGCTCGGGCAAGGGAGGTGTCGGCAAGAGCACGCTCACGCGGCAGCTCGGCTCGGCGCTCGCGGCGATGGGCCGACGGGTCGGCATTCTCGACGCGGACATGAACGGCCCAAGCCAGGCGATGCTCGGCGGCGTGGCGGACGTCCCGCCGCTGCCGGGCGACGAAGGGCTCCTGATCCCGGTGAGCCGGGACGGCATCAAAATCCTTTCGGTGGGAAGCCTGCTCGGAGAGGGCGAGGCGCTCACCTGGCCGGCGGCGACGCCGCGGCACACGCACGTCTGGCGCGCGACGCGCGAGCTGTCCAAGATGGCGGAGCTGCTCGCCGCCGCCCACTGGGGGGCGCTCGACGTGCTCCTGATCGACCTGCCGCCGGGGCCGGAGCGGACGGCGCAATTCGCCGATTTCTTCGGGCCGGCGGTCTCGGTGGTCCTCGTCTCGATTCCCTCGGCGCTCGCGCGCGGCGTGGTGGCTCGCTCGGTAAGCGCGCTCGCCCCCCTGCCGAACTGGCGCCTCGGTTACGTCGAAAACATGAGCGGTTACGCCTGCGCCGGCTGCGGCGAGGTGCGTCCGCTGTTTCCGGAGAGCGACGAGGCGGCGGGGCTCGCGCTCCCCTGCCTGGGCCACGTCCCGTTCGATCCGCGCATCGCAAGCGGCTCGGACGAAGGACGCCCGCTCGGCGAGATCGCGGCGCCGGGCGATCCCGTCGCCATGGCTCTCCAGAACGTCGCTCGCGCGCTGCTCGAACGCCTCGAGGAGGTGGTGCCATGAAATTCCTCTGCGTCCCCTGCGACACCCCCATGAGACTGCGGGCGACCGAGGAGTCGGAGCCCGGCTCGCTCGCGGTCGTCTACTCCTGCCCGGCCTGCGGCTACGAGATGGCGATGCTCACCAACCGCCACGAGACCGACATGGTCCGCAGCCTCGGCGTGCGGATCGGCCCGGCCGCCGCCGCGGCGATCGCCAATCCCGGCATGGCCACGGATTCCGGCGCTTCCGTCGCGGCCGCCACGGAAGCGCCCGCGGCGGGACGTTGCCCCTTCTCCGCCATGCTGGGCGGATCGGCGCAGCCCGAAGCCGCGGCGCCCACGGGACCGGAGTGGACGGCCGGAGCCCTCGAGCGGCTCGCCGCGATCCCCGAGATGGTCCGCCCGATGGCGCGCGCCGGCATCGAGATGGTCGCGCGTGAGAACGGCCTGGCGTTGATCGACGAAGAGGTCCTCGCCGCCGCCCGCTCGCGGTTCGGGATGTAGCCCGGCGTGGAAGCGGTCGCCCCGACCGGCCTGCCGCAGCGGTTTTCGACCGGTTCGGTCGATCCGGCCGCATCGGCCTTCGCGCGGCCGTACGTGGTCTCCTGGAACCTCACCTACCGCTGCAACCTCGCCTGTGAGCATTGCTATCTCGACGCCGGTCCGGCGAAGGTGCTGCTTCCCGCTTTTTCCGACCGGAGCGAGCTCTCGACCGAACAGTGCTACCGGGTGATCGACGAGATCGCCGCTTTCGCACCGGAGTGCGTGACGATCCTCACCGGCGGTGAGCCGCTGCTGCGGCGCGACATCGTGGAGATCATCCGCTACGCCGCGGGCAAGGAGCTCTGGGTGGTGGTCGGCACCAACGGGGTGAAGATCACCGAGAACCTCGCCGGCATCTTGAAGGCGGAAGGGGTGCGCGGTCTCGCCCTCTCGCTCGACGCGCTCGATCCGTCCCGGCACGATTCGTTCCGCCGCGTGCGCGGCGCCTGGGAGAACACGGTCGAAGGCGCGAAGATCCTCGACCGGGTCGGATTGCCGTTCATCGTCCAGACCACCGTCGGCGCACACAACCGAGACGAGCTCGAGGAGATTGCCGCCTTCGCCCACGACGAGCTGGGAGCGAAGGTCTGGAACGTCTACTTCCTCGTTCCGAGCGGCCGAGGCTCGTTCGTGAGCGACATCTCGCCCGCCGAATACGACGGGATCCTCGGGCAGCTCGCCGCGATCCAACGGCGTTGGGCCTCGAAGATGCTCGTGAACGCGAAATGCGCGCCGCACTTCGTGCGCACGCTGCTCGCTTCGGACGCTCCCGCGCCGTTTCCGAAGAGCTTCGAAGGGGGGGCCGGCGGCTGTCCTGCGGGCACCCATTACCTCGGCATCCGCCCGAACGGCGACGTCACCCCGTGCCCGTACCTGCCGCTTTTCGGCGGCAATCTCACCGCCACGGGCCTGCGCGAGATCTGGGACGGCTCGGAGCTGTTCAACGCCATCCGCCGCCGCAACGAGCTCGGCGGGCGCTGCGGCGGCTGCGAGCTCTCGGGCCTCTGCGGCGGCTGCCGCGCGCGCGCCCACGGAATGACCGGTGACGTGATGGCCGAAGATCCCCTCTGCACCCACGAGCCGGGAACCCTACGCCACGAGGTCGAGCGCCTCCGTCCGGCGGCCGTCGCCTACGGCGAGACCGAGGCGGCCGCCCTCACCTGGGAACCCGAGGCCCGCGAGCGGATGAAGCGCATCCCCGCCTTCGTCCGCGGCATGGTCACCCGCTCCGTCGAGAGCTGGTGCGAGAAGAACGGGGTACGGCTGGTGACCGCGACGGTGCTCGACGAGATCCGGTCGAAGATGCCGACGCCCAAGGTGTTCGGGGCGAAATAGCGCTCCCACCCACACCTTCCTCTCCAAACGTCGCAAACCGAAGTTTTCACCGCCGGCGCCTCAATTCAAGCGCTCCGCAGCAGCTACTGTTACCATTTGGAAATACTTGACTTAAATGCGACGAGATTTCACCATCGGCTCCTAACGCTGCAGGAGAGAAAGGAGCTCGAAATGAAGAAGCGGCCGGGTAAGCTCAGTTTGAGCCGGGAAACTCTTCGTAGGCTCGACACCCGAATCCTGGGCCCCGTGGACGGCGGCGTGACCGCCAGGACCGATTGCCAGACGTGCTCTTGCGAAACGTGCGCGGCCACCGGTTGCGATACGAGCAACTTGAGCGCCTGCTGCCCGCCTCCGGTCGACACCTCGGACGCATCCTGCGGGTTCTGTGAGCAGTAACCGTGGATGAAAAAACGGAGCGGGCTCGCGCCCGCTCCGTTTTTCAAATTCCGATGCCTCCGTCGCGCCGACGAGGCCTCGCTTCCCCCTAGTTGAAGATGTCGTCCTCGCCCGTGCCGGACTGCTGGGCCACCTGTTCGTCCATCCACTTCTGATACTCGGCCGGTTCGTCGATCGTGACGAAGCCGCGCATGCGGTAGTGGCCGAGGCCGCAGAGCTGGGCGCAGGCGATCTCATAGACGAACTCGGGGTTCTTGAGCTTCTCCCGCATCTGGGCGGTGGTCACCGTGGGCTCCCACCAGAGCGGGATCACGATGCCCGGCACGGCGTCTTGCTTGATCCGCATCTCGGGGAGGTTGAAGCTGTGGATCACGTCCTTGCTCGAAAGGTAGACGATCGCCGGCTTGCCCACCGGGAGATGGAGCTGGTTCACTGTCGTCACGTCGTCCTGGGCGGCGGGGTCGGAACGATCGAGACCGAGCGGATTGCTCGCGACGTCGATCTTCTCGATCGAGGTCTTGCCGAACTTGCCGTCCGGGCCCGGATAGTGGACGTTCCAAGCGAACTGCTCGCCCACCACCCGCACCTCGATCGCGTCCTTCTTGTCGGGGAATTCCGAAACGCGGGCGGCCCAGAGGGGAATCGCGAGGCCGACCAGCAAGATGCCCTCGGCCACCGCGACGGCGCCTTCGAGCCAACTCGAGGCGTGAGTCTTCGCGCCGGTATAGCTCGCCACCGGATTCTTCGAGCGGCGGAACCGCCAGAGGGCGGCGACGAAGAAGATCAACCAGCCGACGAAGAGGATCGCCATCAGCCAGTGGACCCACGTGAGGGCGCTGTCGATCTGGGATCCGTGCGCCGAGGCGACCGGGGGAAGCCATCCGCTCATGACGAGGCCCTCCGTTGCAGTTGCGCCCACTCCGCGGCGATGCCTTCGCTTTCGGCTTGCCGCGCCCGGTTGCGCAGATAGAAGAAGAATCTCGTGAAGCCACCTAGAAGCAGGCCGGTGATTCCGAGGAGGAGAAAGACCCCCAGCTTCGCCGAGGTGATCAGCGGAGAGTCGGGCGGGGTCGCGCCGTAGCAGACGCTGCAGGCGGCGGCCGGATCCGCCCCGAGCAGAGCGGTGAATGCGAGGACCGGCAGGGCCCGCGCGATGCGCAAGCCGCGGCTCATCCCCGCCTCCGCAGATAACGCAGGAACCAAGTCTCGTAGGCGAGCAGCGCGACGCCCAGGCCGAACGCTCCCGACGCCGCCGCGAGGCGCGCGCCGCCGGTGAACGACGGGCTGCCGAGCACCCAGGCGCCGAACAGGAACGCGAGCGCGCTCGCGCAGGCGATGAAGATCAGGTGGAAGCTCTTCAGGTTCATGTCGCCCTCCGTCAATTGACGATCGGGTCGAAATGGGTGAACAGGGGCAGCAGCAGCACCGCGAAGAAGAAGGCGACGGTGAAGCCCAGCACCCAGTAGATCAGCTTCCGTTCCGAGATCAGGTGCATGAAGTAGGAGGCCACCAGCGTCCCCTTGACCGAGGCGACGATCAGCGCCACGGTGATCGCCCCCGCGACGGGAAGGTGTAGACGCGAGACGGCGACGGTGATCATCGTGAGCACCAAAAGGGTCACGAAGACCAGGATGTAGATCTTGACCTGGCGGTCGATGTCGGCGTGTGAATCGTGATGGCTCATGTCTCCGCGGCTCCTTGGCGAATCGTCCGGTTCGGGCCCGGGTCAGAGGAGATAGAGGACCGGAAAGAGGAAGATCCAGACCAGGTCGACGAAGTGCCAGAACAGGCCCGAGTTCTCGACCCGGTTGGTGAAGTGCTCCGGGTCGGTCTTCCAGAGCTTCGCGCCCGGGCCGAGGAGATAGGCGTTGATCCCCATCCCCCCGATCACGTGGAGGCCGTGGAGGCCGGTGAGCGTGAAGTAGATCGCGAGGAAGGTGTTGGTGCTCGGGAACAGGTGGTGGTGGAACTTGGTCGAGTACTCGACGTACTTGATGCCGAGGAAGCCGAACCCGGCGAGCACCGTGAGCGCCTGGAACAGCCGAAACTTGGCGAAGTTGTTCCGTTTGAGCGACGCCCACGCCATGACCATCGTGACCGACGAGGAGATCAGGATCACGGTGTTCACCGTCGCGAGCGGCACGTTCAGGATCGAGTCGCCGCGCGGCCAGGCGTCGGAGCCGATGCGCAGCATGATGTAGGAGGCGAACAGCGCGCCGAACAGCATCACCTCGGAGGCGAGGAACAGCCAGATGCCGATCTTGCCGTTGTTCAGGCCGGTGTCCGGCCGGTCGGCGACGGTGTAGGGAATTTCCATGGCCTCGCCTCAGCTCGCCTTCTGTTCCGAGAGGAACTGCGGAGTGAAATCGGTCGGGTGTCCCGGCACGCTGTACTCGTACGGTCCGCGGTACGCCTCGGGGGGGGTGAGGAAGTTGCCGTGCGGCGGCGGCGACGGTGCCACCCATTCGAGCGTGGTCGCCTGCCATGGGTTCTCGCCGACCTTCTGGCCGTGCTTGCGGCTCCAGAAGAAGTTGATGATGAAGGGGATCTGGGAAAGCGCGAGGCCCCAGGCCGAGTACGACATGAAGACGTTCCAGTGGGTCACGCCTTTGGCGAAGTCGTACGAGGCGCCACCGTCATAGAGACGGCGAGAAACACCCGCGAGGCCCTGGATGAACATCGGCATGAAGATGCCGTTGATGAACAGGAATGAAGGCCAGAAATGCAGCCGGCCGAGCCGCTCGCTCATCATCCGCCCGGTCGCCTTCGGGTACCAGTAGTAGATGCCGGCGAACAGCGCGAAGATCGTCCCCGGCGCCACCACGTAGTGGAAGTGGCCGATCACGTAGTAGGTGTCGTGGAGCGGGATGTCGGTCGCCGAGAGCCCGAGCGGCAACCCGGTCAGCCCGCCGATGCCGAACATCGGCAGGAACGCGAGCGCGAACAGCATCGGCGTCGTGAAGCGGATCGAGCCGCCCCAAAGCGAGATCAGCAGCGAGGTGAGCAGCACCACCGAGGGGATCGAGATGATCATCGTCGTGGTCTGGAAGAAGGCCGCCATGCTCGTCCCCATGCCGGTGAAGAACATGTGGTGCGCCCAGACGACGAACGACATGAAGCCCAGGAACCAGAGGGCGTAGATCATCACCTTGTAGCCCCACAGGGGCTTGCGGATGTTGTTCGCCACGACCTCGGCGACGATGCCGAACGCCGGCAGGATCAGGACGTAGACCTCCGGGTGCGCCAGGAACCAGAACAGGTGCTGCCAGAGGATCGGGTTGCCGCCGCCGGTGTAGGCGGTGAGCGCCTGCCCCGAGACCACGAGGCCGCTCGGCATGAAGAAGCTCGACTTCGCCACGCGGTCCATCAGCTGCATGATGCCCGCCGCCTCGAGCGGCGGGAAGGCGAGCAGCAGGAGGAACGAGGTGACGAGCTGCGCCCAGCAGAAGAAGGGCAGCCGGAAGAACGACAGCCCTTTCGCGCGCAGCTGCACCGTGGTGACGATGAAGTTGATCGAGCCGAGGAGCGAGGAGGTGATCAGGAAGATCATCCCGAGCAGCCAGATGGTCTGCCCCTCCCCAGCGATGACCGACAGCGGAGCGTAGGACGTCCAGCCCGACTGTGCCGCACCGCCCGGAACGAAGAAGCTGCCGAGCATCGTGATGCCGCCCAGGAAGTAGCACCAGTAGCTCGCCATGTTGATCTTCGGAAATGCCATGTCGGGGGCGCCGATCTGGAGCGGCAACACGAAGTTGCCGAAGCCGCCGACGGCGAGCGGCACGACGCCCAGGAAGACCATGATCGTCCCGTGCATCGCGCCGAGCTCGTTGTAGAACTCGGGGAGCATCGAGCCCCCGGGCATCCGCGCTTCGCCGAACAGCTTGCCGATCAGCGGCAGCACCCGGCCGGGAAAGGCGAGCTGCCAGCGCATCAACATCACCAGGCAGAAGCCGAACAACAAGAACAACAGACCGGTCACGGCATACTGGATGCCGATGACCTTGTGGTCGGTCGAGAACACGTACTTCCGCCAGAACCCCAGCTCAGGATGCTCGCCGTGGTCGTGCGCGTGATCGTGCGCGGCGCCGGCAGGAGGGTGTGCAAGCTCGGTCGTTGCCATGGCTCTCCCTGGTATGGTGCTACCCGTTGCTCGGGGGCTTCGACGGCGCCCCGGAGGCGCCGGTCGAAGCGGTGGTTACTCGACCTGCGCTATTTGGCCGGAGGGGCGAACGAGAAGTTCGCGGTGGCGGGCTTGGCTCCGACGGTCACCTTGACCGTCTGGGTGCCCAGCTTCTCGTGCCACGCTTCGACGTCGTAGGTGCCGGCCGGAAGGCCCGAGATCTTGAATTTGCCGTCCGGCCCGGTGACCGCGAAGAACGGGTTCGAGAAAACGCCGACGTAGGCCGACATCCAGGGGTGGACGTCGCACTTGACCAAGAACATCCCCTCTTCCTTCGGGAACTTCGAG
The DNA here is from genome assembly GCA_044226625.1 of Thermoanaerobaculia bacterium. Lineage (GTDB taxonomy): Bacteria > Acidobacteriota > Thermoanaerobaculia > Multivoradales > UBA5704 > DASYKS01. The sequence goes on from JBGAGQ010000030.1 coordinate 10,455, forward strand.
TCCGCCTCGGGGCGGTTGGCGGGCATCGCCATGTTGAACGGCGTATTGACCTTCGGCAGCGCGTGCACGTTGTGGAGCAGGCCGTCGCTGTTCTTGAACTTGAGGGTCTGGCCGACGCGGATGCCGAGCACGTGCGGCTTGTACTGGCAGCCGTCCTGATCGATCTCGGCCGGCTTGGCGGGAGCCGGGTAGCTGCCGGCGACGGGTCCCTTGATCCGCACCAGGACGTTCCCCATGGTGTTGCCCGCGCCGAGGACCAACGCCTCGTTGGCGACGGGCTTGGCGTGCTTCTTCGCGCAGACCGGGTCGGCGTCCATGGCGATCGGCTTCAGGTTCGGAACCTTGCCCGTGTAATTGACGGTGCCCGTGACATCCCCCGCGAACACGGGAGCGGCCGCGAGGGCGAGGGTCAGGGCGATGCAGGTGCCGGCCAGTTTGTGCTTCTGCGTGGTCATGTGTTCCGACTCCTCTAGACGGCAGTAGTTTGGTCTCGAGAGCGCGCCGTCGCGGGTTGAGATCCTAGCGAGATTTTCAAACGTTCTCGAAGGTGATCGATTCGGGCAGGCGCGGATCGCGCAGCGGCACCATCGCCCGGCTGCCGAGCGCCCGGCCGAAAACCGCGAGGAACGCGCCGCAGGCGCCGACGAACGCGGCGAGATCGAGCCAGGAGAAGCTCATGCCGCCCTCGTGCAGGCTGGGCATCACCAGCCAGTGCAGGTCGAGCGCGTGCATCGCGAGCAGCCAAATCGCCGCCGCCGCGAGCGCCTTGCGGTTCCGTTTGATCGTCCGCGGCAGGAGGAAGAAGAACGGCACGACGAAATGCCCGATCGCGAGGACTGCGCTCGCCGGCCGCCACGAGCCGGCCAGGCGCTGGGCGAAGAATCCCGTCTCCTCCGGCAGATTGGCGTACCAGATCAACAGGAACTGGGAAAACGCCATGTAGGCCCAGAAGACCATGAAGGCGAACATCAGCTTGCCGACGTCGTGCAGGTGCTCGTCGGACACCACCCGCGCCATCAGCTCGCTCTGACGCTGGGCGACGAGCGTCATCCAGGCGAAGAACGCCATCACCGCGCCGGCGAAGAAATAGACGCCGAAGATCGTCGAGTACCAGTGGGGATCGAGCGACATCACCCAATCGAACGCGAAGAACGTGACCGTCAAGGCGAAGAGGATCAGACCCGGGGCGGACAGGCGCCGCATGCGCCGCGTCAGGTCGTGCTCGCCGGTCTCGTCCTGCCGACGCGACATACCGCCTAGCCGCAGCGCCAGGAAAGACCAGATCGCGAAGTAGGCGACGGTCCGGACGAGAAAGAACGTCTTGTTCAGGTAGGACTGCTTGTGGAGCAGCAGGGGATCCTTGGCGACCACCTCGGGATGGCTCCAGTGGAAGAGATCGCCCATGCCGAGGACCAGCGGCACGAACAGGATCGCCATCCAGGGCAACGTCGCCATGGCGTTCTCGCCGATCCGCCGCACCACGACGCTCCAACCCGCCTGCGTCGAGTGATGGACCATGACGAAGAACAGACCCCCGAGGCCGAGGCTCGTCGCGAACAGCGCGCCGACGAGCCAGGAGTGCCACACCTGCGGGCGTGCCGCCGGATCCGCCAGGGCGGCCACCAGGCAGGCACCGAGGCCGACGACGGCGAGAACCGCCCCGAGCAGCGGCAGGCGCCGCCAGCCGTCTTCTTTGGGCAGCCAGAGGGACGAAGCGAGCAACGAGGCCGGATGCGGATGGGAAGAGTGCGCGTGATCGGTCATGGGCAGCTTTTCGCGGAGCGTTTCGCCTCGATCGGGCCGGATCGGCCTAGCTCGAAACCAGCTCGACCTCCTTGGCGCCCAGCCGGCGAAGCAGCTCCACCGTCCGGTCGGGGTCGAATTTCGGATCCCACGACTCGATCGACAGGAAGAACCCGTCGTCGCTCGACCGTTCGAAGCTCTTCTTGCCGAACAGCGGATGGTGGAGCGTCGGCAGCTGATTCATGCCGAACATCCCGAAGACCGCGCCCAACGCGCCGCCCAGGACCGAGAGCTCGAACGTGACCGGCACGAACGCCGGCCAGCTGAAGAACGGCTTGCCGCTGATCACGAGCGGATAGGCGGTGGTCGACACCCAGCCCTGAAGGCCGATGCCCGCGAGGGCGCCGCCGAGGGCACCCGCGAGCACGATCCACGGCAGGCGCGAGGGCCGCAAGCCCATTGCCCGATCGAGCCCGTGGACAGGGAACGGCGTGTGGGCGTCCCACCGGGTGTACCCCGCGTCGCGCACCCCTTCGCAGGCATGGTAGAGATCGGCCGGGTTCTCGAACTCCGCGAGCGCGCCGAAGCGCTCGCCGGGCGGCAGGCTCGGACGAAGAAAGGCCATTAGGCGGCGCCTCCCGGGGCGAGGCCGAGACGGCCGCCGGCCCCCTCGCGCCCCTTCTCGTCGAACTCGATCTCAGGCGCCATGGGCGGATGCGCGGCCGCCTCCGGAAGCACCGTCTTCACCTCGGCCGTGGCGACCACCGGCAGGAAGCGCACGAACAGGCAGAACATCATGAAGAAGAGACCGAAGCTGCCGATCATCGTCGAGACGTCGAAGAACGTCGGCCGGAAGTAGAACCAGGAGGAAGGCAGGAAGTCCCGGTGGAGCGACGTGACGATGATCACGAAACGCTCGAACCACATACCGATGTTGACGAAGATCGAGAGGACGAACAGCCACACGAGCGACGAGCGCACCTTCTTGAACCAGAACAGCTGGGGCGACAGGACGTTGCACGAGACCATCGTCCAGTAGGCCCAGGCGTACGGTCCGAACGCCCGGTTCTTGAACGTGAACAGCTCGTAGGCGCTCCCCGAGAACCAGGCGATGAAGAACTCCAGGCCGTAGGCGTAGCCCACCATCATGCCGGTGAGCAGCATGATCTTCGCCATGTAGTCGAAGTGCTTCATCGTGATCACGTCCTCGAGCCCGAAGGCCTTGCGCGTGATCACCATCAAGGTCACGACCATCGCGAAGCCCGAAAAGATCGCGCCCGCGACGAAGTAGGGAGGGAAGATCGTGGTGTGCCAGCCCGGCAGCTGGGAGGTCGCGAAGTCCATCGAAACGATCGAGTGGACCGAGAGCACCAGCGGAGTGGCGAGGCCGGCGAGGATCAGGTACGCCTTCTCGTAATGCTGCCAATGGCGCATCGAGCCGCGCCAGCCCATCGCGAGCGCGCCGAAGATCTTCTGCCGCAGGCCCGTCGAGCGGTCGCGGATCGTCGCGAGATCGGGCACCAGGCCGACGAACCAGAAGAGCGCCGAAACCGAGCCGTAGATCGACACCGCGAAGACGTCCCACATGAGCGGGCTGCGGAACTGCGGCCACATGCCCATCTGGTTCGGGATCGGGAACATCCAGTAGGCGACCCACGGCCGGCCGACGTGGATGCCGGGGAAGATCAGCGCGCACATGACGGCGAACAGCGTCATCGCTTCGGCCGAGCGGTTGATCGAGGTGCGCCATTTCTGGCGGAACAGGAAGAGGATCGCCGAGATCAGCGTTCCGGCGTGGCCGATGCCGACCCAGAAGACGAAGTTGGTGATGTCGAACGCCCAGCCGACCGGGTTGTTCAGACCCCAGACGCCGATCCCTTCCCAGAACAGCCAGGCGATCGAGACGCCGAGTAGGCCGACCATCGCGACCGACAGCAGGAAGCAGATCCACCAGCCGCGTGTAGGTTTTCTTTCGAGGGGACGCGCCACCACCTCGGTGATGGCATGGAAGGTCGGCGCGCCGAGGATCAGGGGAACCCGGTGATCGACCGGATCGGCTTCGATCTGCGCCAGACGAGCCGAGCTTCTGGCCGTCTGGCCCCCGTGAGACCCGATCGCACCCCTCTCGTTCTGCGTTTCGCTCATGCCCGCGCTCTCGCCATGGTGGGCGTAGCCAGATGCACTCGTCAGCGCCCAACGCCGGCCCACCGGCTCGGCCGGGCTCACACAGTGTTCGTCGAATCCGTTGAGACGATCATGGCACAACGCGATTCCCCGGTGCTAGCCCGAATTTCTCACCGGGTTTCGTAGCGAGGCGGAAGAGATGCCGGTGAATGCAAGGCGCGCGAAGGGAGGACGACGTAGGCGTATTTGACACTCCGTCGAGGAGTCCGAACGAGCGCAACGCAGCAGGCACCGGCAGATTTTCCGCCGCAGCAGAAACCCGGTGAGAAGTTCGGGCTAAGCCCGTTTTTTCGCCGACTACGGCGCGCTGCGGCAAAAAAGTCCCGCGCGGGCACCGCAGAGTGCGCGCCGAGCGCGTTCCGGAGAGGAAACTAACGGAAAGAGGGAGAGGGGCTCGAGCGAATGTCTTTGGAGGGAGACCAACAGCGGGCGGAGCCGAGCTCCGCCCGCTTCGGGGTGAAGCGAAACGTCCGCTCAGTCGATGAAGGTCGGCGGCTCCAAGGGCGGAGGCGCAGGCGCCTCGTAGGCCGGGGCCGAGGGCGACTCGGCCGCGCGTTCCGCGACCGCTGCGCTCTCCGACCTCTCGGAGCCATCCGCGTCCCCTTCCGCGGATCCCGAGGTACCGGACGCCGCCGCCGTCCCGTCTCCGCCACCGCGCGCGGCGCTCCGCTTGCGGCCGCCGCGCCGCCGGGAGCGGCGCTTCTTGCGCTCCGCGCCGCCCGGTTCCACCCCGTCGGCGCGCTCGGCGGCCTCGTCGCCCTCCTCTTCGAATCCGTCGTCGGACGACGCCGCTTCGAAGCTCTCGCCGGGCTCGCTCTCGGGCTCGCGGGGGGCTCCCGTCTCGACAGCCTGCGCGGCGCCGTTCTTGCCGCGCCGCTTCCGTCCGCCCCGACGTCGACGCTTGGTCCGCGGTGCGGTCCCCTCCGCCTCGCCGGCCCGAGCGTCCACGCCCTCCCCCTCGTCCACCCCTTCACCCGAGAAGCCCTCGGAGTCGTCGAAGTCGTCGGCGTCCGAGTCCGCGGCATCGAAGCCGTCGGTCGCAGCGGTCGTGGCATTCGCGGCGGTCGCCTCTTCGGGCTCCTCGCCGAACACCCGGCGCTTCGCCGGATCGACCGGCGGCTCGGCGTGCGCGCCGCCGTTCTTCTTGCGGTTCTTGCCACCGCGACGGCGCTTCTTCTTTCGCTCGGTCTCCCCTTCCGGCGCACCGGCCGCCCGTTCGGGAGCCGGAATCGCGAGCTCGCGCGCCTGGATCGCCGGCTGATTCGCCGCCGACCGTTTGCCGTCGCGCCGCGCGGGAGTGGCGCCCACCTCGGGGGCCGGCTCGAAGGACCGGACCGTCGCCTCGCCGCGATCCGGCAGCACGATCGCGCCGCCGGGACGATCGGTCCAATCGATCTTCTCTTCGGGTCGATGCAGGCTCGGGCTCGCGATCACCTCGATCGCGATCTGAAACTCCCGTTCGAGCGCGGCGAGCTTCTGGCGCCGGCTGTTCTGGAGCGCGTCGGCGAGCTCCGGATGGAGCGATACGCGCACGCTCTGGAGTCGTCCGGAGGCGGCGCGCCCCTCGATCCGTCGCAGCAGGTTCAAGGCGACCATCTCGGGGCTCGCAATGCGGCCGGTGCCGGCGCAGGTCGGACAGGCGCGGTGGGTCCGTAGGCGGAGCGCCTGCGAGATCCGCTGCCGGTTGATCTCGACCAGACCGTTCGGCGAGATCCGTCCGACGTTGTTCCTCGCCCGGTCGACCTTCATCGCGTCCTTGATCGCCTTCTCGACCTTCTTCTTCGCCTTGATCGAACGCATGTCGATGAAGTCGACGACGATTAGGCCGCCCACGTCGCGCAGGCGGAGCTGGCGGGCGACCTCTGCCGCCGCTTCGAGGTTGGTCTGAAGGGCGGTCTCCTCCTGGCTCCCGCCGCGGGTGGCCTTGCCGGAGTTGACGTCGATCGCGGTGAGCGCCTCGGTCGGGTCGATCACGATCGAGCCGCCCGAAGGGAGCGGCACGCTCCGCTCGTAGATCTTGTCGATCTGTTCCTCGACGCCGTAGCGGAAGAAGATGGGCGCCCGCTCGGTGTAGCGGACCAGGGTGGTCTTGCTGCGCGGCAGGAACGCCTGCATGTACTCGCCCGCGGCGTCGAACGCCGCGTCGTCGTCGACCAACACCTCCTCGATCGAGCTGTCGAGGACGTCGCGGATGGCGCGCAGGATCAGATCCTGGTCGGAATAGAGAAGCTTGGTCTGGCGGCCGTGGATCGCCTCGCTCTGCACCCGTTTCCACAGGCGCAGGAGCGCCTGGACGTCGCGCGCGAGGACGGTTCGGTTCTGGTCGAGCGCGTTGGTCCGCACGATCAGGCCGCACCCTTCCGGCACTTCGAGCTTGTGCGCGATCTCGCGCAGCTCGCGGCGCACGTCCTCGTCCTCGACCTTGCGCGAGACGCCGCGCATCGAGTCGAACGGGGTGAGCACCAGGTAGCGCCCGGCGAGGGAGAGGTTGGTGGTGAGCGCGGCGCCCTTCTGCCCTTCCGGGTCGCGGCTCACTTGGACGACGATCGGCTTGCCCTTCTCGAGCACGTCCTCGATCCGCGGCCTGCCGCCCACCGGCTCCCGGTAGTAGGCCTCGGGGACGACGTCCTGGATCGAGAGGAAACCGTTCCGCTCGGCGCCGTAGTCGATGAAGGCGGCGTTCAGCGAGGGCTGGATGCCCGCGATCACACCGCGGTAGATGTTGCCCCGAGTCATCCCGGCGTCGGCGACCTCGACGTGATAGCTCTCGAGGGTCGAGCCGTCGGCCACGGCGATGCGCAGCTCTTCCGGGCTCTGGGCGTTGATCAGCATTCTTCGGATCACAAGATGGGCTCCGTTTCTCTCGTTTCGAGAGGGAAGGTCGGGGATGGGCGAGACGGGCGGGGGGCTCCGGGTATTCGCGACAGGCGACGCGAAGGGAGCGGTTCCGGGGACCGTATTCTACCTTGAAGAGGATTTCGACCTAGGATTCGGGTCGCCATCGCCAGACAAGGAGTGCCCCTCGCGACCTGAAATGAGACCGCCCGAGATCGTCCGCACGCTCCGCGTCGGCCGGAGCGGCCGGGGAGGCGCGTCCCTATCGCTCCGCCTGGCGACCCCGGACGGGACGCCGCGCTCCCCCGGCATCCTCTACCTCCACGGTTTCGGCTCGGCCCAGGCGGGAGAGAAAGCCGACTTCTTCCGCGAGCGGGCGCTCGCCGCGGGCTATCGCTTCGCCTCGTTCGATTTCCGCGGCCATGGCGACTCCGGCGGCAGCCTCCGCGAGCTCACCCTCACCCGCAATCTCGAAGACCTCGAAGCTGTCCGCGCCGAGCTCGGCTGGGAGCGCTTCGCCCTGATCGGCTCCTCGATGGGCGGAGCGACCGCCCTCTGGTACGCCGCCCAAGATCCGCGCAGGGTGGCAGCCATCCTGCTGATCGCTCCCGCCCTGGAAATGGAGAAAGGCCTCCTCACCTGGGCCGGCCCCGAACGCACCGAGCGCTGGCGCCGCGAAGGAACGATCCGCTTCGACAACGGCTTCGTCCAAACCGACCTCGACTGGAGCCTGATCGAAGACCTGAGGCACTACCCGCGCCAACGCCTCCAGGACGAGCTCCAGACTCCGACCCTCATCTTTCAAGGAAGGATGGACGCCTCCGTCCCCTACGCCGACGTCGTCGACTTCGTCGCCCGCTGCCGCTATCGAAAGCTCGAGCTGCGGTTGTACGCCGACGGCGACCATCGGCTGACGGATCGGAAAGAGGAGTTGTGGAGAGGGATGGCGGAGTGGCTGGGGCGGGTGGGGTGAAGGGGTGAGAGGGCGGCCATTGAATACAACGTTGAGCACGTCGCGGGGGGCGGGAGCAGGCGCCGCCCCGCGTCGGGTATTCGTTTAGCGGCGCGCCTCCGAACCGAGCCACGGCCGGCGGCGGACCCGCCACAACCAATAGAACATCGCGCCAAACGGCAGAAGGATCAGCAGCGAGCGGATCGTTCCCGTGTTCAAGGATTCGGGGAAAATTCTCGCCACCCGCGAGCGAATCGAGAAGAACGATCCGGCGGCGATGAAAAGTGCAAAGCACATGCGCCACAGACGGCGCGCGAGGCGCTGGCCGCCACGCAGCGAGCCGGACCAAAGGACGCGCGCGTCGCCGATCGCCGCGAAAATCATGACGGCGGCGAGGAAGAGGGACGTCATGCCCACTGTGCGCAAGGGAACGCCGCTGGCGCCACGAGCCGTGCTGTGGATGAACCGGACGCCGTTCGCGATCGATCCGAGCGCGAGAACGATCACGCTCGCGAGGGAGGCGGCGTCGACGCGGCGAATCAAGGGCGACGGGGGACGAACGGTCGTCCACGCCGTGCCGACGAAATAGGCCGCCATGAGGCCCGCCACGACGTTCCCGTCGGTGATGCCATGGCGAAGCGCGAGGATCGACCCGCTCGAGCCCATGACGAGCATGGCGCAGAGGAACAGCAGTCCGCTCTTGCGGTGGACCGTTCCGCCCTTGCGGGTCGAGAGGGCGATCGCGCCGAGAACGATGGCGAGCGCCCCGGCGGCGATGTGGAAAGGTAAGAGGATGTCGCGCATCGTGCGGCCTCCAAACGCGTCTAGGGCAATCTTTCGGGACCGCGATCCTGCGGAAACCCAGCTGAACCGAATCTGAACGCCCCGTTCAGCGGACGTTCAGCCGGCGCGCTCTACGCTGTCGGCACGAACCGAACCTCGCTTTCGTCCACTCGTCTAAGGAAACACTACGATGAAGAACAGCCTCCTATTACGCGTCATGTCCCTGCTAACGCTCTTCCTGGTGCTGTTGCACCTGGCGGACGACATCGTTCGCGGATTCGAGAAGGGAGTGCCCGCCAACCTCCTCGCGGTGCCCATCGCGGTTCTCTGGCTCTACGCAACGCTGGTGCTCGCCGAGCGGCGATCCGGCTACGTCATCGTCTTCCTAGGATCGCTTCTCGGAGCCTACGTTCCCTACATCCATTTCAATTTGAAAGGAGGCGCCCTCGGCCACGGAGTTGCGGGGTCGAGCAGCGCCTTGCTCTGGGTCTTTACGCTGATCGCCCTTGGGGTCAGCGCGCTCTTCTCTGCCCTGCTCTCCGCGCAGGGGTTGTGGACGCTCGAGCGGAGCCGGTCCCGGAAACCGGCGCTCGGGAGCTCTTGAGATCGGCGCCGGGCTCACCGCGCGGGAGCCGAACGCGGCGGCGGCTCGCCCCTGAGCCGGATTCCGTGGTCGAATCCCCTCGATCGAGCACGGTCAAGCATGAGAGTCTTGGTCATCGAAGATGAGTCGCTGCTGGCCGATCGGCTGGCCGCCACGCTCGGAAAGCGCGGGTATGCGGTGGACCTCGCGGCGGACGGAGAGCGTGGCGACTTTCTCGTCGCCACCGAACCGTACGACGTGGTGATTCTCGATCTCGGCCTACCGAAGGTCGATGGGTTGACGCTGCTCGAACGCTGGCGCGCCCACGGAATCACGGTGCCGGTGCTGATACTCACCGCCCGCGGAACCTGGAGCGAGAAGGTCCGCGGCATCGACGGCGGCGCGGACGACTACCTGACCAAGCCCTTCCGGATGGAGGAGCTGCTGGCTCGGCTGCGCGCTCTGATCCGGCGCGCGTGCGGCCAGCTTAACCCTGAGCTGCGCCACGGCGGTTTGGCGCTGGATCCGCGAACGTCCCAGGTCACTCTCGATGGCCAACCGGTGAAACTGACCGGCCACGAGCTTCGCGTGCTCTCCTATCTCCTGCACCATCGCGACCGCGTCGTTTCACAGGCAGAGCTCGTCGAGCACATCTACGCGCAAACCTTCGACCGCGACTCGAACACCGTCGAGGTGTTCATCGCCCGGCTTCGAAGGAAGCTCGGCGCCGAAACGATCGAAACCGTGCGCGGGCTCGGTTATCGCATGGGGCGAACGGGGTGCGCTGGGCACAGCGGGACGCAATCGTGAAGGGCTCGCTCCGAGCGCGGCTGTTCGTCGGAGCGGTCGTCTGGATGACCGCGGTCTTCGTCACGGTCACAGCTCTACTGCTCAAGCTCGCGCGGAATCATCCCGAGCTCGGGCTGCACGGCGCGACCTACCACGTCGTGATGGCAATCTTCGTCGTCGCTTTCGTCGTGGGGGGCCTGTTCCTCGTTCGCAGGGCCGTGGCTCCGCTGGCGAGCCTTCGCGCCAGCCTGTCGTCGGTACGCGAAGGACGCAGTCGGCAGATCGAAGGCGACCATCCGACGGAAGTGCAGCCATTGGTGGACGACCTGAATGGGCTGCTCGAAGATCGTGAGCGCGCCATCGCCCGAGCCCTCGCGACGGCTGGAGATCTCGCGCACGGATTGAAGACGCCGCTCGCCGTGCTCGCTCAGGAAGCGGAACAGGCCGCCGTCATGGGCCATCACGATCTCGCGGCGACGCTCGGCCAACAGGTCGAGCGGATGCAGCGGCAGGTCGATTACCACTTGGCCCGGGCTCGCGCTTCCGCATCGGCGCGCGCCGCGCCGGGGTTCCGATGCTCCGTCCTACCTTCCGTCGAGGGTCTGGTGCGCACGATGCGGCGCCTCTATGCGGAGCGCAAGCTCGGTATCGACGTGGACGTCTCGTCGGCGCACGAGATTCGCGGCCGCAGAGAAGACCTCGACGAGATGCTGGGGAACCTGCTCGACAACGCGTGCAAGTGGGCGCGCTGCCAAGTCGCCATTTCATCCTCCATCAGAGAGGAGCAGCTCTCGATCGCGGTGGACGACGATGGTCCCGGCCTCGATCCGTCCCTGCGCGCCCAGGTGTTCGAACGAGGGGTGCGAGCCGATCAGAGGGTACGCGGATCGGGCCTCGGGCTCGCGATCGTCAGCGACCTCGCCGAGCTCCACGGCGGCTCGATTGCGCTCGAACCCTCGCCGCTCGGAGGGACCCGCGCGCGGCTGGATCTGCCTCGGCCCTGAGCACGTTTTGTCCGTGCGCTACTCGAAATACCCGGCGACGTCGACGATCAATTGGGCTCCCCCACCGCCCGCCACGAACGGCCGAACGGCCAGCGATCCTTGGCTGTCGGTCGAGAGTTGCAGGATCGCGTTGTTGGTGCGGGTCTGGCCGGCGCTCCAGTTGAGGGTGGCGACCGTCGAAGGGGTCTGATTGCCCGGATAAAACGTGACGAAGCCCGAGCCGCTCGCTCCGGTTACGGTGACGTTCGCCGCCACCGCGACCGCGCTCGCCGGAACGCCGCAGACGCCCCGGAGCGCGAGCACCTCGGGCACGCCCGAAAGAAGCGATGGAGGGGACTGGCGCGTGTCGAGGACCCGGCACGGAGGGAGGGCGAAGAACTTCCCCGTGGACGCCGGCGGCGCGGCGCACTCCGGCATTCGGATCGAAGCGATCCGGGTGTCCCAGTTGTTGCTCGCGGCGATTTCCCCCGTGTACCAGAAGGTGCAGCCGTCGACCGGGTCGACGGTCATCGCCGCGTAGTCGCCACTCCGTTCGGAGTTGATCCCGCCGGTTCCCGGGAAGACCACCGTCTCGCCGAGCGGCAAGGTCCCGACGGGATCGCTCGCTCGGCGGGCCGAGAAGTGCACGCTTGGCGGGTAGGAGGCGCTCGCGGCGTTCGCGATAATCGCCACGTCGCCCGCGCGATCCTCGGCGATCGCGCCGATCCAGCGGTGGCTTCCGGCCGCACCGAGGTTCCCCTCTTGAAACAGAGACCAGGCGAGGTTGCCGGAGCGGCGCAGCTCGAACCAGCGTAGCGCCGCGCGATCGGTCGCGTCGGCATCGACGGTGAAGTTTCCGAGCAGCGTCTCCATCCCCGGATCGGAGCGGTAGACCAAGCGGTAGGTAATCCAGAACTGGACCGCCCAGAGCTTGCGAGCCGCGACCGGCTGCGGGATGCAAGGGGTGAGCGCCGTGCCGCAAAGGGAAGAATCGAATTCGGAGACGGCAACCCGCGAGGGTCCGACCAAAGCGGAATTCGAGGCGTTTCCGAAGTCGGCCTGGATCGTCCAGAGATCGAGGAAGTCGCGCGCGGGATCCGCGCTGGCGCCGTCGTGCAGCTCGTCGTCGTGATGGCGCGCGAGATAGCCGAGCGTGCCGCGAGGCGGTGGCGGACCGTCGAGATCGGCCGGGGTGAGCGCCTGGAAGCCGAAGCCGGCGAGTCCCGGCAGGGCCCAGCGCTGGGCCACCGCCGGACTACCGGCGAGCATCCTTCGCCGGTCGAGCGCCCAGACCGCCGAGCCATGAAAGCCGGACGTATGCTCGTTCGTGGTCATCCAGTAGGCGTCGGGCCATACGGCGATCTTCGGAAAATCGGGCAGTGCCGGTGCGTCGACCCGGTAGTGGGTATACGGCCCCTGGGTGGGATCGCTGCCATTCGAAAGATAGAGGCAGATGCTCATGAAATCGCCGCCGATCTCGGCCAACAGCCAGCGCCCCGCGAGGTGGTCGTAAATCACGATCGGGTCGCCGTACGCCATCGCGCACGGCCCCGTGCCGAGCAAGCCAAGCCGGGTCGGTCCGGACACGAGCGCGCCGGTCGCCTTGTCGAAAACGACGAGGAGCGAGCCGGTCGGGGAGTTCACCATCTGGACGTAATGCGCGGGGCCGGCGTCGCCGACCGTGTCGGGTGGATGGATGCCCGAGTACCCTTGCCCGGGAAACGATCCGGCCAACGTGCGGCCCGCACCCGCGAAGACCGGTTCCGCGCCCTCGGCACGGGCAGCGTCCATCGAAGCCGCCGCGGCGTCACGGGAGCGCGGAACGGCGATCTCGCGGAAGCGCTCCTCGTCGTTCCCCTGCTGTAGCTCGAACTCCGGATCGCCGGGCCGCCAGGCTTTGGCGACCGGCAGGTCTCTCAAATCGCCGGTCCATTCGGAGCGACTCATCGTCTGGACGCTCGCCGGCCGGAGCTCCGCGGACGCGCCATCCGCTCCGGCGGCGCGCTGGGCCGAAACGGCGCCCAAGAGCAGTGCCGCGCAACCCAGTCGAGCCGCAGTTCGCCTCATGTCCCCCCCTGGCCTTTCTTCGCGTTCGTCGCTAAATCGATTCTACGGAGAGCGCGATCGAGACGTTTCTCGCCACGAGAAAGGAGAGGAGTAAGCTCCGCGCCATGAAATTCCTTTCGCGCCTCGTCCTCCTCGCCACGCTCGGCCTGCTGTCCGTCCCCTCCTTTGCGCAAGGTGCCGCCAACGCGGGAACCGCGGGTGGCGCCTCGGCGGGCAAAGTGGCGTTCGCCAACTCCGGCTCGCCCCCCGCGCAAGAGCGGTTTCTCTACGGCCTCGCCCAGCTGCACAACTTCGAGTACGAGCGGGCCGCCGAGGCGTTCCGCGCCGCGCAGGCGATCGACCCCGGGTTCGCCATGGCCTACTGGGGCGAGGCGATGACGTACAACCATCCGATCTGGATGGAGCAGGACCTGCCGGCCGCGAGAGCCGTCCTGGCGAAGCTCGGCGCGAGCCCCGAGGAGCGAGCGAAGAAGGCGCCGACCGAGCGCGAGAAGGGATATCTCGCGGCGCTGGAAGTCCTTTACGGCGAGGGAGAGAAAGAGGAACGCGACGTCCGATACGAAGCGGCGATGGCCGAGCTCTCGCAGCGCTTTCCCTCCGACCCGGACGCCGCGGCGTTTCATGCCCTGTCGATTCTCGGCACCGCCCACGCCGGCCGGGACGTGGCGACCTACATGCGCTCCGCCGCGATCCTCGAGGAGTGGCTGCCGAGCCTTCCCAACCACCCGGGGATCCTCCACTACCTGATCCACTCGTACGACGACCCGGCCCACGCACCCCTTGGGCTCCGGGCGGCGCGACGCTACGGCAAGGTCGCGCCCGACGCGCCTCACGCGCTGCACATGACGTCGCACATCTTCCTCGCGCTCGGGGACTGGGACGGCGTGGTCTCGGCGAACGAAGCCGCCTCCGCGGCGGCGACCAAAATTCGCGAGGGTCATGGCCAGCACGGCCGGGGATGCGGTCACTATCCGTTCTGGCTCGCCTACGGCTACCAGGAGCAGGGGCGGTTCGACGCCGCGCGGCGGATCCTCGAAGCGTGCCGGGCCGAGGCGGCCTCCGACCACGCCCAAGGGGAGAAGGATCCCGGGTACGACCCCGACCGCTCGTCGCTCGGCTCGTATGTCGCGATGTGGACGCGATACCTGATCGACAGCGAGGACTTCAGCGGCGAGGTCGCCTCGTGGACGATCGACCCGGGGCCGCGGGCGACGACCCGGCTCAACCTCGCGTTCGCTCGCGCCTACGCGGCGGCTCGCCGAAAGGACCTTGCGACTTTCAAAGTGGAGATGGAGAGATTCGGAGCGGCGAAACGGGAGTTCGACCAGCAGTTCACGTCCGAGAATCCGACCGATCAGGCACCCAGCCAGCGTGTGGCGACGTTGATGCTGGAGATGTCCGGTTTGGCCGCGGCGCTGGAAGGGGACGCCCTCAAAGCCAAGAATCGCCTGAGGGCCGCAACCCAGGCCGAAACGCTGATGCCGGTCGACTTCGGTCCGCCGACCGTCGACAAGCCCGCCTACGAGTTGCTCGGCGAATGGCTCCTCGAAAATGGCGAGGCGCGCGAAGCGAAAGAGGCGTTCGAGAGCGCGCTCGCGCGGACGCCGCGGCGAACCGCGTCCCTTCTCGGGCTCGCGCGGGCGTCCGATCAACTGGGAGACGAGGAGACGGCCGCGAAGGCGCGGAGAGAGCTGCGCGAGATCTGGCGGAACGCCGACCGGGTGCCGAAAGAGATCTCGACACCCCGGCCGAAATAGTCCCGTCGCGGCGAGGTCGACGGCGGTCCGGAGGCGGAGTTTCGAACGCAAGATTCGGAGTGCGGAGCCCCGGGGGCGATCTCTACGATCCCTCCATGCACAAGAAACTCGATCCCGCGATCCTCTACTTCGGCACCCCCGTCGTCCTGGTCTCGACCCTGAACGAAGACGGCAGCGCGAACCTCGCGCCGATCTCCTCGGCCTGGTGGCTCGGCTGGAACTGCATGCTCGGCTTCGGCGCCCGCTCGCACACGCCGCAGAACCTGTTGCGCACGGGCGAGTGCGTGCTCAACCTCCCCTCGGTCGACCTGGTCTCCCACGTCGACCGCCTCGCCCGGACGACCGGCTCCGACCCGGTGCCGCCGCACAAGGTCGCGATGGGCTACCGGCACGAGCGGGACAAGTTCGGCATCGCGGGGCTCACCGCCGTGCCCTCCGAACTCGTCGCGCCGCCGCGCGCGGCCGAATGCCCGGTGCAGCTCGAAGCGAAGCTCACCGCGGCGCATCCGGTGGGCGACCGCGATCCGAATCAACCGGCGACGCTCGTCGCGATCGAAGTCCGGATCGAGCGCGTACACGTCGCGGAAGAGATCCTGATGGAAGGACATGAGAATCGGATCGATCCCACGCGGTGGCGCCCGCTGATCATGAGCTTCTGCCAGTTCTTCGGGCTCGGCTCCCAGGTCCATCCCTCCCGCCTCGCCGAGATTCCGGAATCGATCTACGCCCCACCCCGGGTGCGCCAGGCGTGGACGACCGAAAGCCGCGAGGCGCGTTGACGTAGTAAGGTCTCCTCCGGAGGATCGACCGCGGCGTCCCGCCGCGCGAGGTGATCATGAGACGAATCGAACGAAACGCCCTGACCTTGGCCGCTTCGCTTTGCTCGCTCCTGCTTGCGGCGGCCGGCTGCAACCACCCCGACGTCCAGAAACAGACCCGCCAGGCCGGAGAAGCGATCAAGGCCGCCGGCAAAGAGACCGGAGAAGCGGTCCAGGCGGCCGGCGAGGCCGCGGCCGCCGAGACGAAGGCCGCCGTCGATCGGGCCGGTGACGCGCTCCAAGAGGCCGGAGAGGAGGCCAAGGGGAAACTCCGCGAAGCGGGTCGCGAGGCCGAAGAGAGCGCGAAGCAGGCGGGCAAGAAGATCGGAGCCGCGGCGGAGCAAGCGGGAGAGAACGCGAAGAGAACGGTTTCCGACGCCGCGATCACGGCTTCGATCAAGGCCAAGCTGATCGCCAACGCCGACGTGAAAGGCGTGGAGATCGACGTGGACACCACCGGCGCCCGCGTGACCCTGCGCGGAACGGCGAAGACTGCCGCCCAACGCGACGAGGCGGAAAGAATTGCCCGCAGCACCGAAGGCGTCCTCTCGGTCGACAATCGAATCGTCGTCGGCGCGAAGTAGAGCCCCGTTTCCTCCGGTTTTTGAACGGTCCCCGCGGGATGCATCGGGTACCGGTCGTGACGAATCCGCGCCGTCGATCGCGTTGAAACGATCGGCTGGCACAGCGGCTTGGTTCTTGCACAAAGGGCCGCCCGGATCGTTCCACGGACCCTTCCGTGGGCGACTTGGATCGAATGACGACCCGGAGGAAACTCTCATGAACAGCAAATGGATCACGATTCCCGCGCTCGCCCTGATGTGTGTCGTCGGGGGAGCCTGCAACCGAGCGGACGTCCAGGAACAGAACGCCGAGGCCGGCGAAGCGATCAAGTCCGCCGGTGAGGAAACCGGAGAAGCCGTCGCCACCGCCGGCCAGGCGGCCGCGGACGAAACGAAAGAAGCGACCGCGAACGCGGGCGAGGCCGCGGAACGCGCCGGAGAGGACATCCAGAACGCGGCGGACGAGGCCGGCGAGAAGGCCAAGGCCGCAGGTGAAAACGCCGAAGCGAAGCTCGACGACGCGGGCATCACGGCCAAGGTGAAAGCGAAGCTGCTCGCCGATCCGGAGGTCAAGGGGCTCGCGATCGACGTCGACACCAAGGACGGCCGGGTCACCCTCTCGGGCACCGCGAAGACCAGCTCCGAGAAGGACGAGGCGGAGAAGCTCGCCAGTCACACCGACGGCGTGGTCTCGGTCGACAACCAGATCGTGGTCTCCGGCAAGTAAGCCGGCTTCCAATCCAAGTCGGGTGGGGACGCCGGACGTCGCGGCGTCCCCTTTCGCCCCTCGGGGGCTTCCGTTCGCCCCAGCTCTCGCGCAGAGCGTACCTCCGGCCCCGACGCGGCGCCGCCTTCTAACGTAGAGATCGATCGATGGTTGAAGATCGAGAAGAGCCGGCGCTCGAAGCGTCCTCGGGCCGCTTGCGCCCTGCCTTTTGTTTTGCGGCGCTCTTCGCCTACCTGGCCGTCACCGTCATCGCCCTGCGTCCGCCGTGGAAGGATCTCGGCGCGAAGATCGCTCCCGATCCGGGAGACCCTCTGTTCAACCTCGTGGTCTTGAAGTGGGGCGTTTACTCGATCTCCCGAGATCTCTTCCACGACTTCTCCCATTTCTGGGCCACGTTCTGGAACGCCCCGTTTTTCTTTCCGGCGCCCCACGTCACGACGCTCTCGGATCACCTGCTCGGGCCCGCCGCCCTCGCGACCCTCCTCGAACGTTTCGGCGTCGACGCCATCGGGGCCTACAACCTGCTGTTTCTCGGCTCGTTCGCGGCGAGCGGAGGATCGGCCTATTGGGTCTTTCGCCGCTCCGGCCGCTCGGAGGCGGCGGCGTTCTTCGGCGGCCTGGCGTTCGCGTTCGCGCCGTTCCGTTGGGACCAGGCAAGCCACCTCCAGATGCTGCTGACCGCGTGGCTGCCGCTCGTCCTTTGGCACTTCGATCGATTGTTGGTCGAGGGCACCTTCCGCCGGGCCGTCTGGTTCCTCTTCTTCTATACGCTCCATGTGACGGGGGGCGCCTACCTCGCCTACATGATCCACATCCCGCTCATCGCGCTGTTCGTGAACCGTGTCGCGGGACCCGCCCGAATCCCCTGGAACGCCGAGCGCGCGCGGGCTCTCGCCCTGTCGGGGGCGTTGGCTCTGGCGGTCGCCGCGACCGTGTTCGGCCCTTACGTTTCAGCGCGCCGATCCATCGAACGGCGGGGCATGGAGGCCCGCCTGTACGGCGCGAGCGTAGTGAGCCTGTTCACCCCGGCGGTCAAGAATCGCTATTCGGACCTCTTTCCTCCGCTTTGGCGCCGGCCCGAGAACGCCTTCTTTCCCGGCTTCCTCCCCGGCACGTTTGCGATCGCCGCGATCGCCGCGGAGGCTCGCAAGAGAAAACGCGCCGCCCAAGTCGAACCGAAGCCGGAGACCTGGTTCACCCGATGGATGCCGCGACTTTTGGCCGCGATCGCGGGAATCGCCTTCGCGATCTCCGAGGTCCGCACCTGGCTCGAGGCCCCCCAGGTCAAAACGAGCGGATTTTTCGTCACGACGCTTCCCTACCTCACCGCGCTCTTGCTCCTGCTTCTGGCGCTCGGCGGCGCTCTTGCGATCGGAGCCCGTGGCGCCGGAACGCGCCGCGCATGGTTCGCCGACTCGGGTTGGCAGCGCGGCCTGTTCTTCGCGGGCGCGGCCTCGGCGCTGTTCGCCTTTCCCATCGCTTACGTGCCTCTGATGAAGATCCTCCCCGGTTTCTCGGGCATGCGGGTCGAGAGCCGGTTCCTCGTGCTCGCCTCGTTCTCGATCGCCGCGCTTGCGGCCACCGGCCTCGACGTCGCCCTGACCTGGTTTCGCGAAAGCTCGGCCTTTGGCCGGTTTCGATCGAGCGCGGCCTCCTCCCGCCTCGCGCACCTCTCGATCGTCGCGGCGGTGCTCGGACTCGCCGTGTTCGAGCTGTCCCCGAAGGCGCTTCCCTGGGGCGAGCTGCCGCCGCTCGATCCGCCTCCGCCGGTCTACGGCTATCTCGCGCGATCCCCCTCGGTCGCCGCCGTCTTGGAGCTGCCGATCGGCGCGCCGCTCGACGACCTGCCGTATCTCTATTTCGGCTCGTTTCATCACAAGCCGATGGTGAACGGCTACAGCGGTTTCGTCCCGCCGGAGAACCAACAGTTCCGCGCCGACTGCTGTTGGCCGGTGCCGGACGCGGAACGGCTCGCACTGCTCCGGAGCTGGGGGGTGAGCCACGTCGTCGTCCATGTCGACCGCCTGGAGAGACGCTGGCAACGCCGCCTCGCGCGGCACTGGGAGCGCGCCGCGCCGGTGCGCAAGGTCTTTGTCCACGACGGCACGATCGTCTACGCCTTGGACCGGGCGACGCGCCCGCGAAATTCCCCGACGGGACCTTCACGCCGGAATCGCCGCGTCCCCCCGCACGACGCCTGACGAGCGCGGTCCGGGCGCCGCCAACCCGCGGCGGCCCATGCGCGACGACACCCGCCGGCCTGGTACGATCCGACGCTCGTATGAAGAAACTCGCCTACGCCGTCGCGCTCCTGCTCCTCGCTCCCCTCGTGCCCTGCCGTGGGCAGGCGCCGGCCGCCACGGCGTCCGCGCCGCTCTCGATCGGTGAGACGTTCACGATCCCCTCGAAGATCCTAGCGGAGACACGCCGGATCAACGTCTATCTGCCCGCCGGCTACGAGGCGGACAAGGAGATGCGGTTCCCCGTCCTGTACATGCCGGACGGCGGGATCGGCGAGGACTTCCTGCACGTGGCCGGCCTGGTCCAGGTGGGCGCCGGTAACGGCACGATGCGGCCGATGATCCTGGTGGGGATCGAAAATACCGAGCGGCGGCGGGACATGACCGGACCGACCGACGACCCCGAAGACCGGAAGATCGCGCCCCGCGTCGGCGGCTCGGCCGCCTTCCGGGACTTCCTGGGCAAAGAGCTGATGCCCGAGATCCGCGCGCGCTACCGGACGACGGAAGAGACCGCGATCGTCGGCGAATCGCTCGCCGGTCTCTTCATCGTCGAGACGTTTCTGCTGGCGCCCGGGATGTTCGACACCTACATCGCCTTCGATCCGAGCCTCTGGTGGAATCGCGAGGATCTGGTCCGGCAAGCGAAATCGCGCCTCGCGGCCATGAAAGGCAGCAAGCAAGCGATGCTCTATCTCGCGACCAGCGACGAGAAGGGGATCGTGGCGCCGACCGAACGGTTGGTCGAGACGCTCAAGATCGCCTCTCCGCCGAACGTCCGCTGGACCTACTCTCCCCTATCGGCCGAAACCCACGGCACGATCTATCACCCGGCGGCGCTCCAGGCGTTCCGGGCGCTGTTCAAGCCCGCGGCGAAGTAGGTCGAGCATGGAGTCCTTGCCCACGGTCGCGGTCGACCTGCGGCCGCTCGTCCGGTCGGTGACCGGCATCGGCGTCTACACGCGATCGCTGCTCCTGGAGCTCGCGCGCCGCGGCGATCGTCGCTATCTGGGCCTCGCCCACGGCGCGGTCGAAGGGACCGAGGAGTTCGCGGCGGCGGGCATTCCGATCGAGATCCAGCCAGCCCCCTTGGGAGTGATCTGGCAGCAACTGCGACTGCCCAAGCGGCTTGCCGCGGGAGACGTCGACCTGCTCTGGTCGCCGCACATGACGCTACCGCTCCGCTGCCCGGTGCCCGCGGTCGCGACGGTCCACGACCTCACGACCCTGCTGTTTCCCGACCATCATCGCGTCAAGGTGCGCTGGAGCGTCTACCCGTTCCTCCATGCCTCGCTCGACCGCGCGCGGCGGATCGTCGTCGATTCCCAGGCGACCGCGGCCGACCTTCGGTTTCACTTCCCCGATTGTGCCGATCGAGTCGAGGTCATCTACCCCGGGATCGACGCGGAGTTTCGCCCGGCGGACGCCGACGACATCGCCGCGACCCGAGACGAGATCGGCGCACCCGACGGCTATCTGCTCTACGCCGGGACCCTGGAGCCTAGAAAGAACGTCGGCGCGATCCTCGACGCCTGGCAGTTCCTGGTCGAGCGCGACGGGCTCCTGGGCCTCGCCGGCGGCGCCGTCCCTCCGCTCGTCCTCGTCGGCCCTTTCGGCTGGGGCGGCCCGAAGATCCTCCACCGGATCGAGGCGCTCAAGGCGGACGGGCTGATCCACTTGGGTCCGGTGCCCCGCGCGCGCCTGGTCCGAATCTTCCAGGCCGCGTCGATCTTCGTCTACCCCTCGCTCTACGAAGGCTTTGGCCTGCCCGCGGCCGAGGCGCTCGCCTGCGGCGTCCCGACCGTGGTTTCGGACCGGTCGAGCCTTCCCGAGGTGGTGGGAAACGCAGGCCTCCAGGTCGACATCGGCGAGCCCGCGGCGCTCGCGGATGCGCTCGGCCGCCTGCTCGCCGAACCCGGCAAGGCGCGGGAGCTCGCGGCGCGTGGACCGGCGCAGGCCGCGCGGTTCACCTGGCGGCAGGCGGCCGACCGGTTGGATGCGATCTTCGCCGAAGCGATAAACTCCTAGGTCCGGCCGTTTGTCCGGGAGCCCCTCCGCGTGCCGCCCTATACGATCGCCCTCGATGCCCGAAAGATCCGAGACTTCGGCATCGGCACCTACGTCCGCAACCTGATCCACGGCCTGGCGGCGATCGATCTCGAGAACCGGTACCTGCTCCTGTCCCACGACGAGGACCGGGAGCTGTTCGCCACCCTTCCGGACAATTTCATTCCAGTCTCCGAGCGGGCGGGGGTCTATTCCCTGCGCGAGATGGTCTCGCTCTCCTGGCGGCTCTACCGGCTGCG
This sequence comes from Thermoanaerobaculia bacterium, assembly GCA_044226625.1. Classification (GTDB taxonomy): domain Bacteria; phylum Acidobacteriota; class Thermoanaerobaculia; order Multivoradales; family UBA5704; genus DASYKS01. The sequence goes on from JBGAGQ010000030.1 coordinate 31,785, forward strand.
CCCCGACCTCTACCACGCCACCCATTACGTCCTGCCCGCTTACGTTCCCGGCAAGGTCGTGGTGACGATCCACGACATCATCCACGTGCTCTACCCGGAGTTCCTGCCCAACGGGTTCGCCTTCGTCTACGCCTCGCGGATGATCCGCCGGAGCCTCGAGCGGGGCGATCGGATCATCGCGGTCTCGGAGAACACGAAGCAGGACCTGATCGACTACTTCGGCGTCGACGGCACGAAGATCGAGGTCGTCCTGAACGGCGTCGAGGAGCGGTTCCGCCGCCGTCTCGCCCCCGAGGAGATCGGCCGGCGCCTCGCGGCGCTCGGCATCACCCAGCCCTACCTTCTCTTCGTCGGCAATCCGAAGCCGCACAAGAACCTCGACAACGTGGTGAAGGCGTACGCGCGGGCACGGAAGATGGCGGGGTTCGAGGCCTCGCTGGTGTGCGTGGGCGACCGGACGCCGGGCGAATCGCGCATCCGTCAACGCGCCGAACAGCTCGGCCTCGGCGACCGGGTGAAGCTCCTCGGCCATGTCGATTTCGAGGATCTCGCCGCGCTCTACCAGGGAGCGGCGGTGTTTCTCTATCCGACGCTCTACGAAGGGTTCGGGCTTCCGGTGGTCGAGGCGATGGCCTCCGGTACACCGGTGATCACCTCGAACACCTCGGCGCTCCGGGAGATCGCGAACGGTTACGGCCACCTGGTCGATCCGCTCGATCTCGACGCCATCGCCCAGGCGATCGCGCGCTGCATGACCGACCCCGACCATCGCGTGCGTCTGATCGAGCGCGGTCGCGCCCGCGCCGAGGCGTTCCGCTGGGAGCGAGCGGCGGAGCAGACGCTGGGTATCTATTTTCAAGCCATCGAAGGGATGCCGCGCACCGCGCCGATCGCTCCCGCCCACTCCTCGGAGACCGCTCGATGACCGGAGCGGCCACCGGCCGCGCCGCGCCGCCACGCGTTGCGCTGGTCCACGATTGGCTCACGGGTATGCGCGGCGGGGAGAAGGTCCTGGAGGAGATCGCCGCCCTCTTTCCCGGCGCACCGATCCACACCCTGTTTCACTTTCCCGGCAGCGTCTCGGAAGCGCTCGAGCGGCATCCGATCGTGCCGAGCTTCCTCGACCGCGCGCCCGCGATCCGCCGTCGATATCGCCACTACCTGCCGCTCTTCCCGGCAGCGATCGAGGACTTCGATCTCTCCGGATTCGACCTGATCGTCTCGTCGAGCCACTGCGTGGCGAAAGGCGTGATCCCGCCGCCCGGGGCCTTTCACGTCTGCTACTGCCACACCCCGATGCGGTACGCCTGGGACCAGGAGCACGCCTATTTCCCGCGGCGCACGGGGATCGTCGCGCGCCTGCGCGGCCTCGCGCTCTCCCGCCTCCGCACCTGGGACGTCGCGTCGTCGTCGCGAGTCGACGCGTTCGTTGCCAACTCCTCGTTCGTCGCCGAACGGATCCGCCGCTACTATGGGCGCGAGGCCGAGGTGCTGGCGCCGCCGGTCGACCTCGATTTCTTCACCCCGGGCCCCGAGGAGCGGACGTCCGCCCCGTACGCCCTGGCGGTTTCCGCGCTCGCTCCGTATAAGCGCGTAGACATCGCGATCGCAGCCTGCGCCCGGTCGGGCCTGCCGCTTCGGATCGTCGGCGACGGTCCGGAACGCGAACACCTCGCCCGCCTCGCCGCCACGTCGGGAGGAACGATCGAGCTCCTCGGCCGGGTCGACGGCGGCGCGCTGCGCGATCTCTATCGAGGAGCGAGCCTGTTCGTGCAACCGGGAATCGAGGATTTCGGCATCGCCGCCGTCGAGGCGCTCGGCTGCGGCACCCCCGTCGTCGCCGCGGGGCGCGGCGGTATCCTCGACATCGTCCAGGACGGGAAAGACGGCCTCCTCTACGAGCCGATCGGCGACCTCGCCGAGCAGGCGGGGCGGATGAGCGAGACGATTGACAAAGCGCGTCAGTTTCGATTCAATCCGTTGGAGATCCGACAGCGAGCCGAGCGCTTTTCGCGGCAACTTTTTTCGCAACGCTTTCGCGCCCTCTGCGTGCCGGTTGAGGCTTCCCCGAGAGGAACGACTTCGTGATCCGCCAACGCCATCGCATGACCGCGGGTCTCTATCTCGCCGCAGATCTAGCGGCGACCGTCGTCGCGTTCTTTGCCGCCTGGATCCTTCGCTTCGAAGTCGAGGTGATCCCGGTCACAAAGAGCGTGCCGGATTTCACGCCCTACCTCGCCCTCCTGCCGTTCGTGCTCGTCCTCTGGCCGGTGGTCTTCTACTTCCACGGCCTCTATCAGAACCGCCGCGGACGCAGCCGCGTCGACGAGGTGATCACGCTGGTCGTGGCGGTGTTGCTCGCGACCGTGCTGCTCTCCGTCCTGATCGCCTGGTACCGGCCCCCCGCGGCGCCGGGAAGCCGCGAGTACTTCACCTATAGCCGCGCGTTCCTCGCGCTGTTCGCGCTGCTCGACCTCGCGCTGGTGTCGGGCGTGCGCATGGGCGTGCGCCAGGTCCTCAAGCGCATCCGCCTCTCGGGCCACAACCTGCAGCGCATCCTGGTGATCGGCGCCGGAGTGCTCGGACGCGAGATCACCCAGAAGCTCGTCGCCCATCGCGACCTCGGGTTCGAGATCGTCGGCTTCCTCGACGACGATCCGGGCAAAGCGGGCACCGAGATCGACGGCGTGCCGGTGCTCGGCACGCTGCGCCAGGCGGAAGAAATCATCGCCGAGCGCTCGATCGATCAGGTCTACGTCGCGCTGCCGATCGAGGCGTACCGGAAGACCCTGCAGATCCTCCAGCGGATGGGCAACGAGATCGTCGACATCAAGCTCGTGCCCGACATCCTGCAATTCGCGACGCTCAACGCCTCGCTCGAAGACGTCGACGGAACGCCGGTCATCAACCTCTCCCAGGTGCCGCTCCAAGGGTGGAACAGCCTGGTCAAGCGGGCGATGGACGTGGCGATCGCGATCGGCGTCCTCGCGGTTCTCCTCCCCTTCCTGCCGTTCGTGGCGATCGCGATCTGGCTCGAGGACCGCGGTCCGATCTTCTATCGCCAGGAGCGGATGGGGCTCGACGGCAAGTCGTTCATGATCCTCAAATTCCGCTCGATGCGCGCCGACGCCGAGGCTTCGACCGGTCCGGTCTGGGCGATCAAGGACGATCCGCGACGCACGCGCGTCGGCGGTTTCCTCCGCCATTGGTCGATCGACGAGCTACCGCAGATCTGGAACGTGCTGGTGGGCGACATGTCGATCATCGGTCCGCGTCCGGAGCGCCCCACCTTCGTGCGGGAGTTCAAGCACAAGATCCCGCAGTACATGCTCCGCCATCGCGTGAAGGCCGGCATTACCGGTTGGGCGCAGGTCCACGGTTGGCGCGGCAACACCTCGATCAAAAAGCGCATCCAGTACGACCTCTACTACATCGAGAACTGGTCGCTCGCGCTCGACATGAAGATCCTCTGGATGACGCTGCGCCACGGTTTCAAGCACCACAACGCCTACTAGACGCGCGCGCTTCACACCCAAAACCAGCCTCTCCCTCTCGCTCGGCGCAAGAACTTTCCGCGCCTCGAGAACCTCCTCGACGCGCTCCGCTCGAGCTCGCGCGTCGATTCCGCATCGTCACACCCGCTCAAAAACCCGAGGAAATTCGGGCGTTTTCTTGCCGCGGGCGCACCCAAGGACGACTTTGATTTCCGGAGTCTACCGGCCCCTTTGCGCTACACCGAGTCACTAAGGATTGAGGTACGAACCTCTTGACACGCAAGATGTTGTGGCGTACCTTTTTTCCATGACCTTCCGCCCGTACCACGGGCACCCAACACCCGAAAGGAGAGTATCGATGGCGACGTCCGCAAAGAAGGCTGCGAAGGCTCCGGCGAAGAAGGCCGCCGCTCCGAAGAAGGCTGCGGCTCCGAAGAAGGCCGCTGCTCCGAAGAAGGCTGCCGCCCCGAAGAAGGCTGCTGCTCCGAAGAAGGCTGCTGCCCCGAAGAAGGCCGCCGCTCCGAAGAAGGCTGCCGCCCCGAAGAAGGCTGCTGCTCCGAAGAAGGCCGCTCCGAAGAAGGCTGCCGCTCCGAAGAAGGCCGCTGCTCCGAAGGTCGTCAAGGTGGCTGCTCCGGCCGCTGCCAAGAAGTAAGCACACTTTCGTCGAGGGTTCCGGAGGCCTTCGTCCGACTCTTCGAGTCGGAGTCACCTCCCGGAGCTGCCGGCTCCCAAACGCGGAGCATCGCTGCCGGCACCTCCCCTTCGAGCCCGAGCGGGTCCCACACGACTTCCCCCAGGCTTCAAAAACTCCCGTCTTTCCTCGACTATTTCGTTCTCTGGCTCAGCCTCGGAGACCGCGCGCCGCAGCGCGATCGATCCACCACGTGAGCTCGCCGAGCGCGGGACGCACCGCCGCCGCGGGCAGCTCGTCCGCCGGAACGCGCGGCGCGTCCTCGCCGAGGATCGCGGCGACCTTCTCCGCTTTGTCCTCACCCGCGACGAGAAACGCGACGCTTCGTGCCGCGAGGAACACCGGCAGAGACAGCGTCAGACGCTCGACGCCGAGGCGCTCGACGTAGAGCGGGAAACAAAGGCGATCGGCCACCGCGACCGCTCCCGTTCCCGGGAACAGAGACGCGGTATGTCCGTCCGCGCCGAGACCGAGCAAGACGAGATCGAAGCGCGGCGGCTCGCTTCCGCGCAAGGAGAAGAACGTCCGCAGCTCGGTCTCGTAGCGCGTCGCGACCTCGGCCGGATCGGCGATCTCGGTCGCGAATCGATGAACGTTCTCGCGGGGGATCGGCGGACGGCGCGGGGCCTCGAGCAGCGACTCGCGCACCATGCGGTAGTTGCTCTCCTCGTGATCCGGGGGAACGCACCGTTCGTCGCCCCAGAAGAGGTGGACGCCGCTCCAGGGAATCTCGTTGACGAGAGGCTCGGACGCCAGTCGCGCGTAGAGATCGCGCGGCGTCGAGCCGCCCGAGAGCGCGACGGTGAACCTTCCGCGCAGCGAGACCGCGCGCGCCGCCGAGCGTGCGAACTGCTCTGCCGCGCCGGCCGCGAGCTCGCGACGGTCGTCGGCGATCATCACGCGGGTGGCACCCCGCTCTCCCACCCGGGTCAGCTCTTCCATGGCCCCCGCTCCGAATCGATCCCCGATTCTCTACCGTCGAGCCCTCAAGTCCGCCACTTCCGGCCGTCGCGCTCGATCAAGTCGTTCGCTTCCTTCGGTCCCCAGGTTCCGGCGTCGTAGTTGGGGAAGCTGCGCGGCGCGAGAGCCCCCCACACGTCGAGGATCGGCTGCACCGCCTGCCACCCCGCCTCGACCATGTCGCTTCGCAGGAAGAGGGTGGAGTCGCCAGTCATCGCGTCGTAGAGCAGCGTCTCGTACCCGGTAGTCGGCCGGGCCCCGAAATAGTCGGCGTAGTTGAACGCCATCCGCACCGTGCCGAGCTTGAGCGAAGGACCGGGCACTTTCCCCTCGAAGCGGAGGGAGATCCCCTCGTCCGGTTGGATGTGGAGAACGAGCAGGTTCGGATTGAGCTTTTCGACCGGGGTTTCTCGGAACAGGATGAACGGAGCGCGTTTGAATTGGATCGCCACCTCGGTCACCCGCTTGGGCAGGCGCTTGCCGGTGCGCAGGTAAAACGGTACGTCGGCGAAGCGCCAGTTGTCCAGGGTGAGCTTCATCGCGACGAAGGTCTCGGTGTTCGAGGCCGGCGACACCTTCGCCTCCGCGCGATAGGCCGGAACCTTCTCGCCCGCCATGAGCCCTTCGCGATACTGACCGCGCACGGCGTCGGAGAGGACGGACTCGGGCGTGAGCGGATGGATCGCGTGCAGCACCTTGACCCGCTCGTCGCGCACGGCGTTGCCGGAGAACGAGATCGGCGGCTCCATCGCGATCAGGGCGAGGATCTGGAACATGTGGTTCGCCACCATGTCGCGCAGCGCCCCGGCCTCCTCGTAATAGCTGCCGCGCGCCTCGACGCCCACGCTCTCGGCCACCGTGATCTGGACGTGGTCGATGTAGCGGCGGTTCCAGATCGGCTCGAAGATCCCGTTGGCGAAACGAAACGCCATGATGTTCTGGACCGTTTCCTTGCCCAGATAGTGATCGATCCGGTAGACCTGATCCTCGCGCACCTGCTCGCCCACCATCTTGTTGAGCGCGCGGGCCGACTCGACGTCGCGGCCGAACGGCTTCTCGACCACCAAGCGGCGCCACGGCCCCTCGGCTTCCTTGAGCAGGCCGGCGGCGCCGAGATTGCTCACCACGTCGTCGAAGAAGCTGGGCGGAATCGCGAGATAGAACAGGTAGTCGCCGCGGTTGCCGTGCTCGGCGTCTACCTGGATAAGGCGCTCACCGAGCCGCGTGTACAGGTCCGGATCGGTGAAGTCGCCGGCGACGTAATGGAGTCTTTCGAACAGCCAGTCGGCGGTCTCCGCCTCGATCGGCCCGGTCGCGAACTCGCCGAGATCGGTGCGCAGACGATCGCGGAACGCCTCGTCCGACAGCGGATCGCGGCCGATCCCCACGACCGCGAATTCCGGCGCGAGCAGCTTGCTGCTCGCGAGGTTGTAGAGCGCCGGGATCAGCTTGCGTTTCGTCAGATCGCCGAGCGCGCCGAAGATCACCATGCAGCACGGCGAGGCGACCGCTTCCTCCGGCGATTCGAGCAGGCCTTCCTTCTCTTTCTCGTCGGCCGCCGGCGCCTTGCTCGCCGAGCGGGTGGGAGCCGAGGCGGCGATCTTCTTGCTCATCGCGCGCTCCTCACCCTTCGGCCGGCCGAGGCGTGGCCGGTTTTTCCACGTGTCCGCCGAACTTCTTGCGCATCGCGGAGAGCACCTTTTCGGCGAAGGTGTGATCCTGCCGGGAGCGGAAACGCGCGTAGAGCGCGGCCGAGAGCACGTCGGCGGGGACGGCCTGCTCGATCGCCGTCGCGACCGTCCAGCGCCCTTCTCCCGAGTCCTCGACGGTGCCCGCGTATTCGGAAAGCTCGGGGCTTTCGGCGAACGCGATCGCCGACAGGTCGAGAAGCCACGAGGTGACGACGCTGCCGCGGCGCCAAACCTCGGCGATGTCGGCGAGATCGAACTCGTAGCGCTGGTCGGCGGGAACCCGTTCGAGCGCGGCGCTCTTCAAGATGTCGAACCCTTCGGCATAGGCCTGCATCAGCCCATACTCGATTCCGTTGTGGATCATCTTGACGAAGTGCCCCGCTCCTGCGCCGCCGCAGTAGAGATACCCCTCTTCCGCGGTGCTCGTCCGTCCCTCGCGCCCCATCGAGGGTGCGATCTCGCCCCGTCCCGGTGCCAGCGTTCGGAAGATCGACTCCAACCGTTCGTAGGAGGCCCGGTCGCCGCCGATCATCAGGCAGTAGCCGCGCTCCAGGCCCCAGACGCCGCCGCTCGTGCCGGCATCGAGGTAACGGACCCCCCGGGCCTCGAGCGCACGAGAACGTCGCACGTCGTCCTTGAAAAACGAGTTGCCCCCGTCGATCACCACGTCGCCTTCGGCGAGCTTGGCGCCGAGCGCCTCCACCATCTTTTCGGTCGGTCCACCCGCCGGTACCATCAACCAAACCGCGCGCGGCCCTTCGAGACGGGCGACCAGCTCGTCGAGCGAGGCGGAGCCGATGGCCCCTTCCTCCACCAGGCCTGCGACCGCGTCGGGATTGAGGTCGTACACCACCACCGAATGCCCGCCACGCAGGAGGCGGCGAGTCATGTTGGCTCCCATGCGCCCCAAGCCGATCATGCCGATCTGCATCGTTCTCCTCCTTGCATCGCGCCACGTCTCGACGAGGTGACGATTTCGGCATCATAACTCGGCGGCTCGGGGTGCCTCCGGGGCCGTCATGTTATGTTCGCGCCCGGACCGACTCCGCTCGCGAGAACCCTCCCAGACCGCCGGAGCCCCAGATGGCCGAGCCCGCCCCCCTCCTCGCCACCACGCGACCCGAGCACATCTTCCCCAAGCTCACGCCCGAGCAGATCGAGCGCGTCGCGCCCCACGGTAAAGAGCGCGCGGGAGCGCGCGGCGACCTCCTGTTCGAGGCCGGCGATCATCTGGTGCCGTTCTTCGTCGTCACCGCGGGTACGGTCGAGATCGTCCGCCCTTTCGACGGCGAGGAGACCCTCGTCGTGGTCCACGAGCCCGGCGAGTTCACCGGCGAGGTGAACATGCTCTCCGGCCGCCCGTCGCTCGTCCGCGCGCGGTTCGGCGACCCGGGCAAGGCGATCGAGATCGAGCACGAAGCGCTGCTCTCCCTGGTCCAAAACGACTCGGAGCTCGGCGAGATCTTCCTCCGCGCCTTCATCCTGCGACGCGTCGAGCTGCTCGCCCAGGGGCTCGGCGACGTCGTGCTGATTGGCTCCGTTCACTGCTCGGGCACGCTGAGGATTCAGGAGTTCCTCACCCGCAACGGGCATCCCTATGCCTTCATCGATCTCGATCGGGAAGACGACGTCCAAGACCTGCTCGATCGTTTCCACGTCGCGTTCTCCGACATCCCGGTGCTGATCTGCCGCGGTCAGACCGTGCTGCGAAACCCGACCAACGAGCGGATCGCCGAGTGCCTGGGGTTCAACGACTCGATCGATCCCGCCAAGGTCAACGACCTCCTCGTCGTGGGCGCCGGACCGGCCGGCCTCGCGGCCGCCGTTTACGGAGCGTCGGAGGGGCTCGACGTGTTGGTGCTCGAATCGAACGCGCCGGGCGGGCAGGCGGGCTCCTCCTCGAAGATCGAGAACTACCTCGGGTTTCCTACCGGAATCTCGGGCCAGGAGCTCGCGGGGCGCGCTTATACCCAGGCGCAAAAGTTCGGCGCCCAGCTGATGATCGCGGCCAACGCGCAGAGCCTCTCGTGCGACCGGAAGCCTTATGCGGTCGGGCTCGCCGACGGCACGCGCCTGCTCGCGCGCTCGGTCATCATCGCCTCGGGCGCGGAGTATCGACGTCCGGAAATTCCGGACCTCGCGCGCTTCGAAGGTTCGGGGATCTATTACGGAGCGACCTTTCTCGAGGCGCAGCTATGCGGCGACGACGACGATGTGATCGTCGTCGGAGGGGGTAACTCCGCCGGCCAGGCCGCCGTATTCCTCGCCCAAACGGCGCGCAAGGTCCACATGATCATTCGCTCGGAGGGCCTGGCCGAAACCATGTCGCGCTACCTGATCCGCCGGATCGAAGACAGCCCGAAGATCGAGCTGCGCGTCCACACGGAGATCGTGGGCCTTGAAGGCGATCAGCGGCTCGAACGGGTTCGGATCGAGAACCGCGAGTTGGGCAAGGCTGAAACCTTGCCGGTCGGTCACGTCTTCCTGATGACCGGCGCCCTCCCCAACACCGGCTGGCTCGACGGCTGCGTCCTGCGCGACGCCAAGGGCTTCATCAAGACGGGCTCGACCCTTTCCGACGGCGAGCTGCGCGAAGCCCGTTGGCCGCTGCGCAGGCGCCCGCATTTGCTGGAGACGAGCCTTCCCGGCGTCTTCGCGGTGGGCGACGTCCGCTCGGGCAGCATCAAACGCGTCGCCTCCGCGGTCGGCGAAGGCTCGATCGCGGTCTCTTTCGTCCACCAGGTTCTGAACGAGTAGGTCCTGAACGAATAGGAGCGGATCATGCCCGCCACCTCGTGCTCCCACGTGGAGGCCATCGACCCTGAACACGTCCGCCACCCGAAAGCCCGGGAGTGCGCCGAATGCGTGAAGATCGGCGACCGGTGGGTCCACCTGCGAACCTGCCAGACCTGCGGGATCACGCTCTGCTGCGACAGCTCGCCGAACCGGCACGCGAGCCATCACGCCCGTGCGACCGGTCATCCGGTGATCGCCTCGGCGGAACGCGGCGAACGATGGCTCTACTGTTATCTGGACGACGCCTACGTCGAATATTGATCGCAGGCCCTAGCTAGCGGGCCGCTGAAAAACTCCTTCGTCGCAGGACTGCGGGCTTCCCTCGTAACTCGCTTCGCTCGGACAGACTCGGGTTCGCCCTCGGAAACTCTGCGACGTGAGCGGGGTTTTTCAGCAGCCCGCTAGGCTCGCTCGATCAACAGCAAGGTCACGTCGTCGCCGAGCGGCCGGCGGCCGGCGAACTCCTTGACCGCGGTAAGCAGCCGGAGGAGCGCCTCGGCGAGATCGACGTCGCGGGTCTGCTCGAACACCTCCGCGAGCCGCTCGCGGCCGAGCTCCTCGTCCGCCTCGTTTCGCGCCTCGAACGCCCCGTCTGTATAGGCGAACAGGCGGTCGCCCGCCTCGAGCCGGATCTCGGCGATCTCGGGCGGCTTCGCACGGAACGGCGAGCAGACCAGACTCCCGGTGGGCTCGAGCGTGACCAGGCCCGAGCGGCCGAGCACCAGCGGCGGAGGGTGGGCGGCGTTGAAATAGCGCAGGCGCCCGTCCTCGCCGAGCTGGCCATAGACGAGCGTTGCGAACTTCCGGCCGTCGAAGAAATCGACCCCGTCGTAGAGCCAGCGGACGACCCGCTCCGGATCGGTCGAGCGCCGCCGCGCGGCATCCAGCGTCGAGCGGAGCATTCCCGCGTACATCGCCGCCGATACCCCGTGACCGACGACGTCGGAAATCGCGAAGTCGACTCGGTCCTCGCCCCAGGTCTGGGCATGGAAATGATCGCCGCCGAGCGCGTCGCAACTCTCGAGGAGCCCCGCGACCTTCCACCCCGCGTGCGCCACCGGATCGCGCGGCAGCAAGCTCAGCTGGAATCTCTTGGCGCGCTCGAAATCTTCGTCCAGCCGGCGCGCGTAACTCTCCTTCGCCTCGCGCTCGGCCTGGAGACGCAGGCAGCGCTCCACCAAGGCGAGCAGCACCCGCCGATCGAAAGGTTTCCAGAGGAAGTAGTAGGCGTCCTCGACCAGCGACCGATAGAGCTTCTCGTCGGCGTGCGAGACCGAGCCGGTGATCAGGATCACCTCGGTATGCGGGTTTTCCGCGCGCAGAGCCCGGCAAAGCGTGTAGCCGTCGTCCTCCGCCTCGCCGAGGTGGACGTCGACGAGGGCGAGGTCGAACCGCTCGGCGCGCGCCGCGGCGAGCCCTTCCGCGGCGCTCGCCGCGGTCACCACCTTGTGCCCCTTGAGCAGCCGGGAGATGACGCGCCGAATCGCCGGATCGTCGTCGACGACCAGGATCTTCCGGTCAGGAGACATTCGGGATCTCCAGCCGGCCCGAACCCATTTCGAGCCCGGCCCCCGGCGGCGCGGTGTCGGACGGATTACCCTCCGCCGAGAGCCCCCCTTCCGCCCGCGGGCTCTCGGGCGGCGCCCCGCCTTCCGGCGGATTGAACAGCTTCATCTCGATCGTGACGGTCGTGCCGTGGCCCGCCTCGCTTTCGATCTCGAAGCCCCCGCAGTTCTGCCAGGTGAGCGACCGGCAGAGCGCGAGGCCGAGGCCGTGTCCTCCCTGCTTGGTCGAGAAGAACGGCTCGAGCACCTTGTCGCGGAGGTGACGCGGAATTCCCGGGCCGTCGTCGATGACGCGCAGGAATCCGAGCCCGGTGGTCGTCCGTCCGGTCTGGACCTCGATCCGTTGACCGGAGGTGCGTATCGCCTCGAGCGAATTGGTCACCAGGTTGAGCAGTACGTGTTCCAGGTCCTGGCGTGAGAAGAGCACCACCGGCATCTCCGGATCGAGCGCGAGCGAGAGGTCGACTCCCGACCGCGCCGCGGCGGCCTCGAAGTAGGTAACGGTTTCGCGCACCGACCGGTTCAGGTCGACCGGGCCTTCGCCGAGCCTCCCAGTGCTTCCTGCGCGCAACATGTTGGCGAAGATCCGCTTGCAGAACTGCGCCCGGTCGACGATCACGGAGAGGTCTTCCTCCGCCTCCTCGGCGACCAGCTCGCCGTTCTTCAAATCGTCTTGCATCTGCTGGGCGAGCGGCAGGATCGCGCCGACGGCGTTGTTCACGTCGTGGGCGACCACCCGAGCGAGGGTCACCAGGTTCGCCTTGACCTCCGCCTGCGCCGCCTGGTTCTCGAGCGTCTGGTTCCATTGCGCGTTGCGGATCGCGACCTCGGCCACCGGCAAGAACCGCTCCACCACTTCGGCGTCCCAGCCGTCGAAGGCGCGGCGCTTGATGGCCGCCACCTTGAGCACCCCGAGGAAGCGCCCGTCGAAAAAGAGCGGCGCCACGAGCAGGCTGCGGATCGCCGGGATGCCCGGCGCCGGGCCGTCGTCGAAAAGTCGGCGCACGGCGTCGTCGGAGGTGGAGCCGTCCGAGCCCGGGCTCGAGTCCTTCGAGTCGTTGGAAAAGTGCAGACCGCTCTCGAGAACCTCGATCAGCTCGGGCGAAACCGGGATCTCGCGCCCGACCGCCGCGCTCTTCGCTTTCGTCCAGACGATCTTCTCCGCCTCGATCTTCAAGACGCCGGCCGTCGCATCCCAGGTGAGGAACGCCGAGGAGTGGTCGTAACCCACGAGCTGTTCGAGGCCGTCGAGGATCTGGTAGGCGAGGTCGCGCGGCGAGAGCTCGGCGACGATCTTTTCTTTGATCCGGTCGAGGATCTTGTAGAGGCGCTTGCGCTCCCGCCGGGCGAGCTCCTCGGCGAGCAGCCCGGCGAGCCGATCGAGCGTCCGCCGGTCGGCCGGCCCGAACGGCCGCGCCGGACGGACCGCCCCGAGCAGCCCCACCTGGCGCCCGAAGCGGATCACTCGGGCGAGGATGGTGGATTCCGGGATCTTCGGCTTGCGCCGCGCGAGGAAATCTCGAGCGAGGACGAGGTCGAACATTCCCGGCGCGCATTCGTGCGACCGCCCCCCGGTGCCGCCGCGCACGATCGGCCGCCAATGATCCTCGTCCACCACGTCGAGCTCCGGGATCAGCCAGGCGCATTCGGCTTCAAGGCGGATCCTCACCGCGTCGACGAAATGCCCCGACAGCTTGTAGTCCGCGGCGAACCGCCGAAGATTGCTTTCGAGCGCCACGGAAAACAGCTCGGGCGGAACTCTGGCGAGGTCTATCATCGGGTTTCCGACAGCGTTTCGACGAAGGGTACAGGGGCCGGCGCCCGGAGGCAACGGGCGGCCGAGAAAGGGGGCGGCTCGGCTACAGCTCGAACGGCTCGCACCCCTCGAACGTCTTTCGGCGGCGCAACGCCTCCTGAACGCCCGGGAGCTGCTGGGTCAGACGATGGAGATCTTCGAGCCAGTTCTCGCCTCGGACCGGACGGTGCTTGCGCAAAGCGATCACGTCCTCGGGCGTCGTCGGGATGTCGCGCTCAAGGTTCGACAGGAAGTCAGAGCGATCGTTCGAGCTCATCGAAGAGGTCTCCAAGACCCTGACGCTCAAAATACTCACGGATCGTCGGATGGTCAACGCCGGGAAGTCCCAACAGAAAACGTACGTCGGCGAGGTCTCCCGGGGCGCGGGAAGGATCGTTCCTCGCGGCGGTGGCTTTGAGCGCCGCGAGATGCTCCGGCTTGGGCACGAGGATCGACCGGCCGCCCGGCCCGAGAAGGAGGCGGCATCCCGCGAAGAGCTTTTCCGCCGTATCTCCCCGGACGTAGACGAAATCGAGGCGTCCCTTCTCGGGGTCGGGATGCTCGTGGTTCGAGTACCCGCTGCTGCGGAACAGTGTCTCGAACCCTTCGGCCTCGAGAAACGCGATCAGCTCGTCCTGGAGGCCGCCGTCGACCACGAAATCGAGGTCGATCGTCGTGCGCGGGTTGCCGTACGCGGCGAGCGCGATCCCTCCGATGACGGCGCCGCGGCCGGACCCTGCCGCGAGAAAACCCTCGACGAGCTGCAGCCCTCGGGCGAAATCCACGAACCTAAGACTCCGCCCCCGCCGCCGAGCCCCCGGCGCGGTGGAGGAAGAGAGAGATCGCGCCGACCAGGATGAGTCCGAGGCTGATCGCGAGCGGGCCTTCGAGGCGGACGAAGCCTTTTTCGGCGAAATGCCAGCTCGCGAGCCAGGCTCCGAAGCCCCCGCCGCGGGTTTGAATCGCGACGAGGAGAGCGATCGCCACGCCCGCGAGCCCTTCGCCGGCGATCAGGCCGGAGGCGGCGAGGATGCCGGGGTCTCCTTCGATCGCCTTGCCCTCGCGCCGCTTCTCGACCCAGGAGCGGACGATGCCGCCGAGGAAGATCGGCGTGAGGCTGCCGAGCGGCAGGTAGATGCCGACCGCGAAGGCGAGGCCGGGAAGGCCCGCGAGCATCGCGCCGAGCGAGAACGCGGCGCCCGTGCCGACGAGCCCCCAGGGGAGCGAGCCCGTGAGCACGCCGTCGATCACCGTCTTCATGAGCGTCGCCTGCGGCGCGGGCAGCTGCTCGGAGCCGAAGGTGAACGCCTTGCCGAGCAGCAGCACCGTGCCCGCGATTGCCCAACAGGCGAACGCCGCGCCGATCAACTGCCCGACCTGCTGGCGCGCCGGAGTCGCCCCGACGAGGAAGCCGGTCTTCAGATCCTGGGAGATGTCCCCCGCCTTGGACGCCGCGATGCAGACCACCGTGCCCACCGTGAGGATCGCCGCCCGAGCCGACGGATCGGTCCACCCGCAGAGGACGAAGACCAACGCGGTGCCGAGCAGCGTCACGAGCGTCATCCCCGAGGTCGGGTTCGACGAGACGCCGATCAGGCCGACGATGCGGGATGAAACGACGACGAAGAGAACTCCGAAGATCGCCACCCCGAGAGCCGCCGCGATGCGTGGCACGAGGCTCATCTCGCCCGCGAGCAGGCCGGGGATGCCGACCAGGCCGAGGATCACGATCACCGGACCGGCGAGCACCATCCAGCCCGGCACGTCGCGGTCCGTACGCTCGACGCCTTCCCCTTCTCCGACCGCCCCGGCGCCCGATTTCTTGAGGCCCGCGAGCACGGCCGAGAGCGATCGGACCATGGTCGGCAACGAGCGGAAGACCGTGACGATCCCCGCCGCGGCGACCGCGCCCGCGCCGATGTAGCGGACATAGCGCGACCAGATCTGGCCGGCGGAGAGGTCGTGGATCAGCTTGCTCGATTCCGGAAACAGGGGATTCGGCAGACCGTCGCCCACGAGGGCGATCAACGGCGTGAGCGCGAGCGCCGAGATCAAGCTGCCCGAGACCATGATCGCCGACTGCCGGTAGCCCAAGATGTAGCCGACCGCGAGCAGTGCCGGGGCGATCTCCAGCGCGACCTCCGCCTTGGGCAGGAACGGCACCAGCGTCGAGAGGTCCGATTCGATCAGGCAGGCCGCGCCGATCGCGAGCTTGATCGCCGCCCCGACCCCCAGCCCGAGAAAGATCCAGCGCCCGCCCGAAGAGGCCGCAGTCGTCGCCCGCAGCACCTCGGCGCAGGCGGTTCCCTCCGGATATGGCAGCTCCTCGGCGCTCTCGACGATCAGCAGCCGGCGCAGCGGCACCATGGCCGAAATGCCGAGAATGGCACCCAGAAACGCGAGGCCCGCGATCTGCCAGAACGGCGGCACGATGCCCCAGAGGAAGAGCGCCGGGATGGTGAAGATCGTCCCCGCGGCGAGCGACGAGCTGGCCGAGCCGACCGTCTGCGCGAGGTTCGCCTCGAGGATCATCGTCCGGTCGCTCCGCATCAGGCGGAACAGCGCGACCGTGAGCACCGAAATCGGAATCGAGGTCGCGACCGTCAGGCCGACCCGCAGACCGAGGTACGCGTTCGCCGCGCCGAAAACGATGCCGAACACGATCCCCGCGGCGATCGCGCGCACGGTGAATTCGGGCAGATCACCGACCGGCCGTCCGATCATTCGATGGCTTTTCGCCGGGCTGCTCGCGGGCTCGCTCATCGCTTCCCCTCCGCTTTCTCCGAAAGAAAGGGGGAGGCTAGCACACGCCTCGGCGCCTACTTCTTCGGCGAAATGACCAGGCGCCGCCGCTCCCCTTCCTCGACGTGCCAGCGGCATCCGGCCTGCCGGCAGACCGCGTAGAGCGCCTTCCGGACCGACACCTTTTCGAGGTCGAGCGTCACTTCCGCCGTCAGAGGCTTCTCCAGCTCCACCTCCACGGACAAGACCTCGCCGAAGCTGCGGAGCACCTCCTCGGCCGACGCGCGGGTCACCTTGAGGTCGATCCGCTCGTCGAGCCCTGCGCCGGCCGCGCACAACGGAACGGCCAGGGCCAGAAGAACGGAGAGGGCCAGAAGGATCCGAAGGACCGGTGCGACGAGGGACCGCATGGAACCGCCTACGCCCCTTCGGGGGCTCGTCGGTACGCCTCGACCGGGCTCTCGAGCACGGGGAGCCCGGGGATCTCCACCTGGACGACGTCGCCGTCGGCGAGCGATCCCACCCCGGCCGGCGTGCCCGTGAGCACGACGTCGCCCGGTTCCAGGGTCATGATGTTCGACAGGTACACGAGGATGTCGACGATGCCGAAAGCCATCTCGCGCGTCCGGCCGCGCTGGCGCTCGACGCCGTTGACGCGGGTGACGACCGAGAGATCCTCGAGATCCGGGCCGATGCCGATCGCGGGTCCGATCGGACAGAACGTGTCGAAGCCCTTCGCCCGCGCGAAGCGGCCGTCCTTCTTCTGAAGATCACGCGCGGTCACGTCGCAGGCCGGCACCACGCCGAGGATCGCCGTCGCCGCGTCCTCCGCCGCCGCCCTGCGCAGCCGATGCCGGAGAACGACGGCGATTTCCCCTTCGTATTCGACCTGCGCGCTCTCGGGCGGCAGCACGATCGGCGCCCTCGGTCCGATCAGCGCCGACGGCGCCTTCAAGAAGAACAGCGGCTCGGTCGGCATGGGATTGCCCAGCTCCTGCGCGTGCTCGACGTAGTTGCGGCCGATGCCGATGATCTTGCTCGGCGCCACCGGGCAGAGGAACGACGCCGTGTCGAGGTCGACCTTGCTGCCGAATTCCCACCCACCCGGGAGGGTCTCGTACGGATCGGAGTAGAGAATGCGCAGCTCGCCGGACGAGGGGTCGTTGGCGGCGAAAAAGCCTTCGGGGGCGACGCGATAGAGCGGGATCATGGGGCTATTCTACCCACGGCCGGGAAGCTCCGGCGCCCTACCGCCCCTCCCGCCGCAGCGCGAGAAGCATCAGGAAAAACGGTCCGCCAAGGAGCGCCGTGAGCACGCCGACCGGCAGGTCGGCCGGGGCCATTACGGTGCGGGCGGCGAGGTCGGCGAGGGCGAGGAAGGCTCCTCCGCCGAGCAGGCAGGCGGGGACGAGCGTCAGGTGGTCGTGGCCGACCAGGCGGCGCAGGGCGTGGGGAACCATCAGGCCGACGAAGCCGATCGGGCCGGCGACCGCCACGAGGGCGCCGATCATCAGCGAGATCGCGATCAGGACCCGCAGCCGGAGGCGCGGCACGTCGACGCCCCGCGAGGCGGCGATCTCTTCTCCCGCCAACAGGAGGTTCAGGTCCCAGCGGGACGCGAGGAGGACCGCGAAGCCGAGCAGCGTCCAGGGGAGCAGCCAGAGCACCTCGCGATAGCCGACCACGGCGAGGCCGCCCATCATCCAGCGCACCATGCGGAAGGTCTGCGTCGCGTCGGCGAGGTACTGGACGAACAGGATCAGCGCCGAGGTCGAGAGCGACACGCCGATCCCGGCGAGCAAGAGCTTCCCGGTGTCGCTCTCCTTCCTCCGGAGCGCCACCCCCGCGACCAGCGCGGTCGCGCCGAGCGCCCCGGCGAAGCTCGCGAGCGCCACCATGGGCAGGCCGAGGGCGCCCAGCCCTTCGAGAAACCGCAGCGCGAGCACCGCTCCGAGCGCCGCGCCGCCCGCCACGCCGAGCGTGTACGGCTCGGCGAGCGGGTTCCGGAACAGCGTCTGGAAACCGAGCCCCGCCGTCGCGAGTGCGCCGCCGGAGAGGAGCCCGAGCAGCACCCGCGGTAGCCGGAGCTGCCAGAAGATCGCGAGCGCGGTCGGGTCGCCCCGCAGCACCTGGGCGAGGCCGATCGGCTGGCTGCCGAGGAGCGGCGCGCAGAGCGCGACGCCAAGCCAGAGCAGGGCGAGCAGCGCAAGCGCGAGGGTGGGACGAGGCGGGCGGGGCGACGGGCTCATGAAGGGTCGATCGAGTCTACGTTGCCAGCGACAGCCGCGCGGCCCGGCCGTCGGCGCTCGGAGAAAATGGAGCGTCGAACAGCGCCGCCAGCGATTCGGCGGCGAGCACCTCGCGCGGCGGGGCGAGCGCGGCGATCCGGCCGGCGCGGAGAGCCAGCACCCGGTCGCCGAGGAGGCCCGCGAGCTCGAGGTCGTGGGTGGCGAACAGCACCGTCGCCCCCCCCTCGGCGTGCAGCCGGCGAAGCAACCTGGCCACGTCGCGCTGATGGCGCGGATCGAGGTGGGTGGTCGGCTCGTCGAGGATCAGCACCTCCGCCTCCTGGGCGAGCGCCGCGGCGATCCAGGCCATCTGGCGTTCGCCGCCGGAGAGCTCGTCGAGCGGCCGGTCGGCGAGCGCTTCGATCCCTGCCGCCGCGAGCGCGCGCTCCACCGCGCGGTGGTCCGCCGCCCCCGGGGCGAGCTGGAAGCGCGACAGGTGGGGGTAGCGGCCCAGCCCCACCGCTTCGCGCACCGAAAGCGGCACGCTCGCCGGACGCACCTGCGGAACGTAGGCGATCCGTCGCGCGAGCTCGCGACGCGACAGCCCGGCGAAGCTCCGGCCGCGGTGGCGGATCTCCCCTCGCGACGGCGCGCGCAGCCCCGCGAGGCACCGCAGCAGCGTGGTCTTTCCCGCCCCGTTCGGTCCGACCAGCGCGAGGCATTCGCCGGCGCGGACGTCGAGGTCGATCGGCCCGAGACGCCAGCCGGTGTGGCCTCGCCCCCGCTCCTCGCGCTCCAGGCCGCGGACCGAGAGCAGCGCCGGTTCCGCTCGATCCCGGGCGGCGTCGAGAGCCGCGCCGGCGGCGGTTGGCTCGGCGGTCACGGCGCGGTTCCTCTCTCCGGCGCGTTCTTCGCTTCGAGCGCCTCGGCCATCGCGCGATAGAGCCGTGGCAAACGCGGACCGGGGATCAGGGTGAAGTCGCCCGCGATCACGCGGATGCGCCCGTTCGCGACGGCCGGCACCGCCTGGAGCGGCTGCCAGTCGGCGATCAACGCCCGGCGCGCGGTCTCGTCGGGTGGATCGGAGCGCAGCTCGAGGATGAGATCGGGTTTGCGCGCGACGATCTCTTCCAGGCTCGCCTGCGGATAGAGGTTCGGCGCGTCGCCGAACACGTTCACGCCCCCCAATCGGCCGAGCAGCTCGTCGAGGAAGGTGCCGGGACCGGCGGCGTACAGTTCGCCGAGACGGCCCGCGGGGCGCTCGACGATCATCAAAACCTTGGGCGCCCCGCCCGCCGAGCCGACCGGGCGCGGCCGCGCGAGCAGCTCGGCGTGCCAGCGCGCGGCGAGCCGCTCCCCCGCGTCCGGCACGCCGCAGCGCCGGCCGATCTCCAGAAACGAAGCCTCCACGTCGGCCAGGCTCTCGTTGTGGACGATCAGCGTTTCGATCCCGAGCGGAGCGAGCTTCGCGCCGACGTCTTTTTCGCTCGGCAGGAGGATCGCGAGGTCGGGGCGGAGCGCCGCGATCCGTTCAAGGTTCGGGTCGATCAACCCACCGAGGCGCGGCTTGCGCGTCGCCTCGGCGGGCCAGAAGGTGTAGTCCCCGACCCCGACCACTCGGTCGCCGAGCCCGAGCGCGAACAGCGTCTCGGTGACGCTCGGGGCGAGCGAGATCAGCCGCCGGGGAACCGCGCGCGCGGCCGGGGCCGGCTCCGGGCGTCCGCACCCGGCGGAAGCCGTCACGCTGAGCGCGAAAGCGAGCGCTCCCAGGAGCCGGCCGCGAGCCGTCATCCGCCCTAGAACCTCACCGCGACGCCGCCCACCCAGGTCCGGCCGGGCGCGGGGAATCCGAGCGCCTCCTCGTACTCGCGGTCGGCGAGGTTCTCCACCCGGGCGAACGGCTCGAGCTTCGAGAATCCGGCGTAGCGGGCCGCGAGGTCGAAGCGGACGTAGGACGGGTTCTCGGTCCGCCCGAACGTCACCGGATCGACGTCCGCCCGGGATCCGACGTATCGGCCTGACAGCGTGAAATTCCACGCCTTCGGCGCGAGACCGACGAGCATCGTGGCGCTGCGCTTCGCCCGGCGGAGCAGCGGCTCGCCGGTCGACCGATCCTCGGCATCGAGATAGGTCGCGGTCAACCGCACCGAGCCGATCCCGCGGCGGGCCGAGACTTCCCCCTCCAAGCCGCGCGAGCGGGCGCGGGCGACGTTGACGTTCGTGAAGGTCGCGAGGTCGAAGTCAATCAGGTCGTTCTGGCGATTCTCGAAGCCGGTAAGCGCCAGGCGGACGATCGAGATCTCGCGCTCGATTCCCACCTCCAAGCTCCGGCCGACCTCCGGCCGGAGGCCCGGATTGCCGCTGCCGGGAAAGAACAGCTCGCCGAGCGACGGCGCTCGGAACGACTCGCCGTAGCTCGCCCGGACGCGAAACGCGCCGACCGGCACGACCCAGCCGGCCCGCAGGCTGGTCTGCTCCCCATAGACGTCGTTGTCGTCGCGGCGGAGACCCACCTGGAGCCGCGACGCGCCGACCGGTGCGTTCGCCTCGGCGAAAGCCGACCAGGTGCGCTGGTGCGCGCCCGAAAGGTCCGTGCCGAACGACGAGCTGCTCGTCACCTCCAACCGCTCGACGTCGCCGCCGACCGAGAGGCGCAGATCGCGCGGGCCGCTCCAGGTCCCGACCAGCCGGCCGCGGCGCCCCTCCGATTCGGTATCGGAGCGGGTGAATCCGAACGGATCGCTCGGCGCCCGGAAGGCATTCCGGAATCCGGTGGTCGAAAGCTGCCCCTCGATCTCCCCGGTGCCGCCGACGAGCGCGTGGACCGGCAGGGCGAGCTCCCGCTCGCGCCAGGAGATCGAGCGATCGGGCGTCAGGCTACGGCCGGAGAACGGAATGCCGGTCTGCGACCGATCGCCACGCACCAGGAGGCCGAGATCGAGGTTCTCTCGAACGTCGAACAGGCCGCGAAGCGTGAGGTCGTCCGCGTCGAAATCGTCGTTCGGCACCTCCGTGCCGCCGCGCCGGACGGCGCCCACGCCGTCGAGCCGCAACCGGCCCCGGGTGACCCCCGCCGCGACCGAGCCGCGGAGGTAGCCGTTCTCACCCCCTTCCACGCGCGCCGAGCCGCCGTCGCGCCGGCCGGTGAGCAGCGAGATCACCCCGCCCATCGCGCCGCTGCCGTAGAGCGCGGAGAACGGACCGCGGACGACCTCGATCCGCTCCGCCCCGTCGGTCGGCACGAACTGCCAGTTGACGCCGCCGAAATAGGGATCGTTGAGCGCGATGCCGTTCCAGAGCAGCAGCGTCTGCTCCGATTCGGCGCCGCGCACGAACAGCGAGCTCTGCTGGCCGGGCGAGCCGGCCTGGACGATGGAAAGGCCCGGGACCAGCGTGATCGCATCGGCGAGCGTGGTGGCCTGGCGCGCTTCGATCTCTTCCTGCGGAACCACCGTGACGGTGGCGGTCGAGCGATCCTTCGGTTCGGCGTCGAGCGAGGCGCTCACCAGGAGCTGATCGTCGAAGACGGGGATGGCGGTCTGATTCGGTTCCTGCGAGTGGACCGGCGACCCTCCCCCGAGGAGGCCGGCGCTGAGGGTGACGACGGCGAGCGTCGTGCGCATGGGCGGTTCCTTCCTGGACCTCGGGGAGGCCCGGAAAGCGCGACGCCCCGCGCGGGGCGGGGCGTGGGGGCGAGGGCGGCGATGCGCTCCTTCGGAGGGAAGCGACCGGAAAACCGCACATGAGCTCCGAGCCCGCACCCCGCGGGTGGCGTCGGATGGCTCGGCAGGTCTCCTGGCTCCCGGATCTTCCTACTCCCGGACCTTCCCGCCCGGACGACCCGCGGGCTTTAATGAGCCTCGCGATCCATTTCCGTGCAGTGGCATGTCCCGGTTTCGTCCCCGGTTACAGTGGCGGGGGCCGCGCCGGTGTCTCACCGGCTTCCCTCTTACGAACGGAGCGTCTCGAATCGATTCGACCTAACCACCCTCACCGGGCCGTCGAGCCTTTCGAGTCCGCGCCGTCACCGCGCCATCAATCTGTCAAAGAGTCCTCCCCACGGCGGGGAGGGTTACGGTGCGGAACGAGTCTACCGCGGTCTCTCGCGGTTTATCGCGCTTTCATCGCTTTCGGCGATCAGTTCTGCGGCACCGGCGCGGGCGACGGCGCTTCCTGCGGGATTACCACGACGCTGGGAGCGGACGATCCCCCCTGCGGAACCCCACCGCCGTACGCCTGACCACCCGGGACGTAGTTGAGCGGAATCCCCTGGGTCTCCCCCGTGCCGACGCCTTGCTGGATCGTGTAGGGCTCCTTGGACTGGGCGGGCTGCTGGCTGCCGCCGAGCGCCTGGATCAACCGCGCGCCGAGATCGTTCTGACCGGCCGCAGCAGGATCCTCCGCATCGTTCGGCGCCCAGCCGATTTCGACCGTCGTCGGATTGATCACGAAGCCGAAGCCGCGCAAGTTGTTCTGCTGCTCGACGCTCGCGATCTCCGACTTCTTCATGCCGATCCAGTTGCCGGTCTCGGTCATGAACAGGACCGTCCCCGCGTCCCAGCTCGCCTCCTGGGGCTGATAGCGGGACTCGATCGTGGTGCCGTTCTGGAGCGTGACCAGATACGTCTCGGCCGCCACCGGCGCGGCGAGCCACAGGGAGGACGCGCAGAGCAGGCTGAACGCGGCGATGCGGGTTCTGCGGACACGGGCGGACATAGGAGACCTCCTCCTGCGAACGATGAGCCTTAACTATCGATCGTAGCACGAAAAATGCCCCGGAGGCCGGGCGGGGCCAGCATCCGAGATGCCCTGCGCCGGCCTAGGGAAGGTTCTCCGCCAGCAGCTCGGCGAGCTGGGCGCGAAATCGGCCGGCGCCGCCATGGGCGGGATGTCGGAGCGGCGAGGCGACCGCGCCGAGCAGGGCGACCGCCGCTTCGGCGGTCCTACCGACGGCGGCGATTCGAGCCCGAGAGGGGAGAAGGGAGAGGAGCGTCTCGAGAACGTGGAGGTTTTCGCGCAGAAGCGCCCGCTCCGGCGTCCGGTTGCTCAAGGCACCGAGGTCGCCCTGCGGATGCCAGGGGAAGGCGTTCCAGAGAAGGACGCCGCGCGGCGCCTTCGGCAGCGAGGCGAGCGCGCTCCAGACGATCGTGCCCGAGGGCTCCAGCCAGAGCGAGGGGTGACGCCCGGTCGGTTGGAATCCCGCCTCGCGCGTCCAGGCGAGCCGTTCCTTACCCTCCCCCGCGATCTGCCGCTCGCTCGTAAATGGAATTCCAGAGAACCGTCCGCCGCGGTAGCCGATCGCCTCGCCGAGCAGCACCAGCCGCGGCCGTCCCACCCGCTCCAGATAGATCTCGAGGTTCCGCCGCCGCTGCCGCGCCGCTCCGGAGCGGTCGACCGCCCGGTCCTCGTCGCGGTACGGATTCGAGATCCCGAGGGATTTTTGGCGCGGGCCGCGGAAAGTATCGAGAAGAAGGGGGGTCCAATCCGTCATAGGGGGAAACGGCCGGTTCCGATCGAGGAGCCGACCCTACCAGAGGAGCCCCCCATGGTCCGACCCATTACCCTCTTCATGCCCCGACTTTTCGCGCGCCCCGTCGCCCGCCGTCTACTCGCCTGCGCTCTCCTCAGCCTCCTGCTCGCCAGCCCCGGATTCGCCGCGAAACGCCCGAGCAAGAAGCCGGCCGATAAATCCTCGGCAAAGCCACCCGTCGAGGCCGCCGCTCCGGCCCCCGAGGTCGAACCGTATGTCCCCGTTCCGGTCGATCCCAACCTGCCGTCCGTGATCTCGATCACGCCGCATTCTTCGAGCGAGGAGCGGCAGGTCGAAGCGCTGCGACAAGAGGACCTTCGCCGCACCCTCGCGCCGCGCGCCGAGGCGTGGAGCCGCGCCTTTCGAACCGAAGGCGCCCCGTTCGCCCGTTTCCTCGCCGAGTCCCTCCACACGCTGAAGACCGCGATCGGCCGCGGCTCTCGGAATGTTTGCTACCCCCTGAGCGTCGCGACCGAGCGGCTCGCCACGGCCCTCCCCGAAGCGCCGGAAGGCGCGCTCGAACGGGACGTGCGGACCGCACTCGCCCGAGTAGCCCGCGGCGCGCGGCTTTGCCTGGAAGGGCGCCCGACCACCGCGCAGACGGAGATCCGAACCGGCGCAGAGGTCCTCCTGCGCGCGGCGGAGGCGATCTCGAATTGGGGGCGGTGAGGGGGCGAAGGCGGCCCCGGCAATGAACTTCGGCTCCTGGGCTTCTGGGTTCGCGAGGCTCTAGCCTGGCACTCTTGCTTACGGCGTTACGGCTCGGCCTGCGAAGCCCCCGTTGCCCGGCTGGAGCCTGGCGAGCCCAGGAACAACAGGGGGCGGCTTAGGAAATCCGCCGCAACGTCGCCACGGCCAGCACCGTCATCGCTAGTGTCAGAACGAAGAGCCCGGCGCCGCCCAACGCCGGGACGTCCACGGGCACACCGCGGCCGTCAAGGAAATCCGTATCGGTCGACGTGTCGTTGTCCGGAACGTTGTCCTCCACCAGGACGTCGACCCCGGTATCGACCGTCGCCGTGTTGATCAACGTTCCGGTGGCGCTCGAAGAGACGCGGCAAATCGCGGAGTAGGTCACCGACCCGCCCGCCGGCAGGTCGGCTCGCTGATCGATCGCGCCGACTCCCGTCGCTTGGCCGCAGGTCCCTCCCTTCGACCCTGAGCAGGTCCATCCGACATAGCTGCACGCCGCAGGAAAAGAGTCCCGAACGATAGAGCGCGGTCCGTCGCTCGCGCCTTCGTTGGCCGCGACGATCGTATAGGTGACGGTACCGCCCGGCTGGACGCCGAAGACGCCGTCGGTCACCGTGACCGCCAGATCCGCGATTGGCGTGAAGGTAACGTAAGACATCGCGGTGTTGTTTTGGGGAACCGGATCGGCGACCGCGGACGTTACCGTGGCGGTGCTGAACATCGAGCCGAACGGCGTCGACGAAGGAAGGTCGCAGGTGACCCGGTACGACACCGAACCGCCGGGAGGAAGGCCGACCGACGTGTCGAAGATGGCGCCCTCTCCGGCGGCGGTACAGATCCCTCCGTTCACGCCTGCGCAAGTCCACGTGATCGCCGAGCAGGCGCTAGGAAACGAAAGGCTCACGGCAACCGTCGCCGAACTTACCGGGGAACCCGACGGATCGTTCCGAGCCGTGACGTCGAAGTGCGTCGGAAGGCCCGGCCTAGCGAAGGTCTCGCTGACGTTGGTGATCGACAGGTCGGCCGAGGCACCGAGTGTCGCGAAGGCAGGCGCGAGCGGACCGAATGCGAGCACCAAGACGGCGAATCCTCGAACCCGGGCCGAGCGGAGGTGAGCCTTCGCGGGTTGGTTTAAGAAGGAATACATTCGTAAATTCTAGCTGAGCGGGGCTTCGGCCGCCGGCGGCCCCAGGGGGCAGGGGCTGGACGGTGTTGCCCACAGCGTTACGGCTCGGCCGGCGAAGCCCCTGTTGCCGAGCTGGTGCTCGGCGGTCCCAGGAAAGCCTCCGAGTCTTCGAGCTCCCCCAACCGCCGCCGGGCTGGACGGTGTTGCCTTCGGCGTTATGGCTCGGGCGGCGAAGCCCCCGTTTGCCGAGCTGGTGCTCGGCGGTCCCAGGAGGACCTCCGCGTGATCGAGACTCTCTGGCCCCCCGCGCGGAGCACCCTACACCGGGAGGGTCCGAGAAAACGATAGTTTTCGGGAAACTTTTCTCTTTCCGCTTCCCAGGGGCCGACCGGGGCGAGCGAGAAAAAAGAAAGCTCGCCAAAAACTATCGTTTTCTCGGACCCCTCTGGGGTAAGGTGACGGAGTTCCCGCCGCCCGTTTCGCCCAGAGTCCATCTGTTCGGCATCCGAGCACCGCTGATCTCGACGCGATCACCCGTGGTTCCGGCCGGATCACCGGTGTTCGAGTCCGAATCACCAGGGTTCGGGAC
Source organism: Thermoanaerobaculia bacterium (assembly GCA_044226625.1). GTDB lineage: Bacteria > Acidobacteriota > Thermoanaerobaculia > Multivoradales > UBA5704 > DASYKS01. The sequence continues at coordinate 57,685 of JBGAGQ010000030.1, forward strand.
GGGAACACCACTGGTCCCGCCGAAATCACCACCGATACAGTCCAAAACACCGGTGTTCGGGACGAGATCACCACTGGTCCAGACCAGACCACCCGTGATCCGGTCCGCACCACCGGTATCCGGGACGAGAACACCACGGGCCCAGACTGGTCCACTACCGATCGGGGCCGGATCACCCCTTTTCCCGACAGGTTCACCGGTTGCGGCATAGGAGTCGCCGCCCTCTAACCGCCCCGCTTCGCCTCCAGCTCGGCCCAGCGGGCGTAGAGGCGATCGACTTCGGCACGGGCTCGGTCGAGGGCTAGGCAGCGGGCGGCAAGCTCCGCCGCGTCCGTGGCTATTGCGGGATCGGCGACCGCCTGCTCGGAGCGCTGGAGCGCCTCGTCCGCCGCGAGAATGTCGTCCTCGATGCGATCCCACTCCTTCTGCTCGGCGTAGGTCAGGCGCTTTCCGGCGGGCTTGGGGGAAGCGGGGGCGGGGGCGGCCGGAGCGGGTTTGTCTGCGACCGGCTTCTGGGGCTCGATCTCGTCCTTCTGGCCCTGCCACTGGGCGACGTCGGCGAACGTCCGCACGCCCCCTCGGCCGTCGAGCGCGAGGATCTCGGTCGAAACGCGGTCGAGCAGGTAGCGGTCGTGGGTCACGAGCACGAGGCCGCCGGGGAATTCGAGCAGGCTCTCTTCGAGCACCTCGAGCGTCGGGATGTCGAGATCGTTCGTCGGCTCGTCGAGGATCAGGAGGTCGGCCGGGCGGAGCATCAGACGGGCGATCAAGATGCGCGCCTGCTCCCCTCCCGAGAGGCGGGAAACCGGCGTTTCCAGCTGCTCGTTCCGAAACAGGAAGCGCTTCGCCCAGGCGGCGACGTGGACCTCGCGCCCTTGGTGGACGACCGAGTCCCCCTCCGGCGCGAGCGCGCGGCGGAGGGTCTGGGTCTTGTCGAGGGTCTCTCGGCTCTGCTCGAAGAGGACGGTTTTGAGGAACGGGGCGCGCTCGATCGTCCCCGCTTCGGGCTCGTAGAGACCGGCCAAGAGAGAGAGGAGCGTCGTCTTGCCGCTGCCGTTCGGCCCGAGCAGGCCGAGGCGGGAGCCGGGGCGGATCAGGAGGTCGACGCCGGCGAGGATCGTCCGGTCGCCGAACCGCTTCGCGATCCCCTTCGCTTCGAGCAGGCGCTTGGTCTTCCGGCCGGAGCCGGCGAAATCGACGTTCGCCGTGGCTTCACCTTGCGAGCGCTGCTCCATCTCGGAGAGCTCGCCGAGCAGGCGGTGGGCCTCGTCGATGCGCGACTTCGATTTCGTGGTCCGCGCCTTCGGGCCGCGGCGCAGCCATTCGAGCTCCCGCCGCGCGCGGTTGGCGAGCGACTCCTGGTATTCGGCCTGCGCCTGGCGCACCTCGTCGCGCTTTTCGAGCAGATCGGAGTACGTCCCCTCGACCTGGAGCATCCCCTCGGCGTAGACCCGATCGAGCTCGATCATCCGCCGCGCCACGTTTTCCAGGAAATAACGGTCGTGGCTCGCGACCACGAACGCGCGCGGCTCGGTGGTGAGGATCGCCTCCAGCTCCAGGATTCCCTCGAGGTCGAGATGGTTCGTCGGCTCGTCGAGGAGCAGCACGTCCGGCTCGCGCACCAGCTCGCGGGCGATCGCAAGGCGCTTCTGCCAGCCGCCGGAGAGGGTGCCCACGCGCTGGGTCGGATCGGCGAATCCGAGGCGCCCGAGCGCGACTGAGGCGCGCACGTGCTTCTCGTACTCTTCGAGCGGCAGCCCGGCGAGCGCTTCGACCAGCGTCTCCTCCGCCGAGCGATCGGCGTCGAAGAGAGGGTCCTGCGGCACGTAGCCCACCCGGACACCCTTCCGCACCGAGCGGATGCCGGAATCCGCCTCCTCGATTCCGGCAAGGATCTTCATCAACGTCGACTTGCCCGCGCCGTTCGGACCGACCAGCCCGACCCGATCCCCTTCGAACAGCCCGAACGAGAGGCCGGTAAACAACGGCCGGGCGCCGAACTGTTTGGCGATCGAGTCGCAGCTCAGGAGGACGGGGCGTGGAGCGCTCATAGGTGCGGTGGCCTCTCTAGGCCAGAGGCCGCGAGGGAGGCGGAGTATAGCGGCGGCGGCGATCCCCAACGAGCGAGAGGTTACCGCCGGACGGCTCAGCCCATTTTCGCGCCCCTTGAAACGCGCAATGGCTTCGCTCTACAGTCGGCCCGACGCGGTCCGATGGGGGCCGTGCTCCGACGTGGAGGTCCGTATGAGAAAGCTCGGTTCGATGGGCGCCATCCTGTTCCTACTGCTCGGAATTGTCAGCCTCGCCCGGCCGGCGGCGGCGCTACCTCCGTGCGAATGCGAGTTCTGCTCAGTAAGCCCCAACTCGTGGTGCTGGGCCGACGAGTTTGGCGGCTTCCGCTTCCGCTGCTACGAGTACACCTCGCTCTACTGCTTCGCATCGAGCGCCTCGCCGGAATCGACCGAAAAGACCGCCACACCCAAAGTGGCCCAGCCGGCGCGCTTCACGCTCGACGAGCTGGTCGCGGTTCCATGGACCGACTTCGATCCGAATCGACCGATTCTCAAGCCCGGCTGTTGAGCGTTCGAGAGGCGCCCGGGCTATCGCTGGGGCGCCTCAGGCAGACCCTTCCTTCCCTCGCTGAAACGGTTGCCGAGTAGGAGCTTCCGGGACCGCCAGGTACTCGGCACTCGGGTTGCAACTCCCCGCCTCCCGATGGCGGCTTTGACCTACGTATCCGATGCCGAGCCCGGATACCAACGAAACCGGCGCGGCACGGACTTCATCTATCTCGACGAAAACGGCCGCGAGCTGGCGGACGAGGAAACGCTCTCCCGTATCCAGTCACTCGCGATCCCTCCCGCTTGGGAAGGGGTCTGGATCTGCCCGTCGCCGCAAGGCCACATCCAGGCGACCGGGCGCGATGCCAAGGGGCGAAAGCAGTACCGCTACCACCCCGGATGGCATGAGGCGCAGGGACAGACGAAGTTCTCCCGCCTAGCCGAGTTCGGACGCGCGCTGCCGCGCCTGCGCCGCGCGGTGCGCTGCGATCTGCGCCGCTCAGGCCTGCCGCGCGAGAAGGTGCTCGCGACGGTGGTCCGGCTGCTCGATCTCACGGGCGCGCGGATCGGCAACGAGGAGTACCGCAAAACGAACGGCTCGTTCGGCCTCACCACCCTGCGCAATCGGCACGCCGTGGCGAAACGGGGCGAGATCCGGCTCACGTTCAAGGCGAAAAGCGGAATCCTCCACGAGTCCTCGATCAAGAGCCCGCGGCTCGCCCGCGTGGTGCGGCAGTGCCAGGACCTCCCGGGACAGCAGCTGTTCCAGTACGTGGACGAGGAGGGAGTTCGGCATTCGGTCACCTCGACCGATGTGAACGAGTACCTACGCGAGATCACCGGCGTCGAATGCTCGGCGAAGGATTTCCGCACCTGGCGTGGGAGCGTCGACGCGCTGGTCGCCCTTACGGAGCTCGACGAGGAGGCGCAGGCGAGCCCGGACAAGTCGATCGTCGCGGTCGTCGACCGGGTCGCCAAGCATCTCGGCAATACCCGCGCCGTCTGCCGCAAGCATTACATCCATCCCGCCCTGTTCGAATCGTTCACGGCCGGAACGCTTCTCGAGCGCCTCGCGCGGAGCAAACCCAAGGTACGGCGCGATTCGACCCAAGGGGAACAGCGGCTCTTGGCGTTTTTGAGGAAGGGGCCGAAGAAGACGGGGGCAACGCCCCGCGTTCGCTCTGTCGTCCGATAAACTGACTTCGTGCCCTACCGTCGAACCTATCGCGTCCAATGGGCCGACCTGGATGCGATCGGCCACCTGCGCAACTCGGCGTATCTCGATTACGCGGTCGACACGCGGTTCGCCTGCCTTGCCGACCACGGTTTTTCCGCCTCGGATTTCGCCGCCGCGGGAATTGGTCCGGTGGTGCTGCTCGACGAGATGCGCTACCGCCGCGAGCTACGGTTCCAGGAGGAATTCTCCGTCACCGTCGAGCTCGCCGGCCTTTCCGCGGACAGCACGCGGATGCGCCTCCACAACCGCTTCTATCGAGCCGACGGAAAGTTCGCCGCCTCCCTTACGTCCGAGGGAATCTGGTTCCACCTCACGGAGCGCCGACGGATCGTGCCGCCCCAGAAACTGCTCGCGGCGCTGCGCGGCATGGATCGCACGAACGATTTCGCCGAGATCCTCGGACCGCCGGAGATGCCCGAGGGGTAGTCGTCCCCCCGGCGGAGTCGGGCGACTCTCCCGGAGCCCGAATCACTTGTCGATCAACAGCGCCTCGATCTTCCCCTCAACCTCTTCATAAGGGGGAAGGCCGCGGATCGTCTCGAGCACTTCGACCTTTGTGCCGCCGGGGATGCGCCGCGCCAGCAGGTAGGCCGGCGTCCCCGAGATGCCCAGGGAGTGCGCGGTGCGGACGTCGGAAGAGATCGAACCCCGGTTCTTGCCGCCGGCCATGCACTTCTGGAAGGCCGGCACGTCCAAGCCGGCCTGCTCCGCGTGCCCGTCCAGGCGATCCGCGCCCAATGCCCGCTGATTCGCGAACAGGACGTTGTGCATCTCCCAGTACTTCCCCTGCTCCTTGGCGCACGCCGCGGCCTGGGCGGACTTCAGAGCGTCGGGATGCATCTGCAGCGGTAGGTCGAGATGAAGGAGCTCGACCTTGCCCGAACGCACGTACTTCTCGACGATCTTGGGCAGCAGCTCTCGCGCGCCCTCGCCGCAGTAGGGACACTGGAAGTCCCCGACCTCGACGAACACGAGCGATGGCGTCCCCTCCTTATAGGAAGGAAAGTCCCGCACGTCGATCTTCGGCCCTTTCATCGCGGACGCGGGGACGGCGAGGCTGAGGACCAAGAGCGCGAAGTGGGAACGAAGTTTGGAGCAAGGGCTGCGGAGCGAAAGACTGAGCATGAGTTTGCCTCTCGTTCAGAATCTCTGCGAAGGCAAAGATTTTAACATGCCGCTCGGATCGAGCCCGCACCATCGTCCCCCGGCAGCCCGGCGCCGCAACGCCGCCCGCGCTTGCCGACCCCTCCTCGATCCTTTAAGCTTCAAATGTCTCGGCTCTCACATCCCGACGAAAGGCGGCGTACTCATGGCCATCGCGGAGTCTTCCACCCGGTCGCTAGGCGGGCGGCATGCATTGGTAACCGGGGCGTCGCGCGGGATCGGCGCGGCGATCGCTCGCGGGCTTTCTTCCGAAGGTGTGCGGGTGACGCTGCTCGGGCGGGACGAGGCCGCTCTCGCCGCGGAGGTTGCGGCGGGTACGGGCGAGGGCTTTTTGACGGCGGACGTGACGGACGCCGCGGCGCTCGTCGGGGCGCTCGAAGCGGCGATTGCCGAGCGCGGTCCGATCGAGATTTTGGTCAACAACGCGGGGACCGCCTCGACCGCGCCGTTCCTCAGAACCGACCCCTCGGTTTTCGAGCGGATGTTCGCCGTCCACGTGATGGCCGCCGTCCACACGTCGAAATTTGTCTTGCCAGGAATGCTCGCGGCCGGTTTCGGCCGGATCGTCAACGTCGGCTCGACCGCCTCGCTCAAGGGCGCCCGCTACATCGCGGCGTACGCCGCGGCGAAGCACGCCCTGCTCGGGCTCACCCGAACGCTCGCGCTCGAAACCGCGAAAACGGGCGTGACGGTGAACGCCGTCTGCCCCGGCTACACCGAGACCGACATGGTGCGCGGCTCGCTCGAAAAGACGATGGCGAAGACCGGCCGGCCGTACGACGAGTTGCTCGGCGAGATCCTGGCCGACAATCCCCTCGGGCGGTTGGTGAAAACCGAGGAGGTCGCGGCCGCCGTGCTCTGGCTATGCGGCGCGGCCGCCGCCTCGGTCACCGGCCAGGCGATCGCAATCGACGGCGGGGAGACGGCGGGCCGATGAGCCCGCGCGCCCCGCGCACGCTGGACGCCGAGACCCGCCTGGAGAAGGCGCCTGCGGCGGACCATCCGGAGCTGCGCCTCTGGCTTCGGCTGTTCACCTGTTCGACGCTGGTCGAGACGACGATCCGTCGCCGGCTGCGCGCCGAGTTCGGCGAGACGCTCCCCCGCTTCGACCTGCTCGCGCAGCTCGCCAAGGTGCCCGGCGGGCTCGCCCTTTCGGAGCTTTCGAAGCGCATGATGGTAAGCAACGGCAATCTCACCGCGCTGGTCGAGCGGCTGGCCGAGGCGGATTGGATCGAGCGCCGGACCTCCCCCACCGATCGCCGGGTGCAGGTGGTCCGCCTGACCGCCGCGGGCCGCACGGCGTTTCGCAAAATGGCCGCCGCGCATGAGCGTTGGATCGTCGAGATGACGGGCGGTCTTTCGCCGCATGAAACCGCGCAACTCATGGAGCTGCTCGCGAAATGGAAAGCCTCGGCGCGCGCCGTGATCGCGTAAGGGCGGAGCTTGCCTCCGTCCGCGGTTTCCGCGGATATCGGGCGGAGGCAAGCTCCGCCCCTACACAACCGCTCCTCTCGACCCACCGACGTCCTCTCGGAGAGACCGTATGAGCACCTACGCCAACCGCGTGACCCTTCCGCTCGCCGACTACCGGTCGGAGCATTTCCGCTTCGAGGTCGAGGACCGCGTCGGGACGATCACTCTCGATCGGCCGGAGCGGAAGAACCCGCTCACCTTCGGCAGCTACGACGAGCTCGCCGAGCTGTTCCGCGCCGCGAGCAAGGACGCCGATGGAGTGCGCGCCTTCGTGCTTGCCGGGTCGGGAGACAACTTCTGCTCGGGGGGCGACGTCCACGACATCATCGGACCGCTGGTCGAGATGGACACCAAGGGGCTACTCGAATTCACCAAGAAAACGGGTGAGCTGGTCAAAGCGATGCGCTCCTGCCCGCAGCCGATCGTCGCGGCGATCGACGGCATCTGCGCGGGGGCCGGCGCGATCCTGGCGATGTCGTCCGACCTGCGCTTCGGTACGGCGCGCGCGAAGGTCGCCTTCCTGTTCAACAAAGTCGGGCTCGCCGGCTGCGACATGGGCGCCTGCGCGATGCTGCCGCGGATCATCGGCCAGGGCCGCGCCTCCGAGCTGCTCTACACCGGCCGCGCGCTGCCGGGCGAGGAAGGCGAGCGCTGGGGGTTCTTCAATCGATTGCTCGAGCCGGGAGAGCTGCTCGCGACGGCGACCGCCCAGGCGCGAGAGATCGCCTACGGGCCGAGCTTCGCCCACGCGATGACCAAGCGAATGTTGCAGGTCGAGTGGGCGATGTCGGTCGAGGACGCGATCGAAGCCGAGGCGGTGGCGCAGGCGCTCTGCATGACGACGGAGGATTTCGCCCGCGCGTTCCGGGCGTTTTCGGCGAAGACCAAGCCGACGTTCGAAGGGAATTGAGCGAAGTCATGCGCGACCGTTCCCATCTCGATTGGCCGTTCTTTGCGCCCGAGCACCGGACCTGGGCGGACGACCTCGCCGCCTGGGCGGATGCGGAGCTTCCTCCTCTCGTCGATCACGAGGCGGTCGACGACTCCTGCCGGCGTCTGGTCGCGGCGCTCGGCGAGGCGGGGTGGCTCCGCGCCACGATGCCTTGCCAACGAGGGTACGACGTCCGCGCTCTCTGCCTCGCGCGAGAGACGCTCGCCTACCGCGACGGCCTCGCCGATTTCGCCTTCGCGATGCAGGGCCTCGGGAGCGGCCCGATCGCGCTGTTCGGTTCGGAGGCGATGAAGAACCGCTACCTGCCGAGGGTGGCCGCCGGATCCGCGATCGCTGCGTTCGCCCTTTCGGAGCCCGACGCCGGATCGGACGCCGCGGCGATCTCGACCACCGCGAAGCCCGATGGCGAGACGCACGTCCGGCTCGACGGCACCAAGACTTGGATCTCGAACGGCGGCATCGCGGATTTCTACGTGGTCTTCGCGCGCACCGACGAGGCGCCCGGGGCGAAAGGGGTCTCGGCGTTCGTGGTCGACGCGGACAGCCCGGGCCTCGAGATCGCCGAGCGGATCGAGGTGATCGCGCCTCATCCGCTCGCGACGCTCCGGTTCGACGGGTGCCGGATCCCGCGCGAGAACCGCCTCGGCGGACCGGGAGAGGGGTTCAAAGTCGCGATGGCGACGCTCGACGTCTTTCGGTCGACGGTGGGCGCCGCCGCGCTCGGGCTCGCGCGGCGCGCGCTCGACGAGGGGCTCGACCGCTCTTCAACCCGGCAGCTGTTCGGCGCGCCGCTTGCCGATCTGCAGCTCACGCAGGCCGCGCTCGCCGACATGGCAACCGAGGTCGACGCCGCCGCGCTCCTGGTCTATCGCGCGGCATGGACCAAGGACCGCGGAGCCGCTCGGGTCACGCGCGAGGCGGCCATGGCGAAGATGTTCGCCACCGAGGCGGCGCAGCGCGTAATCGATCGCGCGGTGCAGATCTTCGGAGGCTTGGGGGTCAAGAAGGGATCGAAGGTCGAGCAGCTCTATCGCGAGATTCGGGCGCTGCGCATCTACGAGGGGGCGACCGAGGTGCAGAAGGTCGTGATTGCCCGGGAAACCTTGAGGAACCGCCCATGAATCCGACGAAGCCCGCGTCCGAAAGCATGCCGAGCGCTTCGAGCGCGCACCTCGACGCGTTCGTCCGCGACCATCTTCCGCACGAGGACGATCAGCCCGATTTCCTGTTCACCCTGCCCGATCTCCAGTACCCGGCGCGGCTGAACGCGACGACGGAGTTCGTCGACCGTCATGTCCAAACGGGGAACGGCGACCGCCCGGCGATCGTTTCGCCCTTTTCCCGATGGAGCTATCGCGACCTCCAGAGCCGGGTCGATCGCATCGCGCGCGTCTTGACCGAACAGCTTGGCCTCGTCCCGGGCGGGCGGGTTCTCCTGCGCGCTCCGAACACGCCGATGCTCGCGGCGGCGCATCTCGCGGTCTGGAAAGCGGGCGGCGTTGTGGTCGCCACCATGCCGCTACTGCGAGCTAAGGAGCTCTCCGTCCTGATCGAGAAGGCGCGGATCGCGCTCGCGCTGTGCGACGGACGCCTGCTCGGTGAGCTCGAGAAGGCGCGCGAGGCGACTCTTCGGCTCGAAAGGGTCGTCTCGTTCGGCCACGGAACCGCCGATTCGGAAGGGGAGCTGGAACGCCTGATGGCCGAAGTGTCGGGCGAGCCGGCGGCCGCCTGCGACACGGCGGCGGACGATCCCTGCCTGCTCGGATTCACCTCCGGAACCACGGGAGAGCCGAAGGGGACGGTGCACAACCATCGCGACCTGCTCGCGACTTGCGACTCATACGGCCGGCACGTCCTGCTCGCCGAAGAGGGCGACGTCTTCATCGGCTCGCCGCCGCTCGCCTTCACGTTCGGCCTCGGCGGTCTGCTGCTTTTTCCGTTGCGGGTAGGCGCATCGACCGTGCTGCTCGAACGGGCGACTCCCGACGAGCTCCTGCCCGCGATCGCACGCCATCGCGCGACGATCTGTTTCACCGCCCCGACGGCTTATCGGGCGATGCTCGGGAAGATCTCGAGCGGAGCGGCCGAGCACGACGTCTCAACGCTGCGCAAAGGAATCTCTGCGGGCGAGACCTTGCCGAAAGCGACCTGGGAGGCGTGGCATGCCGCGACCGGCGTCGAGCTGATGGACGGCATCGGCTCGACCGAGATGCTCCACATCTTCATCGGCTCGCCGCAGGGGGAGATTCGGCCGGGAGCCACCGGCCGCGCCGTGCCGGGTTACGAGGCAAAGGTCGTGGACGAAGACGGCCAGGAGCTGTCCCCCGGTGCCGTCGGCCGGCTCGCGGTCCGCGGGCCGACCGGCTGCCGATACCTCGCGGACGAGCGCCAGAAGAACTACGTCTCGGACGGCTGGAATTTCACCGGCGATTCCTACTCGAAGGACGAGGACGGCTATTTCTGGTATCAGGCGCGGACGGACGACATGATCATCTCCTCCGGCTACAACATCGCCGGGCCGGAAGTGGAGGCCGCTCTTCTCGCCCATCCGGCGGTCGCCGAGTGCGGCGTGGTCGGTGCTCCCGATCCGGAGCGAGGGCAGATCGTCAAGGCGTACGTGGTCCTCCGTGCAGGAAAGGAGCCGACGGCGGAGCTCGCCCGCACGCTCCAGGACTACGTAAAGGCGGAGATCGCGCCGTACAAATATCCGCGCGCCGTGGAGTTCGTCGCCGCTTTACCGCGGACCGGAAGCGGCAAGCTCCAGCGTTTCCGCCTGCGCGAGATGGCGCGCGGCGAGGGTGCCGCGTGAGCGCGCCACGCGCGCTGCTGCCGCCCGGTTGGCCGGCACCCAAGGGATACGCGAACGGCATGGCCGCGAGCGGCCGGATCGTCGCCACGGGAGGTATGGTCGGCTGGAACGAGCGTGAAGAGTTCGCCGAGGGCTTCCTCGCCCAGACCCGGCAAGCGCTCTTGAACCTACGCGCCGTGCTCGCCGAAGGGGGAGCCGAGCCGCGTCATCTCGTGCGTCTCAATTGGTACGTCGTCGACATGGACGAGTATCTGGAGGCGCGCAAGGCGCTCGGACCGATCTATCGCGAGATCCTCGGTCGAAATTTCCCCGCGATGGCGGTGATGCAGATCGTCCGTCTGGTCGAGCCCGCAGCGCGCCTGGAGATCGAGGGCACGGCGGTCGTTCCGGAGACGGAGCGGCCGGAGCCCGAAGGGACGAACGCATGAAGATCACCGTTGTCGGTGGCGGCCCGGGGGGCCTTTATTTCGCGCTGCTGACGAAAAAGGCCCGCCCGGATTGGACGATCGACGTCTTCGAGCAGAACCGCTCGGGCGATACGTTCGGCTTCGGCGTCGTCTTTTCCGACGAGACGCTCGACGAGTTCCTTTCGCGCGATCCGGAGTCGTTCGCGCGGATCCGGGACGCTTTCGCTTACTGGGACGACATCGCGATCCATTACAAGGGGCACGAGATCCGCTGCGCGGGCAACGGCTTTGCGGGCATCTCGCGGATGCGCCTCCTACAGATCCTGGAAGAGCGCTGCCGCGAGGTGGGAGTCCATCTCCATTTCGGAGTCCGGATCGAGGCGGCGGAGATCGAACAGCGCTTCGCCGATTCCGATCTGATCCTGGCCTCCGATGGCATCAACTCCGCCGTGCGCGAGCACTACCGCGACGCGTTCGAGCCGAAGGTCTCATGGAAGGCGAACCGTTTCTGCTGGATGGGCTCGACCCGACCGATGGACGAGTTCAACTACTTCTTCCGCGAGACGGAGCACGGGATCGTCTGCGCGCACACGTATCAATACCAGGGCCAGAACCAGCATCCAGCGGACGAAAGCTGCTCCACCTGGATCTTCGAGATGGACGAGGCCTGCTGGCGCGGCCACGGCTTCGAGGGTCTCGACGAGGAGGGGAGCCGTGCCGTGCTCGAACGGATGTACGTCGAGGAGCTCGCCGGCCATCCGCTGCGGCTCAATCGGTCGCAATGGCGCCGCTTTCCGCGCGTCTCGTGCCGACGGTGGAGCCACGGCAAGATCGTCCTGCTCGGCGACGCGAAGGCCTCGGCGCATTACTCGGTCGGATCGGGGACCAAGCTCGCGATGGAGTGCGCGATCGCGCTGTCGCAGGCGGTGCTCGCCCACGGGGAGACCGACGTCGCGCGCGCGTTCGAGCTCTACGAGGCCGAGCGCCGCGTTCCGTGCGAGGTGATCCAGCACAACGCCGACGTCTCGCTCGCCTGGTTCGAGCACATGGGCCGCTCGTGGGACATGGAGCCGATGCAGTTCGCCTCGGTCGTCATGTGCCGGGCCAAATCGGTCACCTACGACAATCTGCTTCTGCGCGATCCGTCGTTCCTCGAGCGGGTGGACACCGAGTGGTACGAGCGGGCATTCCGCGAGACCGGCTACGACGCGCGGAAGAGTCGCCCGACGCCGATGTTCACGAAGTTCCGCCTGCGCGGCATGGAGCTTCCGAACCGCGTGGTGATGTCGCCGATGGCGCAGTACTCGGCCGTGGACGGCGACCTCACCGACTGGCATTTCGTCCATTACGCCTCTCACGCGCTCGGCGGCATGGGCCTCTTGTTCACCGAGATGACTTGCCCGTCGCCCGAGGCGCGGATCAGCCTCGGCTGCGCGGGGCTCTGGAGCGACGAGCAGGAGGCGCAGTGGCGGCGGATCGTCGAGTTCGTCCACGCCCACTCGCCCGCGAAAATCGCGTTGCAGCTCGGCCATTCCGGACGAAAGGGCTCGACCCAGCTCGGCTGGGAAGAAGCCGATGTGCCGATCGCGGACCCGGATCTCAACTGGCCGGTGGTCTCCGCCTCGCCGATTCCGTATTACCCGGAGGTCTCCTCGACCCCGATCGAGCTCGACCGCGCGGGGATGGACGCGATCCGCGGTCAGCTCGTGGCGGCGACCGCGCGGGGCGACCGCGCCGGATTCGATCACCTCGAGCTGCACTGCGCGCACGGGTATCTCTTCGCCTCGTTCCTCTCGCCGCTCACCAACCGGCGGAGCGACGAATACGGAGGCTCGATCGAGAACCGGCTGCGCTTCCCGCTCGAGGTCTTCTCGGCGATGCGCGCGGCCTGGCCGGAGGAGCGGCCGATGTCGGTGCGCATCTCGGCGTCCGACTGGCTGGAGGGGGGCATCTCGGAGGATGACACCTTCGCGATCGCCGAGGCGTTCGCCGCCGCGGGGTGCGACCTGATCGACGTGTCCGCCGGGCAGACGGTCCCGGACCAGAAGCCGATCTACGGCCGGATGTTCCAAACCCAGTTCGCCGAGGCGATCCGGAACGTGACGAAGATGGCGACCATGGCGGTCGGAGCGATCACCGAAGCCGCGCAGGTGAACACCATCCTCCACACCCGGCGCGCCGATCTCGTCGCGCTCGCTCGCCCGCATCTGTGGAATCCCACCTTCGCGAACCAAGCCGCCGCCTGGTACGGCGCCCGCGCCGGAACCTGGCCGCCGCAGTACCTGAGCGGCCGAGATCAAGCCTTCCGCGAGCTGGCCAAAGCGCGCGTCGATCGCCTAGCGCTCCAAAGAAAAGCGCGCCCGGCTCGGCATCGGGAAGGGTGAAGTTGAATCGGGCGCTCCTCCCGAGACCCTCTGAAGGAGCGCCCGCCTAGATCGAATCGCTTTACGGGCAGAGGCCGGCGCCTAGCGCTTCTCGGCCGCCGACCTCTCCAATCGCGCCGCGGCGTCGAGGAGCTTCGAGTCCCCGAAAGGCGCGGCGGTGAAGGCGGCCGCCGGATAGGCCCGCGTGGTGTGGACATCGATCGCGAGGTCGTTCAACACGTTGGGCATCTTGCCGACGGTGGACAGACTGAGCGAGCCGAGGCGATAGGGGCCCCCGG
>JBGAGQ010000118.1:0-7729 GCA_044226625.1 Thermoanaerobaculia bacterium
CATTCGCCCTGCTGCTCGGGCTCGCGCTCGCCCTGCCCGCGAGCCTCGAAGCCCAAGCGCTGCCGACGCCGAGGGATTTCGTAACCAACTTCGATCTCCGGTGCTACCGCCTGAACGATCAGCCGGCCCTGAACGTCCCGCTACGCCTCGACCACCTGAATCCCTACTTCGTCCAGAAGGGCCTGCCGTTCGAAGACGTCGTTCTCGGCAAGCCACGCGAGCTGTGCGTCCCGGTGTACAAGAACGCCGTCCCGCCGTCGGCCACGTCGCTGCCGTTCCTGCGGTTCGCCGACCTCAAGTGCTATGACATCACCGGCCCGTCGCTCGACCTCGCCCTCCACCTCGACCATCTGAACCCGCAGGTCTGGCCGGTGCTCGGCCCCTCGATCGACGGCACCGTCCGCGAGCCGCAGCAGCTCTGCGTTCCGGTCCGGAAGAACAACCAGGCGATCCCCGTGGCGGTCCAGCAGCTGATCCAGTGGCTGGACATCAAGTGCTACCGGTTCGAGCCGCAGGTGTTTCCGGTCGGGCAGATCCAGCTCCATCACCTGAATCCGCTCTATGCCGCGATCGCCCCGCAGCAGGTGCAGTTCCTCACCGCGCCGAATCCGCAGCTCTGCGTACCGGTCATGAAGAACCTCCAGAAGCCGGTGCCGGATGCCGTGCTCAACATCGTGCAGTACGCCGACGTGCTCTGCCAGCCGGTGCAGGGCGCAGCGATCAACCAGGCCGTCACGCTCAACCACCTGAACCCGGTCCTGCGGGCGATGGGCCTGCCGGCCGAGAACGTCGTCGTGGGCGGCACGACGGAGCTCTGCGTGCCGGTCGCGAAGAACGGTTTCTTCCCGCCGGGCTGAAGTCCATCCCCTCGTGATCGAGCCCGAAACGAAAGACGCGGCGGGAAAACTCTCGCCGCGTCTCGTTTTGCCCCGGTCGCGAAGCCGCGAAGTGCGCTACTCCTCCGCCATGTGGGGATAGCGGAAATCGACCGGCGGCACGAAGTTCTCCTTGATCGCCCGCTGCGAGGTCCAGCGCAGCAGGTTCGCCATCGAGCCCGCCTTGTCGTTCGTGCCCGAAGCGCGCGCGCCGCCGAACGGCTGCTGCCCCACCACCGCGCCGGTCGACTTGTCGTTGACGTAGAAGTTGCCCGAGGCGTGGCGCAGGCGCGCGGTGAGGTGCGCCACGGCGCGGCGGTCGTCGGCGAAGATCGCGCCGGTGAGCCCGTACGGGCTCGTCGTGTCGACCAGGTCGAGCATCGCCTCCAGATCGCCGTCGTCGTAGACGTAGAGGCAGAGCACGGGGCCGAAGATCTCCTCTTCCATCAGCTTGAACTTCGGATCCGTGGTGACCACCACCGTCGGCTCGATGAAGTAGCCGACCGAGTCGTCGCACACCCCACCGAAGACCACCTCGGCGTCCGGCGAGCCCTTGGCGTAGTCGATGTAGCCCTTGATCCGATCGAAGGACGGCTTGTCGATCACCGCGCAGACGAAGTTCCGGAAATCGAGCGGCGAGCCCATCCGCACCGCGCCGAGCTGCTCGGCGAGCTTCTCGCGGACCGCCGGCCAGAGGGATTTCGGCACGTAGGCGCGCGAGCCGGCCGAGCACTTCTGCCCCTGGTACTCGAACGAGCCGCGCACCAACGCCGTCGCGTAGGCGTCGACGTTCGCCGAGGGGTGGGCGACGACGAAGTTCTTGCCCCCGGTCTCGCCGACGATGCGCGGATAGCTCTTGTAGCGCGGTAGGTTGCCTGCGATCGTCCGCCACATCGCCTGGAACACCGGCGTCGAGCCGGTGAAATGGATGCCGGCGAAATCCGGATGCGCGAGCGCCGGATCGCCCACCTGGCTCGCCTTGCCCGGGATGAAGTTGATTACCCCCGGCGGCATGCCGGCCGCTTCGAGCACCTGCATCAGGACCCAGCTCGAGAGCACGGAGGTCGAGGCCGGCTTCCAGAGGGCGGTGTTCCCCATCAGGGCGGGCGAGGTCGGCAGGTTGCCCGAGATCGAGGTGAAGTTGAACGGCGCGACCGCGAAGACGAACCCTTCGAGCGCGCGGTATTCGACGCGGTTCCAAACGCCCGGCGAGGAGATCGGCTGATCCTCGAACAGGACCTGGGCGAAATAGGGATTGAAGCGCCAGAAGTCGATCAGCTCCGCGGCCGAGTCGATCTCGGCCTGGAAGACGTTCTTCGACTGGTTGAGCATCGTCGCGGCGTTCGAGGCGTCGCGCCAAGGGCCGGCCAACAGGTCGGCCGCGCGCAGCAGAACCGCCGCCCGGTCTTCCGGCGCGGTCTCCGACCAGTCGTGCCAGGCCGCGCGGGCCGCGGCGGCGGCGCGCTCCACCTCGGCAGGACCGGCCTGATGGAACTTGGCGAGGACGTGACCGTGGTCGTGCGGACAGACCGCCGTGCCGAGCGATCCGGTATGGACGCGCTCGCCGCCGATCACCAGGGGAATCTCGACCTCTTCGGAGAGCATCGCCTGGAGCTTGGCCTTGAGCGAAGCCCGTTCGGCCGAGCCCGGCGCATAGGCGCGGACCGGCTCGTTCGTGGGCGTGGGGACGCGGAAACGACCGTGGGACATGGGCTGACCTCGTTTCGGCGTCGTGCGCCGGGATGGCTTGGGAAGGAGGAGGTCGCGCCCGAGGGGGAGCCCCTTCCGGCGCGGCGATCGATCTCCGCGATCGTAGCCCGCGGGCGCGGGCGGCGGCAACGGCCGGGGGGCCTAATGCAGGTGCGACAGCACCAAAGCGATCGCCGCGGGGAGCGCCTGAACGTAGAGGATCTTCTTGCCCACCGTCGCCGCGCCGTAAAGGCCGGCGATCACCACGCAAGCGAGGAAGAAGATCCGGATCCAGATCCCCTCCGGTCCGAGGATCAAGCTCCAGATCAGTCCGGCCGCGAGGAAGCCGTTGTAGAGCCCCTGGTTCGCGGCGAGCGTCTTCGTCGCCTGCGCCATTTCGGGGGTGAGCCGGAAGGTCTTCCGCCCGTAGGGCGTCGTCCAGAGGAACATCTCGAGGACCAGGAAATAGAGATGGAGCACGGCCACGAGGCCGGTGAGAATCAGGGTGATCGTCCAGTTCACGGGCAGCTCCTCCTCGAATCCTGCCAATCGTCGAAAAACACGGGGGGCGTTCGAGCGGAGTGTATGCCGAAACGGGAGACGCTTCAGAGCTGCGGAAGGGAGGCGAATCTTGGTCGGGGCGAGAGGATTTGAACCTCCGGCCTCACGGTCCCGAACCGTGCGCTCTACCAAGCTGAGCTACGCCCCGACGAGTGCTGCGGCGTATTTTGGAATCGAGGTCGGCGCGCGTACGGCCCCACGCAAGCCTCGCCACGGGAGGCGAGAAGATACCGCGAGGGCGCGCGGCGGTCAAGTCGTACGAGATGGCCAAGCCGGAACGATCCCGAACGACAGGCCAGTGACCATCGAAAGCCCAAGCGCGAACGGGAGCACCGCGGCGACTGAGGCGAGGAGCATCCAGAGGGCGCGCCGCACCGCCGGCGGCACCAGCTACGGCTTCCCGCCCTCTCAGGCCGAAGCGGGAGCCGCAACCTTTTCGATCGGCGTCGGCCGCACGTTCTCCTCGCCGCGACCGAGGATGCGCAGCCAGCGGAGATGCGCCAGGAACGCGCCCGAGATCGTCCGGTTCTCGCGGTAGACCAGACCGTACTCCCCCGCCGTCTCCTCGACCATCCGAGTGAGCGCCGGGTAGTGGACGTGGCAGATCTGCGGGAACATGTGGTGGATCACGTGGAGGTTCAAGCAGCCGAGGATCCAGCAGGCGAACGGGTTGCCGCGCGCGTAATCCGAGGTGGTGTCGAAGATGTGCCGGATGTAGTTGTTCGCGATGTGCCCTTCCTCGTCGGCCTGCGGGAACGTCGACTCCTCGTTGAAATGGTTCGGCTGGAAGATCAGGGCGATCGTGAAACCGAGGAAGAGGTGCATGACGACGAAGCCCGCGATCACCGCGTACCAGGGGGTGTCGAGGAAGATCAACGGCAAGACCAGCGTGTAGGCGAAATAGAACGCCTTGCCGGCGAACAGGACGATGAGCTCCGAGGCCGGGTGGCGCTCCAACCTCCGATTGCCGAAGCGCGTCGCCCGGAAGAGCCAGCGGAAATCCTTGGTCAGCGTCCAGTCGAGCGTCGAGAGGCTGTAGATCAACGGCGCGTAGAGGTGCTGGAAGCGGTGGTACGGCCTTACTCGGTCCTCCGGCGAGAAGCGGAAGATCTGCCCCGAAATGAACGTCGAGTCCGCGCCGCGTACGTTCACGAAGGCGTGGTGCGAATCGTTGTGCATCAGCCGCCACATGTAGGAGCTCGCCCCGACGAGGTCGAAGGTGCAGGCGAGGAGGCGGTTCACCCCCTTCCGCCGCGAGAACGCGCCATGGTTCGCGTCGTGGGCGACGTTGAACGCGATGTGGAGCTGCGCGAAACCGTGGACGACGTACACCCCGACCACCCCGAGCGGCGAGTGGTGCCCCCTCATCAGCCAGATCCACGTGGCGATCCAGAGCGCGAACCCGAGAACGGTCTTCGCTACCATCTCTCCGTTCGCGTGCCGGCCGATGCCGCGTGCCGCGAAATAGGCGTCGACCTTCGCCGCGAGCGCCTTGCTGAATCCGGAGGTAGCGATGCTTTCGGCGTATTTGAACTGGCGACTCTCGGACATCGAAGGGTCCCTCCTTCCGACGAGACCTCGCGCCCCCGACGCTCAACCCTTCTCGCGATTGCTGCGATGGTACACCCAGAGGGGCCGGCGCGGTGCTCTTTCGACATCTCTCCCCCTCGCGGGGCCCTCTCATGCGGCCTCAAAAGGCCTCCGCGCCTGGGATAGAATGAGTCAGCAAGTCGAATGAGGGAGGGTGTCCGTATGTCGATCCGCACTCTGTCGGAGCTGTTCCTGCACGCCGTGTCCCTGGGCAAGCGGGACTGCCTGATGCACAAAGTCGAGGGGACGTACCGGCCGATCTCGTCGGCCGAGCTGGGCGATCACGTGTTCCGCCTGGCTAAATCGTTCGAAGGGCTCGGCGTCCGGCGCGGCGATCACGTCGCCCTGATGTCCGACAACGGCCCGCACTGGGCGGCGACCGATTTCGCCATCCTCGGGCTCGGCGCGGTCCTGGTGCCGATCTATCCGACCCTTACGCCCGATCAGTCTTCGTACATCGCGAACGACTGCGGCGCGCGCCTCGTGATCGCCGAGACCGAGAAGCACCTGCAAGGATTCCTCGACAACGCGGCGAACCTGCCTAAGGTCGAAAAGTTCGTGCTCATCCGCGGCACGTCCGACGACCCGCGCGTGCTCAGCTTCGCCACGCTGCTCGAGAACGGCGCGGGCTACGACCGGGCGAAGTTCGAGGCGTCGGCGCGCGAGTGCCAGCCGGAGGACCTCGCGACGTTCATCTACACGAGCGGCACGACCGGTCAGCCGAAGGGCGTCATGCTCACCCACGGCAACATCGTCTCGAACCTGCTCGCCGCGGCCGAGCTGTTCCCGGAGGTCGGCGCCAACTCGACCGCTCTGTCGTTCCTGCCGCTCTCGCACTCGTTCGAGCGGACGGTCGACTACTTCTACTACTACAAGGGCGTCACCATCGCCTACGCCGAATCGGTCAACACGGTGCCGCAGAACCTCCAGGAGGTGAAGCCCCACCTGTTCGTCTCGGTCCCCCGCGTCTACGAGAAGTTCCTCGCTCGGGTGAACGAAGGGGTGGCCGCCGCGTCGCCGATCCGCCAGAAGCTGTTCCACTGGGCGGTGGGCGTCGGCAAGCGGGCACTCGACTATCGGATGAAGGGGACGACCCCGGGCGGTCTGCTCGGCCTCCAGCTCTCGCTCGCGGACAAGATCGTGTTCAGCAAGATCAAGGCGCGCCTGGGCGGCCGGTTCGAGCTGGCGCTCTCGGGCGGCGCGCCGCTCGGGCGCGACATCGCCGAGTTCTTCTGGGGCGCCGGGATGCCGATCTACGAAGGGTACGGCCTTTCCGAGACGTCGCCGGTCATCTCCGTCAACTCCCCCGGCCACGCGAAGCTCGGCACGGTCGGCCGCGCGGTGCGCGACGTAGTGGTGCGGATCGCCGAGGACGGCGAGATCCTGGCCAAGGGCCCGAACATCATGAGGGGTTACTGGGGTCTGCCGGACGCGACGAGCGAGGCGATCGACGGCGAGGGCTGGTTCCACACCGGCGACATCGGCGAGGTGGACGGCGAAGGCTTCCTCCGCATCACGGATCGGAAGAAGGAGCTGATCGTCAACGCCAACGGCAAGAACATCGCCCCGGCGCCGATCGAGAACTCGCTCAAGGCGAGCGCCTACATCGCCCAGGCCGTGGTGATCGGCGATCGTCGGAAGTTCCTCTCGGCGCTCATCGTTCCCGATTACGACAACCTCAAGGCGTGGGCCGGCAAGCAGGGGCTTCCGACCGAGCGCGCCGCGCTGTTCGCCCGCGGCGAGACGCGCGCGCTGCTCGGCCAAGAGGTCGACGCGGTCAACAAGAAGCTCGCGAAGTTCGAGCAGATCATCGCCTGGGAAATCCTCCCCGACGAGTTCACGATCGAGACCGGCGAGCTCACCCCGACGATGAAAGTGAAGCGCCGGGTGATCAACCAGAAGTACGGCGAGGTGATCGACCGCCTCTACACCGAGGCGGACGCGAAGAGAAGCGAATGACGAATGGCGAATCGGGAATCACGAATTCTCGATTCATGATTCGACAGTCCAGATTCCGAGAGAAGCGAATGACGAATCGGGAATCACGGATTCCTTGGTTCTTGATTTCAGATTCGCCATTCTAGATTTGGAGCGACCATGCCCGCGGCGTTGCGTTTGGAGTTGGGAGGCGACCGCCTCGCCACGTTGACCTTCGATCTCCCCGACAAGCGCGTCAACATCTTCCAGCCCTCGGTGTTCGCCGAGCTGGAGGCGCTCCTCGCCGGGCTGTCGCGGCCGGAGGTGCGGCGCGAGATCGGCTGCCTCGTGCTCGTCTCAGGCAAGCCCGGCACGTTCATCGCGGGCGCCGACGTCGAAGCGATCGCCGCGACCACCGATCCGGCCGAGGTAGCCGACGCGGTGCGCTCCGGGCATCGGCTGTTCGCCGCCTGGGAGGCCCTCCCCTTTCCCACCGTCTCGGCGATCTCCGGCGTCTGCCTGGGCGGAGGCCTCGAATGGTCGCTCGCCTCGACCTACCGCGTCGCGAGCGACCGGGCGGACGTCCGCATCGGCCTGCCCGAGACGAGGATCGGCATCCTACCGGCGTGGGGGGGCTCGACCCGTCTGCCGCGGCTGGTCGGGCTCTCGGCAGCGCTCGACATCATCCTCGCCGGCAAGGCGGTGTCGGGAAAGAGCGCGCTCCGCATGGGGCTCGTCGACGCCCTGCTGCCGGACGCGCGGTTCCTCGACCGGGTGCGCGACTTCGCCCTCTCCGTGCGCGACAAGAAATCGCGGCCGGCGCGGAAGTCGAATCTCAAATCGACGCTGCTCGACGGCAACCCGCTCGGCCGCCGGATCGTCTACGGCCAGGCGGCAAAGCAGCTCCAGAAGACCACGAAGGGGAAATACCCCGCGCCCGAGCGCGCGCTCGAGGTGGTGCGCATCGGCCTCGAAGAGGGAATGCCCGCCGGGTTCGCGGCCGAGGTGCGCGCTGCGTCCGAGCTCGCGGTCTCGCCGGTGGCGAAAAACCTGCTCCATCTGTTCTTTCTCACCGAGGAGGTGAAGCGCGAGTCCGG
>JBGAGQ010000119.1:0-7662 GCA_044226625.1 Thermoanaerobaculia bacterium
CAGGCCGTTGATCACCATCATGAGCAGCGTGCAGACCGCGAGCGATCCGGTGACCCAGATGTTGCCGGTAGGCGTGCCGCCCAGGTGGGTATGGAACAGCTGCGACACCGGCGCGACCGGCAACAGGCCGAGCAGGTTCATCGTCAGGATGAAGAAGAAGACCGTCCAGAGGTACTTGATGAACCGGTCGGTGTGCTCTTGCAGGTTCGGGCGCGCGACCTCCTCGCGGAGGTAGATGCAGATCGCTTCGATCGCGTTGCCCGGGCCGGTCGGGACCAGGGAGCCGAGGGCATCCTTCGACTTCCGCCGCGCCACGAACGCGGGCACGAACAGGACCAACAGCAGGCCCGCGGCGATCATCATCACGATCTGATCGGAGAGCACCGTCATCACGCCGTGCGGCGTGAGCGGCCCGAGGCTGGCCGGCTTCTGCACCAGCGGATGCTGAACGATGTGAGAGAGCGGATTTTCCGCAAAGGCGAGAAGCATCGTCGTCATCGGCAGCGGCATCGCGCTCATCGCGTCTCGTTCTCCTCGGGGCTCGGTGCGTTCGATGCCCCGGAACGGAGGTAAAGCCCTATGTCGAGCCCCAAAAGGGGCAGGTAGCTCAGTGCAATCCACACCAACATCGGCCGCAAGGGCCAGTAGCCGCGCCGGGCGAGGATCGCGCCCGCCGCGCCGGCCAAGACGACCGTAAAGAACCGCAACGCGAGCTTCGCCAGCTCCGCGAGCCCGCCCGGCACCTTCGCTCGCGCGAGGCGGTCGAACAGGACCGCTCCCGCGATCGCCGCGACCCAGCTGATCGCGCAGCCCGCGAAGAGCCCGGGCGCGGCACCCGCCCCAGCAAGCCGCACCGTCGGCAGCCAGCCGATCACCGCACATCCCGCCGCGACGGCACCCGAGGCGACGACGAAACGTGAGAGCGACTGCGACCGTACGCCGGACGGCCCTTCAGACCGAGTCACCACGATCCGAGGAGTCGCCTTCGACTCGATCCGAGCGCGCAGCTTCTTTGGAGGCGAGCAGCGATTCGCGGACCAGGTTGTACGTTCCGCCGATCAACCCCAAGCCGAGGCCTATCAGAAGACCCCACGGACCGCTGCCGTAATGGCGGTCCACCCAGATGCCGACCAACGCGAAACCTGCGACCGCTGCCGCGAATTCGATCCCGACGCCCGAAGCACGACCGAGAAGGCTCTTCTGCTTGTCGTCTCCTGGCATCGGCGTCGCGAAGGGGTACGGATGAGGCCCGCACTCCAAGGCGCGAGCGTTTCGGGCAAACCCCTTCTTCCGCGGCGCGCGGAGTGTACCAACTCAGGGGCGAAGTATTCAAGCGGCGGATCGGCGCGATGCCGGCTCCCTTCGATGTCGAGGGAACCCGAGAAACGCGAAAGGGCGGCGCCGAAGCGCCGCCCTGGTCTACTCCAGCTGCTTCGCGTCCGGGTCCGGAGACCCGGAACCGGCTAGCAGTTGCCGGAACGGTGAGCGCAGACCGTGTTCAAGATCGTGGTGAAGCGGCTGTCGGGAATCGAGCTTCCCTGAACCAGCGGAGTGGTCGAGACGAAGCCGTAGGACGTGATGCCGATCACGCGGTTCGAACCGGTGTTGCTGCCCCCCGTCTGGCCCGACGCGACGACGCCGAAGTTCTGAATCCACGGACCGCCCGAGGAGCCGCCGCGCATGTCGGAGCCGTATTCGACCGCGTTCGGGTTGGTCTTCCGCAGGCTCTGCGAGGTCACCTGATGCATCCGCTCGCCGCTGTCGTGGTTCGCGGGATAGCCGATCAGGTGGGCGTGGTTGGGGAACAGCTTGAGCGTCTGAAAGCCGAGGAAACCCGTGACGTTGCCGATGATGCTGCCGCTACGGTCGCGCGGCTCGATCATGGCGTAGTCGGCCGCGTTCGGGAACGTCGCGCCGCCCGAGAACCAGGTCGAGGTGGTGATCACGTACTGCCAGTCCCACACGCCCACCGGCGCCACGCCGTTGCGATACGCCGGAACGAACATGAAGTTCGAGTAGAAACCGCTGTTGCTGTTGTTGCCGCTATGCACGCAATGACCGGCGGTGAGGATGACACGGCGGCGCAGCACGCTGCCCGAGCAGATGAAGTTGCCCTGGCCCGGAATGGTGAAGAACAGCTTGCCGACCGTGAGATAGGGATAGGTGGAGACCGCGGAGTCCGGGAAGACGCGCGAGCTGGAGAACTGGGCGTTCAACGTCCCGAAGTTGTCCCCTTCGAGGTCGTACTCTTCCAGCGCGGCCTTCGCCGCGGCGAGCTCGGCATCTTCCGGGCTGAGCAGGCGGGTGGCGAGCGACGTCACCTTGGACCGCGGCGGCGCGCCATCGGCGCTGACCGGAACGCCCTGGGCGGCGGCGTCCCCCTCGGTCTCGTCGGCGACGACCGAATCGGCCGTGATCTTGCCCAGGGGCAGTGGGCGGGCCGAAAGGATCCGTTCCGGCGTCCAATAGGAAAGAACGCTCGCCTTGTCGGTATTTTCCTTGGCGGCCCAGGCGTTGGCGGCGAGCGCCTGGCCGGGAACCGCGAAAGCCACGATCGCGGCGAAAGCGACCGTGATCGCCGTGAGCCGAAGCAGCGTGCTGTTGCGCATTTGTCCTCCTCCTTCGAGAGAGCGCCTTCGCGCTCGTAGATGCAGCGTTTGCGGCTTACCCGAGGGCACGAAAAACCTGTTGAAAATGGCGGTAAAGCCTGGCCCTATTCTATCCCGAGGAGGCCGCGACGCGACGCGCTTCGGGGCCCTACCGTATGCTCTGGGCACACTAGAGGCGACGGTACCCACCGATTCGTTACGAGCATGTCCGAGCTGCTTCGCGATCCCGACCTCGATCGACTGGTCGAGCAACTGAACCAGGGCCAGCCCAGGCCGGCCCGCGGGTCCGGTGGTCCTAGTGTTTCCGGTATCACCGGCGTTTCCAGCCCGGCACCGCGCCTGGCGCCCGCGCGCCTTTCGCACGTGGAAGAGGGCGAGCCGCTCGAATCTCTGCTCGTCGACATGGCGCGGCGCGGGGCGAGCGATCTGCTCCTGGTCGCGGAGCACCCTCCGGTCTTCCGAATCGACGGACGCCTGGTCGCGACCGACCGCCCGGCGCTCGAAGACGCCGAGATTCGCTCGCTCTTTGCGGCCTACACGAGCGAGAGGATCCGCCAGCAGCTCGAGACGGACGGCTCCGCCGATTTTTCCCTGCGCCTCGCCGGAGGCGGCGGCGCGGGTTTCCGCTTCCGCGTCAACGTCCATCGCCAGCGCGGAGGGTTCGCGGCGGCGCTCCGGGCGCTGCCGACGACGATCCCGACTCTCGCGAGCTTGAATCTCCCTCCCGCCCTCGATCGCTTGATCCTGCCGACGCGCGGTCTGGTCCTGTTCGCGGGGCCGACCGGCTCGGGCAAGTCGTCTACACTCGCGGCGCTCGTCGGCGAGATCGAGCGCACCCGCCCCTGCCATGTGATCACGATCGAGGATCCGATCGAATACGAGCACCCGATGGGCCGCTCGATCATCGAGCAGATGGAGCTGGGAACCGACACGCCGTCGTTCGCCGCCGCCCTGCGCGCCGCCCTGCGCCAGGATCCGGACGTGATCCTGGTCGGCGAGATGCGCGACCTCGAAACCGTCGCCACCGCGCTCACCGCGGCGGAGACCGGACACCTGATCCTCTCGACCCTCCATTCGACCGATGTGGTCCAGGCGATCCACCGGATCGTCGACGTCTTTCCGCCGACCCAACAGTCTCAGATCCGCCACCAGCTCGCGCTGTCGCTGAACGCCGTGGTCTGCCAGCAGCTCTTGCCGCGCGCGGACCAGGCCGGACGGGTCCCCGCGGTCGAGATCCTGATGGCCACCTATCCGGTCCGTCACCACATCCGCAGCCAGAACCTGCAGAAGCTCTATACCGAGATCACCCTCGGCAAGGCTCACGGCATGGTCTCTTTCGAGGAGTCGCTCGCCGGCCTGGTGCGTAGCCAGGTGGTCACCTTGGACGAGGCACGGGTGAGGAGCCCCCATCCGGACGAGCTCGCGAGCTTGCTCGCGCGATAGCTCGCGGACCGCGTTCACTCGACCGGTCCGGCGAGATCGGTCAATTCCTCTCCGAGTTCCGCCGAGCCCCGCGGGCTGCGCGCAGGATCGCCGCGGGGCTTCCCACCGCAACCCACCCCGGCACTCCGGCGTAGGATGCTGGGTCATGGCCAAGGCGAAGCGGCGCGAGAAAGAGCGCAGAAAGAAAGAACCGCGCCCGGTATTCGCCGAGACGGAAGGATTTCTGCGCGAATACACCGCGGGGATGAGCACCCGCGAGGTGCGCCGGCTCTTTTCTCGCGATGCCACGCGCGCCTACGAGGTTCTCACCCGCGAGCGTCGGGCCGGGGCCGGTTCCGCCCACGATCCGGGGCATCGGCTGCTCGAGGGCATCCGGCTTGTCTTCCTCGGCCTCTCCTACAAGCTCACGCCCGCCCGACGTTTCCTTTTCGCCGCCTCGCTCGTCGCGGCGTTCCTTTCGGTGCTCGACTTTCGGTGGACGGTGGGCCACAAGACGGTCGAGATCAACTTCGGGGGCCTCCCGTTCTTCCTCGCGATCGGCGGCCTCTGCCTGCTCGTCGCGCTCGAGCTGGTCGACCGGATGGAAGTGCGAGACGAGCTCGAGGTGGCGCGCGAGCTCCAGTCGAGCCTGCTGCCGCGCGAGATCGCCCCCGTTCCCGGCTATCGCTTCGCCCACTCCTACAGGACCGCGCGCGAGGTGGGCGGGGACGCGTATGACGTCTGCGGACTGCCCGACGGCCGGGTCGCGCTCATGGTCTCGGACGCAACCGGACACGGGATGGCCGCCGGAATGGTGATGGCGATCGCGCACGCGACGATCGGCACCGCGCTCGACATCGATCCGTCCCCCAGCGCGGTCGCCGCGATGATCCACCGGAGCCTGCGCCGCAAGAGGCGCCGACACACGTTTCTCACCCTGTTCTACGCCCTGCTCGAACCGGCGAGCGGACGGCTCGACTGGGTCTCGGCGGGACATCCGTTCCCATTCTTGCGGCGCGCGGACGGCACGGTGGAAGAGATCGGCGGTGGTGGACTGCCGCTCGGCGCGACGGAGAAGCTCGCGCCGCCCACGGGGACGACGATCCTCCATCCCGGCGACCTGCTGGTTTTCTACACCGACGGATTGCCCGAGGCGACGACCGAAGAGGGGGCCACGTTCGGATATGACCGGTTGAGGTCGCTCGTCGGCCCCGAAGGCTCGGCGACCGCCGTCCACGAGCGGATCGCGCGCGCCTTTGCCGAGCATCTCGCCGACGAGCCGCTCAAGGACGACATGACCCTTCTGGTGATCGGCCGCGACGCGCACGGGTCCGCGGAAGCGATTCTGCCGCCCGCCGAGGCCGCCCCCTTGGCTCAACCGGCGGCGTAGGCCGGGGCGAAGACTTCGGCTGCGAACGTCTCGATTGAAGTCGGGGTTGAGTTCTTCTCTCCCCGCGGCTTCTCGGGGGCGATCCATCCGGTCGAAAGGCCGCGGTTCATCTCGAGGAACAGATCCGCCACCTCCTCGCTCATTCCGGCGCCGATCATCGCCTGCCGGGCGTCCGGTTCAGGGAACTGCACGTAGGCGAGCTCGGGATTGCCGATCGCCGAGCCGAGAACGCGCGTGGCCTCCCCGAAGCTCACGTCGCGCGAGCCGAGAAGGTAGCGATGCGACTTACCCGAAATCTCTCCTGAGGTCAGATGTTCGACCGCGACGGCGGCGATGTCGCGGGTTGCGACCATGGCGATCGAGACCTCTGCCGCCTGCGTGCCGCCGTTGATCCCCTGGTGACGAATAAGGCCGAGGTTGTGCAGATGGTTTTCGAGGAAGAACGCCGCCCGCAGGTGGAGCACCGAAAGGCTCGGGATGGCATCGAGCTGCCGTTCGAGGCGATGGAGCGTCACGATCGGACCGGTTCCGCTTTCGCGCTCGGCGCCCACACTCGAAAGGGTTACGGCACGGGAATGACCGCTCTTCCGCAGCGCCTCGGCGTAGGCGTCCACGATGCCGCGTTGGTGCGCGAGGAAGCTCGGCTCCGCGTAGCTCGGCGGCACCATGACGAACGCCGCGTCGGCCCCGGCGAAAGCGCCCGCGAGGAATTCCGCGTCACTGACGCTCCCGACCCACGGCTCGGCTCCTTGATCCATCAGCTCCCGCAAGCGGTCGGCGCTCCGGCCGATCGCTCGGACCTGCAAACCCTTGGCGAGCAGCCCTTCGGCGACCGCCTTTCCGACATGCCCCGTGGCTCCCGTGACGACGACGATTCGGCTCATGGCATTTCTCCTTATGTAGCTCTCATGGTTACAGATTGGCTCACAGCTCGACCTTGCCTGCTCCCGCTCCCCTCAATTCGAGATCATCCGGAGGGGAAAGATTCTTCGTTTCTAGTTCCATCCGGCTTCGGGCTCGGGCGATCGATCCCGTCGAGCGCGCTCAAGACGTCGGCGAGCGTCGAGCGGTCGAGATCCGAGATCAGCGCCCGCTCCGCCCGACCGAAGAAGCCGGCCAGCGCTTCTTCGATGCACCCGCCCACGGGACAGGCCGGATTCGGATGACGCGGCAGCGCGAGCAACCCTTCGTCCTCGACCGCCCGATAGACCTCGCCCAGCCGGATCTCCTCGGCGCGCCGACTCAGCCGCGCTCCCCCTTTGGGGCCCGGTTGCACGTCGACCAGCCCCGCCTGTCGCAGACGGCCGAGCAGGCGGCGGACGACCACCGGATGGGTTCCCACGCTTCCGGCGATCCAATCGGAGGTCATCGCCTCGCCGGGCTCCATGGCCAGAAGCGAGAGGATGTGAATGGCGGCTGCGGGTCGACTGCTCTGCATAGCGGCTCTCACGAAACCAGAACCACGAGAGTTACGGATAAATTCCTTACGGCACGAGTCGGCGTAAGAACCGCTTCCAGCTGAAGCGCGCGCCGACCCCGGCCTTCCGGCGCCGCCAACGCGACTGGCGCGCCTCGGGCGCCCCAAGCTCCTCGAGAAGACCATCCGTCGCTTCACCGAGCGACGGGAAATGGTTCGACGCCGCCGGGCGTCCACCATCGAGTCGGGCGGGAAACGCGATTCGTGGCAGGCCGTCCTCGCCGATCCCGACGACCTGTCGAGCTTTGGCCGCCGGGCTCTCGCGCGCCTCAGCCGCCGAGAGGACCGGCCCGGCCGGCAGGTCGTGGGAGGCGAACAGCTCCGCCCATTGGGCGCGGGTCCGGGAACGCATCAGGCGTTCGAGCTTCCGCCGGACACCGGCCCCCCGATCCAGGTGATACCCCGCGAGGTCGGGCCTCTCCGCGGCGTGGCAGAAGCGGTGCCAGAAATGCGGCTCGAGAAAGGCGAGCGCCACCTTCTTCCGGTCGGCGGTCTCGTAGACCGAATAGCAGGGCAGATCGCCGGTCAGCGCGAGCGGCTGTCCGACCGAGCGGGGGCCGTCCGCTTCGGCCGCCCACCCGATCAGGTTCGAATGGAGCGCCGCGTCGAACAACGAAGCGTCGATCGTCGTGCCCTTGCCGGTGCGCTCGCGGGCGTAGAGCGCGGCGAGGATCGCCGAGACGGCGCTCCAGGCGCCCGTGAGGTCGGCGATCGGCGCCGCGGGCAGCGCCTGCGGCGTCGTGGCCGAGATCGGCGCGAGCAGG
>JBGAGQ010000031.1:0-66794 GCA_044226625.1 Thermoanaerobaculia bacterium
GTCGCACCCGTCCTCGACCTTGAGGAACGAGCGGGTCCGCCCCGGCTCCGGCGAGGCGCACGGGACATCGACCTCGACAGCCTCCGGAGGCGAGTGGGACGGAACGAGCTCCGGGAACGCACGCTCGACGCGCCGCAGCAAGTCGGCCTTCTCGGCGTTCGAGACGATCAGATCGACCCCTGCCGTTTTCGCGGCGGCTTCCGGATGGGAGGTCGCGTAGCAGCCAGCGAGCACCGTTCGGAGGGGAAAGCCCTTTCGCGCTCCCCGGCTTGCCGCTCGTCGGGAGGATCGTTCGGCGTGTCCGGTGACGGTGCATGAGTGGACGACGTGGAGGTCGGCGCCTTCGAGGTCCGCCGCGAGCCGCCATCCCGCGGCGGCGAAATCGCGCGCCCAGCGTTCGGTCTCCGCTTGGTTGAGCTTGCAGCCGAGGTTGGTGAAATAGACGCGCATGAGGGGCGGTTGGATCTTACTCCGGAGATTCGAGGCCCTTTCGGTCTCGTACCGCGACGTCGGACGGAGAGAACCGCACTGCGCACCTCGATCGCTTTTGCAGCCCTCTTCTTCACGGGCCTGGCGCCCGGCTCCTCCATCGCATGGGCTGCCGCGAGCTCGTGGCAATCGAACGAGCACGGAGCGGTCCGGCTGATCGCCGAGGCGGCGGTGGCTCCAGGGGGAGCGCCGCCCCGGTTGGGCGTCGAGTTCCGTACCGCTCCCGGCTGGCACGTCTACTGGAAGAACCCAGGCGACGCGGGTTTCCCTCCGCGGATCGACCTGCTGGCGCCCCCGGACCTTCGCGGCGAGACCATCATCTCGTTTCCGTCGCCGCGCCGTTTCTCGCTTCCGGGCGGTCTGTTTGCGATCGGCTACGAAGGATCGATCGTCTACCCGTTCAGGCCGCTTTCGGCGCGGTCCTTATCAGTCCCCCCGGGCACCGCCTCGGTGCGAGTCGAGGCGGACGTCGACTACCTGACCTGCGCGGTCGATTGTGTCCCCTACCGTTATCGTCTGGCGCTCGACCTGCCGGTCGGCTCGGCGGCTCGCGATCCGGAAGCGGGCGTCCTGCTCGACCGCGCGGAAGCGACGCTCCCTCTCCGGGCTAGCGATCTGCCGGAGGTCGAGATCCGAACCGAGCCGCTCGGCCAGCCGCCGAACGCGATCGCGGTCGAGATCGACGGCGTCGAGCCCTCGTCCGGCTCCGATCTTTTCGTCGAGCCGCAGGATCGGTTCGAGATCGGCCGGCCGTCGCTCCAGCGCACGGCGAAGGGCGTTCGATTCCACCTGTCGCTCGTGCCGCGACGGACCGACGTGGCGATCTCCGGGCCGCCGAATCTCGCCTGGACCGCCGTGGGTCTGATGCGGGCGGGGCGGGCGCTCGCGATCGAAGCGCGGAGCGGGCCCGAGAAAGCGGAAGAGAAAGGGGCCGACCGTTCGACCCGAGCCGCGGAGTCTGGCGAGTCGCCTTTCGTTCCTTCCCGTCTCCCCTGGCTCTCGGCTCTGCTCGTCGCGACCGCCGCCGTTCTCGTCGCGGCCGCGATGTTGCTGTGGCGGCGAAGAACTTCCGGCGTCGCGTCCGGCCTGCTCGGTTTTCTCGCGCTCGGGCTCCTCGTCGGCTGCCTCCACCTTCTCGCGACCCGACTCTCGGCCACCGCTCTCGCGAGCCTCGAGCTCGCCCTGCTCGGTCTATCGCTCGTCCTCTGGCTGCGTCTCCGTGTTTCGTGAGCCTTGGACGTCACGGTCCAACCCCTTCCTTCGCATAGGAGAAGAACGATGAAAATGCGACTTCCCGGATCTCTCGCTGTACCTTTCGCCTCCGTCTTTGCGCTGGCGGTTCTTCTCGGAACCGCTTGCGCCCCCGCCGGGGCGAGCGGCGTCGTGGGCCAGAAGGGATCCGGATTCCAGCTGACCGATTTGAACGGCAAGGTCCATTCGCTCGATCAATACAAGGGGAAGGTAGTGGTGCTCGAGTGGATCAACCCGAACTGCCCCTTCTCTGACCGTCAGGCGCGGGAAAAGACGATGGTCGACTTGAACAAGAAGTATGGCCAGGTGGTCTGGCTCGGCATCAACAGCACGAACCCCAAACACACCGACTATTTGAAACCCGCCGACCATCTCGACTGGGCTAAGAAGAACGGGATCGCCTACCCGATCCTCTACGATCCGACGGGAAGCGTGGGGCACGCCTACGGCGCCAAAACCACGCCGCACATGTTCATCCTGGACGGGAAAGGCATCCTCGCTTACAACGGCGCGATCGACGACGATCCGAGCGGCCGGAAAGCGAAACCCGCCCGGGTGAACTACGTCGACACCGGCCTCACCGCGGAGCTCGCCGGCCGCGCGTTGGACCCCGCCGTCACCCAGCCCTACGGCTGCTCGGTCAAGTACTGAATGTCGGACCGGGCGCCGGCCGGCCGGACCGGCGCCCTTCTCCCTCGAGCGCCTGCCTCCCTCTCCTTCGCGCCCGCGCCCCATCCGGAGGATTCGATCGTCGTCACCGGATGCGTCGCCTCCCCTTTCCGCCTCGTTGCGCGGGCGTCGACCCTCCGGTACGCTGAGAAAAAGCCTCTACGTAGTTGAGCGCGGCTTGGCGCCCTTTCGGCGCGAGATCTCGCGTTTACTTGGGGAGTGACATGGCAAGCCAGGAGACCATCTACGGCCTGATCGTGTTCGCGATCGGCCAGGGAGCGGGCGGAGCCACGTTGGAGGAGAGCGCCGCGGCCTACCTCGCGGATCGCGGCTATGCTTGGATCGTGACGGCACAACCCGGACGGGGCGCACCCCAGGCCTCGTGGAACGTGATCGGCGCGGGGATTCTCGACCGCTGCCGCGCGATCGGTGCGCTCTCGGCGGCGCTCTCGGGCGGCGCACCCATCGAGGCCGTGCACATGGAAAGTGCCTGTCTGCAGATCGAGAGCGAGTCGGGTACTCCCTGGTGCCCCTCCGCGCAGACCTGAGCCTCGTCCTGAGGCGAAGGGCACGATGAGTCGGAGCGGATGGGTTCGCCTGCTGTTGTGGGCCGCGGCGGCCAAATCCCTGGCCGCGCTCTTCGCGGTCCTCTCGGTTCCGGGCGCCCTCGTGCCGATCGGCTCATCGCCCTACCGCGGCCCATTGTCGATGGGAGCGTTCGCGCTCGGCTCGATGGTCTTCCTGGTCGGCGGACGCGACGACCGCCGCGCGTTCGACCTCGGCGTCCTCTACCTACTCATCGCCTGTACGTTCACCAACGGGCCGCTGCTCGCTTGGGTCGAGCACGGCGCGCCGGGAATCCCTTTCGGAACCCTGGTCCCGAAGCTTCTCGAAGAGCTCGAGGTCGATGCCTTCCTACCGCTCTTCCTGTGGCGTTTCGCCCTCGCCTTCCCCCACGGGCGGTTGACTTGGCACGAGCGCCGCGTCGGAACGACCTGTCTTCGGATCTCCGGTTGGATCGGGGGGGCGCTGTTCGCCGTCAATCTCCTCGGTGGGCTCGAGGAGCTCGCCGGAAAGGCGCGCCCAGGTTTCGTGGCGAAATTGGACCGCGACGACGGCATTCTGTTCCTCGGTTTTGTCGTCACCGCGGTGGTGTCGGCGTTGGGCATGATCCTTTGGCGACTTCGGGGCGAAGCCGGGGAAGATCGACGCCGCGTCCGTCTCTTTCTGGGGGCGCTGTTGCTCGGGCTTTCGCCCATCGTGGTTTCGATCTTCGGGGAGTTCGTGGTCGGCGCATTCGTGCCTCCAGTCGCCGCAGCCTTCGCGATTCGAAGGCCGCTGCTGATGACGATCTTCTTTCCGTTCTTGTGGTCTGTTCCTTTCACTACGGCCTATGCGGTGATGGTTCACCAGGTGCTCGATCTGCGATTGATCGCGAGAGGGATCGTCGGTTATGCCTTAGCCCGCGCGACGGTGCTCGCCGCGGGCGCCCTGCCCTTCGCGCTGTTCCTCTGGCATCTTTACGGCGAGCGAAACCGTCCGCTGGGAGTCGTCCTTTCGGAAGGGGCGGTCCTCCAATGGACCGCGCTAATCGCCGCGGGCATCGCGATGCTCGGGTTCCGCCGATCGATCCTCGCCGCTCTCGATCGATGGTTCTTCCGAGAACAGGTCGACGCCCGGCAGATCCTTACCGAGCTGGTCGAGCGCATTCGCACCGCGACGAGCCCGGAAGACCTCGCAAACCTGATCCTCGGCGGTGTCGATCGAGCGCTTCACCTCGAGCACTCGGCGCTGCTCCTGGAGGACCGGCGCACCGGCCTGCTCGAAGATCCGCGCCGCCGCGCCCGCCGCCTCGACGCCTCTTCGCCTCTCGGTCAGAAGATCTCGGAAGCGAGCGAAGCGCTCGAAGTCGACCTCGAGAACCCGAGATCGCCGCTCGCACAGCTGCCGGAGGAGGACCGGCATTGGTTGGTCGACGGAGGGGTCCGCCTTCTGGTGCCGATCCAGGCGGCGAACGGCTCGCTCTTGGGGGTGATCGCGCTCGGCCGAAAGAAGAGCGAGCTGCCGTACGTCCGCGAAGACCGCCGCCTGCTCGCCGACGTCGCCCGCACCGCGGGGCTCGGACTGGAGCTGCAATTGAGCCGGGAACGGGAGGCGATCCGGCCGATCGAGGAACGGGCGCCCGGCGATCCGATCCGAGACGCGATCTCGGAAGCGGCGCGGGAATGCCCGCGCTGCGGCGCTCTCTTTCGCTCGTTCCTGGTGTATTGCGGCAACTGCAGCCACAAGCTCGAGTCGGCGCCGATCCCGTACATTCTGCCCGGTCGGTACCGATTCGAGCAGAGGCTCGGTCTCGGCGGTATGGGTGTCGTTTATCGCGGCACGGACCTCGCGCTCGGTCGTCCGATCGCTGCCAAGACCCTGCGCCGCGTCTCTCCCGAGGATGCGGTGCGGCTCCGGCGCGAGGCGCGGACCGCGGCGCGCTTCTCCCATCCGCATCTTGCCGTGGTGTACGGGGTCGAGACCTGGCTCGGGACCCCGATCATGATCTTCGAGTTCCTGGCCGGCGGCACCCTGGCCGACCGGCTGGCGGCCGGTCCCCTCGCGCCGATCGAGGTCGTCGATCTGGGCATCGCGATGGCCGGCGCGCTCGAACGGCTCCACGAGGCCGACATCCTTCATCGCGACGTCAAGCCCAGCAACATCGGCTATTCGGGCGAGGGCGTTCCGAAGCTGATGGACTTCGGAATCGCCCGGGCGCGGGGAAGCCGGGAGAGCGACGCCCCGCGGAGCATGTCGCCACGGGACGATCTGGACTCGAACTTGCTGCCCCCGACCTGGATCGGCGGCCGTCCTGGAACCTCCCAGGCGGGCGGGCGTGACGCGTCGCGTAGCGAGCGGGGATCCACCGCTTCGACGGTCTCGAACCTGGTGGCGGGCACCTTGCCCTACCTGGCGCCGGAGATCCTGAACGGCGGAGAACCCGATAAGGCCTGCGACCTCTGGAGCCTGTCGGTGGTGTTGCTCGAGTGCCTGCTCGGTAGGAAGGTGTTCATCGGCGAAGACGATCGGCAAGTGAGCGTCCGGATCCAGCTGGTACGGATCCCCGACCTGGCGATCGAGCGCCCCGACGCGCCGCAGGTGGTGGTGGAGCTGTTCCGTAGCGCGCTGCACCGGGCGCGGTCCCGGCGTCCCTCGTCGGCCCACGATCTGTCCCGGCGGTTGGCCGCGATTCGGGCGCAGCTCTAAAACACATCCGCTAAGATGCATTCCTGCCCATAACGGGCTTGGAGGTGGCGGATGCGGAAAGCGTGGCGCTTCGTAGCCTTAGGACTTCTCGGAATCTACAGCTTGGATCGACCCTGGGCTTCGTCGGCCGCGTTGGCCGTACCTTTTGCGCCTCCTTCCGGCCCTCCTTCCGCGCTTCCAGGAGGCCCCCGGCCCGGGCCGGCGAACGCGCCGCGCGGTTCGGCCCGCGTCGCTGAAGCGAGTCCGATGGAGGTCGTCCTTTCCGCCGGGGCGGCGTTCGGCGAGGTGGCGATCTCGCGCGACGGCCGGCGGATCGCCTGGATGGAGCGCCTGTTCGACGCGGCGGGACATCCCACGGGGCGAGCCGCTCTCCGAACCCTGGCGCTCGGCGAATCGCCTTCGGGCGCTTCGGCGCCGTCGGTCCCTAGAGTGCCCGAGACGATCGCGCTTCCCGGGGATGGCGCCTCGTCGCTCGCCTTCTCCCCCGACGGCCGCCGCCTCGCCTTCCTGGCCGCCGACGGCCGCTCCTCCCAGGCGCAAATTTGGGTTGCCGACGCGACGCCCTCGGCTCAGCGACCGGGTGGCAAACCGCGGGCGTCCGACGCGCGGCGGCTCACCTCCTTCTCCGGGCAACTGTCGGACCTGCGTTGGCTTCCGGACGGCTCGGGGCTCACGGCGCTCGCGATCGAAGGA
Source organism: Thermoanaerobaculia bacterium (assembly GCA_044226625.1). Lineage (GTDB taxonomy): Bacteria > Acidobacteriota > Thermoanaerobaculia > Multivoradales > UBA5704 > DASYKS01. The sequence goes on from JBGAGQ010000031.1 coordinate 6,352, forward strand.
CGGCTCGATGCGGCGGGACCGCTCGCCGCGCGGCCTCGCGACGCGGGGCTGGTGGGGAGCCATCTCGACGTCCAGCGGATCGCTCGGTTCGACGCCTCGACCGGCGCGCTCCGATGGGCCTCGCCCGCCGACCTGTTCGTCTACGAGTACGACGCTTCGCCCGACGGAACGGCGTTCGTGGGCTCGGCGGCCCGTGGCGACGGAGACGCGAAATGGTGGGTGGCCAAGCTCTATCGTTTCGACGCCGCCCAGGCGACGGAAATCTACGCGCCGAAGCACCAGGTCGCTTCGCCCCGCTGGTCGCCCGACGGCCGGCAGGTCGCGTGGATCGAAGGCCTGATGAGCGATGCCGGCGCGACCGGCGGCGACGTGTGGCTGCTCACCCTGGGGCCCGCGGGCGCAGAGGCGAGCGAGCGGCCCGCGGCGCGAAACCTCACCCCGGGGCTTCCCAGCTCGCCGGCTTGGCTCGCCTGGTCGGGCGCCGGCCGGCTGACATGGGTGGAGAACGTCTCGGGCTCGACCGGAATCTCGACCCTCGACGTATCGACCGGACGGATCGAGAGCCGTTTTCGTGCCGCGGAGTCGCTCACGGCCGGCTCCGGACCGGGCATCGCTCTCTCCGTCGATGGAACGCGAGGCGCAGCGATTCGACACTCGTTCACCTCCCCTCCCGAGATCTGGGCCGGCGAGATCGGCGCCTGGCGGCAGGTGACCGCGCGCAATGCAACGATCCGGCCTCTATGGGGGGAGCCCAAGGACCTGCGTTGGAAGAGCGACGGCTTGGAGATCCAAGGATGGCTGCTGGCTCCACCGCCACCCCCATCCCCTGAGAGTCCGGCCGGCGGCTCGAGACCGGTCAAACGACGTCCGCTCGTGGTCATGGTCCACGGGGGACCGTCCTCGAGCTTTCATCCCGCCTGGCCGACGACCGCGGGTATCCTGGCGAACGCCGGCTTCTACGTCTTGATGCCGAACCCGCGGGGCAGTTACGGAGCGGGCGCGGAATTCCAGGCCGGGAACTACCGCGATTTCGGCTACGGCGATCTGCGCGACATCGAACGGGGTATCGACGCGGCGGTCGCGGCCGCTCCCCCGGAAGCACCGATCGATCCCGGGCGCGTCGGCATCTTCGGATGGAGCTATGGCGGATACATGGCCATGTGGGCGGTCGCGCGGAGCGACCGGTTCGCCGCGGCGGTCGCCGGGGCGGGGATCGCGAATTGGCAGAGCTACGCGGGGCAGAATCGGATCGACGACTGGCTGGTGCCGTTCTTCGGCGCGACGATCGAGGAGGATCCCTGGATCTACGCCCGTAGCTCGCCGATCAACTTCATCACCCACGCGAAAACCCCGACCCTCGTCCTCCAGGGCGAACGCGACTCCGAGGTTCCGGCGCCTCAGGGGTACGAGTTCTGGAAGGCGTTGCGACGGCTCGGAGTGCCGAGCGAGCTCTACATCTTCGCAGACCAGGGGCACCGGTTGAGCCCGCAAGGGGAGCGCGAACGGTACGACCAGACGCTGGGCTGGTTTCGCCGATGGCTTCCCGATCCGCCGGATCTCCTTGCGGTGGTGAACAAGTCGGACGCGAGCGTCGACCTGGTCGATCCCTCCACCGGGCGAAGCCGGGCGACGATTCCGACCGGCAACGGTCCGCACGAGGCGGCCATCTCGCCGAACGGGACGACGCTGGTCGTGAGCGATTACGGCACCCGAGCCCAACCTGGTTCGAGCCTGACGGTGATCGACCTGGCCAGTCGCAGAGTGGTTTCCACGGTCGACCTCGGCGCGCCCAAGAAGCCGCACGGTCTCGCCTGGCTCGGCGACGATTACCTCGCGGTCACGGGCGAAGGGGCGGGGGAGCTGCTGATCGTCAAGCCCGGCGACGGTGCGGTGGTACGCGCGGTGCCTACCGGGCAGGAGATCTCCCACATGGTCGCGGTGATCCCGGACGGGAGCCGCGCCTTCGTGGCGAATATCGGGTCGGGCAGCGTCACCGCGATCGACCTGCGCTCCGGGAAGAAGTTGAAGGACCTGCCGACCGGTGCCGGAGCCGAGGGGATCGCCTTTCGCCCGGAGACGCGCGAGATCTGGGTCACGAACCGCGAGGCCGATACCCTCTCCGTGATCGACGCCGACCGTCTCGAGGTCGTGGCGACCCTGCCCTGCCCTGGTTTTCCGATCCGAATCGCCTTCTCGCCTCGCGGCGCGCGCGCCCTCGTGACCGCGGCGAAATCGGGGGAGGTGGTCGCGTTCGATCCGCAGGCCCGCACCGAGATCGCGAGGAAGAAGCTCGCCGTGGGCGTGGTAGCCGACGCGAAAGCTCGGCTGTTCGGCGACCGATTCTCGGATAGCCCCGCCCCGGTGGGCCTTCTGTTCGCGCCGTCCGGGCGGCGCGCTTACGTCGCCGCCACGCAGTCGGATCGTGTGATCGAGATCGACACGGAGAGCCTGGACGTCGTCCGTGTGATCGAGACCGGCCGGGAGCCGGACGGCATGGCGGTGCGTTAGTTAGAAAGCGGCGCCGGCTTTTACATCCCCGACAGCCGGCGAAGCTCGGCGAAGCGGGGATCGTCGCGCAACGGATCGAGCACCGGGGCGGTGCGAAACCAGGAGACGTACCAGGAGCGCTCTTCAAGGCTCCGAGCGAGCTCCTCGAGGCAGCGGTCCCGATGTCCGAGGCCGAGGTGGACGAGGGCGCGATGGCAGGCCGCGACATGTGGATATCGGCCGGGTGTCTCGAGCTCGGCGAGCACGGCCTCCGCCTCGCTTCGCCGGCCCGCAAGGCCGAGCGCGCGTCCGACGTCGGCGGCGATTTCCGCGACGTCCGGCTCGGCCCGTCGCGCCGCCTCGAATCGTTCGAGCGCGAGGTCGATGTCGCCCAGCGCTTCGTGGCAGCGGCCGACCAGCACCTCCGCGAGCCAGAAATCGGGATCGACCCCGCGAGCCCGCCGCGCCGCTTCGATCGCCCGTTCGTAGCGACGCGCGAAATGCGAACAGGAAAGCTCGTAGAGATGATGCTCCAGGTCGTAGGGATCGGCTTCCGCGGCGCGGGCGAGCAACGCGAAGCCTTCGGCGAAGCGCCCGTCGAGCGTCGCGAACCATGCCGCCAGGCGCAGCGTCGAAGGACATCCGGGATCGAGCGCGAAAGCCGCATCGAGCTCTCGTTCGGCCGCGGGTCGGTCTCGGTCGTGCCAGAACGCGACCCCGGCGAGAGCGGCCCTCGCGACCGCCAGGCCGGGATCGAGCGCTAGGGCGCGAGAAGCCGCGGATCGAGCGCGCGGGATCGCTTCGGCCGGCGAGACGAACAGCTCGAGCGCCATCAGGTCGGCGTAGGCCACCCCTTCGTGCGCGAGGGCGAAGCTCGGATCCCGCCGCGTCGATTCGGCGAGCGCGGCGAGGGCGTCACGGTACCCCTTGGAGGTCAGCCGGTTCGCGGCGTAGCGGCCCCGCAGATAGAGGCGATAGGCCTCGGGGTCCGCCGTGCCGCGTCGCCAGGGCGGGCGATCGCTGCGCCAACGGAGGGCGAGGGTGTAGGCGATCCGTTCGGCGATGCGGTCCTCGACGGCGAGAAAATCATCCAGCCGTTCCCCGAGGCGCTCGGCCCAGAGCACGTCGCCGCTTTCAACGGAAAGGAGCTGGGCGCTCACCGAGAGACGGTCCCCGACCACGCGGAGGTGGCCGTCGAGGACCAGATCGGCCTTGAGCTCGCGCCCCGCGTCGATCGGGTCGAAGTCGGTCTCGGCGAAGCGGCGGACGGCCCCGGTCGACCGGGGCCGGAGGCCGGAGAATCCCGAGAGGCGCGCGATGAGCGCGTCGGCAAGACCGATCCCTAGATACGTGCCGTCGGCCGAGCCCGCGAGCATGCGAAACGGCAGCACGGCGAGCACCGGGAGGCGAGGCTCGAATTCGGAGCGCGAAGCCTCCGGGCTCGGACGCGTTTCGGCGACCGCTTCCTCCTCCGGAACGCCGATGAACCGATAGCCGTGGCGCGCGACGGTTTCGATCCAGCGAGGCGCGCCCTTGGCGTCGCCGATCGCGCGCCGCAGCGCCGAGACCGCCTGGGCCAGGTTGTTCTCCTCGACGAGGACGTCCGGCCAGACTTTTTGGAAAAGCATTTCCTTGGTGACCAGGCGGCCCGGTTCGGCGAGCAACAGCAGGAGGATCTCGCAAGACTTCCGGGGCAAGTCGACGAGCTTGCCGTCCCGCTCGAGAACCCTGCGCGCGGTATCGATCTCGAGGCCGGCGAATCGGTGGCGTCGGTACGGATCGGGGCTCATCTCGGGAGACCTGAGATTTCAGAACTTTCAGGGTTCGGCCCAAGACATTGAGCGACGCGGAGGGCGAAGCTTGCCCCCGGATCGGACATCGCTCGTCGTGGATGCTGAAGAGTCTATCCCGACCGTGTCGGGGCGTCGAACGGACGGGCGCGAAGCCGACCTGTAAGACACCAAAGAAAGGAAATACCCCATGTCCCGTTTGTCGAGCCTTCGGCCCGTCACCCTCTTCTCCTTGGCACCTTTGCTGGTCGCCGCATTCTTTCCCATCGCGGTCCGTCCCGCGGCGGCGGCCGAGGCCGAAAGTTTCGGCGCCGCGTTGGATCGGGCCCGCCATCTGCTGATCGAGTCGCACGTCAAGGGCTCGATCCCCGCTTCGGTTTCCGCCGCACCGCTGGCCGCCCTGCCTCAGGCCTCCGCGCCCCGCGTGGAGGGAAACGCCGGCTCAGGGCTCGTCGGTACCTGGCGCGTTCACGTTCCGGGCGAAGATCCGAGCCAGGACTTCGACGCTCTTCAGACCTTCCACGCCGATGGCACGTTCACCGAAACCTCCAGTCTTTTCGCGACGCTCACCGAAGGGCCTGCGCATGGCGTCTGGGGAGATACCGAGCAGGGGACCCTCCTCACCTTCCATCTCTTCGGCTTCGAAAACGGCGTGTCCTATGGCCGCATCAGGGTCCGCAACCGGATCACCCTGACGGGTCGGAACACCTTTACGGCCACGTCCACCGTGGACATCCTGCCCCTCGGCGGGCCGCCCGTGCTCGCGGTGGCCACCGGTGAGTTCACCGGCGTTCGGTTGGGCCTGCTGGCGCCGTGACCGTCCTTCCAGAGTCTCAAGGAGCGCCGGCGAGCGACGCGGTGCTCTCGATTCTCGACGGTTTTTGGATTCCGTTCGCCGCACGGTTGGCGTGGGAGATCGGGCTGTTCGAGACGCTCGCGACGAAAGGTCGCACGGTCGCCGAGGTGGCACGGGCTCTGGGTTTGGCGGAGCGGCCGGTCGAGGCGCTCGCCGCAGCCGCGGCGAGCCTCGACCTGCTGCGCCGTTCGGCGCGACATGGCGAGTGGCTCGAGCTCACGCCGACGGCCAGGGCGTACCTGGTGAGTGGGAGCCCCTGGTCGATGGCCCCGGTGCTCGACATGATGCGGCATGCGGAAGGCGGTGGAGAAGGGGCGAGCGACGCGGAGGTCTCCGGCACCGCGTTTCTCGACCTTCCCGACCTGCTCCGGCTCGCGGTCTCGACCGACCGGCCCCAGCTGCCGCGAGAGGTCCCGAGCGACGGTGTGGCCGGTCTGGAGCGCCTGCGAAGCGACGCCGGGTTCGCGAACCGGTTCACCGCCGCGATGGAGGCGCACGGCCGACCGGCCGCTCAGGCTTGGCCCAGGAGGATGCCGCTCGAAGGTCATCGTGTCCTGCTCGATCTCGCCGGCGGTTCGGGGGTCCACGCCCGAGCGGCGCTTTCCGCGTATCCGCATCTGTCGGCCATCGTGCTCGAGTTGCCGGAGGTCGTCGAGGCGGCAGAGAGGCTCGGCTTCTCCCGCATGGGAGAAGAAGCGGACGCCGAGGGCGGAGCTTGCGACCGGCTCCGTTTCGTCTCCGGGGATCTATGGCACGATCGGTGGCCGGACGCCGACGTGCATTTCTTCTCCGACGTGTTTCACGACTGGTCGGTCGATCGAGGCCGAGAGCTCGCCGGGCGGAGCTTCGCTCGGCTTCCCGCCGGCGGCCGGATCATCGTTCACGAGCTCCTGCTCGACGACGATCGTTCGGGGCCGGCGCCGGTCGTGGCGAGCACCGTATCGATGCTCCTTTGGACCGAGGGACGGCAGTACTCGGCCGAGGAGCTGAAGGAGGTTCTCGGACAGGCGGGTTTCGTCGAGATCGAGGTCGAGCGGACGCTCGGCTGTTGGGGGTTGGTTTCCGGGCGCAAGCCGGAGGACGAACCGTGAACGAAAAGGCGGCGGATCCTTCCGTGCCCGAATTCGCCGGCGCACCCGCCGCGAACCTGCGCCGCCGGCTCGGCCTCTTCGACCTCGTCCTGGCCCAGGTGCTCCTCGTGGTCGGCACGAACTGGTTCGGCGTCGCGGCCAAGCTCGGCGGATCGGCGCTGCAGCTTTGGATCGTCGCGATCGCGCTGTTCCATCTACCGCTCGCCTTCGTGGTGATCCGCCTCACCCGAGCCTGCCCGATCGAAGGGGGAGGTTTCGAGTGGGCGGGGCGCGCGTTCGGTCCGACGATCGGGTTGCTCTATGGCTGGAGCTTCTGGCTCTTCGTCCTGGTCTTCACGGCGGCGGGCTCGCTCGGCGCGGCGACGGGGCTCGCTTACGCGCTCCTTCCCGGAGGAGCCGCGGCGCTCGACCAGCCCTTGCCGCTCGCCCTCGGCGCGGTCTCGGTGCTCGCCCTGATCGCGTTCCTCGCCCTCCGAGGGTTCGGGTCGGCGCGCTGGTTTCAAAACGCCGCGGCGCTGGGATTTTTCGCACTGATGCTCCTGCTCGCCGCGCGGGTCCTCGGCGCGATTTTCTCGGGAACGGCGGAGGTCCTCGCTCCCGCGGTTCCTCCGTGGAGCCTGGCGACGCTCGCGCATGCGTCCAAGCTCGCCGTGTACGGTCTCGCCGGGCTCGAGGCGATGTCGATCTTGAGCGGCGAGGTGCGCGACCCCAAGCACTCGCTCCCTCGTTCGGTGGCTTTCGCGGCGCCGTTGATCGGGCTCGTCTACCTGATCGGCACGGCGGCCGTCCTGGTGTCGGTCGATCGAGATGCCATCGATCTGGTCAATCCGGCGGCGCAGGTCCTCACGGCGGGCGGGGGCGCGCTCGCCTCGATCGTCTTGATCCTCCTCCTGGCTCGCGATCTCGGCCAGTCGGGGCAGGCTTTCGCGGCCGCGGCGCGGCTGCCGATGGTCGCGGGCTGGAACGGCCTCCTCCCGGCCGGTTTCGGAAACCTCGACCCCCGGGGAGTCCCGCGGCGCGCGGTGCTCGTCTCGGCGGGGGCCGCCGTGGCGCTCGCGCTGCTGGCGGTGGCGAGCGCCGGCCGTCAGGAGGCGTTCCAGCTCCTTCTCTCCGCGGCGGGCGTGCTGTTCGGGCTTTGTTACGTCACGCTGTTCCTGATTCCGCTCGCCGCCTCGCGCAGGCTTGGATTGATCCCTACGGTGCCGCTCCGCGCGGCCGCCGCGTCAGGGCTCGTCTCGACGCTTCTCTTTCTCGGATTCTCGGTCTATCCCATCGTCGAGGTGGCGGATCCCGGTCGCTTCGCCTTCCAGGTTCTGGCCACGGTCGCCGTGCTGGAGCTGCCGGGCGTCATCTTGCTCTTTCGAAGGCGCTTGGCGGGAAGGCGGGCCTGACTTTCCCACCGCGTCCCTCTGAACCTTTCCTCTCTTCCGCCGTATGCTTCCGGGAGCCCGTGTGTCGAATCCGCGAGCACCTTCGCGTAACCACTGATAGGAGCAGCGCCTTGAGAAAGAGAGCGATGGCCCTGGCCGCCCTTTTGGGGCTTGTTTCCGGTTTGGGGCTGCCGCCCCTCGTCTCGGCGCAGACGCCGAGCGCACAACAGGAAGATCCGACCAAGAAGGAAGCTCTGAAGAAAGAGAAGCTCGCCAAGGAAGAGCAGGAGAAAGAGGCGAGAGAGGCCGCCGCGAAGCGCGAGCAAGAGGCCGCGGCGGGAGTGAAGAAGGACGAAAAGGCCAATTCCCCCAAGGCCCGCTCGAAGAAGGCCGAGACCAAGAAGGCGGACGAGAAGAAGGACCTTTGGAACGCCGACACCTTCGCCGGTCTGGAGCTTCGGGGCATCGGTCCGGCGCTCACCTCCGGCCGGATCGTGGACATCGTGGTCGATCCGAACGACCGGAGCGTGATCTACCTCGCGGCCGCCGCGGCGGGAATCTGGAAGAGCACGAATCGCGGAGTGACCTGGAAGCCGATCTTCGATGGCGAATCGGTTTACTCGATCGGTTGCCTCGCGATCGACCCCAAGGATTCGCTCACGATCTGGGCCGGTAGCGGCGAGAACAACAGCCAGCGGAGCGTCTCGTGGGGCGACGGCATCTACAAGTCGACCGACGGCGGCGCGACCTGGAAGAACATGGGTTTGGCCAAGTCGGAGCACATCGGCAAGATCCTGGTCGATCCGCGCGACTCGAATGTCGTCTGGGTCGCGGCGCAAGGACCGCTCTGGGCGCCCGGCGGCGACCGCGGCCTTTACAAGACCACCGACGGCGGCAAGACCTGGAAAAAGGTGCTGGAGATCTCGGAGAACACCGGCGTCTCCGACCTGGCGATGGATCCGCGGAACCCGGACGTCGTCTATGCCGTCTCCTACCAGCGGCGGCGCCACGTCTGGACCCTGATCAACGGCGGACCCGAGTCGGGCATCTACAAGACGCGCGACGGCGGCGCCAGCTGGACGAAGCTGTCGAACGGGCTGCCGAAAGAGGACATGGGGCGGATCGGGATCGCCCTGGCTCCGACCGCGCCCGATACCGTCTACGCGACGATCGAATCGACGCGGAAGGCGGGAGGCTTCTTCCGTTCGCGGGACGGAGGCGCGAGCTGGGAGCGGACGATCAAGACCGTTTCCTCCTCGCCGCAGTACTACCAGGAGCTGTTCGCCGATCCGAAGGACGCGGATCGGGTCTACGCGGCCGATACCTTCCTCCAGGTTTCCGAGGACGGCGGCACGACCTTCGCCAACTTGGGCGAGGAGTACAAGCACGTCGACAACCATGCGGTCTGGATCGATCCGGAGGACACGCGGCATCTGCTGGTCGGCTGCGATGGCGGCCTCTACGAGTCGTTCGACCGGGGCAAGAGCTGGCGCCACACCCCGAACCTGTCGATCGCCCAGTTCTACCGCGTCGCGGTCGACAACAGCGAGCCGTTCTATTTCGTCTACGGCGGCACGCAGGACAACTTCAGCCTGGGGGGACCGTCGCGTACGACCAACGGCCACGGCATCGTCTCGGCCGATTGGTTCGTAACCCAAGGGGGAGACGGCTTCTTCAGCCAGGTCGATCCGTCGAATCCGAACATCGTCTACGCCGAGTCGCAGCACGGCGGTCTGGTCCGCTTCGACCGGAAGAGCGGCGAGCAGGTGGACATCCAGCCGCAATCGGGCGTGGGGGAGCCGGCGCTCAAGTGGAATTGGGACTCGCCGATCCTGATCAGCCCGCACTCGCCGATTCGACTCTATTTCGCGGCGCAGCGCCTGTTCCGGAGCGACGACCGAGGGGACACCTGGCGCCCAGTTTCGCCCGACCTGACCCGGCAGATCGACCGCAACCTGCTCCCGGTGATGGGCAAGATCTGGGGGATCGACGCGGTCGCTAAGAACGCCTCGACCTCGTTCTACGGCAACATCGTTTCGCTGGCGGAATCTCCGGTTGCGGAGGGTGTCCTTTACGTCGGAACCGACGACGGTCTGATCCAGGTGAGCGAGGACGGCGGCGCGCATTGGCGGAAGGCCGACGCCTTCCCGGGCGTGCCGGAAAACACCTATGTTTCGAGGCTGGAAGCGGACGCCAAGGACGCCAATGTCGTCTACGCGGCGTTCGACAACCACAAGCGGGGGGATTTCAACGCCTACCTCCTGAAGAGCGCCGACCGCGGGCGCACCTGGGTTTCGATCGCGGGCGACCTGCCGAAGACGAGCCCGGTCTATGCGGTCAAACAGGATCCGGACTCCCCCGGCCTGATGTTCGCCGGAACCGAGTGGGGGCTCTACTTCACCAAGGACGGCGGCAAGCGCTGGCTGCAGCTCAAAGGCGGCCTGCCGACCATCGCCGTTCGCGACATCGCGGTCCAACGCCGGGAAGGCGATCTGGTGCTCGCGAGCTTCGGCCGCGGCTTCTTCGTGCTCGACGACCTGACCCCGCTGCGTGAGGCGACTCCCCAGACGGTCGAGAAGGAGGCGGAGCTGTTCGACTTGCGGCCGGCCAAGATGTACATCGAAGCCCGGCCGGGCGGAGACGCGGGTCCGGGTTTCCGCGGCGCGACGTTCTTCACCGCCCCCAATCCGCCGTTCGGTGCGGTCTTCACGTACTACCTCAAGGAGGGGCTCCTCTCTCGCGAGAAGCAGCGGTACAAGCGGGAGAAGGAGGCGGCGAAGGCCGACAGCAAAGACGCGAAGGGGGCGGCCGCGCGCGACGTCGAGCACCCCTATCCGAGCTGGGACGAGCTTCGGAAAGAGGAGCGCGAGCCCGATCCGGAGATCGTGCTGACGATCACCGATGAGCAGGGCCAGGTCGTCCGCCGCCTGACCGGCGACGCCTCGGCCGGCTTCCATCGAGTCGCTTGGAACCTGCGGTATCCGGACGCCTCGCCGATCGACCTCGAAGCGTCGGATTCCGAGGATGGAGGCCTCGACGGCCCGCTTGCGGCGGCCGGAACCTACAAGGTGCAGCTCGCGAAGAGAGTGGACGGCGTCCTCACTCCGATCGGCGAGGCGCGGACCTTCCGGGCCGAGCCGCTCGCACTCGGCTCGCTGCCGGCGGCGGATCAGCGGCAGGTGCTCGCTTTCCACTCGAAGGTCGCCCGCCTGCAGCGGGCGGTCATGGGGGCGTCGAGCTTGATCGCGGAGACCCGGGAACGGATCGACCATTTGAGAAAGGCGGTCGAGGTGACCCCCGGCGCCGATCCGGCCCTCTACGGCCAGTTGGAGGCGATCGAGAACCGGCTGGACGATCTGGAAATCGAGCTCTCCGGCGATTCGACGATCGCCCGGCGGAACGAGCCGGTGCCTCCGGCGATCTCGGATCGGATCACCCTTATTCTCTACGGCGCCTGGGGCTCCACCTCAGCTCCGACCGCGACCCACTTGGAGAGCTATCGGATCGCCGCCGAGCAGACCGGTCCGTTCCTCGACAAGCTCCGTACGCTCGTCGAGGTCGACCTACCGAAGATCGAAAGCCAGCTCGACGCGGCGGGTGCCCCCTGGACGCCCGGCCGGGTTCCAAGCTGGAAGCCGGAGTAGGGGCAGACCCGGCTGGGCGGCCTGTGATCGACCTCCCGGCCGGGTTCCAAGCTGGAAGCCGGAGTAGAGGAAGATCCGGAAGATCCGGCTGGGCGGCCTGTGATCGATCGCCCGGCCGGGTTCCGAGCTGGAAGCCGGAGTAGGACTCTTCTCCACGCGGGCGGCCGTTCCGGCCGTCCGCGGCCCTTCCCCCCGCCCTCCCTTCGCGAGAGAATGCCGGTTCCGCTCCGGGCTCCCCCCAGGAACCGGCGCTCCCGTTCGATTTCGACCGTAAGTCCGCGAGAGGCTCTCTTTCGAGACCCCGCGAGAGAGGCCCGTCCGTGCAGACGCTCCAAGAACTCATCCTCCGGCTGCAGGCGTTCTGGGCCGAGCAGGGCTGCGTGATCCAGCAGCCGCTCGATCTCGAAGTGGGCGCCGGCACCATGCATCCCGATACTTTCCTGCGGGTCCTCGGCCCCGAGCCGTGGAAGGTCGCCTACGTCCAGCCTTCGCGCCGACCGGCCGACGGCCGTTACGGCGACAACCCGTTCCGCCTGGGCAAACACCAGCAGTACCAGGTGATCCTCAAGCCGGCGCCGAAGGACGTCCAAAGCCTCTACGTGCGGAGCCTGGAGGCGATCGGGCTCGACCTGACCCAGCACGACCTCCGCTTCGAGGAGGACAACTGGGAGGCGCCGACGCTCGGCGCCTGGGGCCTCGGCTGGCAGGTGATGCTCGACGGCATGGAGATCACCCAGTTCACCTATTTCCAGCAGGCCGGGGGGCTGGAGCTCGAGCCGATCAGCGCCGAGCTGACCTACGGTCTGGAGCGCCTCACCATGTTCCTCGCCCAGGCGCGGAGCATCTACGACATCGGGTGGGTTCCGGGCGGCGTCGACTACGGCGAGGTTCGCCATCAGGAAGAGTACGAGCTGTCCCGCTACTACTTCGAGATCGCGGACGTCACGTTCCTGCAGCAGATCTTCGACGGTCAAGAGCGCGAGGCGAAGCGCTGCCTGGAGCTCAATCTGGTCCTGCCGGCCTACGAGTGCGCGCTCAAATGCTCCCATGCGTTCAACGTGCTCGATGCCCGGGGGGCCGTCTCGGTCACCGAGCGGGTGGCGCTGATGAAGCGGGTGCGCGATCTCGCCTGCGCCTGCGCCCGCGGCTACGTCGAAAGCCGCGAGCGGCTCGGCTTTCCTCTCTTGCGCGGCGCGGCGTCCGCCGTCGGGAAGGAGGCCTGATCGTGGCCGAGGCAAAGGTTTCGACGGGCGAAAAGTCGATGGGCGAATTCCTCCTCGAGGTGCGGAGCGAAGAGATCCCGGCGCGGATGCTCGAACCGGGCACGCGCGAGATCGCGACCCGAATCTTCGAGGAGTTGATGGCGCGGGGCGTCGGGCCGCGCGAGGTGGAGACCGGCTACACGCCGCGCCGCCTCGTGCTGGTTCTCTCCGGCCTGCCCGAGCGCGAGGCGGACCGCGAAGAGCAGGTGCTCGGACCGCCGGTGCGCGCGGCGTACAACGCCGAAGGCGCTCCGACGCCGGCTCTGCTCGGTTTCGCCAAGCGCTGCGGCGTGGCGCCCGAGGAGTTGGTACGGATCGCGACGGAGAAAGGCGAGTATCTCGCCGCCAAGCAGCACACGACGGGCCGGGCGACGCGCGAGATCCTCGCCGAGCTCGTGCCGCGGGTGCTCGCCGGCATCTCCTGGCCGAAGGTGATGCGGTGGGGAGCCGGCGACGGACCCTGGGTGCGTCCTGTCCAGGGGCTGCTGGCGTTGCTCGACGGAGAGGTCGTTCCGATGAGCTTCTTCGACGTCGCGACCGGGGACTGGACGGTCGGACACCCGATCCTCTCGCCCGCCCCGTTCGCGGTCGCCGATGCCGCCGACTATCGGTCGAAGCTCGCCGCGCTCGGCATCGAGGTGCGGCACGCCGCGCGGCGCGAGCGTCTGCACGCCGCGATGGAAGAGGAGGCGCGCTCGCTCTCGGGCCGGCTAGTGGAGGACGACGCCCTGCTCGACAAGCTCGCGGCGCTGTGCGAGATCCCGGGGGTGATGTCCGGGTCTTTCGATCCGGCGTTCCTCGCCCTCCCCGCCGAGGTCCTCGCGACGAGCCTGCGCGACCATCAGAGCGCGCTCACGATCGAAGGGGAGTCGGGGCTCCTGCCCGCTTTCCTCACGGTGATGGATCGGCCGGACGATCCGATCGGCCGCGTGCGCTCGGGTAACGAGTACGTGGTCGCCGCGCGGCTTGCCGACGCCAAGTTCTTCTACGGCGAGGATCGCAAGGGAAAGCTCGCGCCGAAGGCCGGTCGCCTCGACTCGCTCGGATTCCACGAGAGACTCGGCACCTACGGCGAGAAGGCGGAGCGGCTCGCGCTCCTCGCCGAGTCGATCTGTCGGCGGCTCGGCTCCGACGCCGAGGAGACCGGCGCGGCGGTCGAAGCGGCTCGCCTCCTCAAGGTGGACTTGACGACCGAGATGGTCAAGGAGTTCACCTCGCTCCAGGGGATCGTGGGCGGCATCTATGCGCGCGAGGACGGCCATTCCGAGGCCGTCTGGCAGGCGATCTACGACCAGTACCAGCCGGCCTCGACCGAGGACGCGATTCCTCGCGGCAAGGTCGGCCGAATCGCGGGCCTCGCCGACCGGATCGACACCCTCGCCGGCATCTTCGGGCTCGGCTTGGTGCCGACCGGTTCGAAGGACCCGTTCGGCCTGCGTCGCGCGGCCCAGGGCGTGGTGCGGATCGCCTTGGAAGGGGGGCTCTCCCTCGACCTCGAAGCGCTGGCCCGCGACGCGGTCGGCCTCTACCGGGAGAAGCTCAGCCGCTCGGCCGACGAGGTGCTGACACTGCTGCGGCCGTTCCTCGCCGACCGCATTCGCCACGTCCTCGGTCTCCTCGGCTTCGCCTACGATGAGATCGAGGCGGCGCTCGCCGCCGAGGGCGCGAAGGGGATGGCCAGCCTGCCGGACTTGAAGGCGCGGGTCGCGGCACTCAAGAAGGTGCGCGGCGAGGAGCGCTTCCTCTCCGTCGTCCTTTCGGCCAAGCGGATCGCCAACATCGTCAAGGACGCGCCGGACCAGGATCTCGAGCCTTCGGCGCTCGCCGAACCGGCCGAGCGCGAGCTCTACGACGAGCTTTCGGACCTCCGGGCCGAAATCGTCGAGGCGATGGCCGAGCGCGACTACGAGCGGGTTCTGTTCCGCACCGCCGACCTCGCCCCCGTGCTGGACAAGTTCTTCGTCGAGGTTTTGGTCATGGACCCCGATCCGGAGGTCCGAGCGAACCGGATCGCGCTGCTCCAGGCGATCCACCGGACGATTTCGCGGACGGCGAAGCTCACCGAGATGGTGGTCGACAAAGCGGAGTTGCGAGGGCGGTAGGGGCGTTTTGTCCGCAATCGACGCGGTGCCATGTCCGGCGGATTCTCCGCCCGACCGGAAAAGCTTCGCCTCGGCTGTCCTCAAGCTTCCAGCGATTTGAGCTGTCCGTAAAGCCATGCGCGGGCGCTCGCCCAACGGCGGTTCACCGTCGCTTCGCCGATCGAGAGCGCGGCCGCGGTTTCGGGGATCGAGAGCCCGCCGAAGAAACGGAGCTCGACGATGCGCGCCTGGTCGGCGTCGAGGCGGGCGAGCCGGTCGAGCGCCTGGTCGAGGGCGAGCAGATCGACTTGAGCTCCCGCCACCAGGGCGAGGCTGTCCTCGAGCGTGATCGTGAGCGCTCCGCCGCCGCGTTTGCTCGCCTCGTGCGCCCTGGCGTGGTCGACCAGGATGCGCCGCATCACGCGCGAGGCGAAGGCGAAGAAGTGGAGGCGGCTCTCCCAGCTCGCCTGACGGCGGTCGAGGAGACGGAGATACAGCTCGTTGACCAGGGCGGTCGGCTGCAAGGTGTGATCGCCCCGCTCGTTGCGGAATTGGCGACGAGCCCGAGATTTGAGCTCCTCTTCGACCAGCGGCATCAGCCGCTCCAGCGCCTCTCGGCTCCCCTCGTTCCAGTTGAGCAGGAGCGCGGTGACTTCGCTCGGCTCCATCACGACTCTCCCGATCTCTTCGTCCGGCGGTTCATGGCCTGGTAACGGGCGGCCTCGGTGGGGCGGCCCCAGGCGGAATAGAGCTGGACGAGCAGGTCCAGGTCTCGCGGCGATGGGGGCTTTGCCTCTTGGTTGGTTTTACGGAGCAGACGGGTCAAATGTATCTCCGCCTCGGGGAAACGCCGGCTCGCTGTCAATGCCTGGCCGAGCGTACGGTGCCCCGCGCGCACCCACGGATCATCCGCCGGGAGCGCTTTCTCGAGGACCGCGAGGGCCGCTTCGGCCCCTTCCGACGCCCGGACCGGATCGGAGCTCTTGAGCCTCGCCTCGGCGAGCGACAGTCGGACCATCGCCACGTTCAGATGATCGGGACCGAAGGTCGTCTCGAGAAAACGAAGCGCTTCTTCGAATCGGCTCTTTGCCGAGGGGAGGTCGCCCAGCTCGACCTCGATCGAACCGAGGTTGTTGAGCGCCGCCGCGAGGTCGAGCGGCAGCGTCGCGGGATTTCCTCGGGCGATCCGAAGCGCTTGAACGTAGAAGCTTCGCGCGGCGGGAAGGTTCTGTCGGCGCTGTTCCAGCTGGCCGAGGTTGTTGAGGATCGTGGCCACCTGGGGATGGTTTGGACCGAGCGCCGCGCGGCTGGTGCGCAACGCCTCGGAGAGAAGGGCCTCCGCCTCCGCGTAGCGCCCCTGCCCGCCGACCAGGCGGGCGAGATTGTTGAGCGTCGTCGCGGTCTCCGGATGCCCGGGGGGGAGGCCGCCGCGCCGCAATTGGAGCGCTTGGCGGAAGAGCGCCTCCGCCTCCTCGGTGCGGCCGCGGCCCTGGAGCAGGTCGCCCAAGTTTTGACCGACCGTCGCGCGTAGCGGATGGTCCGGAGCCGTGGTGCGGTCGAGCACGCCGAGCGCCTGACGGTAGAGAGCCTCCGCGTCCTCCGGCCGCCCCTGTCGCTCGCGCAGGAGGGCCTGGTTGTTGAGGGTGGTCGCCAGGTCCGGGTGGGCAGCAGCCCCATAGAGGCGCCGTTCGATGGCCTCGGCTTGTCGCAGCTCTCCCTCAGCTTCCGGGAACCGCCCCAGCTCCAGCAGAAAGAGGCCGAAATCGTTCCGCGCGACGGCGACGTCCGGGTGGTCGGCGCCGAGAGTCTCGGTCCGAAGCGCGATCGCTTCGCGAAAACGCCGCTCGGTGACCTCGGGCCTGCCTTCGGCACGTTCGAAGATCGCCGTTCGATGGAGCACGCCGGCGATCGTCGAGCGATCTCCAAGCTTGCGCGCGGCGGCAAGCGCCTCGGCGAACAGGTCGGCCGATTCGCGTCGCTTGCCAAGCAGCTCGAGCGCCCGCGCGAGCTGGACCAGAGCGTTCACCGCGGGTTTGCCGGGCGGCGACTCACGGCGCCGGATCGCGACCGCGAGCCGGAGCTCTCGCTCCGCTCCGGCGAAGTCGCCGGCGAAAGTCTTCGCCTCGGCGAGCTCTTGGCGCACCTCGGCGACGGATGGACTGCCTGCCGGCTCCGAACGGAGCCGCTCGGCGAGCGCTCGGGCGAGCGCTCGCTCGGCCTCCTCGTACAGACCGAGCTGCTTGTAGGAACGACCGATCGTGAGTAGCAGATCGGCGAGGACCTGAGGCTCACGGCCGAGCTCGGATTCGATCTTCCGCGCGCCCTGGTCGAGCAGCTCGCGCGCGGTGAGCGCCTTGCCGCGCGATTGGGCGGGATCGGGATTCGCGAAGACCTCGGAGAGGAAGGTCGAGACGGTCTCCGCCCGGTGGGTTTGACGGAGGAGCGCCAGGCGTTGCACCCAGAGGACGGCGACCAGGAGGCTCAGAACGAGGAACGAGGCGCCGGTCGTCGCCGAGGCCCAGACATTGCGGCGCAGGAACTTGCCCGTGCGGTAGAAAAACGTGTCCGGCCGCGCGAGCACCGGCCGCCCGTCGAGGTGCGCTTCGAGGTCCGCGGCGAGCTGATCGGCCGAACCGTAACGACGCTCGGGCTCCTTGGCGAGAGCCTTCGTCAGGATCGTGTCGAGATCGCCCGCGAGGCGGCGGGCGAGCGCGCGTGGGTCGGTCGCTCGGTGCCGCGCGGCCGCGTCGGGCTCGACGCCGCGGGCTCCCGTTTCGAGCGGAAGGAGAATGGCGGCGGACGGTTTTTCCGGCTCGTCCCGGACGATCGCCTGGGCGAGGCGGTCGAGGCCGACGCTCCGCACGGCCACCCGATACGGGGAGCGACCGACGAGCGACTCGTAGAGCAGCACGCCGAGCGAATAGACGTCGGATCCCGCGGTGATCGCACCTCCCGCGACCTGCTCGGGGCTCGCGTACTCCGGGGTGAGCGGCGCCACGCCGAGCTCCGTCGCCGGCACGGTGAGCGAGAGGGCGTGGGGCTCCAAGATCTTCGCGATGCCGAAGTCGAGGAGCTTGGGCTCGCCGTCCTCGGTGACCAGGATGTTCGCCGGTTTGAGATCGCGGTGTACGACCAGATGGCGGTGCGCGTACTGCACGGCGCTCGCGACTTTCACCATCAGGCGCAACCGGGCCTCGACGGTCAGTTGCCGATCGTCGCACCAGCGGTCGATCGGCGTCCCCTCGATCAGCTCCATCACCAGATAGGGTTGGCCCCCCGGGGTGGTGCCACCGTCGAGCAGCGTCGCGATGTTCGGATGATCGAGCTGGGCCAGGATCTGGCGTTCGGCCCGAAAGCGGGAGACCAGCTCCGGCCGCCGGTACGCGCCGTCGAGCACTTTGATCGCGACCGGCTTGCGATAGGCATCGTCGTTTCGTTCGGCCCGGTAGACTCTTCCCATTCCCCCTTGGCCCAGCGGCCCGAGGATGCGGTAAGGTCCGAGGCTCTCCGGCAGAGACGAATCGAGGTCACCGTCCTCGGACGGTGAGTCGATCGAATGCGCGAGCGCTGCGGGCTGGCGGAGGAACTCGTCCGCTTCCGAATGCCAAGCGAGCATCCCCTCGACCTCGCGCGAAAGCTCCGGATCGCGAGAGCGTAGAACGGCCAGAGCCGCCGAGCGTTCAGGGACGGGCAGGTCGACCAGCTCTTCGAACTGGTCGCGCACCTGATGCCATCTTTCGCGATTCTCCGCCATAGGGATCGAGAGCGAATCGGTTCTAACTCAACGCCGGTTCGCGAGTCCAGCGTTCGGCCGTCGATTGCGCTCCGGATGCCACGAAAGACACGGGAGGTATGAATCATGACTAGAAGATTCTTGAAAATCATTTCGATTCTTACGGTCAAGCCGAGGAGTCGAACCGCGCTCGCAGCGATCACAGCCGTCGGAGCCCTTTCCGCCTTCCAGCCGCAACCGGCGGTGGCGGAGTGCCCTCCCGCGGCTTTGCAGCTGCTGGTCCTGCCGGGCGCCACGGTCGTTTACCTCGACAAATCCGAGCTCGGGCTTTCGCCGGGTGCGCTGCAGTGGACCTCGGCGCTCCACGGTGTCGTCACCGACGCCGGAACGCGGCTTGCTTATTCGCCGAACGCGAGCTACTGGGACCTGGGGGTCGACAGCATCGTGGTGAGCACGCCGGGCCGCAACGATCAGCCGAAGGCGGTGCTCTGGATCGCGGGAACCCGCCACGCTCAGCCTTCGATCGAGGATTTTGAGAACCCCGGGAATCCGAACTGGGATCTCGGCAACTTCGATCCGACCGCGATCTCGACCCTCGGCAGGCTTTCGGGCAATTACGGTCTTCGTTTCAACACGATCGACGGGGGCGGCTCGACCTCCGCGACGATGGCCCAAGGCCCGGATGGCAACGGTGCGACCGCGGGAGGCGGCGCCACCTCGGGATGGCAGCCACCGGGCGGTGGCGGCGGTTCGAACGGCACCTGTGGGGAAGATGGCACGCTCTGTCCGGCCGGCGTCTGGCATCGCTTCCTCGAAGGAGATGGCAACGACGATGGGCTGATCGACCACTCCGTCTATTTCAAGGAAAACGGGAATCAGGTTCTGGTCGGGCTCTCGGAAGGGGCGAGCCTTCCCTTGAGCGGAGAGCCGCAGGCGGTAACGACCGTTTCCCGGCAGGCGCATTTCCTCGAGCTGATCCACTGGCCTTCCTCCGAAGGGAGGGCCGCCGGTGCGGCGCTCTGGATCGACGGCGGGCTCAAGCTCCAGGTCGCCACCCCCGGGCACGGCTGGGCGTTCGCGGACTCCCTTTCGGCCTTTACCTTCCGCGAGGTACCCGCAACGTACGCTCCGGGGATGAACGACGCGGCCCATTCTTTCGACAACCTTGCGGTGTTCCGCGTAACCGGTTCGGCACGCTTCGAGTGCCTGGCGCTCGACGGCTTCGACAACGGTGCGATCGACCCGGTCTGGACTCAATACAACGCGGGAAATCTCTCGGTCCACTCCGGTGCGGCGCTCGTTGGGAAGCAAGGTCTCGACGTCCACTTGGAAGACCTCGGCACCAACGTCGGCGGCTTGCTCCGGCTCTTGTCGGCTCCCTCGCGCGGTCGGCACGGCCTGCGCCTTCGCTTCGACCCGAACACGCCGGAATTCACGACCGGGGGCACGTTCAACCTGGTCGTCGGGATCCAGTCGGAATCGGTGCCGCGTCCCTTCGTCGCCTTGATGAAACGCAACACCGCCGGACAGCTACTGCTGGTGTTCCAGACTCGAGACGATGGGGGCGGCAGCAAGAGCACGCAGATCGCGATCACCGACGCCCCGCACGTCCTGGAAATCGATTGGCAGCGCTCCTCGACCGTCCACGCCCACACCGGTACTTTCAGGGCCTGGCTCGACGGGACGTTGGTGGCCGAGCACCTCAACGTCGACAGCGACGCCCAATCGCTCAACGAGCTCCGCGTCGGCGCTTCCGGCGCCCCGGGCGCGGTGAAGGGGCACGTCTTCGTCGATCAGGTCGAGACCTGGGCGGAGACGTTGCCGCTGGCCCAATAGAAGGTGATGAGATGGGGCGGACCGCGGTCCGCCCCATCCAGCGGTTTTGCAGCGCTGCAATTCTCCTGAGCCCCGGTGCCCGGAGGCTCGGGGCGGCTGCCAGGATGGAGTGGACCGCCGCAGGTGCGGAGCGTACTTCGGCCCGGACGGAGAGAACCGGGATCCGTTGCCGCTCTACTTCTGCCGAGACAGCCGGCCTGCCTTCGAGGCTTTTTAGGAGGCCAGGCGGCGGACGCCTTCGGCGGCACTCCAAGCGGCGCTGGCGACGAGCAGAAACCCGATCGCACGGGCGACGCCGCGCAACATAGCGGGATGGCGGCCGAGCCACCCCCGGGCGCGGTCGGCGGACAGGACGAGCGCGCCGTAGACCCCGAGCTGCGTGGCGGTGATGATCGCCCCAAGCTGCAGCGCCTGACCGGCGATCGGCCCGTAGGCCGGGCGGACGAACTGGGGAAAGATCGCTAGCATGAAGGCATAGGCCTTCGGATTCAGCAGGTTGGTGAGCGCGCCACGGCGGAACGTGGCGACGCGGGAGGGGACCACCTCTCCCTCCGGCGCGCCGAGCGTGGCGCCGCTCCGGAACAGGGAGATCCCGATCCAGGCCATGTAGGCCGCGCCGACGAAGAGCAGGACGGAGAAGGCGGCCGGAAACAGCTGGAGCACCGCCGCGATCCCGAGCCCACCGATCGTGACGTGGCAGATCCCTCCCGCGACGATGCCCAGAATCGCCGCGAATCCGAGGCTTCTTCCCCCGACCAGGGCGTTGCCGAGGATGAACGCCATGTCGAGCCCCGGCAGGATCACAATCCCGAAGACCAGGGTGAAGAAGAGAAGGAGGTTGGCCGCAGGGATCATCGGGCGGCCCTATTTCTCGGCCGGAGCCGCGGGCGAGCCGTCGTCGCGGGTGAAGTCCATGATCCAGTTCGTCTCCCAGGTCTTGCCGCCGTCGGGCGAGAACGCCTGCTCCCAGCGTGGATGGGGCGTCGAGATGCGCGACCAAATGTATCGGACGACGATCGGCTTGCCGGCGAAGACGTCGGGTCCTTCGAAAACTCCTTGGTCGCCGCGAAAGGCCCCGATCACCGGCGGCTGAAGCGCGCCGGTCCGGTTGTCGGCCCAGTAGATCGCCCAGGTTTTCTGGGTGGGATCGAAGAAGCGGAACGACATCCCGCGGAAGCCTTCCCAATAGTCCGTGACGAATTCGTCTTCATTGGCCATTCCATCGAGGTTGGGATGGCAGTCGTTCGTCGCCTCGAACTCGAGCCATTCCGTCGAGCCCGCGAGCCGCGCCGCCAGTCGCCGGTTGTGGACTTTCCAGCGGCCGAACAGGAAGTCGAAATCGTGCCGGCCGTCGTTCGGATCGATGACGGGCGCCGACTTCGACGGTCCGGTGGGAGAGGTCGGTGGCGCGGCCAGAGTGGGCAGGGCTCCGGCGACGGCGAGAACGGTGAGAAGAGATAGGGGCAGGAGATCGGCGTTCATGGAAGCTCCTTCGAGAGATTCGGCGGCTCGATTCGTGGTCCGGCGACGAGGGGAGCGTACGAATCGATGAGGACAGAATCTGCCCTGATTCGGACGTAGACTTTCGGCATGTACCACCCAACGACGCGCGTCCTCGCTTTATTGGAGCTGCTGCAGACCCATCGCAGCCTGGGCGGCGCGGAGATCGCCGAGCGGTTGGGGGTGGACCGGCGCACCGTGCGGCGCTATGTCGCGCGTCTCGAAGAGCTGGGGATACCGATCACCACGGAGCGTGGGCCGCTTGGTGGATACGGGTTGGTCGCCGGGTTCAAGCTGCCGCCGATGATGTTCACCGAGGACGAGGCGCTCGCTCTGTCCGTCGGCTTGCACGCCGCGAGGGCGTTGGGGCTCGACGTCGCCTCTCCCGGCGTCACCTCCGCCCAGGCCAAGCTCGAGCGGGTGGCGCCGGAGGCGCTCAAGCGCCGAATTCGCGCGGCAGACGAGACGATCGCCCTCGGCTTGCCGCGCGGGGTGAAGGTGGGAGTGGCCGCTGCCCTCTCCACGGTGAGCGCCGCGGCGCAGGCGAGGAGGCGCCTGTTCCTTCGCTACCGCACGGTGAAGGGAGTGGAGAGCGAGCGCGAGATCGACCCCTACGGGCTCGCCTACTTCGGAGGGCGTTGGTACGCGATGGGCTACTGCCACCTCCGCCAGGAAGCGCGCTCGTTCCGCGTCGACCGGATCGTCTCGGCGCGCCAACTCGCCGAGACGTTCGTTCGGCCGGACAGTTTCGACGCCTTGGCCCATCTGGAAGAGGGGGTGGCGACGTTGCCTCGCGCGCACGCGATCGAAGTCGTGATCCGCGGCGAGCTGGCAAAGGTTCGCCGGGCGGTCTTCGCGGCGATGGGCGTCCTCGAATCGGTCGAGGAGGGCGTGCTCCTCTCGGCCCAGGCCGACGACCTCGACTGGTTCGCCCGCGAGCTTTGCCGACTGCCGTTTTCCTTCGAGGTTCGATCTCCCGAAGCTCTCAAAGGTGCGGTCCGGAGGAACGCAGAGCGCTTGCTCGCGATGGTCGGCTAGCCGAATTTTCTCGCCGAGCTTCTGTTGCGGCGGAAGATCGGCCGGCGCCTGCTGCGTTGCGCTCGCTCGGACTCCTCGACGGAGTGTCGACTCCGCCTACGTCGTCCTCCCTTCGCGCGCCTTGCATTCACCGGCATCTCTTCCGCCTCGCTACGAAACCCGGTGAGAAATTCGGGTTAGTCCAGAATACGGGACGTATATTCGGAATACGGGACGTGAATGCAGGATACGGGACGAATTAGCAGAGTACGGGACGAATTCACAGGATACGGGACGGATATCCAGAATACGGGACGGATATCCAGAATACGGGACGTTTCTACGGAGATCGGGACGAATTTCCAGGGAACGGGACGCAAATCCAGAGAACGGGACGTGATTCCAGAGAACGGGACCGAACGACCGTGAAATGAGACGTGCGCTCGGGGAATGGGGCGTGCACTCGGAAAACGGGCCGAGCTCGGCGAACGTGGGACGTGCCGCCGCCGGCTCGCTCCCTTCCACCGACGCCGGGTCGTTCGGGCGGGAATCGGGACGTCGAACGAGCGCAACGCAGCAGGCGCCGGCAGATTTTCCGCCGCAGCCGAAAACCGGTGAGAAGTTCGGGCTAGCGCTTTCGCTTGCGGTTCGGCAGCTCGAGGAACTGATCGCCGAGGTCGGGCTCGCCCGAGGCGGCGAGCACTTCGGCTCGCGCCGCGTCGCGTAGGGCGACCGCGGCGGCGAGGTCGCCGGACTCGGGCGCGATCGCGGGGCGGATCGCGACTCGGATCTCCGCGCGTCGCGGCATCCAACTTCCCGCGCGGAGGAGCGAGCGGGTGCCTCGGAGCGCCACCGGCACGACCGGCGACCCGGTTTCGGCCGCGACGTTGAAGGCACCCAGCCGGAACGCGGCGACGCCCGGGGCGCGATGGAAGGTCCCTTCGGGGAAGATCGCGATCGAGGAGCCGCCGCGGATCGCCTCGGAGATCTTCGCGGTCTCGCTCGCCCCCTTGCCGGCGTCGAAGCGCTCGACGAACACCGTGCCGAGGCGCGCGAGGAGGATTCGGGAGAGCCAGAAGCCGGCGAGCTCCCGCTTGGCGACGAACGCCACGTCCGGTGGCAACGCCGCGGTGAGCGCGATGGCGTCGAGGTACGACTGGTGGTTCGCGACGTAGATGCGCGGTCCGGGGCTTCTTTCGCCTTTGGATTCGGTTCGGATCGAAACGCCGGAGAGCCCGAACCCGAGACGCGCCGAGGCGCGTGCCAACCGTCGGCGGTTTCGCAGACCCGGAGCGAGCACCACGGTGAGCCAGACCGGGATCGTCAGGAGCGCGCCGACCGTCCAGAACCAACCGGCCCAGAGAGCTTCTCCCGTGCGGGCGAGAGCGCGCCGGGCGCGCCGCCAGAGCCCGGTCGCGGCCAGGCGGGCCATCTGCAGGCCGACGCTCCGCGTGCCGGAAAAGCGGCCGGACTCGTAGATCTCGCGCGCTGAGGAGCGTCGGATCTTGCCGCTCGACGTCTTCGGCACGGTCTGGGGCGGCGCGAGCGCCACGTCGTCGGCGGGGGTCCCGAGCAGCTCGATCGCGCGTTTCTGGATCTCTTCGCGCAGTCTCTCCCGCTCCGCCGGGTCGCGCTCGCGGGTTTCGGCTAGAACGATCACCCGCTCGGTGCCGCTCTGCGGATCGGGACTGCCGAACACGGCGACACAACCGCGGCGGAGACCTGGGATCTCGCCGACCGCCTGCTCCAGCTCGTGGGGATAGAGGTTTCGCCCGGCGCGGAAGATGATGTCCTTGCTCCGGCCGGTGACGTAGAGCTCCCCTGAGGCGAGGTAGCCGAGATCGCCCGAGTCGAGCCAGGTCTGCCCCTGCTGGCCCGAAACCAGGCGGGCCGTGGCCTCGGGGTTTTCGAAGTAGCCGGCGGTGGCCGAGGGGCCGCGAAACTGCACGCGCCCCTGGCGTCGCTCCGGCAGCTCACGCCCCGCCTCGTCGGCGATGCGCAGCTCGACTGTCGGCAGCGGCAGACCGCAGCTCGGAAAGCGGAGGACGCTCCCCTCGCCCGTCTCGGCCGGCCGAGCCTTGCCTTCGGCGGAAAACGTCTCGCGGTCGATCTCGTCGATCGCGGGCGGCCGGCCGAGCGGCGGGAAGGTGACGGCGAGCGAGTTCTCCGCCAAGCCGTAGACCGGAAACATCGTCTCAGGGCGGAAACCGAAACGCGCGAACCTCTCGGTGAAACGCCGCATGGTCTCCGGCGATACCGGCTCGGCGCCGTTCAGAGCGGCGCGCCAGGTGGAGAGGTCGAACCCCTCGATCGCGTCCAGGTCGGCGTCGTCGATCTTGCCGAGACAAAGCTCGTAAGCGAAGTTCGGCGCGGCCGAAAGCGTCGCGCGGTGGCGGTGGATCAGCTCAAGCCAGCGAATCGGCCGCGAGAGGAAGGTGAGCGGCGACATGAGCGCGAGGGGCATCGCGAAGTAGAGACTCCCCATCCAGGTGCCGATCAGCCCCATGTCATGGTAGAGCGGCAGCCAACTCACCACGGCGTCTCCCGGTCCGATCGCCGCCGCCTTGCCGATCGCGCGCAGGTTCGCGAGCAGGTTCGCGTGGGTGAGCATCACCCCCTTGGGCTGGCCGGTGCTGCCCGAGGTGAACTGGAGGAAGGCGAGATCCTCGGCGCAGACGTCGGCCCGCGGCGCCGCGGCGTCTCGATCCGATTCGAGATCAGCGACCGAGACGACTTTCAAACCGTCGACCTGGAGACCGAGCAGCCGGGCGAGCGGCATCACCTCGGAGAAGGTGATCAGCGCTTTCGCCCGCGCGGTCGAGAGGATGCCCGCTTGGCGCCGCAGGTGGTCCTCGATCTGGCTCTTGCGCGCCGGGGGATAGAGGGGGACCGGAACCGCCCCGGCACGAAGGACGCCGAGGAACGCCGCGAAGTAGTCCGTGCCCGAGGGGAGCATCAGGGCGACCGCCGCTTTCGGCTCGGCCCCCAGCCGAGCCAGCCCCGAGGCGACCGCGCGCGCCCGCCGATCCAGACCGGCGTAAGTGAGCTCCTCCGGTTCGGCGCCCGGGGCGCCGGAATAGAACAGCAGATGGCGCCGCTCCGGATGGCGCGCGACGTGCCAGTCGAGGACCTCGAGCAGCGTCCGCGTCGAATCGGGCGCCGACTCCGCGTCGTCGAGCCGGTCGATCGGGATCTCGATCGAGGTCGAAAATGCTGCGGCCGAGCCGGGGTCGCCGCCTGACGCCTTGCCGATCGCCGCGAGCAGGTCGCGAGGCGTCTCTACCGCGGTCAGCACCTCCTCGCCGAGCCGAACGGCGAACGCCTTCTCGCAGCGGCGAAGCAGCTCCACCCGCCCGAGCGAGTCGAGCCCGAGGTCGCGCTCGAGGTTCGAGTCCAAGGTGACCGCCGGTTTCCGCCCCGCGGAAGACAGCTCCGCCGCGAGGCGCGACACCTCGTCGAGCAGACGGGCGGGAGCGGCGGCTTGCCGATCGGGGAGGGGATCTTCGGGCACGAGAGACTCCGGACGCGCGGGGCGCGGCGGGAGAGTCTACCGCGCCCCTCTCTCGACTTTCGGCGCGGCGCGGACGAGGGCTCGGCTTCCAGAGCGGAGCGCGGGGTTCGGCTTGTTCGTGGGGTCGTCAGCCGGCCTACCAGGTCGGCGGCAGCGGCGAATAGCCGGCGATCGACCGATTCGCGCGTTCGAGGATTTCCCCTCGCAGGGAGGCGTCAATCCCCGCGCCAAGAATCCAACCTTCCTCCCGACAGAGCGCAGGGTCTGAGAGGTCAACGACCGCGCCCGGTGCGAAGAGGGCGCCAAGGCGATTCTCGGCGTCCAGGCCGCGCAGGACGTCAACCAGGGTGGAAACCTGAGCTTCATCACGGCATGAAAACCCTGAGTCGTTCAGTGTGCTGCTCGGTGATTCGAGAACTCCGGGCCAGATCTCCGCATGGAGGAAGTAAGGTCCCCGGTCTGGGCTGGGAGTGGCGGTGAATCCGGTTTCGAACGGCCAGACCCGGCTTAGGTTCCGAAACTTTTCGACCAGGGCGTGGACTACCGGGATGCCGAGCAGTGCTTGGCCACCGACCGAGCCCGAGGTGAAGAGCTTCCAGGCCGATTGGATCGTCGGCCTCCCTTCTTCGCGAAGCCGAAGCTCAGTCTTCCGATATTCACGGAGGCCCAACGCTTCGGACACCGTTTGGAAGTCGGGGCGGTTGAATCTGAGGTAGCCCCCCTCGGGTTCGGAGGGACAGGCCCAGAACGGACCAACGAACGAAGTGGCACCTATCCTTTGATTCAGGTCTGCGGCGGCCTTAAAGCGGTCGTTCTTGTTCGGAATGCCGTCCAGATCGTCGTGGATCGCGCCTGTGATTTCCGACCAGACGCTCCTCCAAGCCTCGCGCTCGTCGATCTTCAGACAGCGGGCGAATCCTTGCGGATACCCGTAGGCGAAATCGAAGCCCACGAGGACCCTGAGCTTTCGCTCCACCGCATCGGAGAGCAGAGCCTCCGCTAGGTGCCGCGCCCTCCGGCGAGTCGCCAGATTGGCCGTACGTGGAGGGCTCAGTTCTCCGGCTCGTCCCCACGCCGCCCAGATGCTGTCCCTCCCCGTCTTGGGAACCGAGCTCGCGCTCCAATCGACCATCAGATAGGCATCAAAGAGCGGCAAACTTAGTTCCTCCTTAAAGCCGTTCTCAAGTTAGTCGAGTCGCCCGTCCCTGCCGCGCGACGCGCAGGGCGGCGAGCCGTTGCTTGCGTTTCCAGCCCACGACGAGTCGCGGGACGAAGATCAGCGCGGCAAGTGCCAGGAGGGCGAGGCCCATGCGGGCGAGGACCGCTTGCCGTTCGGCCGCGGCGGCGCGGGAGAGCTCGGCGGCAAACCAGGTGTAGAGGAGAACGGGCGGCGTGACCCCGAGAGCCGTCGAGGTCAAGAAGGTTCCGGGCTTCATGCCGACCAGGGCGGCCGCGTAGTTGAGCACGGTGAACGGGAAGGGGAGGAAGCGGATCCCGACCAGGCTCCAGAAACTGCTGCGGGTGAGGCGCCTCTCGAGCCTCTTCAGCCGCTGGCCGCCGAGATGCTCGACGAAGTCGCGTCCCAGGAAGCGGCCGAGGAAGTAGGTGAGCGAACCTCCCGCCATCACCCCGAGGAAGGTGTAGAGCGAGCCTTCCCAGAGCCCGAAGACGATTCCGCCCGCGAGCATGAGAGGAGAGGCGGGAACGCCGAACGGCAGCAGGGCCACGTAGGCGCCGAGGAACGCCAAGGGGGCCCAGGGATTGCCGCGCAAGCGGAGGAGGAGCGCCTCGAGCGCCGGGCCGGTCAGCTGGTCCCGAAGGGGGGTGAAACGGATCGCGACGAATCCTCCGGCGACGATTGCGCCGAGCGCCATGAACTTCCACAGGTGCCGGCGGTGGGAGACGTGAGGTCCCGCGTCGAGGGAGGGATCGTTCGACATGAGGAGTACGGCGGGGACGGCGGACCGTTGCGGTGGTCCAGGAAAGCGTCAGCCGACGCGGCCGCTCTCGGTGAGGCCGTCGAGCTCGGCGGGAGCCTCTTCGGCGCCTTCCCAAAGGAAGAACCGGCGCATCTGGCGATCGAGCGTCTCTTGCGCGCGGGGATCCATGAAGTTCAGCCGCAGCTCGTTGATCACCATGACTTCCATCCCCTGCCAGGCCGCCCAGCAGTCGGCGCAGACCCGCTCCTGCACTTCCTTGCCGACCGGGCCGGGAAGGGGGGCTCGCGCCAACGCCGGTGCGTCCGGTCGTCCGCAGCGGGTGCAGGGCTGAGCGAGGGGCGCCATTCCGATCACCGTGCCGCCGCCGTCGCGCTCTGCCGCTCGAGGGCCTCGCGGAAGTAGGCGACGGTTCGTTCGAGCCCCTGGTCGAGGCCGACCTTGGGCTCCCATCCGAGCAGCTTTCGGGCAAGCGAGATGTCGGGCTGGCGAGTCTTGGGATCGTCCACCGGCAAGGGCTCGAAGACGATCGGCGACGGAGATCCGGTGACCGCTTTGATCCGTTCGGCGAACTCGAGAATCGTCATCTCGTGCGGATTGCCGATGTTGACCGGCGATTGGGCGTCGGAAAGCAGCAAGCGGTAGATGCCGTCGATCAGATCGGAGACGTAGCAGAACGAGCGGGTCTGACCGCCGTCGCCGTAGACCGTGAGCGGTTTGCCGAGCAACGCCTGCGACATGAAGTTCGGCACCACGCGGCCGTCGCGCAGCCGCATCCGGGGGCCGTAGGTGTTGAAGATGCGAACGATGCGCACCTCCAGGCCGTGCACCCGGTGGTAGGCCATCGCCATCGCCTCGGCGAAGCGCTTCGCTTCGTCGTAGACGCCGCGCGGGCCGATCGGGTTGACGTTGCCCCAGTAGGTTTCCGGCTGCGGATGGATCAGCGGATCGCCGTAGACCTCGGAGGTCGAGGCGAGCAG
Organism: Thermoanaerobaculia bacterium; assembly: GCA_044226625.1. Taxonomy (GTDB): domain Bacteria; phylum Acidobacteriota; class Thermoanaerobaculia; order Multivoradales; family UBA5704; genus DASYKS01. The sequence continues at coordinate 35,447 of JBGAGQ010000031.1, forward strand.
GAAACGGGCACGTTTCGCCTTGGCGAGCCCGAGCGCGTTGTGGGTGCCCAGAGAGCCCACCTTGAGCGTTTGAATCGGCAATTCCAGGTAATCGATCGGGCTGGCGGGGGAAGCGAAGTGGAGCACGTAATCGACCTCTCCCTCGATCTCGAAAGGGCGGGTCACGTCGTGCTCGACGAACGAAAAGGCGGGCAGATGGACCAGGTGAGCGAGGTTGTCGCGGCTCCCGGTGAGCAGGTTGTCGACCGCGGTGACGCGGAACCCTTCCGCGAGGAGCCGCTCGCAAAGGTGCGAGCCGAGAAACCCGGCGCCTCCGGTGACGACGGCCCGTTTCATGCGCGGGCCCTCCGGCCGTCCGGACGCCCGATCGAGACGTAGTCGAAACCGGCTTCCGCCATCTTGTCGGCCTCGTAGAGATTCCGGAGGTCGATGATCAACGGCGTCTTGAGCAGTCCTTGCAGGCGCTCGAGCTCGAGCTTTCGGAACGGGTTCCACTCGGTGAGGATGATCATGGCGTCGGCGCCCGAGGCCGCCTCGTACGCGTTGTCGCAGAACGTCGCCTCGGGCAGCAACGGGCGGCAGGCATCCATCGCGGCCGGATCGAACGTTCGAACGTTCGCGCCGCCGTCGATCAGCGCGCGGACGATCGGCAGGGCGGGCGACTCGCGGATGTCGTCGGTATTCGGTTTGAACGCGAGACCGAGCACCGCCAGCGTCTTGCCAGAGATCTCGCCCAGCTCGCGGGTCACCTTGTCGACCATGCGGCGCTGGGTCTCTTCGTTCACGGAGAGCACCGCCTCGATGATCCGGAACTCGCGGCCGTATTCGCGCGCGATCTGCGCGACGGCGCGGGTGTCCTTCGGGAAGCAGGAGCCGCCGAAGCCGGGGCCTGCGCTGAGGAACTTCGGGCCGATCCGATTGTCGAGACCCATGCCGCGCGCGACCACCTCGACGTTCGCGCCCAGCGCCTCGCAGAGCACGGCGATCTCGTTGATGAACGAAATCTTCGTCGCGAGGAAGCCGTTGCTCGCATACTTGATCAACTCGGCGCTCTCGACGTCGGTGATCACGAACGGCACGTCGGCGGCGTGCAAAGGCGAGTAGACGTCGAGCATCATCTCGATCGCGCGCGGGTCTCGGGTCCCGATCACCACGCGGTCGGGCTGCATGAAGTCTTCGATCGCGGACCCCTCGCGCAAGAACTCGGGGTTGCTGACCACCGCGAACGGGTGGTTTCCGGACGATCCGGTGCGGACGATCTCCTCGATCATCTTGCCGGTGCCGATCGGCACCGTGCTCTTCGTGACCACCACCTTGTAGCCGTTCAGGTGCTTGCCGATCGAGGTCGCGACCTCGCGGATGAAGGTCAGGTCGGCCGAACCGTCGGGAAGGGGCGGCGTTCCGACCGCGATGAAGATCACCTGGGCGCCTTCGATCGCGGGACCCAGGTCGGTCGTGAAGCGGAGACGCCCTTCCGCCATGTTCTTCTGCACGATGGTTTCGAGGCCCGGCTCGTAGATCGGCACGCGTCCGCCCGTAAGCATCGAAACCTTTGCGGCGTCCTTGTCGACCCCGACGACGTTCATCCCGAAATCGGCCAGGCACGCCCCGGTGACCAGGCCGACGTAGCCGCTACCCACGACGCAGACATTCATCGTTAAAAGCTCGCTCGCATGAAATGGAAACTGGGGATCGGAGTCATGTCGCGACGCTGCGGGCGTCGCTCACTGTCCGCGCTTGGCGCTCTCGATACCAAGATACGAATCGGCGGAGACCTTCGCGGATGGGAACCTTGGGTGAGTAGCCCAAAAGGCGGCCGGCCTTGGAGACATCGGCGTAGGTGATCGGAACGTCGCCGGGTTGGTCGGGAAGATACTCGATGCGCGGTTCGACGACAAGCTCCTCGGCGAGCCAGCGGACCAGGTCCGACAGCGCCGTCGTTTCGGCGCCACCGAGGTTCAGGATCTCGAAACCGGGGGCCGCGTCGAGGGTCGCGACCAGCCCGTCGACAATGTCGTCGACATAGGTGTAATCGCGCCGGGTCTGACCGTTCCCGTACAGCGGGATTTTCGCGCCGCGGGCGAGCAGATCGGTGAATTTGTGAATCGCCATCTCGGGCCGCTGCGCCGGGCCGTAGACCGTGAAGAAGCGAAGGCAGGCGGTGCGGAAGCCGTAGAGGTGATGGTAGTTATAGCAGAGCAGCTCGCCCGTGCGTTTGGTGGTCGCGTAAGGGCTGATCGGCCGGTTCACCTCGTCCGACTCGGCGAACGGCACCTTCTCGTTGATGCCGTAGACCGAAGACGACGAGCCGAACAGGAAGACGTTCGGTCCGTGGCGGCGCGCGGCCTCGAGCAGGCGCAGGGTCCCGATGCAATTGACGTCCTCGTAGAGGATCGGCTCGGAGAGGCTCGGCCGCACCCCGGCGCGCGCGGCGAGGTGCACCACGGCGTCGAACTTGCGACCTTCGGCGTCCAGCGCACCCGCGAAAAGGCGCTCGACTTTCCCTTCGTCCCTGATGTCTCCCTCGATCAACGCCAAGCGCTCGGCTCCGGCCGAAGCGCGCGTCGTCTCGACGTTCTCGCGCTTCCGCGCCGGGTCGTAGAAGTCGTTGAAATCGTCGTAGACGGTGACGCGATCGCCCCGGGCGAGCAGTCGGCGTGTAAGGTGCGAACCGATGAAGCCGGCGCCGCCGGTCACCAGGACGTGCTGGGACATCTGAATTACTCCTCTCGCTCGCCGCTGGGCGGGGGCGACGGTGGGGGCGATGGGATTGGATCGATGACTGGAGGAACGGCTGGACCGGGCTCCACCGGACCGGGCTCCGCGTCGAGCGGTGCTGGGGGCGGGGTGGAGGGCGCGACCGTCGAATTCGGCTCCGAGGGCGCCACGGGAGGAGTGGTTCCTGGCGGGGCGCCGGGGGGAGCGGTGGCGCCGGGAGATTTCTGCGCGTCTTCGTACCGCTTCTTGATCCCGGCCTTCTGCCGGTTGCGGATCAGCCAGCGCAGGAGCTTCGACTCCTCGACCCCGATCACGATGTCGTTGACCGCGTCGTAGATCTGGGGATCGTTGATCAGCTTGGCCGCCGTCCCTTCACCGTGGGTCAAGCGATTCGACAGGTCGTTCAACTGCTCGATCAACGCGGAGAGATCGGAGGTGACCTTCTTTCCATACTCCTCGTCTTTGAGCAGCTTGGGGACCAGCGCGTCGCTCCCCTCGAGTCCGGATGTCAGGTTCTCGACGTTCTTCGCGGCGGTCTGGAGCGAAGCGAGCGTCTCGTCGAACCTCTGCTTCGCGGCCGGATCGTTGAGCAGCCCGGGCAGCAAGCCGGGACCGGTTTCGGCCGAGGCGAGGATCCGCTCCAGACGATCGAGAGAAAGAGCGAGCCGGTCGGCCATCTGCCGATCGTTGAGCAGCCGGGGTAGGGCGCCGTCCCCCGACTCGAGGCGGTTGGCGATCCTTTGGGTGGACTCGAGCGTGCCGACCATCGACTCCCGCAGCCGCCTGCCGGTCGGCGTGTCCGCGGTGAGCTCGCCGAGCAGTCCCTCGCCCCGCTCCATGCGGCTCAGGATGTTCGAGAGCGAGTGGGAGATCTCGACCACGTTGCCCATCACGTCTTCGCCCGAGGCCACCAGAGCGTCGACGCTGGTCATCTGGGCGGCGGGAATCTTCCCCTCGTTTTCCACTTTCGGGTAGGCGGCCGAGCCCGAGGTGAGATCGATGTACTTGTCGCCGAGCAGGCCGAGCGTCTTGATGCGCGCTTCGGAGTACGGCAGGTCTCGACCCTTGGGGCCCGGCATCGCACGGCCGTCCAGCGAAGCGCGGATGCGATCCTCGTAGCTCCGGTCGACCTCGATCCAGACGCGGATGTTCTCGACCGCCGGATCGAGCGGCAGGGTTATCCGTTCGACCTGGCCGACACCGACGCCGTTCAGCTGCACCGGGTTGCCCGGTTTCAAGCCGGATACGGTCGCAAGATCGATGTAATACCGGTTCTTGCGCTCGAACAGGCTTCGGCGGTCGCCGATCAGAAGGATGGCCATCCCCAGGACGACGACGCTCGAAAGGATCAGGGCGCCGACGCGCGCGACCGTGCGTCCGCCGCGGTTCCTAATCGGCATGGACCCCCTCCTCGCGACCGGCCAGAAAATCGGCGAGCGACTTCGGTCCCGAAGCGTCGGCCTCCGCCCAGTCTCCCAGGAAGACGAAACGTCCCTCTTCGAGAAAAGCCAGGCGGTCGCCGATCCGGCGGGCTAGAGCGACGTCGTGCGTGACGACGACCGAGGTGACCCCGAGGTCGTCCTGGATCGACTGGATGAGCCGGCCGATCGTCGCGGAGGTGATCGGATCGAGCCCGGTCGTGGGCTCGTCGAACAGCATCGCCTCGGGGTCGAGCGCGAGAGAGCGGGCGAGCGCCGCGCGCTTCTTCATTCCGCCCGAGAGGTCCGACGGCGCTTTGTTCTCGACCCCCTCGAGGCCCACGAGGGCGAGCTTGGCCCGGACGGTCGTTTCGATCTCTGCCTCCGGAAGCGTGGTGTGCTCGCGCAGCGGAAACGCGACGTTGTCGTAGATGTCGAGCGAATCGAACAGCGCTCCGCCCTGGAACAACATGCCGATGCGGCGCCGGATCGGAAAGAGCTCGTGCTCGGATAGCCCGGAGACGAGGAGCCCGTCGAACCGCACCTCGCCTGCGTCCGGTTCCTCCAGTCCGTTCAATTGCCGCAGCGTGACGCTCTTGCCGGTGCCGGATCGGCCCAGGATCACCAGGCACTCGCCCCGCCGCACGGTGAAGTCGACGCCCGCGAGGACCCGACGATCGCCGTACGATTTCTCGAGGGCGTGGACGTCGAACAGCGGGGAGGTCACCGGGTGGCTCGTCAAGTGAGGAGGTAGAACAGCTTGGTGAGGAGGGTGTCTGAAACCAGCACGAGGATCGAGGACAGAACGACCGTATTCGTGGTTGCTCGGCCGACGCCGTCGGCGCCGCCCTGCGAGGTCAAGCCATTGTAGCAGCCGATGATGGCGATGAAGTAGGCGAAGAAAAAGGTCTTACCGATGCCGGAAAAGACGTCCGCGAGGGTCAGCGCGTCGAACACGTCGTTCAGGTAGAACCCCGGCGCGACCTTGAGCTGGATGACCGCCACCAGGAGGCCTCCGAGGATGCCGAGCGCGTCGCCCAGAACCGTGAGAGCGGGCAGCATGATCAGGGTCGCCGCGAGCTTGGGAACGACGAGCTTCTTGACCGGATCGACCGCCATCGCGCGCAGGGCGTCGATCTGCTCGGTGACCTTCATCGTTCCGAGCTCGGCCGTCATGCCGGCGCCGATCCGGCCGCCGACGATCAACGCCGTGAGCACCGGCCCGAGCTCGCGGACCAGGGACTTCGAGACCACCGTGCCCAGGTAGTACTTCACCCCGATCGCCGGCAGGCTGTAGGCGGTCTGGAGGGCCAGGACCATGCCGGTGAAGATGGTGGTGATTCCCGCGACCCCGAGCGAGCGGACTCCGATCTGCTCCATCTGGGTGAACCAGAGACCGAACTCGTACGGTCGGGCCAACAAGGCACGGAACGCTCGGGCCGCGAGGATACCGAGGCCTCCCGCCTCCTCGAGGGTCCGTCGCAAGTTCACCGGCGGATCATCCACCAGGACAGGGCGTGCACGGCTCCGAAAGTGAAATCGGCGGCCGCGAGCGGCCAGAGCCCCGACAGGCGAGGTTCCGCCCAGGCGGAAGCGGCCAGGACCAAGGCGCCGAGCAGGCGTCCGCCGACGGCCACCAGGATGATCGCGGTGTAACGCCGGAGATCGTGAGCCGCGGACAGGTAGAGCGCGGCGAGCATCAGGAGCAGGACCGCGATCAACCGGAGATAGAAATCCTCTCCCGGAAGCGGCAGGCCGAGCATTCGTCGCGGAAGATCCGGCGCGACCACCATGACCACCGCGAACGCCGCGTCGTAGATCGCTCCGACGATCAGGCTCAACCCGAGCAGGCGGATGAAGAAGAAACGGCGCGGATAGTTCATCGTTTCGAGCATCGCTCGCGATTCTAGCCTCAAAGGGCGAGCGGCCTCGTCCGATCCCGGGTGGACGGCTCGAGGAGCCCGAGGGAGAATGGCGGCGCATGATCCGACCTCGAGCTCCCTTGCCGACCGACCCCCCGCCGCGGTTCGGGCTGGGCGCCTGGCTGGTGACGGCGACGGGAAACGCTTGGTTGCTGTTCGGGAGCGTCCTTCTCGGCGCTCTGTCGGTGCCCGCTTCGTGGATTCCACCTCGTGGAAAGTGGGGTTTCGTCTTGATGCGCTACTGGGCGCTCGGCCTTCTTCGGGCGAGCGGCGTCGTGGTGCGAGCGGATCTGCCCGACACCATCGACGCGGCAGGCAATTACGTCCTGCTCGCGAACCACCAGAGCATGTTCGACATCCCGGCGCTGCTCACGACGGTGCCCGGCCCGGTGCGCATGCTCGCCAAGCGAAGCCTGTTCCGCATCCCGTTCTTCGGCTGGGGGCTCCGCTCGGCCGGTTTCGTGCCGGTCGATCGGGAGGACGGCAGCAAAGCGCGCCAGGCGTTCGCCGCCGCCTCCGCGCACCTCGCGGCGGGAACCTCGATCCTGCTGTTTCCCGAAGGAACGCGATCGCGCACCGGTCGATTGGGCGAGCTCCAGCGCGGCGGATTCCTGCTGGCGATCCGCCACGGCCTGCGGATCGTACCCGTCGGCTTGCGCGGCACCCGCCAGATCCAGCCGCGGGGGCGTTGGGACATCCGGCCCGGCCCGGTCGAGGTCCGGTTCGGCGACCCGATCGATCCGGCGGAATACGGCGTGCGGGGCATGAACCGGTTGATTTCCGAGCTCGAATGCCGTGTCGAGGAGCTCGCCGGTCTGCCGCCACGATCCGAGGGTTGACGGTTCTACTCGCCCTTTCGCTCTTCTTTCGGCTCTTCTTTTCGCCGGTGCAGGCGATTATGCGCCCTCTCGCGGAGGCGCTCGATCCGGTCCCACAGGTGGGGCCAGCGTAGGAAGGCGCGCCGCATCAGCCGGTAGATCAGCTCGTTGTCGAGCGAGAGGAGCGCCGCTCCCGCGACGATCGTGAGCACTCCCTGAATCCCCGGCAGGACCAAACCCGCGACGCCGACCAGGATCAGGACCCAGCCGAGGACGAACACCACGATGCGGACGCCGAGCCGCAGCCTCGGACGCGGTTCGGGCGAATCGGTCATCGATACCTCGGCATTGGGGGAGTCCGCCCCGCTCGGCCGGGGTTTGACAAATCGGACGGAGGCGGTCCAGAATCGCTTCGTACTATTGAGACTGGATCGCAATAAGCGAGCCGTGGGGAGATGGACGGGCGACGTCGATGGCCGAGATTCGGGAGAAAGAGCAGTTTCTGGCCTACCTCCGGGGCGCCGGGCACCGGGTGACCTCCGAACGGTTGGCGCTGTTCGACGAGATCTTCGCCCAACACGGTCATCTGGATGCCGAGCAACTCCATGCCGCGATGCGCTCCCAAGGATTGAAGATTTCGCGTGCCACGGTGTACCGCAATCTCGATCTCCTGGTCGCGAGCGGCCTCGCGAGCAAGCAGAGGCTCGGGGGGGCGGGAGATCGCCGGTTTCTCTATGAACACGTTCACCGGGGACAACGGCACGATCATCTGGTCTGCGCTTCTTGCGGCCGTGTGGTCGAGTTCGTGAGCCCCGGAATCGCGGCGCTGCAGACCGAGATCTGTCGAGCCCACGGCTTCGTGCCGACCCATCATACGTTGGAGATTCGCAGTCTGTGCAACGACTGCGCGGCGGCGAGCGAGGTTTTGGCCTCGGCTCGGCCGACGGTGAACGCGAGGGGAGGAAACGCGGGTGTTTGAAGCACTGGTCATCACGCTGCGGGAGGGAATCGAAGCCGCGCTGATGGTGGGCATCATCGTCGCCTTCCTGCGCCGTCAGGGGAGCGAGCGTCATCTCTCGGCCGTATGGGCGGGCCTCGTCTCCGCGGTCGCCGCGAGCCTCGCGGGTGCCTATCTGCTCTATCGAATCGCGGTCAACGAGGAAGTGTTCGAAGGGCTGCTCTACACCGGATCGGCCCTCCTGGTCGCCACGCTGCTGATCTGGATGTGGCGCCACTCGCACGAGCTCGCCGGCGAGATGAAGGGCTCCCTCTCGCGCATCCTCGATCGGCAAAACGGCGCCTCCATCCGCCTCGGTCTGTTTCTCTTCACCTTCCTCATGGTCTTTCGCGAGGGCCTCGAGACGGTCCTGTTCCTGTCCGCCGTCTCGCTCACGACAACCGGGCTCCAATCGATCCTGGGCGCTTTGGTCGGCATCGCCCTGGCGGTCGGTTTCGGCGTCCTGTTCGTCCGAGGAAGCCTGCGCATCGATCTGAAGCGCTTCTTCGCCGTCACCGGGATCGCCCTCTTGATCTTTACGGTCCAGCTCCTGATCAACGGCTATCACGAGCTGTCGGAGGCCGGTTGGCTACCGGCGAACGAGACGACCATGGCGACGGTCGGGCCGTTGGTCAAGAACGAGTTCTTCTTCCTCGTCGCGGTGCTCGCGCTCCCGCTCCTCATGCTCTTGATCCCGGGGCGTGGCAAGCGGCCGGAGCCGTCGGCAGGAACGGCGGAAGGAAACGCCGCGGCGATGCGCCTCGAGCGCGCGGCGGAGCAACGTCAAGGGAGGGCCCGCAAATGGGCCGGAGTGCTCGGCTTCGCGATCCTCGCCCTGCTCGGGCTCGGCTGGGTCTACTCGGCCAAACCGAAGGCTCTCGATCCGGCCACATCGCTGACGGTGACCGATGGACGGGTTACCGTGCCGCTCGCCGATCTCGCTGACGGCAAGCTCCATCGGTTCCAAGTGGAGATCGGCGGCCGGTCGGTCCGCTTCATCGCGATTCAGATCGAACCGGGCGACGTTGCCGCGGCGTTCGACGCCTGCGTCATCTGCGGACCGCACGGCTATTACCAGGAAGGCTCGAACATCGTCTGTCTGCACTGCGGCTCGGCCGTCTATCCGCCGACCATCGGGCAGCCCGGAGGGTGCAACCCGATCCCGCTGGCGTCGAAGAGCGATGGCGGCAATCTGGTGATTGCCGCGGCGGATCTGGCCCAGAGCACGGCGTTTCCGGCGCCGGCTGCCGGCCATAGCGCCGGCATGTCGGACATGCCGGACCCTGCGGGCCACGGCGGTTAAGGCGAGCCTCCTATGTATTTACGCCTGCTCGGCGAATCGCTGCGCCGGGGTACCCGCCGCAAGCTTCTCGCGGCGACCGCGATCGCCCTGGGTACGCTCGGCGCGAGCGCGCTCGCCGAGGTGCTCCTCGCCTCCGGAGACCGTTTGGCGGCCGAGCTTGGCGCATACGGTGCCAACCTGACCCTCGCGGCGGCGCCGGAGAAATCGTTCCTCGCCCGCGACCTGGAAAAGCTCCGCAAGATCTTCTGGCGCAACAACATCGTCGCGGTCGCGCCGTTTTCCGAGCTGCGGGTGCGGATGCGAAGCGCCGGGTCGGTGGATCCGAAAGCCGCCGAAACCGTGGCGCCGCTCCTGGGGACCTGGTTCGATCACCCGGTCGACCCCGAATTCCGAACCGGCCTCGCGCGGGTTCGCACCACCCTCAAAATCGATGGCCGATGGCCGGCGGACCAGTCGGTCGGGGAGGTCGCGCTCGGACGCCGTCTCGCCGAGCGGCTGGGGATCGGCGTCGGGGGCACGGTACGCGCCGATTTGGACGGACGAGAAGCGACCTTCCAGGTGGTGGGGAGGGTCGAAAGCGGTGGGGAAGAGGAGGAGCAGGCGTTCGCGCCGCTCGCGGCGGCGAACGTCCTGGCCGCGCCGGGATCGCCCCCCGATCGCATCGCGCGGGCCGAAGTGTTCGCGATGACCACCCCCGAGCTCGCAAATCGAAAAGACCCGGCGCGCATGAGCGGTGCGGAATACGACGCCTGGTACTGCACGGCCTATCCGTCGTCGATCGCCCATCAGATCGGCGAGGCGCTGCCGAACGCGCGCGCCTCGATCGTCTCCGGGATCACCGACGCCACGGCGGAAATCCTGGGTCGGCTGCGCTCGATCCTGATTGCGCTCGCGCTCGTCGCCCTCCTCGGAGGCGCGGTAGGCGCTTCCGCCGCAATGACCGCGACGGTGCTCGAGCGGCGGTTGGAGGCGGGTCTCCTCATCGCGCTCGGCGCGCCGCGCCGGCAGGTGGTCCTCTTCTTCCTGTCGGAGTCGGCGCTCCTGGGCTGCATCGGGGGCCTCGCGGGAGGGGCCCTGGGTCTCGCGGCGGGTCGCGCCGTGGGCGCCGGGGCGCTCGGCGTCGTCGTGCCGTGGGCTCCCGTGCTGCTGCCCTGGACGATCCTGCTCGGCCTGTTCCTCGCCGTCGCCGCGAGCGTACCGCCGGTGGTCCGCGCGCTCGACCGCTATCCCGCGGCGATGCTCAAGAAGGCGACGGCCTGAATGCTTGCGCGGCTGGTGCTTTCGAGCCTCCGCCGGAGGGCGCGGCAGCTCGCGCTGATCCTCGCCGCGGTCGCCGTCGCCGCGGCGACCGTCGCGGCGCTCGCCGCGTTCGCCGCCCGGGTCGAACGATCGCTGGGCGGCGATCTCGCGGCGTTCGGACCGAACCTCACCGTGCGTCCGCAGGTCGGAGGGCTCGAATCGATTCCTGGCGACGAGGCGGCCCGGGTTGCCGCGATCCCGGGCGTGCTCTGGGTCCACGGACCGGACGGGGCTCCGCTCGCGGCCGGAGCGCGGTTGGCCCGGGTCGCGAGGCTCGACGTGCGCGCCGATTCGTCCCGGCTGGACGAGGTCGCTCGCGAGATCGAGGCCCGGGTGGCCGGGGTCGAGGCGCGCCCCCTCCTTCGGGTCAGCCGATCGGACGAGCGGGTGACCCGACGGGTGCTCCGGCTGCTCGGCGCCGTCTCGGGCGTTTCGCTCCTGCTCGCGCTCCTCTCCGTCTCGGCGGCGACGGCGGCTCTGGTCGGCGAGCGGCGGACCGAGATCGGCCTCCTTCTGGCGCTCGGGCTCACGGTCGGGCGGGTCGGACGGCTCCTGGCCTCGGAGCTACTCGTCGCCGCGCTGGCGGCGGCGCTCGTCGGCGAGCTCGTGGGCGAGCTCGCGGCGCGCGACCTCGCCCACCGGTTGCTGGGCGGTTCTCTCGAAGGTCCGCTCTCGCTCTCGGCCTCCGGCCTGCTCGGCGCCGCGACCGTGGCGGTCCTGGTCGTCGGGATCTCGATGAGCATCGCTCTATCGCGCATCGGCCGGCTGGATGCGGCCAAGGTTCTCAAAGGGGATTGACGGAGTGAGCGAGCTTTCCCTTCGCAATCCCCTGGCGACCGGCCAGGCCGAAGCGGTCGGCGCCCGCACCGTCGATTCGCCGTTCGTCGAGATTCGCGGCCTTTGCCGGCGCTTCGGCGCGCTCTCGGCGGTCGACGACCTGTCGCTCGACGTCGCCCGCGGCGAGTGGATCGCCGTCACGGGGCCCTCGGGCTCGGGCAAAACCACATTGCTAAACATCCTCGCCGGCCTCGACCGGCCGACCGGTGGCTCGGCTCGGGTGGGGGGCGTCGACCTCGCCGACCTTTCGAGCCGGGAGCTCGCGGCTTACCGGCAACGGACGATCGGCCTGATCTTCCAGCAGTTCCACTTGATCCCGTATCTCTCGGCGCTCGAAAACGTGATGCTCGCGCAGTACGTCCACAGCACAACGGACCGTGGCGAGGCGATCGAGGCGCTCGAGCGGGTGGGGCTCGGGCATCGGCTCGGCCACCTGCCGAGCCAGCTCTCCGGTGGCGAGCAGCAGCGGGTCTGCATCGCGCGCGCCCTGATCAACCAGCCGCCCGTGATCCTTGCCGACGAGCCGACCGGAAACCTCGACGCGGTGAACGAAGCGGTCGTGATGCGCTTGCTCACCGACCTTCACGAGCGCGGGCACACCCTGATCATGGTCACCCACGCCGCGGCGATCGCCGCCCGCGCGGATCGGGAGATCCGCCTCGAGCATGGCCGGCTCGCTCGACCGGCCGAGACGGCGGCCGAGACGGTTCCCACCCTCACCGAGATCTGGCGCCAGTTGATCGAGGAGCGCGCTCCGGTTTCGGTCGCTCGACGCGGCGTCGCCGAGCTCCTCTCCGAGGGGTTCCTCTTCTTCTCGGAAGGAAAGATCGCTTTTTCCGAGCACGGTCATGCCCACGCCGCCGCCGCGGTCCGGCGCATGCGGCTCGCCGAGGTGTTGCTCGCCCGCACGATTGCTTCGGGAGAGAGCGAGTGCGGCGCGGAGAAGCCGATCGCCGACGGCTTCGAAGACCAGGTGTGCACCTTCCTCGACCACCCGACCGAATGCCCGCACGGCCGGCCGATCCCCCCGGGCCTCTGCTGCGTTCGGCCGGCGGGAGTCGCGGCGTGAGAGGGATCGCGGCGTTCCTGCTCACCGGTCTTATCTTCTTTGGGGCTGCCGGCCTAGGCCTGGCGTTGGCGGACGACGGAGGTCGGAGCACGGTCGAGCGTCGGCTGGGCTCGATGGGCACCTCGCTCGATCTTTCGGTCGCCGGGCCCACGCGCCGCCAGGCGCTGGCCGCGAGCGAAGCGGCGGTTCAGGCGATCGAAGCCGCCGAACGCCGCCTTTCGACCTGGAGAGCGGATAGCGAGCTTGCCCGATTCCTGCGCGCTTCGGCGGGAACGCCGGTCGCGATCTCTCCCGCGCTCGCCGCGGACCTGTCGGCCGCGATCTCCTGCGCGCGAGAGACCGGCGGCGCGTTCGACCCGACCGTGGGTCCGCTGGTCGCGGCTTGGGGTCTCCGCTCCGGTGGGCGCCTTCCGAGCGACCGGGAGATCGAGGCGGCGCGGCGGGCGACCGGCGTTTCCGGCCTGCGGCTGTCGACCGACCGCGAAAGTCGGTCGGTTGCGACTCGGGATCGGGCGGACCTCGTCATCGACGAGGGAGGCTTCGGAAAAGGGGCCGCCCTGGCCAATGCGCTCGAAGCGCTGCAAGGTTTTCCGGAGATCTCCCTCGCGACGCTCGATTTCGGCGGGCAGGTGGCGCTTTACGGCCGGCAAGCGGTTCGCATCGCGCTCGCCGACCCCGATCGTCGAGACCGGGAGGTGCTCGAGGTGACCGTCGAAGGTGGGTCGCTCTCGACGTCGGGCGACGGCGAGCGCGGGGTGGTGGTAGAGGGCAGGCGGATCGGCCATCTACTCGATCCGCGCACGGGCCGTCCGGCTCCCGATTTCGGCAGCTTGACGATCTGGGCTGCCGATCCGCTCCGCGCCGACTGCCTCTCGACTGGCCTCTACGTACTCGGACCGGAGGCGGCGCTCGCGTGGGCCGAGGCCCACCCGGGTATCGAAGTGCTCGCACTGGTACGAGGACGAAGCGGTCCGGGGGAGCCCGCCGGCCTCAAGGCGCTCGCATCCGCCGGATGGCAGGGGCGGCTTCGGGTCCTCGTCCCCGACCTGTCCATCGAGGAGTTACCGCACTCCGTGACCGAAAGGATCGGTCCGGTTGGGTCGAGGAACTGAGCTCAGTGAAGTAAGGAAGACAAACACCGGAGGGGGCGGGCCGTGGGCTGGAACCTGACCGCCCGTCCCCTCCGTTTACGAGCGCGGCCGGCAAGCCGCGCCGGAGGAAACTCTACATGAAGATCCCGAGATCTCTCGCTTGGCGGCTCGGCCTGACGCTGGGGGCGGCGCTTTTCGGCGTCTCGGCGACGTTCGCCCAAGCGCCAGTTCCCGCGGCTCCAGCCGAGGAGCGCATCCTTCAATTGGAGCGGGAGGTTGCTGCCCTCCGCGCCGCGATCGAAGCCCTCAAGAATTCAGATCTCGAGAAGCCTCAACCGATGCCCGAGCCGAAGGTCGAACCGGCCCCGGACAAGCTCGCCGAGGTCGAGGCGAAGATCGACGTGCTCGCTGCGGAGATCGAAAAGCTCAAGATCGGCGAGGCGGCGGTAGTCGCGGATCTGGGCGGCCAAGCCCGAAGCGAACAGGGGATGGGACCCGCGGCCTCGAAGGTCTACCGCGCCGAGCGCGGCGTCTCGATCGGCGGTTACGGCGAGGCGCTCTACCAGAATTTCGACGCGGAGACCGACGACGGCGCTCCCTCCGAAGAGACGGACGAGCTGGCGCTCGAGCGCGCCGTGGTCTACGTCGGCTACAAATGGAACGACCGCTTCCTGTTCAACTCCGAGGTGGAGTTCGAGGACGCGGGGGAAGAGGTGTCGGTCGAGTTCGCCGGATCGAGCCGGCGGATCGCCGCGGGAGGATCGACCCATTTACCGGCTCCCAGACGAAGGTCGGCGCCGAACGAGCGTTGGACCGAACCGAGGCGCACCCAGCCGTTGTCCAGACCCGCTCCGCCGGTCGTTTCGGTGCGGAGCGCCTGGATCGCGAGATCGACGGCGTAGCCTGCGGCCATCTCGCGCAGATCGAGCGCGGCACCCGGGGCGAGCGTCGCTGTCCCCTTCTTGGCATCGATCACGATCCGAAAGCAGGAAGGCGGTCCCTCCGGCTGCGGCCCCTTGGCCAGGAGCCCCGGTCCCCGGCCGAACGGAGCCAGGATGCCTTCGGACCAGAAGCAGGCGCCCTGCGCGCGATCGAGCAGGGCGAGCATCTCGGCGTCGTACGGATGGGGCGCTCCGTCGCCGGGCTGCAGCTTGCCGAGACGATCCTCGAAGCCGCGGATCGCGGCGAGAGCCGCCTCGAGCGCGGGCGCTTTGCCTTTCGGATCGGCACCCTGCGGGAGATCGCGCACGACGGTGCGGATTTCACCGTCGGCGCCGAAGGCTTGAAACCCGAGGGAGAGCACTCGCGACTCGGCAAAGGCCGGCGCTCGGACGAGCAGCGAAACCAGCGCGATTCGGACGATCGCCCTCGGGGTCGACGTCGCGCGAGGTTTCGAGACGGACGTGGATCTCACCTCAGACCTCCCCCGGGGCGAGGGCGGGCGGGCGCTCCCGTTCGAGCGTCGCCTCTTCATGGCGGCCCAGGGCGGCGAGGTCCCGGACCAACGCGTGCCGCGCGCGCCGCGATTCGCCCGGGGCACGGCCGGCGTCGATCAGCGAGAGCCCCTTTCGCGCCGTGACGATCGAGTCGCTCAAGCGTCCGGCCTCACGCAGGATCTCGGCGCGGCGCAGCTGGGCGAGCCCCTCGAAATGGCGGTCTCGCGCGGTGCGGAACGAACGGCTCGCCCGGTCGATCGCGGTGAGCGCCTCGCCGAAACGTCGTTGGGCGAGCCGGAGGGCGGCCTCGAAGTCGAGCAGCTGGGCGCGCGAGAGGATGTCGCCCGAGCCCGCCTCGAGATGCTCGTAACCCGATCCGAGCTCCCGTTCCGCCGCGGCGAGATTCCCTTCGGCGAGCCGCGCGAGGCCGAGCGCGGTGTGGCACTGCGTGAAGAGATCTTCGACGCACGATCCGCCGTAGACCTTGGGATCGATCCGATCGAGCACCACGAGCGCCTCGAGGGCGAGCTCCGCAGCCGGGCTCGAAGCGAGAGCCGGTTCGGCGAGAACGGCGGTCGCCGTTCCCGGGTCGCGGCGCAAGTCGCGTTCCATCGGGTGGTGATCTGCGCCCTCCTCGCGCGGCGCGGCCCTCCCGCCCTCGGCGCCCGCCGCCTCGCGGATCTCGTTGCTCTCGGCGAGCAGTCGCTCGGCGACGGCCCAGAGGTGCAGGTCGGGATCCCGCTCCAGCCGGAGGCGCCGCTCTTCCGGCGGCAGGTCGCGCAGCTCCTCGACCCGGAACACCGCCTCGCCTCTCTCCTGCTCCAGGCGCGCGAGATGAGCCCAGGCGCCCCGAGCCAGGCGGTTGGGCGAGAGAAAATCTTCGCCTTCGGCCTCGGAGCCCCGATCGGTGGGGCGGTCGCCCAAGGCGGGGCCGAGGATCTGGCGGACCAGATCGGCGAGGACGCCCGGGGGTGGTGGATCCTTACGATCAGGCATCGGAGCTCTCGAGGGTCAGGCCATCCCGCAGCATACGCCGAGACAGGGCGGTAAGGCAGCGCATGGTTTCGAGGTCCAGCCGAGAGCCATCGTCGGCCTCGGCCGATCCGGCGGCCGATGATGGCGCGGCCTCCAGGCCGTAGCGTTGCGCGATCCGCTCGCGGCAGGCGGGCGAGAGGCGCGCCGCCAGAGCGCCCAGGCGCGTTCGCACGCTCTCCTTCTCTTCGATCGGGACGTCCTCGCCGGCGAAGACGCTGAGCAAGCCGGCGTCGAGAGAGCGGCAGAGGTTCTCGCGTTGGTCGCGCCAGTAGAGCAGGCAGCTGTTCTGCAACGTGGTGAGGAGCCAGCGTTCCGGCTGGGCGATCAGCTGCCGCTTGAGCTGCAAGGTCCGGAACAGCTCTTCGACGATCGCCTCGGCGGCCTCGACCGGAATCCGATATCGCGCGAGGATGCGCGCCATCTTCGGTTGCAGGTCGAACATGGGATCGCGCGCCGGTTCCGGTGAGAGAGGTCGCTGGTCGACGCTCAGCTCTCGCCTTCCGGTCCGAGCAGCCGAACCTTGGCGAAACGCCGCTTGCCGACCTTGACCAGATACGGCTCGGCGCGCGGCGTGAGCTCTCGGTTCGGATCGCCCGCCCGCTCGCCGTCGATCGAGACCGCCCCCTGCTGGATCAGGCGCCGTGCCTCGGCGTTGCTCTCGGCGAGCTCGGCGGCGGAGAGCAGCTTGCCGAGCAGCCACGGTCCGGACAGCGAGCGCTCCTCGACTTCGTCGGGCACCCCGCCGCCGCCGTGAACCCGATCGAATTCCGCGGCGGCCTCGACCGCCGCCTCGTCGCCGTGAAACTCGGCGGTGATCCGGCGCGCGAGCTCCTGCTTCGCGGCCTTCGGGTGGAGCGTGCCCGCGGCGACCTCGCGCTTCATCCGATCGATCTCGGCGACCGGGAGATCGGTGAGCAGCAGGTACCAATCCCACATGGGGGCGTCCGGCAGCGACATGGTTTTACCGAACATGTCGCGAGGCGAGTCTTCGAGCGCGATCGCGTTGCCCAGGCTCTTCGACATCTTCTCGGTGCCGTCGGTGCCGACGAGGAGAGGCACGGTGAGCGCGACCTGCGGCTCCATCCCGTCTTCTTTCATCAGATCGCGGCCGACCAGCAGGTTGAAGATCTGATCGTGGCCGCCGAGCTCGACATCCGCCTTGAGCGCCACCGAGTCGTACCCCTGAGCGAGCGGGTAGAGCAACTCGTGAAGATAGATCGGCTGATGGCTCTGGAACCGGGTGCGGAAATCGTCGCGCTCCATCATCCGCGCGAGCGTGTAGCGGCCGGCCAGGCGCACCATGCCGTCGGCGCCGAGCGGATCGAGCCAGCGGCCGTTCTCGTCGACCACCGTGAGCTCCCGGTCGAGGATCCGGTAGACCTGCTCGAGATAGGTCTTCGCGTTCTCGGCCACCTGTTCGGCGGAAAGCTGAGGCCGAGTCGTCTTCTTTCCCGTCGGATCGCCGATCCGTGCCGTGAACGTACCGATCAAGAACACCACCCGATGGCCGAGCCGCTGGAAGTGGCGCATCTTCCGGAGCAGCACGGTATGGCCGAGATGGAGGTCGGGCGACGAGGGATCGAAACCCGCCTTGACGGTGAGCGGTTTGCCCGTCTTTCGAGAGCGCTCGAGTTTGGCGCGCAGCTGCGCCTCGTCGATCAGGTCGACCGCGCCGCGTCGCAGCAGCTCCATCTGCTCGTCGACGGGTGGGAACGTGGCCGGATGGGCGGGCTGGGACGCGAGGGTCGCGGACGGGTCGGTCATCGAGGGATTTCCCATGGGGGTGCGGGCGGCGAAAGCGCGGCCTCCGAAAGCAGCTCGCCGGTTGCGACGAGCCGAGCGTCGCCGATCAGCGACCAGCGGCGGGGGGGCGAGTCGGCTTTCTCGCCGCGAGCCTCTTCGCCGGCCACCTCGAGCGTTACCCCGCTCTGGGTGGCCACCGTGAGCGGAAGCTCCGCAAGGCCGAGCGCCAGGCCTACCGCCGCCGAGGCGAGGACGCCGGTGCCGCAAGAGAGGGTCTCCCCCTCGACGCCACGCTCGAACGTGCGGATCTCCATCCGCCGTCGGTCGCCTTCGGGGGGGAAACGGACGAGGTCGACGTTCGCCCCCGGAGGGCCGAGCGCGGGATGGCTGCGAAGCGGCGGACCGAGCGTTTCGATCGGCACCGTAGCGAGGCTCTCGGGCCAGAGCAGGACGAGGTGGGGCACGCCGACGGTGATCGCGTGCACCGCGAAGGTCTCTCCGAGCACTTCGAGCGACAGGGGTCGCGGGATTTCCTTCGGAAACGGCAGGTCGATCGCGATGCGAGAATCGGGCAGCAGGCGGGCGGCCCAAGTTCCGGCATCGGTGCGGATCGCGAGCGATTCCTCCGGATCTCCCCAACCCAGCTCGAACGCAAGGCGTGCGGCGCAACGCGTGCCGTTCAGGCAGAGGTCTGCCGGATAGCCGTCGGCATTCCAGTAGGTCATTTCGACCCCGGCTCCTTCGGGTCGGATCGTGAACAGACCGTCCGCTCCGAGGGAGATTCCGCGCCGGCACCAGGCTTGGATCTCGTCCGGTCCCGGCACGGCCTCCGGTTCGGGGAGGGCGATGAAATCGTTGCCGCTCCCCGAGAGCTTGAAGAACCTCATCGTCCTGCTCGCCGGCCTTCAGCGCGTGGTCGCCGGAACCTCTTCCGGCGTGCTCTCGTTGCCGGCCTTGTCGACCGCGACGACGCGATAGACGTAGTTCCGTCCCGAAGCGACGCTCGTATCCGTGAACTCCGTGTCGGTCGTCGGCTCGACGTTCAGTCGGCGCATTTCGCCCGCTTCGCGGCGATAGATCCGGTACCCCGCGAGGTCGGAAGCGTCGCTGGCGTTCCAGACCAGGCGGACCTGACCCTGCTCGGCGAGCGCCACGAGACCGCTGACCGGCGGCGGCGCGTAACGGTCCGCGTACCGAACCTCGCGCTCGCTCTGGATCGCGCTCTCGATGAGCGGCGCCCGTTGGCTCACGGTGGTGACGGCGTAGATGTAGCTCGCGCCCAGCTGGGCCGAGGCGTCGGTCACGCTGACCGTCGGCGCCATCACCGCTTGAAGCGGCTTACCGTAGGTCTTCACGGCCGCGTCGCGCCGATAGACGAGATAGCCGAGCGCGCCATCGACCGGCTTCCAGGCGAGGTCGATGCCCCCGGCTCGCGGCGTCGCAGAAATCTCCTCCGGCGGGGTGGGCGGCTTGCGCGGCAGGATGCGCGCCATGTTCGACGGCTCGGAGCGGTCGCCGTCCGGTCCGATGGTGCGGATCTGGAAATGGCGGACCGTCACCCCGGCGTCGGCCTCGACGACCGGCAAGGAGAGGAGGATCTTGTCGCCCGTCGTCGCCGCGCCCACGTCGGCGGCCGCGAGCGAGAGGATCTTCTTGCCGGCGAGCGCGAACTCCCGAGGATCGAGGGCGGGCGGTCCCGCGTCAGCCACGGGGGCCACCGGCGTCGGCGGAGGCGCCGTGCCCGCCGGTCCGGGGGGCACGGCCGAGCCGACCGATCCGGGCGCGACGATCGGTTCCGTCGGGGTGTCCGGGGTGGTCGAGCCGGCGGTCGCCGGAGAGGCGTCGGCCGGCGCGGTCGTGGCGGCCGAAGCGCCGGTCGGCGCCGGCGGGGTCCCCGTGCTTCCCGTCGAGCCGGTCGCGGGCTCCGTGGGTTTCGCCACCGGCGCGACGTAGGGCCGGTCGGCCTCCCAGACCTCGAGGCCGGTAATGCCGCCCAACGCCTGCCCGCCCGGCGTCACGGCCGGGTAGGTGAGCTCGAGCAGCAGCTGCGCCCCGCGCTGCCGAACCGAGAGATCCGAGGTCGTCGCGGGCACCGAGCGGAGCGGCGGCAGCGGCGGCCCCTTCTTGCCGCAGGCCGCGAGGGTCATCACCGCCACAAGACTCAGCGCCAGGCCGAGCGCCGCGAAGAGCAGCTTCCGATCGGAGCCGCGAAGGGAGATCCGGCTAGAGGACATAGCGCGAGAGGTCCTGGTTCTTGACGATGTCGGAGAGCGTCGTGCGCACGTTCCCGCCGTCTAAGGTGAGCTGCTTTCCCGCCAGGCTCGGCGCGTCGAAGGAGATCTCGTCGAGCAGACGCTCCATCAAGGTCGCGAGGCGGCGGGCGCCGATGTTTTCGGTGCTGGCGTTGACCTCGACCGCCATCCGGGCGATCTCGGCCACCGCGTCGTCCGTGAAGGTCATGTCGAGACCTTCGGCCGACAGCAGGGCGATGTACTGCTTGGTGAGCGCTGCCTCCGGCTCGGTCAGGATCCGGACGAAGTCGTTCTCCGAGAGCGCGTGCAGCTCGACCCGGATCGGGAAGCGCCCCTGGAGCTCGGGGATCAGATCCGAGGGCTTGCTCACGTGGAACGCCCCGGCGGCGATGAACAGAATGTGGTCGGTCTTGACCATGCCGTACTTCGACGAGACGGTCGTCCCTTCGACGATCGGCAGCAGGTCGCGCTGCACCCCTTCGCGCGAGATGTCCGGCCCCCGGCCGCCTTCGCGCCCGGCGATCTTGTCGATCTCGTCGAGGAAGATGATGCCGCCCTGCTCCACCCGGTTCCGCGCCTCGCGCGACACCGCGGCGCGGTCGATCAGCTTCTCGCTCTCCTGCTGCTCGAGGATCACTCGAGCCTCGGGTACGGCGAGCTGCTGGCGGCGCTTGCGGCCGAACAGACCGGGGAGCATGTCCTTCAGGTTCGCGCCGACCTCTTCGACCCCCTGCGGCGTGAACATCTCCATGCTCGAGTAACCCGCCTCCTCGACCTCCACCTCTACCGTCCGGGCGTCGAGCTTGCCGGCGCGGAGCTTCGAGCGGAACTTCTCCCGCGTCTTCGCCATCTCGTCGTCGTCTTCGTCGGTGTCGCGGGAGAGATACGACGAGACCGGACGGGGAGGCACGAGCAGCTGGAGCAGGCGATCCTCGGCGCGCGCGATCGCGATCTCGCGCACCGCTTCCCGGCGCTCTTCGCGCACCATGCCGACGGCGATCTCCACCAGGTCGCGCACCATCGACTCGACGTCGCGGCCGACGTAGCCCACCTCGGTGAACTTGCTCGCCTCGACTTTGAGGAACGGCGCCTTGGCGAGCTTCGCGAGCCGGCGGGCGATCTCGGTCTTGCCCACGCCGGTCGGGCCGATCATCAGGATGTTCTTCGGCGCGATCTCTTCCGCGATCTCGGGGGCGAGCTGCTGGCGCCGCCAGCGGTTGCGCAGGGCGATCGCCACGGCGCGCTTGGCGGCGCGCTGGCCGACCACGTATTTGTCGAGCTCCGCCACGATCTGGCTCGGCGTGAGGTTTTCGAGCGACGGAGCGAGCGGCTGCCCGTCGGGAGTCGGGGGCGTCGACATCTTTTTCGTCCTAGAGCTCTTCGACGGTGAGCTGGTCATTGGTGTACACGCAGATCTCGCTCGCGATCCTCATCGACTCGCGCACGATCTCCGCGGCCGAGAGGTCGGAGTTCCGGACCAGCGCCCGGGCGGCGGCCAGGGCGTAGTTGGCGCCCGATCCGACGGAGAGGATGCCGTCCTCGTCGTCCGGCGACAGGAGTTCGCCGGTGCCCGAGATCAGGAAGCTCTTGTCCTTGTCGCTCACGATCATGATCGCCTGCAACTGGCGCATGGCGCGGTCCGTGCGCCAGTCCTTGGCCAGCTCGACGACCGCGCGCTCGAGGTTCGCTCCATGCTCGTCGAGCTTCTCTTCGAGCCGGAAGAACAGGGCGAGCGCGTCGGCCGTGCCGCCGGCGAAACCGACCAGCACCTGGCCCTTGCCCGTACGGCGGATCTTCTTCGCCCCGGACTTGACGATCGTGCTGTTGTTCATCGTCACCTGGCCGTCGCTCGCCATGCAGACCCGGCCGTTCCGCCGGACGAGAAGGACGGTGGTGGAAAGGAAGGTATCCATATCGAGCCCGGCATTGTAGCAGCCCTCGCGCCGGGGCTTCGGGGTGGCAATGAGGTGGCCGCGGAATCGCCGACGGTTCGACTCGGTTCGGATGCGGACCGGCATTCCCTCGGAGAAATGGGGCGGCCCTCGATAGGGCGAAATGGTGGCCGTGTGGTCGCTCGACGCGCCAGGCCAAAGTTAGATCCGCCCGAGGTAACGCTTCCAAGGTTCTGTTCTCCGCTCCGCGGACCCGCGTCCGAGCAGCACGATCCGCCGCCCGGAGCCCGCCGCTCCCGCGCCGATCTACCCTTTCCGTGCCCGGGGGTGGGCGTCGCGATAGACGTGGAGCAGTCGATCGATGTCCACGTGGGTGTATTTCTGGGTCGTCGAGAGGGAGCTGTGGCCGAGCAGCTCTTGGATGGCGCGGAGGTCGGCGCCGTTTTCGAGGAGATGGGTGGCGAAGGTGTGGCGGAGGGTGTGCGGGTGGACTCCGGCGGCGAGCGAGGCGGCGGCGACGTGGCGGTCGAGGATCTGGCGGACGGCGCGGTCGGAGAGGCGCCGCCCGCGGGCGCTCAAGAACACCGGCTCGACGTCGTCCGGGTCGATCGCCGCGCGGGCCGGGTCGGCGAGCGGCTCCCAGCGGGCGAGCCATTCGCGGAGGGCGTGCTCGGCCGCGCGGTTGAACGGGACCATCCGTTCCTTGCTCCCTTTGCCGACCACCCGGAGCGTGCGCGCGGAGAGATCGAGGTCGCTCCAGTCGAGGCTCACCAGCTCGCCGACGCGGAGGCCAGAGGCGTAGAGCAGCTCCAGAATCGCGCGGTCGCGCCAGCCGAAGGTCTCGCTGACGTCGGGCGCCGCGAGCAGGCTCTCGATCTCTCCCGGGCGGAGGTGGCGGGGGAGGGTCTTCGGTACCTTCGGGGTCCGCACTCCTTGCGCCGGGTTCGCGGGAACGATCCCCTCGCGGGCGAGCCAACGGAAGAAGCTCCGCACCGCGGCGAGCGCGCGGCCCTGGCTGCGGCGTGAGAGGCCGCGCTGGGTCTGCGCGGCGAGGAACGAGCGGACCGCGAGCGGATCGACCTCCCCGGGCTCGATCGTCTTCGGGTCCTTCGAGAGGAAATCTTCGGCGAGGAAGGTGAGGAACGAGACGAGGTCGCCTTCGTACGCTCGAAGCGTGTGCGGCGACAAAGCCCGCTCGCCGTCGAGGTGCTCGAGCCAGCGTTGGATCAGGGGGCGCATGGGGCCCCCCCACCTCGATCCTCCCCCACAAGGGGGGAGGACGCCCCCGCTCTCTCCCGAGCCTCAAAGTTGCGGCGAAGGGTCCCTCGCTCCCTCGTGAGAGCCGCCTGTGACCAAAACTCAACGTCGCGGCGAAGGGGTCCTCCCCCTCTCGTGAGAGCCGCCTGTGACCAAAACTCAACGTCGCGGCGAAGGGTCCCTCGCTCCCTTATGAGAGCCGCCTGTGACCAAAACTCAACATCGCGGCGAAGGGTCCCTCCCCCCCTTGTGGGGGGAGGACAGGAGGGGGGGCCACTCGAAGAGAGAACCCGCCCCCTCACGCCGGCACCCCCAATTCCGTCCGCAGCATCTCCGGCCGGATTTCCACCCCATGCCGCGCCGCCCAGCCGGCTAGCGCCTCGTGCGCCCTGCGGGCGAGAGCTTCCCGTTTGTTCCCCTTCTTCACCCGCTCCGGCAGCTCCTCGAACAGGCCGTAGTTCACGTTCGCCGGCTGGAAGTGCTTGGGATCCGACTCGACCAGATGGCGCATGAGCGCGCCGAGCGCCGTGGTCGCCGGGAACGGCTCGGCGTCCCCGCCCCCCGCCCGTTCGAGCGCCAGATAGAGCCCGATCGCGAGCCCCGTCGCTGCCGATTCGAGGTACCCCTCGACGCCGGTGATCTGCCCGCCGAGCCGGAAGTGCGGCGCCGCCTTCAGGCGATACCAGCGGTCGAGATGGGTGGGGGAGTTCAAAAACGTGTTGCGGTGGATCTGCCCGAAGCGGACGAATTTCGCGTTTTCGAGCCCGGGGATCGTGCGCAGCACCCGGTCCTGGTCGCCCCACTTCATCCGCGACTGGAACCCGACCAGGTTGAACTGGCTCTTCGCGAGGTTCTCCTGGCGGAGCTGGACGACCGCCCAGGGGCGCCGGCCGTCCGGCGCGGTGAGCCCCACCGGCTTCATCGGGCCGAAGCGGAGCGAGTCGAGGCCGCGGCGCGCGATCTCTTCGATCGGCAGGCACCCTTCGAAGAAAATCGCCTTCTCGAAATCGTGCGGCACCAGCACCTCGGCCTCGGTGACCGCGCGGTGGAACGCCTCGTACTCCTCTCGGGTCATCGGCGCGTTCAGGTAGTCGTCGCCGTCCCCCTTGCCGTAGCGCGACTGCCAAAAGAGCTTCGCCATGTCGAGGCTCTCGGCTTCGACGATCGGCGCGATCGCGTCGTAGAAGTAGAGCTCGTCCTTGCCGAGCAGCGCCTGGATCGCCTCGGTCATCGCTTCCGAGGTGAGCGGTCCGGTGGCGATCACGGTGGTCGTCGGCGCATCCGGAAGGGCGAGCACCTCTTCGCGACGGATCTCGATCCGCGGATGGGTCGAAAGCGCCCGGGTGACGAGTCCCGCGAACCGTTCGCGATCCACCGCGAGGGCGCTCCCCGCGGGCACCGCGGCTTCCCGTGCCGCGCCGAGGATCAGCGAGCCGAACGCCTCCATCTCCCGCTTCAACAGACCCGCGGCGTGGAGCGGATCGTCGCTCCGGAACGAGTTGCTGCAGACCAGCTCGGCGAAGTCGTGCGTCTTGTGCGCCGGGGTGGAGCGCTCCGGCCGCATCTCGTGGAGGACCACGGGGACCCCGCGTTCCGCGAGCTGCCAGGCGCATTCGGAGCCGGCGAAACCTCCGCCGATCACGTGGACCGGAGGGCTGGGGAGCGAGGAATCGTTGGGGGTCATGGGCGACAAGAAAGTAACATGCGTCGCACCCATCCTCGGGAGCCCACCATGCCTCAGGCCGCTCCGGCCTCCAAGCCACCCAAACAGTCAGCCAAGCATCGGTCGAACCCTTCGGCGGGGACTCCACCGGATCATCCGGGCGTCAAGTTCCCGCCGCCGCTGTTGTTCTTTGGCGGGCTCGCCCTCGGCTATCTCGTCCAGCGGCGGTTTCCTGCCGGTTGGATTCCAAGCTCGCTCCAGCCGGCCCGCTTCAGCGGCGGTTGGGGATTGGTGGCCCTGGGGCTCGCTCTCGGAGCCTGGGGATTCTTCACCTTCCTCTGGGTGAGGACGGCGATCCTGCCGCACCATCCGGCGTCCCGGATGGTCGTCGTGGGGCCGTACCGCTTCACCCGGAATCCTATGTACGTCGGCCTCACCGGCCTCTATCTGGGCGTCACGGTGCTGATGGACAGCCTGTGGCCCCTTCTGCTGCTGCCGGCGGTCCTCGTCGCCCTCTACCTCTTCGTGATCCGGCGCGAGGAGCGCTACCTCGCGGCGAGGTTCGGTGCCGAGTACGAGGACTACCGCCGAAGGGTGCGTCGCTGGTTCTGAGGGAGGGCCCCTACTCCTCCCAGGGCTTGAAGTCGTCCCCCGGCTCGACCGGCACGTCGCCGTCGGTCGCGACTTTCCAGACGGCGCGAAACTCCGGCGCTCCCGACAGCTCGGCCTGGATCGATTTCTGGACCTCGGTGGCCGTGGGCGGCTTCTTCGCCTGGGGCGGGATGGCGAGGAACGCGTCGAGGTCGAACGACGGCTTCGGCTTGCGGCTCTCGCGGACGAAGGCAAGGGCCGGGTCGGGCGTGAGCCACCGCCCTTCGAGCCGTTCGAGCGCGATCCAGAAGCCGGGGCCGCGGGCGAGCAGATGCCCCGCCTCTCGCTCGAACCCTTCGACCTCGAGCGGCGGACCGGGGAGGAGGACCTCGACCGGCGCGGGGAACGGATCGAACACCAGGTGCGACAGCTCGTCGAGCGTGAAGGCCTCGCCGTCCGCGACCTCGAGCGGCTTCCAGACCGCCTTCATCGCGGCGGAGAGCCCCTCGACCAGTTCGGTCTCCTTCCCCTCGCGGAGCGGCGGCGGCTCCGGCGCGTCGTCCTGGCTCACCTGGCGGAAGATCCGGCCGAAGCAGGCGCGGGCGCGCTCCGGGTGCTGGTCGAGATAGGCCCAGAGGTTCGAGCCCGCGGCGAGATACCGCGCCACGTCGCCCGACCAGAGCGGGAGCGCGCGCACCACCTTTTGGCGGTCGGCCCGGTTTCCCCGGTCGGCCGGACCCGGAGCGAGGCGCAGCTCGGCCTGCCCGGAGACGATCGTGTACGACGCGGCGACCGACGTCGCGGCGAACAGCTGCCGCACCTGGTCGAGCTCGGTGAGCACGGCGCGGTGGGTGACCTTGCCGATTTCGCCGATGAGCTTCTCCTCTTCGATCTTCTCCGCCGCCGGACCGATCTGGGAGAGCCGCTCGCTCCACGGGTCGGTCCGTTCGGAAAGCTCGCGCCGCACCGCCGCGAGCCGTTTCGCCACGGCGGGGTTGCCGTCCTGCGTCGACGACAGCTCGATCGTCCGGCCGGCGACCACCCAGCCGCCGGGGAGGAAGCGCAGCTTCCAGGTCTCGCGCACCGGGCCGTCGAAACAGGCGGCGGCGAGCAAGAGGAGCGGCAGGAGGAGAGCCGGGAGCCGGAGCGCTCGGCGGGAACGACGTGGATTCATCGGTTTCCTCCGTTCGAGGCGGCTTTCGGGGCTTCCGTAGGCAGCGCGCCCGAGACGATCCGCCCCTCGAACATCGTGGCGAGCACCTTCGCCTCCGAGATCTCGCTCGGCGGGATCTCGAACAGGTTGCGGTCGAGAACGATCAGGTCTGCGAGCTTGCCCGCTTCGAGCGAGCCGCTCTCCTTCTCCTCGAAGCTCGCGTAGGCGCCGCCGATCGTATAGG
The DNA here is from genome assembly GCA_044226625.1 of Thermoanaerobaculia bacterium. Taxonomy (GTDB): domain Bacteria; phylum Acidobacteriota; class Thermoanaerobaculia; order Multivoradales; family UBA5704; genus DASYKS01. The sequence goes on from JBGAGQ010000031.1 coordinate 62,185, forward strand.
CCGCGAGGATCGTCGGCAGGTCGAGCCGCTCCTCGGGGATCCACGGCGTTTCGGAAGGGTTCCGTAAGGCTCCGCTCGGCTCCTTCGTGTGCGCGCCTGCGGCGCTGCCAGTCGCCTGCGCGAGCCCCTCGGAGCCCTTCTCACTAGGAGCGTCCGGATCGCAGCGGGTGACCGCGACCTCGATCGCCTGCAGGGGATCGAGCGAGGAGACCGACCAGTCGCTCCCCGCGGCGAGCACGGCGCCCGAGCGGGCGAGCGAGCCCATCGGATAGAGCCACCGCGAGCGCTCGGGACCGAGTTGCGGCTCGGTCAGGTCAACGATGTAGGGATCGGCGTAGGCCCAGAGAGGTTGGAAGTCGGCGACCACGCCGAGCCGCCGGAAGCGCGGGATGTCGGCCGGATCGAACAGTTGGATGTGGGCGAGCAACGGCCGCGCGTCGCGCGGGCCGTTCGCCTTCCGCGCCGCTTCGAGCGCGTCGAGGGCCGCCCGGATCGCCCGGTCGCCGATCGCGTGGACGTGGATCTGGAACCCCGCCGCGTCGAGCGCGGTCGCGATCTCCCCGAACCGCTCGGGGGCGATCTCCAGCTCGCCGCGCCAGCCGTCCTTCCCCCGCTCGCCCAGATACGGCGCGAGCAGCGCCGCCGTCCCCGCCTCGATCACGCCGTCGGCGAAGATCTTCGCCGTCGCGGCCCGAACGTGCGGCGCCGATTTCCCCGTCGGATCGTTGCGACCGTCGAGATCGTCGCGCCGCTTCACGAACTCGGCCACCTGCGCGGTGCCCTTCTCCGGATCGACGTAATTCGCGACGGAGACCCGCAGGTTCAACTCACCCGCCGCGTCGAGCGCGCGAAACGTGGCGAGGCTCTCCGCTCCGGCCGAAGCCTCCTGCGCCGCGACGATTCCGAAGCCGTGCGCCCGCTCGACCCCGCGGCGCAAGCCTTCCATCCGTTCCGCCGCGGTCGTCTCCGGCAAGTGCTCTTCCACCAGATCGGCCGCCGCTTCGCGCAGCGTCCCGCTCGGATTCCCCGCCGCGTCGCGCTCGATCCGGCCGCGCGGCGGGTCGGTGGTCGCCCGCGTGATCCCGGCGATCTCGAGCGCCTTCGAATTGACCCAGGTCGAATGCCCGTCCGCCGCCGAAAGGAACACCGGCCGATCGGGGACGATCTCGTCGAGCAGCTTCTTGTTCGGATTCGCCTGGGTAAACAGCGGCAGATCCCACCCACCGCCGATGATCCAACGCGCGTCCGGCCGAGCCGCGGAGCAGGCCTTTACCCGTGCGAGCACCTCGGCGGCGTCCTTCGAACCGTTCAGATCGCACTGTCCGAGCTCGACACCGCCGGACAGCAGATGGACGTGGGAGTCATGAAATCCCGGCAGGACGAATCGCCCCCCGAGATCGACCACCCGGGTCGTCGGCCCGACATAAGCTGCCGCGTCGCGGTCCGCCCCGACGAAGACTAGCCGCGAGCCGGAGATGGCGACCGCCTCCGCCCAAGAGCGGGAGGCGTCCACCGTGTAGATGGCCCCATGGCGCAGGACGAGATCGGCGGGCTGGGCGGCGTGGGCGCCGGTGGACGCCGCAAGAAGGACGAACAGACTGGATCCGGCGATTGGACCCAGGAGGGGTCTCAGACGGCGAACGATCCGAGGCATGGTGAGCGGCTCCCGAAAGTTGGGAGGGATCGTATCGCTTGCGCGGGAAGTCGAGCGCTTCAGGCCGCCAACTTCACCGCGACCGACACGCCGGCTTTTGCGCAGAGGCCCACAAGGTAGTCGAGCGAGAACTTCTCCACCTTGTTGCGGGCGATCTCTGAGATTCGCGGCTGTGCGATTCCCAGGCGCTCGGCCGCCTGTGCCTGCGTCACTCCTTCGCGATCCATCCACTGGCGCAGCGCTTCGGCCAGCTCGCAGCGAAGCTGCATCACCGCAGCCTCGTGCGGGGGGAATCCCAAATCGAGGAACACATTGCCGCTACCCGGTTCGATCCGTACGCTGGTCTTTTTCATGGCGGCTCTCCAATCGCCTTGTAGCGCTTCGCAGCCAGTGCGATATCCAACGGAGAAGTCTTCTGGGTTTTCTTCTGGAAGGCGTGCAGGACGTAGACGGCAGCTTCGAACTTCGCCACGTAAACGACTCGGAATGCGCCCGCATCGTCGCGAACACGAATCTCGAAGGCTCCGGCGCCGACGCTCGGCATCGGTTTGAAGTCCGTCGGTTCGCGCCCAACCTGCACCATGAACAATTCCTGCCCGGCCGCTCGACGGGCGGATTCCGGGAAAGCCGCCAAGTCCTTTCGGGCCGAGCCAACGAAGTGAACCGCCTTCACGCCGCAATTATACGACTATCCGTATCGTCGGGCGGCCTCCTTCTACCCCTCGACCCGTCCCCGGCACTCTCCGAAGCCGATCGACGCGAATCCCTCGCGCTCGCAGCGGGCGGAGAAGATCACCTCGTCTCCCGATTCCAGGAACGCGCGCATTTCGCCAGTAGGTAGCTTGAGCGGCTCCTTGCCGCGCCAAGTGCGTTCGAGCAGGCAGCCGCGCTCTTCGGGGTTCGGGCCGGAGACGGTTCCGCTTCCCAGCAAGTCACCGGGGCGGAGGTTGCAGCCGTTGCTCGCGTGGTGGGCGATCATCTGGAAGAAAGTCCAGTAGAGCGATCGGGCGTTCGAGCGGCTGACGTGGAGCGGCGGCAGGTTCCGGTCGCGCATCTCCCGGCTCTGGAGGTGGACGTCGAGCGCGATCGAGAAGGCTCCGGCGGTCCGGTCGTGCTCCGAGTCGAGATGGGGGAGCGGCGCGGGGTCGCCTTCCGGCCGTGTCGCCCTCGACACCCGGAACGGTTCGAGCGCTTCGAGGGTCACCACCCACGGGGAGACGGTCGAGGCGAAGCTCTTGCCGAGGAACGGGCCGAGCGGTTGGTACTCCCAGGCCTGGAGGTCGCGCGCCGACCAGTCGTCGAGCAGGGAGAGGCCGAACAGGTGTTCTTCCGCGCGCTCGATCGAGATCGGTTCTCCGAGCGGGTTGCCCGTGGCGATCCACGCCGCCACCTCGAGCTCGTAGTCGAGCTGCCGCGATGGGCCGAACGTAGGCACCTCGGCGTCGGGCGCCTTCCGCTGGCCGCTCGGCCGGCGGACGGGCGTGCCGCTCGGCACGATCGACGAGGCGCGGCCGTGGTAGCCGATCGGCACCCATTTGTAGTTGGGCAGCAGAGGGTTCTCCGGGCGGAACATCGAGCCGACGTTCGTCGCGTGATCGATCGAGGCGTAGAAGTCCGAGTAGTCGCCGATCGTGGCCGGAAGAAGCATCTCGATTTCGCCGAGAGGGGAGAGCAGGCTCTCCCGCGCTTTTGAGTCCGTCGCGAGAGAGCTTTCGGAGCGGAGCAGCGCGAAAAGCTCTCGCCGAAGCGCGCGGCGCGGCGCGGCGCCGAGGCCCATCAGGGTGTTGAGCGTCGAGCCGAGGCAGGCTTCCGCAAGTTCGCTCGGAACGTCCAGTCGGCTGGATTCGATCGCGGCCCGGAGGTCGAGGACCCGGTCGCCGATCGCGACCCCGATTCGAGGAGTTCCACCGCCCGAGCGGAACACGCCGAATGGCAGGTTCTGGAGCGGAAAATCGGCCCCCGGTTCGTTCGCCGAGGCGACGAAGCTCTTCGCCGCCGGGTCGTGCGTTTCGTCGAGTCGAGGCTCGGTCACGGGTGCTCCTCTTCTTGGGCCAAATCAGGATCGAGCGCGAGGATCTCCTCGACCGGCTCGGTAAAAGAGCACGATCCGATCGAGCGGCAGAACGAGCGGCGCGCCTCGGCGATCTCGTTGGTGGAGAGATGAACCCCACGCCAGGCGATGGCGTCCTCCTCGAACGCGAGGTCGCCGCGTCCTTCCTGGGAAAGCAGCGAGAGCGCCGATTCGCTCGATCGGCCCGACCAAAGCGCGGTCGCGGCGAGGAAGACGTTCAAGTAGCCGTGCATCGTGGCGCACGGGCTCGCGGGCTCGTAGGTGAGCGGGGCCGCGCCTCGAATTGCGTGGTGGAGGCCAGCGGTCGCCTTCCACGGCGCACGGGCCTCGGTGGCGGCTTTCAGGAAGGTGAGTAAAGCGTCTGGCGAGGGGAAAGCTTTCGCTTCGAGACCGCCGGTGCGGACTTTGGCGCACGAGCCGTTGCGAGCGACGGCGCCCAAAAGAGCCGGGAGCTTCGAATCGCCCTCGGCTCCGATCGGCAGCTCGAAGTAGATCTCCCGCTCGGCCGGCACGAGCGCGCGAAGGCGCTCGATCGTCTCGACCTCTGCGGCCGGTGTCTCGAACGACTCGATCGCGATCTCCGGCCGGTTCGCGGCGAACGCGAGGGCGGTGGAAAGGTCGTCCTCGGTCCCGTCTTGGCTCAACAGGACGGAGAGCCTCCACCTCCCTCGCTGAGCTTTTTCGGCGGCCAGCTCATCGAACGCCGCTCCGAATTTGCCGAGCCGCCGCGCGGGGACGACCAATCGGCCAAGAGCGGATCCCATTCGGTTGATCCCACCCCTCTCCCCCGGCCGGTCGATCTCAGCCCTCACCCCCGGCCCCTCTCCCAGAGGGAGAGGGGAGAAGAGCGCCGTGCTCGCGGGACCCCCCTCTCCCTCTGGGAGA
>JBGAGQ010000032.1:0-69022 GCA_044226625.1 Thermoanaerobaculia bacterium
AAGCTGCGCTGGGAAAATCCCGCCTAGCCATTCAGTACGCCAAGCCCGCGCGCCGGAAAATCGACCCGGCAGAGCACTCAGGCAAGCGGGTACTCCACTACGCCCGCCAGAAAATTGGCGCGACAGGCTCCGAATTTAGTTTCCGAGCGTCGAGATTCAATATTTCGCCTTGGCACTGCACTTCTCCACGTCAAAATTTCCGAGCGCGGAGCGTGCAGCCGCTCCGCGAGCTGAAAAATCTGAATTCCGATCGAGGAGCCCCATGTGCGACGTCAAAATTTCGGAATTCGGGGCATCCGGCCACGATACGCTCGGGCGCCGGCATCGAAGCGTCGAGATTCGGCAACTCGATCGCGTGATAGAGACCGAGGAGTTCTAAGGGAAGAGCGCAGCGTGAGAGGAAGAAGCGTCGGCCGCGATCGGCGTTCCTGCGAACGCAAAGACGGCCCCGGCGGCGATCGCCGCGCCCCGACCCGCAACCCACCTCATCGCCGAGGCATCCTAAGTCGGGTGTGCCCGAGAAAACGATAGTTCTGGGACGGGAATCTATTTTCGCTCCGCGGGCTGGCCCAGGCCGGGCGGCCTTCGACCCGGCGTTCCGGTCCCGCGGGCGGTCCATTCGACGATTTAATCTGTCGCACCAACGGCGGAAGCCGTCGATGCGACGGCCCGATCCACCGGGTTCGTCGCCGAACCCACTCCATGCGATCGCTCGATACGGTCAATGCGGCGACGGAACCGCTCCAAGCGGCCACGCGATCCACTGGGTTCGGTGGCGCAATCCTGTGGATTCGACCGTCGATGCTCCCGATCCTGTCGTTCGATCCACCCGGTTCGACGTCCGAATCGGGCGCTGCTGCCTGCAAGAAAAATCGACAGACGAAGAAACTCTGCCAAAAACTATCGTTTTCTCGGACTCCTCTGAGTTAGCTTACTGGCGGGCCTGCCGCATCGCCGGCTTTCGAGCTCCCGGCTCCACCGCCCGGCGCGCCCCACGCCGCCTTCTCTTCCAACTTCCTGGCGTCGCTTCGCGTGCGACTTCAGGATCTTGGGGATCCGGGAATCCGGCCCCCCGAAGGGTCCGCTTCGATCGTGCGAAGCTTACGATTCTCGGTCTCCGCGAACGCCGAGCGCCGAATTGCACTTCATTCCGGCACCATCACCCTGGGCAAGATCCCGAGTTTTTTGACCTTACGGGCGAATTTCTGGTCATCAAAGGAAGCCATGCTCTCGCAGTCGCGATAGCTGGCGTGGTGAAGGGCGTCCGCCATTTCAAGTCCCGCCCCGCAATTTGCCAACGCCTGCTCGAAGGTCTCGCGGTCCTCCACCGTGACATGGGCCAAGGCCAAAAGATGGTGGAAGACTCGGGCGACTTCTTGGGGGCCGAAGCTGTAATAACCGCGCATCACCCACTCCAGCTCGAGCAGGACCGACTTGCACACCTTCAAAGGCCGTCCGGACTCGATCAATCGGCGGGCGGCTTCTTGCTGTCGAGCGGCTTCGGCGTCCGCCTTGTCCGCGATGTAGTAACGGGCAAGAACGTTGGTGTCCAGCCCCATCATGACTTCAGCAGGCTTGCGGGATCGAAATCCGCCGGAACGCTGCGCTTTCGGCTGGTCAGCATGCCGAAACCGCTGGCCGGCACCTCGGCGGGCGAGCTCCGAACTCGTAACTCCACGTGATCACCCGCCAAGACGAACTCGACTCGACTTCCCTGACGAATCCCCAGCCGTTGCCGCACCGGCTTCGGGATAGTGACCTGACCTTTGCTGGTAACCGATGTCGTTCCCATGGGGATCTCCGGTAATACCAAGTAAGAATACCATGCACCGAGATCACGAGCCCGCCCTCAACCCCGCCGCTTGTGTTCCTCGACGATCTTCTCGACGACGCTGGGATCGGCGAGGGTCGTGATGTCGCCGAGCTCGTCGTATTCGCCTGCGGCGATCTTCCGCAGGATGCGGCGCATGATCTTTCCCGAGCGGGTCTTGGGGAGACCGGGGACGATCTGGATGCGGTCCGGGGTCGCGATCGGGCCGATGACTTCGCGGACCTTCTCCTTGAGCATGCCGGAGATCTCCTCCGGGTGGAGGCTCTCGAAGTCGGGCTTCACGTGGACGAACGCGAAGATGCCCGTCCCCTTGATGTCGTGCGGGAAGCCGACCACCGCCGCCTCGGCGCAGGAGTCGTGGGCGACGAGGGCGCTTTCGATCTCCGCCGTGCCGAGCCGGTGGCCGGAGACGTTCAGCACGTCGTCGACGCGACCGGTGATCCAGTAGTAGCCGTCCTCGTCGCGGCGGCAGCCGTCACCGGTGAAATAGAGACCCGCGAACTGCGAGAAGTAGGTCTTCTTGAACCGCTCGTGATCGCCGTACACGGTGCGCGCCTGCCCGGGCCAGGAACGGGCGAGGCAGAGGTTCCCGGAGACGCCGTCCCCTTCAATGAGATTGCCGTTGTCGTCCACCAGCACCGGTTCGATGCCGAAGAACGGCAGCGTCGCCGAGCCCGGCTTCGCGGGCGTGGCGCCCGGTAGCGGCGTGATCAGGATGCCGCCGGTCTCCGTCTGCCACCAGGTGTCGACCACCGCGCAGCGCCCGTCGCCCACCACGTCGTGGTACCAGGTCCAAACCTCCGGGTTGATCGGCTCGCCGACCGTTCCGAGGATGCGCAGGGTCTTCCGGCCATAGCGCTTCACCGGCTCGTCGCCCGCGCGGGCGATCGCGCGGATCGCCGTGGGCGCGGTGTAAAAGATGGTGATGCCGAGCTCGTCCACCATGCGCCAGTAGCGGCCGGCGTCGGGATAGAGAGGGATCGACTCGAACATCACGGTCGTCGCGCCGTTCGCGAGCGGGCCGTAGATGATGTAGCTGTGACCGGTCACCCAGCCGACGTCGGCCGCGCAGCAATAGACGTCGTCGGGCCGGAGGTCGAATACCGTCCCGTGGGTGAGCGCCGCGTAGACCAGATACCCGCCGGTCGTGTGGAGCACGCCTTTCGGTTTGCCGGTCGAGCCCGAGGTGTAGAGGATGTAGAGGGGATCCTCGGCGTCCATCCACTCGATCGGCGCGGTCGCCCGCTGGCGCGCCATCTCCTCGTGCATCCAGAGGTCGCGCCCCTCCCGCATCGGCACCTCGGTGTCGGTGCGGCGCGCGACCAGGACCTTCTCGACGACGCCGAGTCCTTCGACCGCCTGATCGACGGTCGCCTTGAGGCCGATCCGCTTGCCGCCGCGGAGCGCCTCGTTCGCCGTGAGCACCATGCGGCACCCGGCGTCGAGGATGCGGTCGCGCAGCGACTCGGCCGAGAAGCCCGCGAAGACGACCGAATGCACCGCGCCGATCCGCGCGCAGGCGAGCATCGAGTAGGCGAGCTCCGGAATCATCGGCAGGTAGATGCAGACCCGATCGCCCTTGCGGATGCCGTGGGCGAGCAGGACGTTCGCCATCCGGGCGACGTTCCGCTGCAGCTCGCGGTAGGAGATCGACCGGTACTCGCCCGGCTCGTCGGCCGCCCAGACGATCGCGGTCTTTTCCGGTTGGCTCGCCGCGTGGCGGTCGACGCAGTTGTACGAGGCGTTGAGCTTGCCCCCGGCGTACCACGAGATGTCCGCCTCGCGGAAATCCCACTGCCCGGCCGACCGCGGCGGCGCAAACCAGTCGAGGATCGCCGCCTGCTCGAGCCAGTACCCCTCCGGGTCTTCGATCGAACGGCGGTGGGCCTGACGGTATTGCTCCAGGCTCCGGAAAGCGGCCTGGGCGGAGATTTCGGGCTTGACGGGAATCATGCGGCCTCCTCGCGATCGAATCGGGCGAACGGGTGGAGGCGAGGATAAAGGCTAGGCCGAGACGAGGCAACGGCTCCGGGTCAGGCTCTCACTCGCGCCAGAGAGCGTCGCGCACCTCGATCGCGAGCGCCCGGCGGCCGGGCACCCAGGTCGCGGCGAGAACGATCGCCGAGACCGCCGCGGCCACCAGGAAGGCGACCCCGAGGGAGAGGCCGAACGACACCGGGAAGAGGCGCGAAAAGGCGAAGCCGGCGAGGAGCGTCGCCGGCAGCGCGATCAGCGCGCCGACTCCGTACTGGCGGGCGCCCTGGCACAAGAGCATGCGGAGCACGTCCCGCTCCGAAGCGCCGAGCGCGCGCCGGACACCGATCTCCCGGCCGCGCCGGCCGATCGAGCGCGACATCAATCCGTACGTACCGCTCGCGGCGAGCAGCAGCGCGAAGCCGAAGCAGAGACCGAGCAGCCCAGCGACCGAGCGCGCGAGCAAGGAGGTCTTTTCGAGCACCTCTTCGAAGCTCTGGACCGTCCCTGGCACCACCTGCGGATCGAGCGCTCCGAGCGTCCGGAAGAACGCCGTCTGCGCCGCCTGCCGGTCGCCGCGGTGGCGCAGCTCGACCGAGGCGAAACCGGCCGCCGTCTGGGCGAGAGGGACGTAGACCGCGACCGCGCTCCGATCGCGCGACAGGGGATTGCCGAGAAGCACGTCGTCGACGACCCCGACGACCGTGCGCCACCGCGCTTCGGCGAGGCCCGAGAGGCGGATCCGCCGACCGAGTAGCGAGCCCTTCGGCCCGTAGCGGGCGGCGAACGACCGGCTCACCAGAGCGGCGCGCGCGTCGTTCTCGCGATCGCGCCCTTCGAAGAAGCGCCCTTCGACGAGGCCGAGACCGAGCGGCGCAAGGGAGCCCTGGATCGCCTGGACGAACGCTTTCGGCCGCGCGAGGGTGGGATCCTCCAGCTCCAGGGCTCCCTCCTCCGAGGAGATCTCGGCGAGCGGGGCCCGGAAGACGACGCCTTCGAGCTCCGGCCGGGCGGCGAGCCGGTCGTAGAGGGTTTCGAAGAACCGAGCGCGCGCGGCGGGATCGGGATAGCGATCGACGGGGGGCTCGACGGAGGAATCCAGGAGATTCCGCGTGTCGTAGCCGAGATCGACGTGGATCACGCGGTGCGCGATCACCCCCGACAGGCAGCCGACGAACATCAACACCGAAACCGTCGCCACCTGGCCCACGACGAGGATCCGGGCGACGCGACCTTCGCGCCGGTCGCCCGATTGCGCAGCGCCGTCTCGCAGCAGAGCGTTTACCTCGGTGCGATTCGCGCGAAACGCGACCATGGATCCGAGTGCGGCGATCGCCAGGGTGACGAACGCCCCCGCCGCGACGACGACCGAGCGATCGAAGCCCCACACCCACCAGAAGGCGAGGTTGCCGGCGAGCCGTGCGCGGGCCCAACCGTTCAGCGCCTCGAGCGCGAGGCCGGACAAGACGGTCGCGAGCGCGCCTCCGGCGACGCAGAGGAGGGCGATCTCCCAGAGGCCTTGCAGGACCAGCCGCGACCGCGGCGCCCCGAGCGCCAACCGGACCGCGGTCTCCCGCGCCCGCTCGTTCGCCCGCGCGACGAGGAGATTCGTGACGTTCACGCAGGCGAGCAGGAGGATGAGACCCGCGACCGCGTTGAGCGCGGCGAGGACGACGGGGCCGACCTCGCCGATCTGGGCCATCGGAAACGTCTCGACCCGAAGGGCTACGGGCGCCTCGCTCTCGCGGTCGTCCGCCGAGGGGGGAGGCGCCGGAACCGGCTGCGCGCTCCGAACCGCGAGCAGCTTCGCGGTGAGCTCGGCTTCGGCCGCGCGAGCGCTGGCTCCGGGCGCGAGACGCGCGAAGACCTCGACGGCCCGACGGTCCGGAGTCGTTTCGGCGAGGACCTCGGGGGGGATCGGAGCCCAGGCCTCGGAGGCCACGGGGAAGCCGTAGCCCGCGGGCATCACGCCGAGCACGCGGGTCGGGAGCCCGTCGAGCGTCACCCGGCTTCCGATCAAGCGTCGATCGCCGCCGAAGACGCTCCGAAACGTCGCGTCCGAAAGCACCACGCACTTCTCCGCGCCGGCCTCCTGGTCCTCCGGCCGGAAACCCCGCCCGAGCGAGGGTCGGGCGTGCGTCGCCTCGAAGACGTTCCATTCCGTCTCGGTCACCTGGATCGAGCGGGTTCCGTCTCCGGCCCCGACGATCCCTTCGCGGGAGGTATAGGCGCCGAGCGCCGCGAGGGTCGTGAGACCCGGCCGGATCGCCGCGAGGTCGGCGGCGTCGATCGCCCCCCAGCGGCCGTTCGAGACCGAGAGGATCTTCACCAGCTCCTCACCCCTCTCGACCGGCAGCGGCTTGAGCATCGCCGTGTAGAGGAACGAGAAGGTGAAGATCGCGACGCTCAGTCCCCCGGCGAGCACCGACACCGTGAGGAGCGACGAGATCGGGGTCTTCGCGAGCAGCCGGAGGGCGTGGCGGACGTCCTGGACGGAGAACCAATGCCTCGGATTCATCGGCGCTTCTACGGCGCCGCCGGGGCGGATGTTTCGCCGCTCCCCGCGCTCGATCCACGGATCGTGCCGCCGGAGGTAACGCGCAGACGCAAACGTTCGCCAAATCTTTAAAGTAATGTCAATGCACCGAGCGCGGAGCGACCGCCGCGATCTCTCGAAAGGAGCCGGATCCATGCCCAGCCGCAGGTCCACGCCGAAGAAGGTCTCCCGCAGATCCCCTCGTGCGGATCGTTCCAAGGCTCTCGAGGTCTCGGTCCGCCCCACCGGACCGAGCGTCGACGAGGTGGCGGCGCTCGAACAGCGCCTCACGTCGCACCGGCAGCTCGCGGAGTGGTTCCGCGGAAGCCGGTGCCGCCTCCTCTCGATTCGCTGGGAGGACCCCGACGCTACGGGAAAGTCGGCGCGGCCGGCGCCGATCGACGAATTCGTCGCGACCTGGTACGACTACTCCCACCACCGGACGATCAACGCGCGCGGCCGCCTCTCCGACCTGCGGCGGCTGGAGGTGACGGCGAAAGGCGACCAGCCGCTCCCGAGCCCGGCGGAATTCGACGAAGCGTTGAGGATCCTGCTGCGCGACCCCGAGATCGGGCCTCGGCTCAAGGAACAGCGGGTCCGTCCCTATCCCCCCATGCCCCCGCTCCATTTGACAGAGCGTGAGGACGGTACCCGGGAGCGAGGCGTCACCGTCGGCCTGCTCGGTCCGGGGAGCGGCCCGAATCGAGAGCACGAGATCGTCGGGGTCAATCTCTCGTCCCGCGCGATTTCGCGTTTCGCCGAGCGGGCGCCCGCGACCGCGATCGCGAACTTCGGCACCTGCGGCCTGCCCCACGCGGTCCAGCCGACGGCGCGTAACGTACCCGGTCAGGCCTGGTTCACCGTCAAGTACGGGGGCACCACGGTATGGAAGTTTCTCGCCGTGCGGCCGGCCGCCTCGTCCGGCACGAACGGTTCGGGCATCGAGCTCCGCTATGTCGACTACAAAGGCGAGAGGGTGCTCTACCGCGCCCACGTGCCGATCCTGAACGTCAAATACGACGGCGATGCCTGTGGCCCGTATCGCGACTGGCAAAACGAAGAGAGCATGATCCAGGCGCCCGCGGGAAACGACGTCGCTCCCGGCTTCCGCATCTGCCCCACGCCGGCCAAGACGATTCTGGATACCGGCCTGGACACCGGCAATTTTCTCGGCGTCGGAGTCTACGTCGACGGTCTCGAGGTGGTCCTGGTGAGCGAGATGGAAGCCGGATGGTACCGGTACGTGAGCGAGTGGCGCCTTCACGTCGACGGCACGATCCGCCCGCGCTTCGGCTTCACCGCGGTCGACACCTCGTCCTGCGTGTGCAACGTGCACCATCATCATTGCTACTGGCGCCTCGATTTCGACATCGCGACCGCCGGCGGCAACCGCGTGCGCGAGTTCAATCGATTCCTCCTACAACGGGGAAAGTGGTCCACCCTGCCGTTCGAAACCGCGCGACCGCGCTCCCCCCTCTTCCACCGCAAATGGCGCGTGGAAAACGTCGCCACCGGCAAGGGCTACGAGATTCTGCCCGGGCCCACCGACGGCGTCGCGACGCAATCTCCCGACTGGCCCTATCCCAAGGGGGATCTCTGGTTCGTCCGATACCGGTCGGATGAGATCGACGACGGCTCGGTCGCCACGGGCCCCCCCTACGAAGCGGGGATCGACGGCTTCGTCAACCACGAGTCGATCGAGAACGCCGACGTCGTCGTTTGGTACGGGGCGCACTTCACCCACGACATCGACCACGAAGAGCCGGGCGAATTCGGCCACATCGTGGGACCCACGTTGCGATCGGTGTGAGAAGACCTCGCGCGATGCGAGGACGAGGGGAGCGGGCCGCTATCTCGGGCCCGCGTCTCCTCGCTTCGGGAAATCTCGATTCAGGGTCACGCGCCGCGCCTGTTCGAGATGACGTCGGGCATGACCGGCGAGGATCGCAAGACCGTCCCCCAGGGGGATGCGCAGGCGGCGGGAGATCGGCGAGCCGGTGGTCGAATACCCGAGGTCGAGGCCGTCGGCGCGCTGCAATAAACCAAGGAAATCCTGCTCGCGGTCGATGAATCGACGGTACGCGTCGGGGATCGGTCCCCTGATTCGGAGCAGCGGGGGCGCCGGGATGGGGATGCGAACCCTGGCGCCCGAAAGGGTGCGGAACAGCCGTCCGAGCCGGCTGCCGTTCCACGCTCCGCGTCGGATCGCGCCGGCGGCTCGCGTGCGATCGATCGCGCTGGCAAAGCGGGGGTGGAAGAGATCCGCGGCCTGAACCAGGTGCGTGAAGCACTCCGCCACCCCCCAACCGTTCCGGCTCGGGCGCCAGGCGAGCTGCTCCGGGGTGAGCTCGCGACAGAGCGCCTCGGCCTCCTCCGCGATCCTGGCCACCTCCCGCGCCAGACCGGCGAGGAAGGGGTCGAGGGGTAGCTTGGCGAAGGGAAGACTCGAATCCATTTCAGTCTCCGCACAAAGGCGGAGGAACCTCTTTCCCCAGTTTCTACGGCGGGTCCCGGGTTTCGGATGATGTTGACCCCCGAGGGCTCGGCGGCGGAGGATCGGCGCCCATGGAACCGAACCCCGTCGTCCTTCCCGAGCCTTCGATGCTCTTTGCCGGCATCTGCGCGGCCGCGTTTCGGGTGCGCGAGATCGCCCACCGCACGGCCGTCGCAACCTCACGAGCGCTCGACGAACGAACCGGCGCCCGCGTCTTCTTGAAATGCGAGAACCACCAGCGCGTCGGCGCGTTCAAGATCCGCGGCGCCTGGAACGCGGTCTCGCAGCTCCGCCCTGAGGAGAAAGCGCGCGGCGTGCTCACGTTTTCCTCCGGCAACCACGCGCAGGGGATCGCGCTCGCCTGCCGCGAGCAAGGGGTCCGGGCGACCGTGGTGATGCCGACGATCGCGCCGGCGGCCAAGCGCGCCGCGACGGAAGGCTACGGCGCCGAGGTCATCCTCTACGACCCGGACGAAACGGCGCGCGAGGAGCTCGCCTCGAAGCTCCAGGAGGAGCGCGGGTCGGTCGTGATCCCGCCGTACGACGACCTGCGGATCATCTGCGGCCAGGGCACCGCGGCGCTCGAGCTGTTCGATCAGGCGGGCAAGCTCGACCTCCTGCTCGTCCCCTGCGGCGGCGGTGGCCTCCTCTCCGGCTCCGCGCTCGCGGCCTTCGGCGTCGCCCCGACCTGCCGGGTGATCGGCGTGGAGCCCGAAGTCGCCGACGACGCCACGCGCTCGTTCCGTACCGGCATCCTGCAAACGGTGAAGAACCCGCCCACGATCGCCGACGGCACGCGCACCCCGTCGCTCGGCAAGCTGACCTTCCCGCTCGTCCGCGCTCACGTCTCGGACATGGCGACGGTTTCCGAGGCCGCAATCGCCGAGGCGGTGCGCTTCCTTTTCCACCGCACCAAGGAGGTCGTCGAGCCGTCCGGAGCGCTCGGCGTCGCCGCCCTGCTCTCCGGCGCGGTGACCCCGAAGCCGGGGGAACGGGTGGGGGTGATCCTCTCAGGAGGCAACGTCGACGGCGAGGTGATGGGGGAGATTCTCGCGGGAACGTTGTAGGAGCAGCGCCCCAAGGATCGAGAAGTCAGGGGGTGGTTCGCGTCTTTAGGGCGATAGGAGGTACCTATCGCCGTGAACCGCCATGACCCGTTGTTCAAAGATCTGTTCCGAGCGTTCTTCCGCGACCTGCTCCGCCTCGCGGATCCCGATCCCCGAGGCGTTTTCGCGAAGCGGCTCGGAAAAGCGGAGCTTCAATTCCTGGACAAGGAGGTCTTTCACTCCGAGGGTCGTCGCCACGAGGTCGACCTGCTCGTGGAGGTTCCTCCTCAAAGGGGTAGTCCGGCGTTTCTCGTCCACGTCGAAATCGAGCGTAGATTCCGAACCGATTTCGGCCGTCGCCTCGCCCGCTACTCTCGTCTGCTCCACCTGCGTCAAGACCAGCCGGTGGTCTCGATCGTAGTCTTCCTCCAGGGCGGGCCACCCGGTGCCTGCTGGATCGAGCGAAGCGAGCGCGTACTCGGAATGGAGATCGGGCGCCTTCGCTACCTTTGCCTAGGACTGTCCGGTCTTCGAGCGAGTGAGTTGCTCGATCGCTCGGAGCCCCTCGCTTGGGCGCTCGCTTCCCTCGCCAATCCCGAGGAGATGGGACGCGTGCTCCTCAAGATAGAAATCCTTCGGAAGATTGCGAAGGCTACGATGGCCGAGGAAGAGCGATTCCAGTTGACCAACTGTGTCGAGACATATCTACAATTGACCGGGCAGGAGGCCAACGCGTTTTTCCAATTGCGCCAGGCACCGGGATATCAGGAGGTCGAAGCCATGCAAACGACATGGGCGGAGCGTATGGAGGCGCAGTACATGCGAAGGGGGATGGCGAAGGGCCTCAAGCAGGGCCTGGAACAGGGAATGGAGCAAGGCCTGGAGCAAGGCCTGGAGCAGGGCCTTCTGCGCGGCGCCAACCGACTTCGCGCGACCCTTCTTCGGCAGATCGAGCAACGCTTCGGCGCAGTTCCACCGAACGTTACGAAGCGGATCGAGGCGATCGCCTCCCTGGATCAGCTCGCCGAGCTGGCGGACCGGATCCTGGAAGTCAGATCTCTCGAGGAGCTCGGCCTCGGAAAATAGGTCCGGCGGCGCCGGTGGGGATGAGGCTCCATCCCCACCGGCGCAAGTCCCCTGGACTAGAAGCTCACCCTCACCCCCAACCGGAACGAAGTCGGCGCGGTTCGTAGAACCGGTTTGCCGTAGCCTGAGTTCGTCGGTGTGGGCAGGGCGTTGTCCGATTCCTGGAAGCCCCAGCGCTGATCGAGCAGGATGGGCTTCTGGGCGTTCAGGGCGTTGAAGACGTCGAGGAGCAGGTTGATCGTCGCGGGGCCTGCTTTCACCGGATATCCGAAATGAAGGTCGGCTTCGCAGGTCCCGGGGGAACGACCCTCGGCGCCTCGTGGCGTGAGGAAGAACTCGTATCGGCCGTAGGCGTCGGAGTAGCCGTAGCGAGTGAGCGGCGTGCCCGATCGGTAATAGGCCGAGGCGCCGACCTGCAGCTTCCACGGCGTGAGGTAGAGGCCGGACACCTTGAGCTGATGCCGACGGTCGTTCGAAAGCGGCCCGTTGTTGGTGATCCGGGTTAGGTCGCTACCGTTGGTGAAGAAGTCGAAATAGTCGTAGGCGGCCGAGATGTTCGGGTCGGCGCCGACGTTGGTGAACGGCGCGTATTCGCCGTCGAAATTTCCGTCGAGCTTCGAGTAGATGTAGGAGGCGAGCGCCTGCCAGTTCTTGGAGAAGCGCTTGGTCACGTCGACCTGGAGGCCCTTGTACTCCCGCTTCGGCTTGGGCGCCGGGAAGGTGCGCGAGTAGTCGAGGGTGAAGACCCGCTTGAAGAAGCCCTCGCCGGGGTTGCCG
This sequence comes from Thermoanaerobaculia bacterium, assembly GCA_044226625.1. Classification (GTDB taxonomy): domain Bacteria; phylum Acidobacteriota; class Thermoanaerobaculia; order Multivoradales; family UBA5704; genus DASYKS01. The sequence continues at coordinate 11,745 of JBGAGQ010000032.1, forward strand.
ATGCAGTAGGTGCCGTCGTCGGCGCAGAGGAAATCCTCGATTACCCGGTCGTACTTGCGGAAGATGAGCTTCGCGCCGACCGCCACGTCGGGCATCACCTCGCGCTCGCCGCCGACGATCACCTCGGTGAGGTACTGCCCCTTGATGTTCGGATCCGACGGCTCGGTAAAGCCGCCGAGGATCGCCGAATCGGTCCCAAGGCTCGCCTCCGCGGCGGCGTCGGGCCGGATGTCGGTGGGCGAGAAGTTGACGATCCGGGGCTGACGCTCGAACGAGAACGAGCGGATCACCAGGTCCATCGGCAACTGCTCGTAGTAGCGACCATACGAGCCGAACACTTTGCTGCGATTGTCCGAGGTCGGGTCCCAGACGAAACCGAGGCGCGGCGCGTAATCGTCGGCGAGGTCGATCTGCTGCGTTCCCGCGGCGTCGATGATCTGCTGACGATCCCACCGAACGCCCAGATTGAGCGTCAGGTTCGGGCGCACCGACCAGCCGTCCTGGAGGTAGAGCGTCGTGTTCTTGTGCTCGGGCGCGGCGGTGAGCTGCCCCAGCGGCGCGTTCGCCACCGTGGCGTCGGGCGTCGTCCAATAGTGGTGCACGTAGATCGGCCGGTTCGGGTTGTCGGGGTTCCGGAACACGTCGACCTGCTGGCCGCCCGACTGGCGGCGCACTACGTCCGCCTTCTCCTTCTCGTACTCGAGGCCCAGCTTCAGGTCGTGCCGTCCGAGGTAGCGCGCGACGGTCGCTCCGGCGTGGTCACGCTGGAACTCCTTGTCCTGGATCAGCCCGAAACCGCCGGTCTGGAAGAAGTTGTCCTCGACGTCGCGGAACTGCACGGTGTCGCCCGTCGCGGACGCCGGACCGACCGAGTTCTTCTCCTCGTGCCGCGCGAGCTGGCCGGTGACGACCCAGTTCGAGGCGACGATCCCTTGGTAGCGCAGCGCGTAGTCCTTACCCCCCAGCTCGATCCGGCCGGTGTAGGTCGCCGGGTCGCCGTTGAGCGAATGGGTGGAGTCGTTGATCGCCCCGGTGTCTTCGCGCGGATCTTGGAAGAAGCTGCCGATCAGCGACTGGCTCTCGGTCAGCCGGTAAGTGAGCTTCGCGGCTCCCAGGTCGCGGTCGGAGTCGGAATCGACCTGCTGGCCCGCGCGCGGGCCGGCCGGCAGCGAGCTCGTCAGGGTGTTGCTCACCTTGTCGTAGGCGGCAAAGAACCAGAGCTTGTCCTTCTTCAGGAATCCGCCGAGGCCGAGGCCGTAGTCCTGCCGGGAGAATCCTTCGACCGTGCCGCCGGTCGAAACCACCGGATCGGGGCTCGACTGGAGCGAATCGTTGTCGAGATAGCCGAACAGGTCGCCGTGAAACTCGTTGCCGCCGGACTTGGTGACGACGTTGATCACGCCGCCGGTCGAGCGGCCGAACTCGGCCTGGTAGCCGCCGGTCTTGACGTCGACCGCCTCGATGAACTCGAAGTTCAGCTCCTTGCCCTGGAACCCGTACTCGACCCCCGTGGTGTTGACGCCGTCGATGTAGAAGACGTTCTCGGCGCCGGAGGAGCCGTAGATCGAGATCGTCGTCTGCCCCTGGTTTTCCGGGTTCGCGTCGGAGGAGACGCCGGGGGTGATCTGGACCACGGACGAATAGTTGCGCGCGGTGGGCAGCGTTTGGATCGCCCGTACGTCGAGGTTCGAGCCGAGGGCGGTCGACGTGGCGTCGATCACCGGCGCCTCGCCGGTCACCGTGATCTGGTCCGAGGCGGTGACCCGGAGGGCGAAGTCGAGCGTGGTCCCCTTGTCGAGGCCGACGGACACGCCGGAGCGCGCGTCGGGCGCAAACCCTTCGAGGGTGGCGGTCACGGCGTAGTTTCCCGGCGGCAGCAGGGTCAGACGGAAGTCGCCGTTGGCGTCGGCGACCGTCGTGCGGGTTCCCTGGAGCGACGGGCTCGAAGCCTCGACGGTCGTGCCGGGAAGCGGCGCGCCGCTTTCGTCGATGACCCGGCCGGAGATCGAGCCGGTCGTCTGGGCGGACAGGTTCGCGGCGGCCACCACGAGAAGGCCCGTGGCGATGCCGAGGAAACGAACGAACTTCATGGCCGATCTCTCCTCTGGAAGAACGAAAGCTTGGGTTCAAAACGAGCGGGTGACAAGCTATTACAAAACCCGAGGAGCCACCACCTTGACGACTCCCCTCCCCCGCTGGCGCATTCCCCGGGCGCCGAGACCGCTCGATGTAGCCGACGTCGTCGGCCCCTGGGCTTGGCGGGAGATCCCCCGCCTTCCCCCGGTCGTCCGCTCCGACGGGACCGGTCCGGCGGTCTGGCCGACGGCGGTGCGGGTCTGTCACGACGAGCACGCGCTCGCGGTCCGTTTCGATTGCGTCGATCGCGCCGCGTGGGGCACCTTCTCGCGGCGCGACGATCCGATCTGGCTGGAGGAGGCGGTCGAGCTGTTTCTCGCCCTCGGGCTCGAGGATCCGCGCCACTATTTCGAATTCGAGATCAGCCCGCGCGGGGTCCTGTTCGATGCCCGGGTCGAGAATCCCACCGGTCGTCGAGCGGACCTGGCGGTCGAAACGGCCTGGGACGGACCCGGGCTTCGCTGGGGAACTGGGACGACCGACCTTCTGCCGAGGAGCTTCGAGGCGCAGGACTGGTGGGCCGTGCTGGTCATCCCCTGGGCGTCGGTCGCCGGAGCGGGCCCGATTCCCGACCAGATCCGCGCGAACTTCTATCGGATCGAACGGCCGCCGGGCGGACCGGACGAGTTTTCGGCTTGGTCGCCGACGCTCGCCGACCCGCCCGACTTTCACCAGCCGGCGAGGTTCGGCGTTCTGTCTTTCGGCGGCCGGATCGCGTAGACCTCGTCGCCGAGGCTCGAAAAGACCCGCTCGACCTCGCCCCCCATCCGATCGCTCCACTCGGCGAGATCCGCCCCAGAGAGATGGAGCTTTCGGTTCCGGGTGTGGAACACCAAGTGCGTTATCCCGAGCTGCCGGAGCCGCTCGAGGTCGGGCCGGCGCGGCGCGGCGCGCAAGCGGGCGGCGAGCTCCTGATGGAGCGGCGGATCGTAGCCCGAGAAGCCGTTCGCGATCGGCTTCCAATGGAGGGTCGAGTAATACATGTACGACGTCTCGGAGGGGTTCGAGAACATCGGCACCTCCGCGATCGCCAGCACCTCCGGGCGCGCCGCGAGCCAGCGGTAGACCGGCGGGAACTCGCTCTCCTGAAGCACCCGCATCCAGCGCATCGATCGCGGAGCGAGCTCCCATACGGCGAACGCGGACAGCGCCGTGGCGCAGGCGGCGACCAGGAGCAGACGCTTTCGCGGGTTGCGCACCCGGTCGGTGATCCAGGCCGTGGCGCGATCGAGGCCCAGGCCGGCGAAGGCGGCGAGGGTGAACGTCACGAACAGCCCGAAACGGGCGGAGACCCTCATTCCGGAGAGACCGGGCAGCAGGCGCATCGCCGGGACGTAAAACGCCGGGAAGGAGAGAAGGAACGAGAGCGCGCCGCCGAGCGCGAGGCCCGACCACCAGGAGGTCGAGTCTGCCGGCAAACGCGACGGGTCGAGAAGGGGCGGCGCGCCGGCACGGCGTCGTAGCCAAAGGAAGCCGAACAGCCCGACGGCGGCGATCGCCCCGAGCGTCCACCAGACCTCTTCGGAGGGGAGAGGACCTCGACCCGGGCCGCGAAGGGTGAGCCGGTCGCCCCAGGCGAGGCTGCCGAGGGCCAACGCCGACAGCGCGGCGGCGGCCGCGGCGGTGCCTTTCTTTCGCCGCCACCAAGGCGTCTCGCCCGGTGCCCGGCGGCCGCGAGCCGCCCAGACCGCCGCCAGCCCGAGTCCGGTCGCGAGGAGGCCCGGAAACAGCGCGTTTTCCGAGCGGGTGAGCGCTCCTTCGAGCGCGGGTGCCGCTCGGCGCATCCGGTACTTCAATCCGCCATCGAAGTAGCTCGCGCCCGGAGCCGGCGAAAGGTAGCTCGCGAACGCACCTCCGAACATTCCGATGTCGGTCGCTTTCCGCTCCAGCCGGTGGGCGCGGGAAAAGTGGCGGTACGGCAGGAAGATCGGGCCGAGCCCAATCAGGGCGACCAGCGCGGTCGCCGAAAACAGCGTGAGGGCTCGGCGCGAGAGCAAGTCCGCACGCTTCTCCCGAGCCAGCCTGACCACAAACAGGGCCGCGAGCGGCACGTGGATCATGTAGGCAAGGTAGGCGCCGCCGGTGACGTGGAGCAGGTAAAACAGCAGGAACCAGGCCGCCCGGCGCGGCGTCCGCTCGACCAGCAGGCGATCGAAATGCCAGAGCGTGAGCGGCAGCCACTGCATCAGGAGCACCTGGAGGTGCCACATCTGGCTCCACCGGTAGGGGCAGAAGGCAAACAGCGCCCCGCCGAGAAACGCCCCCGCGCGCGAGCAGCCCGCCTGGCGAAGTACCCAGGCGGTCGACGCCGCCGTGAGCACGAACGAGCTCCAGAGCAGGAGGTTGTAGCCTGCGATCGCGCTCGGCAGCAGCGGCCGCAAGAGAAAGAGCTCGAACGCCGGCCCGAGAAGATGGTCGGACAGCGTGAGCGTCCCCTTCATCGGAAAGAAGAAGTTCGCGTTCCAGACGTCCGGCAGGCCCAGCCCGATCTGATAGATTCCCCACTTCAGGAAATAGAGGTTGAGGATCGGGTCGCCCGGCCCCGGCGCGATGTGATCCCCGCCCATCCGCCAGATCGGGCGCAGGAAAAAGGTCGCGAGGAGGGCGTAAGCGAACAGGCCCAGAGCACCGGGCGACCAGCGAGACCCAAGGCGGCGGAGTCGTTGCACGGAGGGCTCGAGTTTACCCCGGGGAGGCGCCCGGCGAGGGCGACCCCCTGCGCTATCCTCCGGGGCTCATGTTTCGCCGAGACCCGATCCCGATGTCGCAAGCCGCGCGTGCACCGCTCTCGTCCGGCGAGCGCGCGGCTTGGGTGGCGATCTTTCTCTCCGGACTCGGCATCTCGGGGGTCATGGTGGCGCGCAGCCAGGTCGGCGGCGATCAGTTGAACCTGCTCGCCCGAGGCTGGCTGCTCGCGGTCGATCGAGTCTTTATTCCCTACGGCAATCCGCTCTCGAGCGGAGGCAACGCCGCCGGGGGGGTCACGACGCTCCTGGTGGGGTTGCCGCTGTTCCTATGGCGCGATCATCGCGCGACGACCGCCCTGATCCTTCTCTTTCACATCGCGGCCTACGCCCTGCTCGATCGTATCGTCGCCCGCGACCTCGGCGCGCGCGCCCGGGTGCCGTTCGCCCTCCTCTACTGGCTGAATCCCTGGCGGCTCTATCACTCGGCGTTCCTGTGGAATCCGAACTATCTGTTCCTGTTCGGCGCGCTCCATCTCTGGTCGATACGCCGTCAGCGCGAGCGGCCCGACCTCTTCGCCTCGGCGGTGCTCGCCGCGAGCCTCGTCCTCGCGTTCCAAATCCATCCCTCCGCGCTGCTCCTGGTCGGCTCGGCCGGCCTGCTCTGGCTCCGCCGGTCGTTCCGGTTGCACTGGACGGGGGCGACCTTGGGCGCCTTCGTCGGCGCGCTGCCGCTCGTGCCCTGGGCTCTCGCCTTGGGAAGCCATCCGGAGATCTCCGACGCGAGCCAGGGGTTCCTGTTTCGCGGCTTGATCTACGTGTTTCCGCTCGCGCGCGGCCTGCTCTATTGGCTGCGCCACGCGAGCCTTTCGATCGGCGGCAAGATGGCGGTGTTCGACTTCACGCCGGCGCTGGGCGCGGAGGTCGACGCGTGGCTCACACCCGTCGCGACGGGCCTCGCCGCGGTGGCCGCGCTCACGATGCTCGGGGTCCTCTGCGCGAACCTCCGGCTGCTCCGCAAGTTCCGCCGCCGCGGCCATCTCGTGAGGCGGCCCGCCGAAGCCGACCCGTTAAACGGACGGCGTTTCCTCGAGGAATACGCCTACGTCACCTTTCTCGCCGCCGTCGTGGTCTATTGTGGCGCGCCCACCACCGTCATGAATTGGCAGGGCCTGGTGATCCTCCATGCCGCCGTCCTTCCGCCACTGCTCTGGATCGACACGCTGCTGCGTTCCCGGAACGCTCGGCGGGTCCAGGGCGCTTTGGCCGCGACCGGCATCCTGGCCGCGCTCCTGCTCGCGGCACAGGCCGTGGGGGCGACCCACTATCGCTGCGCGGGGCGCAAAGGGCTCGACCTCGCCCTCCGCTCCGACCACCCCATGCTGCACGAGCTCCACGTCGTCGATCGCTGTCCGCTGCCGCTGGATCGCCCGGGCGGCTGGTGGCCGGACGTGCTGCCGGAGGGCACTCTGGAAGGATCCGTCGACAGGCCTTAGCTCGACGTTTTCCTTGGATTCCGGCAACGTCCCGAAGCGCGCGCCGAACCCCGCCGGCAGCCCGCCCTCGCGGCCTCGCTCCGTCCCGCTCGACGAGGTTGTTCGCGAGGCAACCCCGGGGCGTATCTCGACCCGCCCCCGAGGGCGGTCCCCCTCGGCCGGCAGGGCGCTAAGTTGAGTTCGGCAGCAGGATTCTTCCGAGAGCGACTCCCCAAGAAAACCGGCTGCCCGAGGAGGACGTCATGAGAAGGTCGCTGCCGATTTTCTTGCTGATTCTCACCGCGATGCTGCTGCTTCCCGCGATCGCGCAGGCCCAGAAAGTCATCACGCTAGAGCCCACCCGCTTCGGCCTCACCGTCAACGCCAACGGCGAGGCGAGCCTCGAACGCCTGCCGCGCGACGGTTGGAAAGCGCTCGAAATCTTTACCATCGCGGTCCACGCCGACATCCCCAACCGCGACGCGCTCGCGATCGAGGTCGAAACCAAGGGAGGCGTTTTCCAGCTCGGAGAGCTGCGGATGCTACTCAGCATGGGAACGATGGAGAAATGGAACTCGATCGAGCCTTCGCCGGTCTTCCCGATCGACCAGATCAGCAAGATCACGGTCCGCTACGGAAAGACGGCGATCCTGGTCGGCTACTTCTAGATCTCTTCTAGATCTCTTTCCCATCCCCGCCATTTCGGGCGAAAAGCCGAGGGCGACCCCAAGGGTCGCCCCTTTTCGTTGTATCGGAGCCACTGCTCCCGACTATGATCTGCTCCTTCCCGGGCGCGACGCGACGCCCGGTGTTTTTCGGAGCATCCGCTCATGACGAAGGCCGGGTCACGAATGCGCTTCCGCGACCTCCGCACGGTCCGCTCGGGGATTCTCGCCGTCGCTTTCGCCGCGATCGCGCTGTCGGGCTGCTCGCCGAGACCGAGGCCGACGACCGTACCCATACCGAGCGTCCGCCTTGCGGGAAAATCGGAGAGTCGCTGCCTGTTCGTCCTCCTGCCCGGAATCGGCGACCGCAAGGAAGATTTCGCCCGCCACGGCTTCGAGCAGATCTTCGAGCAGGCGGGCACGTCGTGCGAGCTGATCGCCCTCGACAGCCACTTCGGTTACTACGCGGACGGCTCGATCGTCGCCCGGCTGCACGACGACGTGATCGCCCCGGCGCGAGAGCGCGGCGTGGAGCGCATCGTCCTCGCCGGGATCTCGCTCGGCGGGCTCGGGGCCGCTCTCTACGCGCGCGACCGTCCGGGCGAGGTCGAAGCGCTCGTGCTGCTCGCGCCGTACCTCGGCGAGAAGGCGATCCTGAACGAGATCGAGCGAGCCGGTGGGCCTCGCTCGTGGCGCTCCGAAAGCGCGCTCGAGGACCGAGACCTCCGCCGGCTCTGGGTCTGGCTTCAAGGCTACGCGAGCGCTCCGGATCAGCCGGCGCTTCGACCGCCCCTTCGGCCGCAGATGTGGCTCGGATTCGGCGATTCGGATCGCCTCCGCCGGGGCCACCGCATGCTCGCTTCGCTGCTGCCCGCGGATCGCGTATTTCATGCCTCGGGCGGCCACACCTGGCGAACCTGGCGTCGCCTCTGGCGCGAAATCCTCGCCGCCCCTGGGCTCGCTCCGGCCTCCGCGATACGCTAGAGCTCCCCCGAGAGCTAAAGTACTTCCGACGAGGCCGAATCCGAATGAGCGACGACCTGCTGCCGAACGACGTCTTCACCTCGACGCTCGCGTTCCTCTCCGACCTCGCGGCGATCTCCTCTCCCAGCGTCGACCCGGACGGGCTGGCACGGGTCGCGGGCTTTCTGGCCGAAGCGTTCGAGCGACGCGGTCTCGCGGTCGAGATCGAGCATCGGCCGGCACCGACGGGAGGTGCGGAGGGGGCTACGCTGCCGATCCTCCACGCTCGCGGAGCCGCCGCGGCCAGCGAGGGATCTCGGCCCCTCCTTCTCCTCGGCCACATGGACACGGTTCTCACCGCGATCCCTCCGGTCCGAGAGGACGGCCGGCTGCTCGCGACCGGCGCGATCGACATGAAGGGAGGGCTGGCCACCTTCGTCGGCGCCCTCGATCTGCTCGGCCGACGCGGAATCGCGCCACCCGCCGACCTGCACCTGGTCGTGGTGCCGGACGAGGAAGTGGGGGGCGAGCTGTCGCGCGAGGCGACCGCACGCTGGGGCGGACGCGCACGCGCGGTGTGGGTGCTCGAGCCCGGCGAGCCGCGCGGCGGAGCGGAGACGATGGTCGCGGGGCGCCGCGGCATGCGCAACTGGCGGTTGACCGTCTCCGGCACACCTGCCCACTCGGGGCTCCATTACTGGCAGGGGCGTTCGGCGCTCGCCGCCGCGGCGCGTTGGTGCGCGGCGGCCGAGGCGCTCTCCGGGCGGGGCGGAGGGCCGACGGTCAACGTCGGACGGCTGATCGCGGGCGACGCCGCGTTCGTCTCCGACCCGGCCGGCAACGCCGGCCTGCTCGGCACCGAGTCGCGTCTGAACGTCGTGCCCGACCGCGCCATCGCCGAGGGGGAGTTCCGTTTCCTCCGCGTCGCGGAAGGAGAATCGATCTCGGCCGAGCTGCGGCGGCTGGCCCACGCGATCGGCGAGGAGACCGGCACGACGCTCGAGCTGGAGATCGGCCACGCGGTGCCGCCGGTCGATCCGCACGGCCCCCAACGCCCCTGGTGCGAGCGCGCGGTCGCGCACGCTGCCGCCCGCGGATGGACTCTCGAGGTGGAGGACGACCGAGGTGGCATCTCGTTTCCGAACTTCCTGCCCGATCCCGGTCGGGTCCCGGTCCTCGATGGCCTGGGGCCGGTCGGCGGCGGGATGCACACGCGCGAAGAGTTCCTGGATCTCACCTCGCTCGCCCGCCGGATCGCCCTGCTCGCCGATCTTTTCGCAGCCGACCTCGCCGAAGCGAACCCGATCCAAGCGGAGCCTGCCGCGGCGCGCGCATGAGCGCCGCCGATCTCCTGTTCCGCGTCGGAAAAGGGGTGGCGAACTATCGCCACCCGTTCTCGCTCCTCGCCCAGCGAGCCCTGGGCCGCGAGATCGTCTCGGTCACCGACCGTCGCTCGGGGCTCTCGTTTCGCTGCCTGCGCGGCGCGGACCGGATGCTCGGCGAGATCTGCCATACGCGGGTCTACGACATCGAGTCGGCTCCGGTTCGCCCCGGCGACGTGGTGATCGACGTCGGCGCGAACCACGGTTTCGCCGCCTGCTGGTTCGCGCATCTCGGCGCCGAGGTCTACGCGTTCGAGCCCGCTCCCAGGATCTTCGGCCTGCTCCAGGGAAACATCGCGACCAACGGGCTCACCGACCGGGTCCGGGCGTTCCCGGTGGCGATCTCGGACCGGGAGGGGCTCGTGGAGCTGATGTTGAGCCCGGCGCTCGGCGGCGGCACCAACACCATCCATCCGGAGCTCGCGGCAACCTTGCCGATCTCCGGGCGAGCCGAGGTCATGGGACGGCCGCTCGGCGCCTTGATCCGAGAGCTCGACCTCGGCCGGATCCGCCTGCTCAAGCTCGATTGCGAAGGGAGCGAGCTCGCGATCCTCCGCTCGCTCGACCGCGACCTACTCGACCGGATCGATTCGCTCGCCATCGAGTACCACCCGGCGGTCTATCCGGTCGCCGAGCTGATCGAGGCGCTCGAGCAGATCGGCGATTTTCACCTGTCGAAAGTGACGACGCTGGACGTCGCGAACGCGAACCTCCACGCCGTCCGGCGGCGCACGTTCACGGAGTGGGCCGCCGGGGTTCGCTAGCTACGCTGCTGAAAAACTCTCCCCCTGTCGCGGAGTTCCCGAGGACGCCCCCGAGAAAACCGGTGAGAAGTTCGGGCTAGGCCTCTCGGGTTTTCGGCACCTCGCTCATGAGGTGCTGGAGCCTTCCCTCGGAATCCTTGAACACGGCGAGCCAGAGCACGCGGTCTCCGAGGTCGGCCACGGCATGCGCCTTCTGGACGATCTCGGCGCCGCCCGCTTCGAGCGCCGCCATCCCTCCTTCGATGTCGTCGGTCGCGAAGTAGAGCAGGGTCTCGGCCGTCGAGGTACCGCTCGCCGCCTCGCTCGAGAGCATCAGCCGCACCCCGCCGCAATCGAAGAACGACAGCCCCGGGGGAGCCGCGAACAGGAATTGGAGGCCCATCACGTCGCGATAGAAGGCGGTCGCGGCGTCGAGGTCCTTGACCGCCCAGGCGATCTGACCGACGGCGTGGATACGAATCGGGTTCGACGGGTTCGACATGGGCTCGCTCCTCGGTTGGCCAAAACGGGCGAAATGAGAACGTGAGCCTACCCCGCCGGAGCCGGTTCGAGGCCTCGCGGGCCGGTGAGGAAGCGGTGAGGAATCGATGTTGGGGCCGGGCGGGGCAGGTCAGAGCAGGAGGGCGAACAGGCGGGCGCCCGCCTCGGCACAGCGCCTGGGGAAGGTCAGCTTCGCCCGGAGATCGCGGGTGATCGGCCGGGATTTTTCGAGGTCCTCCTCGAACGACCGGGCGAGCTCGGCGGTCTTCTCGCCGCCGTGGATCGCCACCACCACCTCGAAGTTCAGCCGGAAGCTCCGGTTGTCGAGGTTCGCCGTGCCGATGATCGCGAGCTCGTCGTCGACGATCAGGGTCTTTGCGTGGTGCATGCCGGGAAGGTACTCGTAGAGCCGCACGCCGCTCTCGATCAGCTCGTCGAAGAACGATCGCATCGCGGCGGTCACGAGACCGCTGTCGCCATGGCAGGGGACGAGGATCCGCACGTCGGCGCCTCGGTGGCTCGCCGACTTGAGAGCAGTGAGCAGCGCCTCGTCGGGCACCAGATAGGGCGTGACGATCCAGACCCTCTCGTCGGCCGCCGAGACCGCCGAGACGATCAGCTCGTGGATCGGATAGATCAGGCGATCCGGCCCCGAGGTCACCACCTGCACGAACGACTTCGGCCCGTCGCCGACCTCCAGCCGGGGGAAATAGGCCGCGCCGCTCGGGCAGTGGCCGGCCGCGAACTGCCAATTGTCGAGAAACGCCGCCTGGAGCCCTCCCACCGCCGGACCGGCGAGCCGCAGATGGGTGTCGCGCCACGGAGCCTCGCCCGAAGAACCGGAGGTGTGGGTGACGGAAACGTTCATGCCGCCCGAGAAGCCCACCGCGCCGTCGACCACGATGATCTTCCGGTGGGTGCGGAAGTTGAGAAAGCGGAAGCTCGGCAGATAGAACCGCACGGGGTTGAAGAACGCCACCTCGCCGCCCGCCGCGACGAGCGAGGCGAAGAAATCGGCGCCCGCCTTCGGCGAGCCGAGGCGGTCGACGAGCAGGCGGACCTCGACGCCGGCGCGGGCGCGCTCGACCAGACGATCGCGCAGCCTGCACCCGAGCTCGTCCGGCGCCCAGATGTAGTACTCGAGGTGGACGTGGTGGCGCGCCGCGGCGATGGACTCCTCGATCGCTTGGAACAGCTCGGGCCCGTTCTGGTAGATCGACAGCTCGGTCGCGACGTGGAGCCGCGCGCCGCTCGCTCCCGAGGCCAAGCGCACCTGGCGGACGATGTCGGGCGAATCGATGGGAAACTCGCGGAGGGCGGCCTCGTCGCCGCGCGCGGAGCGCGCTGCGGCGTAGCGGCGGCGCTTCCGCTCGAGCCGGCGCGGACCGAGCAGCAGGTAGACCAGGAATCCGAGGAGCGGCAGGAACGCCAAACCGAAGATCCATGCCAAGGTCGAGGCCGGGCTGCGCTTCTCGAGCACGATCCAGAGTCCGATGCCGAGTACCCAAAACGCTTCGAGACCGAGCCAGATCCATTGATGTCCCATGGCCTCGATGATCGCACGGTCGCTTCCCGGATCCGGCCTCTTCTGCCAGGATTCTCCCGCCGCGTGCCATGACCGATCCCGCTCTTCCGTTCCCTCCCGGCCACCGCCGTGACGTCACCCTGATCTCGGCCGGCCTCGGGCTCGACGGTGGAGGGCGCGCCCTCGCCGGCAGGCTGGTGGCCCGCGCGGCGGTCGAGTGGGCCGTCGCGCGCGGGGTGCGCGCGGACCTCCGGACCCTCGGCGCTCCGGGCGACGTGCCCGAATTCGCGCTCCCGCTGGGTGCCTCCGCGCGCGTCCGCCGGTACGGCACGAGCTTCGGACGGCTCGCGGCCGCGACGCTCGCCGCGGAGCTCTCCCCACGGCGCCCGGCTCTCGTCTTCGATCTCTTGGGTCTCGCGCGCTCCCAAGCGTTCCTGCCCCGCGCGCTCCGCGCCCCCTACCTCGTCATGCTCTACGGCATCGAAGTCTGGCGCCCGCTCGAGCCGAGCCGGCGGCGGGCGCTCGCGAACGCGGCGATTCGGCTCTCGATCTCCCGCTACACGCTCGCCCGCGCGCGGGAGCTTCATCCCGGTCTCTCGGCGGAGATTCTGCCGCTCGCGCTCGAAGAGCGCACGGCCGAAGGTCGGGTCGATCTTTCAGTGGTCGAGCGCGCGGGCGAGGGCTTCGCCCTGATCGTCGGCCGGATGGCGTCGAGCGAGCGCTACAAAGGGCACGACGAGCTGCTCGAGGCGTTTCCCGAGGTGGCGCGACGACTCCCCGCCGCTCGCCTGGTGGTCGCGGGCGGAGGAGACGACCGGCCGCGACTCGAGGCGAAAGCCGCCGCCCTAGGGGTGGCGGATCGCGTGTTCTTCACCGGTTTCGTCTCCGAGGCGACGCTCGCCGTGCTCTACGATCGGGCCGCCCTGCTCGCCATGCCGAGCCGCGGGGAAGGGTTCGGCTTGGTCTACCTCGAAGCGATGCGCGTCGGCCGACCGTGCCTCGCGGCGCGCGGCACCGCGGCCGACGAGGTCGTCGTCGACGGCGAGACCGGCCTGCTGGTCGATCCGACCGACCGCGCCGAGATCTCCTCTGCCCTCGCCCGGCTGCTGGGCGAGCCCGAGACCGGGCGGCGGATGGGCGCAGCCGGTAAGATGCGGTGGGAACGCGATTTCCGATATCCACTGTTCCGCGACCGCATGGCCGCCCACCTCGATCGGCTCGCCGCAACCGGCGCTTGATCCACAGGATGGGCCGAGGAGCACCGAAGAGACGATGCCGCCAACGGCAGGAATCCAGGACGCCGAGGTAAAGATCGAGGTCGAGATCGGAACCGTTCCGACCCCGGACGGCCTCGAGTACGGCGAGTATCTGCAATACGAGGACGGCTCGGCGGATCGAGCGGCCGCGCAGGTCGCGGGCCCTCACGACGAGCCGTGGCTGAACGTGAACGCCGCCTACGAGCCGGGGAGCCGGCCGCAGGTCGAACAGCTGCTCGCCCATCCGAGCCTCGCTCCTCTCGTCCGGGGTCGAGTGCTCGACCTCGGCGCCGGGACCTGCTGGGCGACCGCCCGGCTCTCTCGCGTGCCGGCGGTCGAGGAGGTTACCGCGGTCGATCTCGCCCCCTCGTTCCTCGCCGGCACCGGCAACCGGATGCTCGGGGTCTGCGAGGCCGAGACCGCCAAGGTGCGCCTGCTCGCGAGCACGTTCGAGCGGATCCCCCGTCCCGACGGGAGCTTCGATGCGGTGTTCCTGATCGCGGCGATCCACCACGCGCTGGCACCGATCCGCGTGCTGCGCGAGGCGTTCCGCCTGCTCAAACCGGAGGGCACTCTGTTCGTCCTCGAGTCGCCCGCGCTCCCCTGGGCGATCCGGACGCGCCGGCGCCAAGCGATCTCGATCTCGCGCGCGACCCGGACGACCGAAATCGCCTACACCCGCGGCGAGCTCGAGTACCTCCTCGGCTGCGGCGGCTTCGAGGTGCTCGCGGCGGTCCCGAGCGAGGGTCTGTCGAGCCGCCGGCCGCAGCGCCTCGCGCGGCGCGCGCTCCGCGCGCTGGGCCTCGAGCGACACCTGATGGAAGTGGCCTACATCTTCGCGGCGCGGCCCGATCCCGGGCACGCCCGCTGACGGCCGCGGGCCGGCCCACGAGAATCGACGCGATGTGCGGCCTTTACGGTCAATTCCGATTCAGCGCGGACGCTCCGGAGATCGATCCCGCCGAGCTCGAGCGGACCTCGGCCGCGCTCGCGCGGCGCGGTCCGGACGGCGAGGGGCTCTGGCGCTCGCCCGACGGCCGCGTCGCCCTCGGGCACCGCCGTCTCGCGATCCTCGACCTCTCCCCCGCGGGCGCGCAGCCGATGCCCTCCGAGGACGGACGTTGCCGGTTGATCCTGAACGGAGAGATCTACAACTTCCGCCAGCTGCGGGCCGAGCTGGAGTGCTCCGGCGAGCGCTTTCGGTCGGAGAGCGACACCGAGGTGATCCTGGCGCTCTGGCGGCGGCATCGGGAGCGGATGCTGCCGAGGCTCCGCGGCATGTTCGCGCTCGCGCTATGGGATGAGGGCACCCAAGAGCTCCTCCTCGCGCGCGATCCGCTGGGGATCAAACCGCTCTACGTATCGATCGACCGCGGACTGGTCCGCTTCGCGTCGCAGGTCAAGGCGCTCGAAGCGGGGGGCCGCATCTCGTCGGGGATCGAGCCGGCGGCGGTCGCGGGCTTCCTCGCCTGGGGCTCGGTACCCGAGCCGTTCACGATCCGGCGAGGCGTCGAAGCCCTGCCCGCCGGGAGTTACCGCATCGTGCGATCGGACGACCCCGGCCGCCCGATCGCGTACGGTTCCCCCACACCGCACGCCGCGGGTTCCGATCCGGCCACCGGTTCCGCCGCGGAGCCGATCTTCGACTCCGTCGCCGCCCATCTCGTCTCCGACGTGCCGGTCGCCGTGTTTCTCTCGGCCGGTCTCGACTCCTCCCTGCTCGCGGCGCTCGCCGCGCGCGCCGCTCGGGCGAACGGCGCGCCGCCGCCCCGCGCGTTCACCGTCACCTTCGATCGGCTGGCGGGCACCGCGCTCGACGAATCTCCACTCGCTGCCGAGACCGCCCGGACTCTCGGGTTGCCCCATACTGTGTCCAAGGTCGGACGCGAGGATTTCCTGGATCTCTGGGACGGCGCTCTGGCCGCGATGGACCAGCCCTCGATCGACGGCTTCAACACCTACGTGGTCTCGCGCGTCGCTCGGGAGGCCGGGATCAAAGTCGCCCTCTCCGGCCTCGGCGGCGACGAGCTGTTCGGGAGTTACCCTAGCTTTCGGGAGGTGCCCCGCCTCGCCCTCGCGGCCCCATTGGCCCGCCGGATGCCGCGCGCCTGGATGGCGGCGATCGCCCGCCGCCGCGGCCAGCCGAAGCTCCGAGCCCTGGGCCGCAGCGGCTCCGGGCTCGCCGGAGCATACGTGCTCCGCCGCGGACTGTTCCTGCCCGACGAAATCCCGGCGCTTCTCGGAGCCGACCGAGCGGCCGAGGCGCTGTCGGCCTACGACGCGCACCGCGACGCCCAGGGCGCTCTGTTCGACTGGGACCCCGCCCGCTCGACCAGCTGGAGCGCGGTGCACCGGCTCGAAACCCGCCTCTACATGCGCAACCAGCTCCTGCGCGACTCGGACTGGGCGTCGATGGCGCATTCGCTCGAGCTCCGGGTCCCGCTGGTCGATCCGATCCTCGAAGCGGCGATGGCTTCGCGCGGCTTCGAGCCAGCCAAGAGCCGCGGCAAGGCCGCCCTGGTGCGGAGCGTCGCCCCGGAGCTGCCGGCCGCCCTGTTCGACCGCGCGAAATCAGGGTTCTACATGCCGGTGATGGAATGGCTGGAGCCCGAGCGAGCGGGCCGTTCGCACGGCGACCAATCGCGACGGCTGGCGCTCCGCGTGCTCGCGGCCTTCGGGGTCGAGACGTCGGAACCGCTCTGAGCGATGGATCTCGAGCCCGCGTCCTCGGCCGTTTCGGTCGATCCACCTGCGCCAACCGGTTCGATCGACCCGACGTCGCCGGAGCCGTCCCAACCGACGCCACGAAAGCCGCGGATTCCCGAGTGGTTCGGCCGGTGGGTGGGGATCCTCACCGCGTATTTCTCCACCCAAACGGTGACTCAGCTCACCGGCATCGCCGCCGGCCTGCTGCTCATCCGGTTCCTGCCGGTCCACGAGTTCGCCTTCTATACCCTCGCGAGCTCGGCGATCAGTTTCTTCGTGTTCCTCTCCGACCTCGGGAGCGGCGCGGCGCTGGTCTATTTCTTCCGCGAGACGCGCGGCGAGGAGGGGTTCCCGCCCTACGTGGCGGCCGTCCTATCGCTGCGCAACGTGGTCTTCGTCGGGGGCGGGCTCGCCGTCGTCCTCCTGCTGCCCTGGCTCGCGCTCGAACGCGGCTTCGCGCTGAACGAGACGCTGCTCGGGCTCGGATTCGTCCTGTCTTCGGTCTGGTTCCAGATCCGCGCCTCGTTGCGCCTGCTCCTGCTCCGCCTCGACGGCCGATACGGGACGGCCTATCGCGCGGAGCTTCTCGGCGCGATCCTTCGGCTCGCTCTCGCGCTGCTCCTGGTGGCGACCGCCGCGCTTTTCGGCTGGCTCGCGGTGGGGACGGCGACGGCGGCCACGGCGACCACCGCGATCCTCGCCCGACGAGCCCGGGTACCGGGAGGGATCGGACACGACGATCTCTCCCGCGCGCGCCGCGCTGTCGTCCGATATCTCTTGCCCACCCTCCCCGCGGCCCTCTATTTCGCCGTCCAGGGTCCCTTGCTGGTATGGCTTTCGGCGACGTTCGGCAAGACCGAGAACATCGCTCAGGTCGGCGCGCTCGGCCGGCTCGCCCTGGTGGTCGGGCTGTTCTCGAACCTGACGGGGATCGTCTTCCTTCCCCGTCTGGCGCGCATCGTCGACGAGCGCCTCTACTTGCGACGCTTCCTTCAATTCGGAGCCGCGCTGGCCGCGGTCGCCCTCGCGATCTTCGGCTTCGCCGCCCTGTTTCCCGAAGGATTTCTCGCCATCCTCGGCCCGCACTACCGGGGCCTTCATCGCGAGCTGCTCCTGATGGTCGCCGGCTCGGGCTTCACCCTCCTCGACGGCTACCTGGTGAACATAAACCTCGCCCGATCCTGGACCCGGCTCCAGGCGCTCGCCCTGGCGATCCAGATCGGGTTCCAGGCCGTCTTCATGGTGTTCCTGCCGCTCCGGACGACCGCGAACGTTATGCTATGGAGCCTCGGAAGCGCCTTCATCGCGTTCCTGCTCCAGGCGACGACCTCGGCGGTCGGATTCTGGCGTCCCCGGTGGCTCCATTGGAAATGACTCCCTCCTCCCGGCCGAATCCTCGCGTCGCCCTGGTCTATCCGCAGTCGTTCGGCGAAGACGGGATCTACGGCGGCGGCGAGCGCTATGCGATCGAGCTCGCCAAGGCGCTCGCCCGGAAGGTACCCACCCGGCTCATCGACTTCGGCCAGAACCCCGGCCGGCGCTCCCGCGACGGCGTCGAGATCCACACCTATCGGCCGCTGCGGCTCGTCCACGGCAACCCGCTGAACCCGCTGTCGTTCGGGTTCCTCCGCTCGCTCCGCGGAATGGACGTCGTCCACGCTTTGACCTGGAACACCTTGGCGACCGATTTCTCCGTCCTCGCCGCTCGCGCGCTCGGCAAGAAGTCGTTCGTCACGGACGTCGGCGGCGGCGCGAGCCTCACCTTGAGCCAACGGCTGCCGATCGCCCGCTGGGTCAACGGCTTCCTGCTGATCGCTCCCCAGGGAGGCAAACAGTTCGAGGCCTGGAGAGCGAAATGGTCGATCCTCCTCGCGGGGATCGATACGGACAAGTTCAGCCCCCACCCGGCGCCATCGCCGCGGAACGGCGTCCTGTTCGTCGGCCGCCTGCTCCCTCACAAAGGGGTGAACTACCTGATCGAGGCGGTCGATCCGGACACGCCGCTCACCCTCGTCGGGCGGCCCTACCACGAGGAGTACCTCGCGCTCCTCCGGCGCCTCGCCGAGGGGAAGAACGTCCGTTTCCGCTTCGACGCGACCGACGACGAGGTCGTCGCCCTCTATCGTTCGAGCCTCGTTTCGGTCCTCCCCTCGGTGAACGAAACGATCTACGGCGCCCGCTTCGACCTTCCCGAGCTGCTCGGATTCGCGGCGATGGAGGCGATGTCGTGCGGCGCTCCGGTGATCTGCAGCCGCGTCGGAGCCCTGGGCGAGCTGGTGGTCGACGGCGTCACCGGATTCCTCGTGCCGCCGAACGATCCCCAGGCCATCCGCGCCCGCATCGCCGAGCTTTCGAGCGACCGCGAGCGAGCCGCCCGCATGGGCGCCGCGGCCCGGCAGCGCATCCTGGACGTCTTCACCTGGGACCAGGTCGCCGAGCGCTGCCTCGCGGCGTATCGCGGGACGGGGGACGCCTCGTGAGCGGGATTCTCGTGGTCGGGGCGGGAGGGCACGCCAAGGTCGTCCTGGACGTCCTGCGCGCGGCCGGCCGAGAGATCGCCGGCGTCACCGATCCCCATCTTCCCATGGGCGGTCTCTTCGAAGGGGTTCCCTGCCTCGGCGACGACGGCGCTTGGGAAGATCTCTTCCGATCCGGCCTCCGCACCGCGTTCGTCGCCCTGGGCGACAACCGCCGCCGACGCGACGCCGGTGCCGAGCTGCGCGCGCTCGGGTTCGAGCTCGCGAACGCGATCCATCCGTCCGCGATCCTCTCGCCGTCGACGCAACTCGGTACCGGCATCGCGATCATGCCGGGCGCGGTGGTGAACGCCTCGACCACGATCGGCGACGACGCGATCCTCAACACCTCCGCCACGATCGATCACGATGGTCGGATCGGCGCGGGCGCGCACGTCGCGCCGGGTTGCCACCTGGCAGGCTACGTCACGGTCGGAGAGGGGGCGCTGATCGGCGTCGGCTCGGCCGTCGGACGGGGGCGCCCAGTGTCGATCGGCGCCTGGGCTCGGGTGGGCACCGGCTCGGTGGTCTTCCGCGACGTGGCGCCGGGGACGACGGTTGCCGGCAATCCGGCACGAATCGTGCGAGCCGTTGCTCCACCATCGGCCCCGGCGACAGCAGACGACGAGACGAAAACTCCATGACGATCGAAATTCCGGTCTCCTCCCCCGCCTTTCTCGGCAACGAAAAGGCCTACGTCACCGATTGCATCGACTCGACCTGGATCTCTTCGATCGGCTCTTACATCCGCCGCTTCGAGGCCGACTTCGCCACGCTCTGCGGCGTCCGTCACGCGATGAGCTGCTCGAACGGCACGGTGGCCCTGCACGCCGCCTTGCTGGCGCTCGGCATCGGACCGGGGGACGAGGTGCTCGTGCCTTCGCTCACCTACGTCGCGAGCGCCAACACGGTCCGCTACTGCGGCGCCGAGCCGGTGTTCGTGGACAGCGACCGCGAGAGCTGGAACCTCGACCCCGAGGACGTGCGACGGAAGATCACCCCGCGCACCCGCGCGATCATGCCGGTCCATCTCTACGGCAAGCCGGCGCCGATGGCGCAGATCCTCGCGATCTCCCGCGAGCACGATCTGCTCGTCGTCGAAGATGCGGCCGAGGCGGTCGGCGCGACGCAAGGTGGCAGGCCCGTCGGCTCGTTCGGAGACATCGCCGCGTTCAGCTTCTTCGGCAACAAGATCCTCACCTGCGGTGAAGGCGGAATGGTCGTGACGAACGACGACGATCTCGCCGAGCGGGTCCGCCGGATCAAGGGGCAGGGGCAGGATCCGAACCGCCGTTATTGGTTCCCGACGGTCGGTTACAACTACCGGATGACCAACATCGAGGCGGCGATCGGCCTCGCCCAGCTCGAGAAGCTCGACGAGCATCAGCGGGCGCGCGATCGGATCGCCGAGGTCTACGCGGGCGCTTTTTCGGGGCGACCGGAGATCCGCTGGCCGGCGGCGGTCGAAGGCGAGCGCGCGGTGACCTGGCTGTGGAGCGTCGTCCTCGACGGGCCACCCGAGGGGACGCGCGATCGCGTCATGGCGCGCCTCGCTTCCGAGGGGATCGAGACCCGCCCGTTCTTCTACCCCTGCCATACCCTCCCGCCCTATGAAAGGCCCGGGTACGATCCGGCCTGCGCGAACGCGGATTGGCTGGCGCCGCGCGGACTGAGCCTCCCCACCTGGGTCGGGTTGTCGGACGCGCAGGTACGACGGGTCGCCGCGGCGGTGATCGCAGCGCTCGATGCGGACGAAAACGCGGTGCCTCCGTCGGACCGCGCTCGCGGTTGAGCGCGACGTCGTTCGAAGAGACCGCCCGATGCGCCTCCTGATCGTGAGCTTCGTCCCTCTCTCGCCGCACCTCGGCGCCGCGCAGATCGTCCTTCGATCGGCCGCCGCGCTACGCGCGCGCGCCCACGACGCTTCGACCTGGGCCCCCCCGCTCATCACGCCCCCCGTTCCTTGGTGGCGCCACACCGAGTGGCGCCGCGGGCAGCTGCTGCGATTCCTCAAAGCCGAGGGACCGTTCGACATCGTCGACCTCCCGCCCCTGGCGCTCGACCGGACGATCGCCCGCGAGGCGCGGACGATCGCGCGGAGCGTCCAACCGGACGGCCTCTATTTCCACGCCGAATGGCGGGAGAGCTGCCGCACGCCGGGGAAGCTGCTCCGCAGCCCTTTGCGCACGACGGTGAGCTTCGCCTTCGGCCTACGGCTGCAACGCGCGATCCGTAAAGGCCAGCGACTCGCCGACCGCGTCCTCTGCCTCGGGTCGCTCGAACGGGATGCCCTCGCCCGAAGCCTCGGGAAGCGCTGCGGAGCGAAAGCCGAGCCCGCTTTCTACGTGATGGCCCCTTCGGCCGAGGAGCAGCGCCGGATTGCGGAGGTGAGGCGAGCCCGGCGGCCCGGTCGTTCCGAGGCGGTCCGCTTCCTCTGGATCGGCCGCTGGGCGGCCCACAAGGGGCCGTCGCTTCTCGTTTCGTTTCTCGAACGCCGGCTGCGCGAGAGCCCGGACGACCGCTGCACGATCGCCGGCTGCGGGCCGGAGGCCGAGCGCGACCTGCCGAGCGATCTCCTCCGCGACGGCCGGATTCGCGTGCTCCCCGCGTTCTCCCGCGAGGAGCTGCCCGCGATGCTCGCCGAGCACGACTTCGGACTGTTCACCAGCGTCGCGGAAGGATGGGGGGTCACCCTGAACGAGATGCTCGAGTCGGGCATGCCCGTCTTCGCCACTCGCGCGGGAGGGGTGGTCGATCTCGCGCCCTATTTTCCGCGCGGCCTCCGCCCCTTCCCGCCGCCTCCGGGCCCGATCGATCTCTCCCCCGCGGATGATCCGGAGGCCGTCGGATATTTCGAGCGTTTCACCTGGGACCGGATCGCTGAAAGCTACGAGCGCGATCTTCTCCAGCCGGCGAGGTCGGCGTGACCGAGGGCGACCTCACCTCGAAAGGGGGGTCCGGCGCGCGCGCGGCCTACGAGACTTGGCACCGCTCGCTTCCCGCGAGCGATCCGGAACCGCCGCCCTGGGTCCGGATGATCCGCTCCGAGCTCGTCCCCGCACGCGACCTGGCCGGCAAACGGGTGCTGGAGATCGGCTGTGGCCGGGGCGACTTCGCGCGCTGGCTCACCGCCCGGTCCGAGCCTCCCAAGCTCCTGGTCGCGGCCGACTTCGCGGTGAGCGCCGTCGCCGCGGGACGCAGGACCGCGCTCGATCGAAGCCTCCACGGCATCGCCTGGCAGGTGGGGGACATCGGCGCGATCGCGCTGCCCGACGCCAGCGTCGACACGGTCTTCTCGCTCGAGACGATCGAGCATTGCCCGGCGCCCGCGCGCGCGGTGGCGGAGCTCGGGCGAGTCCTCGCGCCCGGCGGCCGGCTCTTCCTCACCACCCCGAACTACCTGAACTTCGCGGGGCTCTATCGGGTCTACCTCCGGCTGCGGGGGCGCCGGTTCAGCGAGGCGGGGCAACCGATCAATCACCCGGTGCTCCTGCCGCGCACCCGCGCGTGGGTCCGCCGGGCCGGCTTGCGCGTGATCGCGGTCCGATCGACGGGCCATCCCATCCCGCTGCCCGGAGGGGCGATCGATTTCGCGTTCCTCGACCGGCTCGGGCCGCTCACCCGCTGGCTCGGCATCCAATCGATGGTGGTGGCGGAGAAGCCCGGGCGGTGAGGATCGTCTTCGTCCTCCACGCTCCGAGCGATCCGAAGACGGCCGTGTACGCCCACACCGCCGATCGCGCCGAGCTCCTGCGGGCGCGCGGTCACTCGGTCGAGATCCTCACCCACGACAGCGAGCCGGATCTTCGCCGCACCGCTCCCCGATGGTGGCCGTTCGCCTTCCCCCTCCGCGCCGCCCGCAGGCTTTCCGCCGTTCCCCCGGATCTGGCGATTTTCCACTCCTATGCCGGCTGGGCGTTCGCGATCCTCCGCGCGATCCGGCCGCGGCTCCGTCGCGTGCGCACGATCGTCCAGTTCCACGGCGTCGAGACCCTGCACTACCGCGCGATGCGGGCCGCGGAGCGACGCCGGGGACGCGATTTTCCCCTGCGCCATCGCCTGCTCCAGTCGGCCGCGTTCCCTTGGCTCCTCCGCCTCTCGTGCCGGAGCGCGCGGCGGGTCTTCTGCCTCAATCGAGGGGAACGCGAGTTCCTCGCCGCGCGCGGTTGGGCCAAAGCCGAGCGGATCGAGATCGTTCCGAACCCGGCTCCGGCCGATCTGCTCGCGCTGGCCCCGGACCGATCGCGCCCGCCGCGACGGCTGCTGTTCGTCGGCCAGTGGCTCGAAGGGAAGGGGATCCACGATCTCGCGGTCGCGTTTTCCGAGCTCGCGGCCGAACGGGGCGACCTCACGCTCGCCCTGGTGGGAACGCGGACGGCCGCCGCGAGCGTACGAGACGCATTTCCGGCCGCGGTTCGCGACCGGGTCGAAGTCGAACCGCACGCCGATCGGGAAGCGATCCGAGCCGCGTTCGCGGCGGCGGACCTCTTTCTCTTCCCCAGCCTCTCGGAGGGATCGAGCCTCGCCCTGCTCGAAGCCATGGCGGCAGCCCTGCCGATCGTGACCACCCCGGTCGGCGCGGCGCCCGATCTGCTGACCGAGGGGGAGAGCGCTCTGTTCGTGCCGGTCGCCGATCCCGCCGCGCTCGCCGCCGCCGTGCGGCGCCTGCTCGGAGACCCCGACCTGAGAGCTCGTCTCGGGGACAACGCGCGGAAGGTAGCGGCCACTCAGGAGGATCCCGCCCTCCGCGACGACTACGTGCGCCGCGTCGAGTCGGCTGGAGCCGAAGCTTGAGGCCCATCGTCCAAATCGTCCCGCAGCTGCCGCCTCACGAAGAAGGGGTGGGAGGAATCGCGGTCGCCCTCGCCGAGGCGTTACGCAAGCGGGGGGTCCCCTCTCGGTTCGTCGTGCCGGTCCCTTACGGCGGGGGGGCGGTGGCGGCCGGCCTCGACGCGCTCGAGATTCCTCCCGAGCCCGAGGCGCTCGCCGAAGCGGTAGGGGACGGCCCGGCGCTCCTCCACTACGTGGGCTACGGCTACCATCCCCGCGGCGTACCGCGGTGGCTTTCCTCGGGGCTCGCGCGATCGAGCGCTCCGCTCTGGACCCAGTTTCACGAAGTCTGGGCGACGGGACCGCCGTGGCGCAGCTCGTTCTGGCTCGCGCCGCGACAGCGCGGAATCGTTCGGGATCTCGGCGACCGGAGCGACCGGTTGTCGACCAGCCTCGACCTTTACGCGGCGATGGTCCGGAGCGCGCTTTCCGATCCGCGACGGGGCGTCGCTGTCCAGCCGGTGCTCTCGGGGGTGGGCGAGCCCGCCTCGCCTCCCCTCCCGTACGGGGCGCGCGAACCGCGCCTTCTCGTCTTCGGCGGACCGGGGCTTCGCGCCCGGGCCTACGGAGAAGAGGCTTCGACGATCGAGCGCGCCGCGCGGGCGCTCGGCCTCCGGGAAATCTGGGACGTCGGTCCCGGACCCGTGGCGCCCGCGGCCCTCGGCGACCTGACGGTCCGCCGGCTCGGCCTGCTGTCCGCGCCGGACATCGGAGCCTTGTTCGCGGGGAGCGCCGCCGGATTTCTCGCCTATCCGCTGGATCTCTTGGGCAAATCGAGCGCGTTCGCGGCCTACGCGGCGCATGGCATGTTGCCGGTCTGCAGCGGGCGAGCGGCACGGCACGGCGAAGCGGTCCGATCCGGCCTAAGATCGGGAGACCCGGCCGGCCCAACCTTGGGGACTCACTACTGGGATCCTCGATCGACGTCCGACTCGCCCCGGGACCCGTCGGCGATTGCCGCCGCCGCCCGGAGCTGGTACGAAGGGCATTCGGCCGCCCGCCAAGCGGAGGCGATTGCCTCTTGGGCCCAGGGCGCCGATCGTCTCCGACGATGAAAGTCCTCCATTACTCGCCAGCGTTTCCGCCCAGCGTGGGCGGCCTGGAGACCACGATCAGCGGCATCGCGGCGGGCCTCTCGGCCCTGGGCTGCGAGGACACTGTGGTCACGACGACCCCCTCGACACGACCGGACGAATACCCCTATCGGGTAATCCGCCGCCCCGGCCGGCTCGAGCTTCTGGCCCTCGTCCGCGAGCACGACGTCTACTATCAGGCGAACGTCAGCCTTCGCGGCCTCTGGCCTCTGCTCTTCGTTCGGCGGCCCTGGGTCGTCTCCCACCATAGCTGGTACACGCGAACCGACGGCAGGATCGCCTGGCAGGATCGGCTCAAACGGTGGCTGCTGCGCTTTGCCGCGGGCTCCATCGCGGTCAGCCAAGCGGTGGCGGACGACCTGTCGCCCGTCCCCTCGATCGTCATCGGCAACCCTTATCGAGATGACGTCTTTCGTCGGCATCCGGAAATCCCCCGTTCGAAGGCGCTCGTCGGGGTCGGCCGCCTGGTGTCCGACAAGGGCTTCGGAACGCTGCTCGAGGCTCTCGCGATCCTCGAAAGGGAAGAAGGGCTCACCCCGGGACTGACGTTGATCGGCGACGGTCCGGAACGACCGCGCCTCACGGCCCAAGCCAAGAAGTTGGGGCTGCTGGACCGGATCGAGATGACGGGAACGTTGACTCACCAAGAGATCGCGCTTCGGCTCGCCGAGCACCAGATCCTGGTCGCGCCCTCCCATTACAACGAGCCTTTCGGGCTCGTCGCCCTCGAAGGGATCGCCTGCGGCTGCGTGGTCATCGGTTCGACGGGGGGCGGCCTGCCGGAAGCGATCGGACCCTGTGGGCTCACCTTCCCGAACGACGACGCCCGCGCCCTCGCCCAGGCCATCTCGCGCCTGCTCCACTCTCCCGAGCTGCGCGAGGATCTCCTCTCCGGCGCCGAGGAGCACCTCGCGGCACACCGGACCGATCGCGTCGCGGCCCGGTATTTGGAGGTCTTCGAGCGAGCGCTCCGCCCGCGAACCGGAGGCGTCGCGTGATTCGCTTCCTGGTCCTCGCCCTCGCCGGGGCGGCGATGGTCTGGTCGATGCGCAACTGGCGCCGCGCGGTCCAGGCCGTGATGGTCCTATTGATCCTCGAAGGCGCGATCCGCAAATGGATCTTTCCGGGAGCGCAGGACATCGTCTACTTCGGCAAAGACCTGCTCCTCATGGGGATCTACGCCGGCTTCCTCACCCGCGAGCGGTCGGGTCTACGCCCCCCCCAGCTCCAATCCCTGTTCATGCTCCTGGGCGGCGGCGCGCTGCTCGGTCTGATGCAGATCTTCAACCCGCACCTGCCCAGCCTGCTCGTCGGCGTGCTCGGCTTCAAGGCCTATTTCTTCTACGCGCCGTTGTTCTGGGTCCTGCCGGCTTCGTTCTCGTCGGACGCCGAGCTCACCCGCTTTCTCCGCTGGTACGGGATGATCGCGATCCCGGTCGGCTTGCTCGCCGCGGCGCAGTTCGTCGCCCCTTCGTCGAGCGCGCTCAACACGTACGCGCGCGCCGGAGGCGACGTAAGCGACATCACGACGTTCGGCTCCTCGAGCCGGGTGCGGGTGACCGCGACTTTCGCCTACATCACCGGGTACACCTCCTATCTGTTCGCCAACGTCTCGCTGCTACTCGCCCTTCTCGGCGCGGAACGCTGGAAGATGCGGCGCAATCTCTGGCTCTTCTCCGCTTTGGGCCTGACTCTGCTCGGAATGATGATGAGCGGCTCTCGCGGCCCGATCGCGATCCTGATCGTGCTGATGCCGATCTACGGTTGGCTCGCGATCGCGCGCGAGCGGGGAGGCGGGGCGACGACCGGGCGCCTGGTGGTCGGCGTGCTCTTCGTCGGCGGCGTGGCCGCCTATTTCGGGGCCGACGCGATCACCGCCTGGCGCGACCGGGCGAGCGGCTCCACCGACGCGGGCGAGCGCATCCTCGCGCCGTTCATCTCGCCGGTTGCCGTCCTCGACCGCGCCGGATTCGCCGGGTACGGCATCGGAGCCACCCATCAGATGGCGATGGCCGTGGTCAAAAGCTCCCGGCCCTTCGAGTGGCTCGAAGGGCCTAACGTCGAAGTCGAAAGCGGACGGGTGATGCTAGAGGTCGGGCCGATCGGTTTTCTGCTCACCTATCTGATCCGCGTGGTCCTGGTCGCTTTCGCCCTGCGGCAGGTCTTCATCCTGCGCACGCTGTTCCATCGCTCGGTGGCGGTCGGATGTTTCCTGTTCTTCCTCGCTCAGATCACCGGCACGGTGATCTTCGAGGTGACATCCGGCCTCTACTATTGGTTCTTCGCCGGCCTGCTCGCCACGGTCGTCGCCCTCGACCGACAGACGCTCCTGGCGTCGCTCGCCGCCCAGCCCCTCCCGGTCCGTCTCGCGACCACGGTCCATGCGGGCGGACGCCGCTCGAGGCCGGACCCCACCGTCTCTCCCACCTTCCGCTCGCGGAGTCTTCGGTGACCGAAACCCCGCGGGTGCTCGTCACCCACCCCGGGAGGCAGCACTCGCATCAGGCCGCCCTCGCGCTCGAAGCGGCGGGAATGCTCGCGGGCTATTGGTCCGGCGTTCCGTCGAGCCCGGAACACGGGCGCTACGTGCCGCGGCGCCTCTGGCGCCGGCTGATCCGTTACGCGCCCGTCCCGCTCCCGCCGGATCGCACCCTCTGGGCACCGGCCGCCCCGCTGCTGCGCCAGATGGCGCACCGGATGCCCCGGAGCCTCGCGAGCGAGCTCGATTTCACGGCCTGCCGCCTGTTCGACCGGTGGACCGCCCGCCGGCTCGAACGGCTGCCCGAAGCCGAGCGTCCCCAGGCGGTCCTCGCTTGCGAGATCTCGGCGCGGGAAACCTTCGAGACCGCCCGCCGGCTCGGAATCCGTACCTGGCTCGACGCCCCTTCGCTCCACCGCTCGGCGCAGGACCGGTTGCACGGCACCTCCGACTCCCCCCGTCTTCATGCCCGGATCGCCGCGGTGAAAGACCGCGAGATCGCCCTCGCCGCTGCGATCCTCACGGTGTCCGAGCTCGCGAGGGGGACCTACGTCGACGGGGGCGCCGATCCCGACCGTGTCCGCGCCGTGGCGCTCGGCGCCGATCTGGCTCTGTTCGCCCCGCCCGCCGAGGAGACGCCACGCGGACCCGGGACCGTCTTTCTCTTCGCGGGAGCGCCGATCGTCCGCAAGGGGTTCGATCTCCTGCTCGGCGCGTTCGGCCGGGTGTCCGCCGCCGAGCCCACCGCGCGGCTCCGCGTAGTCGGCCCACGCGGCGGAGGCGCCTCGGTTCCAGGGGTCACGTTCGTCGGACCCGTGGGGCAGTCCGATCTCGCCGCCGAGATGGGACGCGCCGACTGTCTCGTGCTCCCATCGCGCAACGATTCCTTCGGCATGGTGGTGGCCGAGGCGCTCGCCACCGGCTTGCCGGTGGTGGTCTCGGACATGGTGGGCGCTGCCGAGCTGGTCTCACCGGGCGAGAACGGTTGGATCGTCGCCGCGGGGGACCAGGAGGCGCTCGCCGCGCGGATGCTCGCGCTCGCGCACCCGCCCGAAGGCCCGGCGCTGCTGCGCTCGATGCGCCCACGCTGCCGCACCTCCGCGCTCGGTGCGACCTGGGAGGCCTATCGGCTTCGATTCGCCGCGCTCGCCCGAGACCTGCTCGCCTCCCCTCCGGGGAGCTCGGCTTGAGAGTCCTCCACGTCGTTCCGACCTACCTGCCGGCCTGGCGGCATGGCGGACCGATCCGCGCGGTCCACGGTCTAGCGCGCGCGCTCGCCGCGCGCGGCCACGAGGTCGAGGTCTTCACGACCGATCTCCATGGCACGGGCCGGCTCGACGTTCCCCTCGACCGGGCCGTCGAGCTCGACGGTGTTTCGGTGCGCTATTTCCCCGTCCGATCGCTCGCGCGGCTGGCCTATGCGCCAGACCTCGGGCGGGCGCTCGGCGACGTCTCCCGCTATAACCTCCTCCACCTGCACTCGGTCTTCCTCTGGCCGACGCTCGCCGCGGCGCGGGCAGCGGAACGGGCCGGGGTGCCCTGGATCGTCGCGCCGCGAGGCATGCTGGTGCCGGAGCTGATCGCCTCCCGAGGACGGTTGCGCAAGACGGTCTGGCTTCGGCTCTTCGAGCGCCGGACGATCGAGCGGGCGGCGGCCTTCCATGCCACGTCCGAGCTCGAGGCGAGCGACGCGGCGCGCCTCGGGTTCCGGCTGCCGAAGATTTACGTGATCCCGAACGGAGTCGAACCCGAGAACTGGTCGGGCGACCCCTCCCGCCTCTCCCCACGGGTCGCCTCCCTGGTCGAAGCGGCCGAGCCGTTCGTCCTCGCGCTCGGGCGGGTCAGCTGGAAGAAAGGGCTCGACCGGTTGATCGAAGCGATGGCCGCGGTTCCCGACGCGCTCCTGGCGATCGCGGGCAACGACGAGGAGGGGCTCACGCCGGAGCTCGAACGGCTGGCGGCCGAACGGCGCGTCGCCGACCGGATCCTGTTCCTCGGTCCGGTCGACGGCGAAGATCGGAGCGCGCTGCTCACCCGCTGTGCCTTGCTCGCGATGCCGTCGACCTCGGAAAACTTCGGCAACTCCCTGCTCGAGGCGATGGCCGCCGGACGCCCGGTGCTCGCCACACCGGGCGTAGGGCTCGCGCCGCTGATCGCCGAGGTCGGCTGCGGCCGGGTCGCCGCGGGCGATCCGGTCTCTCTCGGCCTCGCGCTACGCGAGCTCCTCGCCGATCCCCCGGCCCTCGACGAGATGGGCCGCCGCGGGCGCGCCGCCGCGCTCGAGCGCTACGGTTGGCCGCATCTCGCCGCGCGGATGGAAGAGGCCTACCGCGAGATCGTCTCCCACGCCGGCCGGGAGCGCCGATGAAGATCGTCTTTTTCGTCGAGCGTCCGACGCAGTTCGAGGTGCCGCTCTACCGCTTCGCCGCGGGCGACGGCATGCATTCGCTCCGCGTGATCTACACGGGCGGCGATCCGTCTAGCCCGGCTTTCGACCCCGAGCTGTCCCGACCGGTGGACTGGGGATTCGACCTCCTCGGCGGCTACGACTGGCAGGCGATGCCCCCCACGGGGCGCCGCCAATGGCTGGCCCGAGACCTCGCGCCAAGGCCGGACCTCGCGATCGTCAACGGGTACACGCAGCGGAGCTATCTCGTCGCGGCGATCGGAGCCCGTCGCCGGGGGGTACCCACCGCCCTACGGCTCGACTCGGTCGTCTTCGGAAGCGACTCGAGCCCGGCCCTCAAAACGCTCGCCAAGCGGACGCTCTACCAAGCGGCGTTGCCCCGTCTTTTCGATCTCTTCCTGGGCGTCGGCACCGGCACCCTCGAGTTCCTGGCGGGCATGGGGATCCCCGCCGAGCGGCGAGGGCTCTTTCCCTATGCGATCGACGTCGAGAGCTTCCGCAGCCGGTCGGGGCTTTCCCCGGCGGAGCGCGTGGGTCGACGCGCGAGCCTCGGGATCGCGACCGACGCACGGGTCGTCCTCTCGCTCGCCAAGTTCGGCCGGCGCGAAGCGCCCTGGGACCTCCTGCGCGCCTTCCCCCCTCTGGCGGCATCGGATCCGCGTGCGACTCTGGTGCTGGCGGGCGACGGGCCGGAGCGCGGCGATCTGCAAGCCGAGGCGCGCTCCCTGGGCATTTCGGACCGGGTGGTCTTCCCGGGGTACGTCCCCTACCCCGACCTGCCCGCCCTTTATGCCGTCGCCGATCTCTTCGTCCATCCGGCCGCCGAGGAGCGCTGGGGGGTCTCCGTCGAGGAGGCCCTCGCCTGCGGTCTACCCGCGGTCGCCTCGGAGCGCGTGGGTGCCTCGCGCGACCTGATCGAGCCGGGGGCGAACGGCTACCGGTATCCGGCCGGGAACGTCGAAGCCCTGGGCCGCGCTCTCGAAAGCGCGCTCGCGCTCCCACCAAACCTCGTGGCGGAGACGAACCGCGGGATCCTCGCTCGCTGGGACTATGCCGCGACCTGGCGCCACCTTCTCGAAGCGGCGCGAAACGGCGCCCGGATCGACCGCTCCCGCCGCTCTTGAGCCGACCGGCCCAAGGTCCGCACCCGAGATTTCAAGGTACCATCCGCCCGCCCGCACCATGAAGACTCCCC
Source organism: Thermoanaerobaculia bacterium (assembly GCA_044226625.1). Taxonomy (GTDB): domain Bacteria; phylum Acidobacteriota; class Thermoanaerobaculia; order Multivoradales; family UBA5704; genus DASYKS01. Next base: position 42,302 of record JBGAGQ010000032.1, read on the forward strand.
TGACCGTCCTCGTGACGACGCGCGACGAAGAAGCCAACATCGAGCGAACGCTCGCTTCGGTCCACGGCTTCGCGGACCAGATCTTCGTGATCGACTCGGAGAGCCGAGACCGGACGAAGGAGATCGCCCGCCGCTACGCCGACGACGTCGTCGACCTCGCGTATGAGCATGGGCGCATCATCCCCTGGATCTTCCAGTGGGGACTCGACCACCTGCCCATCCGCAACGAGTGGGTGCTGATTCTCGAGGCCGACCAGGCGGCGCCGGAGGCGCTCCGGCGAGAGATCGCGGCCATCCTCGCGCGCCCGGAAACGCCGGAGTCGGGTTTCTACATCCGCCGGCGCCAGATCTTCCGAGGTCATCCGATCGAGCACGGCGGCTACGGCGGCAAATACCTCCTGAAGCTGTTCCGACGCAGCCGCTCGGAGCTCGACCCGGTCGAGCAGGACACGCGCGTCTACGTCCGCGGCGCCACGGCGAAGCTCGCGGAGCCGCTCGAGGAGTGGAACAAGAAAGAGGACGCGATCCTCTTTTACCTCGAGAAACACCTGCGCTACGCCGAGGCGTTCGCGCGCGAGGAGTACGAGCGGCGGACGAAGAGGCTCCCGTGGAAGGCGACGCCGAGATTTTTCGGCACGCCCGACGAGAGGGTGCTCTGGTTGAAGAGCCGCTGGTATCGGATGCCGCTGTTCGTCCGACCCTTCCTCTACTTCGGCTATCGCTATTTCTTTCTGTTCGGCTTCCTGGACGGCGCCGTGGGCACTCTGTTCCATTTCCTCCAGGCGTTCTGGTTCCGGCTGGTGGTCGACGTCCGGCTGGCCGAGCTGCTGCGCGAAGGGCGACCGCGCGAGGCGGAGCGCTCATGAGTAAAGTCCTGGGCCTCTCGGTCTTCCACGCCGACGCCTCGGCCGCGGCGGTCGAGGACGGCCGCTTCGTCGCCGGGGTCGAGGAAGAGCGTTTCCGGCGGATCAAGCACTGGGCCGGTTACCCCGAGCAGGCGCTGCGCTTCTGTCTCGACGAGCTGGGCGGCGACCTGCGCGAGATTTCGGCCATCGCGGTCGCGCGGAAGCCGCGCGCGTACCTGTTTCGAAAGGCGCTGCTCGCGCTCTCCCATCCGAGGAGCCTGCCGCGCGCGGCGTCGCGCGCGAAGAACCTCACGCAGATCGCGTCGCTCGACGAGCGGGTGGCGAAGACCTTCGGTACCGCGGCGCCCCCGCTGCGGGCGGTCGAGCACCATCTCGCTCACGTCGCCTCGGCTTTCTTCTGCTCGCCCTTCGAGGAAGCGGCCTGCCTGACCGTCGACGGCTTCGGCGATTTCGTCTCGACGATGACGGCGATCGGCCGTGGCCATCGAATCGAGGTGCTCGATCGAGTCCATTTCCCGCACTCGCTCGGACTCTTCTACTCCGCGATCACGCAGTTCTGCGGCTTTCTCGGCTTCGGCGACGAATACAAGGTGATGGGCCTCGCGGCGTACGGCGAGCCGCGTTTCGTGCGCGAGCTGCGCCAGGTCGTCCCCGCCTTGGACGGCGGCGCTTTCCGGCTCGATCTCCGCTATTTCCGGCACCTTTCCGAAGGGGTCGAGATGACCTGGGACGACGGTCCTCCGCGCCTCGGGACGATCTACACGCCGGCGCTCGAAACGCTGCTCGGACCGGCGCGGAAACCCGACCAGGAGCTCTCCCAGGCCTACAAGGACCTGGCGGCGTCGCTGCAGGCGGTCTACGAAGAGCGTTTCTTCGCCCTGGTGAACGCCCTCCTCCGCAAGACGGGAATGAGCCGCCTCGCGCTCGCGGGAGGGTGCGCGATGAACTCGCTCGCGAACGGCAAGCTGTTCGACCGGACCGACGCCACGGAGGTCTTCATCCAAGCCGCGGCGGGGGATGCGGGAACCTCGTTGGGGGCCGCGCTCTACGTCGCGCACGCGGAGCTCGGGGCTCCCCGCGGGTTCGTGATGGAGCACGGCGCATGGGGTCCTCGATACGGCTCCGCGGAGATCTCGGCCGCGATCGCCGCGCGGATTCCGAGCTCGAACGGACGCGACGGCCGCTTCCGGCTCGAGCAGGGGGAGATCGAGGTCGAGACCGTCGACGACGAGGCGCGCCTGTGCGCCGACGCCGCCGCGGCGATCGCGCGCGGCGAGGTGGTCGGATGGTACCAGGGTCGGTCTGAGTGGGGACCGCGAGCGCTCGGCCAACGCTCGATCCTGGCCGACCCGCGGCGCGCCGACATGAAGGACATCCTGAACCTCAAGATCAAGAGGCGCGAGTCTTTCCGGCCGTTCGCTCCCTCGATCCTCGCCGAGCGGACCGGCGAATGGTTCACCATCGACTACCCCGATCCGTTCATGATCAAGGTCTATCCGATCCGGCCGGAAAAGCGCGCGGCGATCCCGGCGGTCACCCACGTCGACGGCACTGGCCGGCTGCAAACCGTCGCCGAGCGGGCGAACCCCAGGTACCACCGGTTGATCTCGGCCTTCGAGAAGGAAACCGGCGTGCCGATCGTGATCAACACCTCTTTCAACGAGAACGAGCCGATCGTCAACCGGCCCGAGGAAGCGCTCGATTGCTTTCTACGGACACGGATGGATCGGCTGGTGCTGGGCGACGTGGTGGTCTCCCGTCGGCGGAGCGAGCCGACGTCATGAGCGTCCGAAAAGCGCTGCGCGACCGGGCACCCCGGCTGTTCCTCGCGCTGCGGACGCTGCGCTACGCCGTTCGCCCCGAGCGCCTGGACGGCAAGACCGCGGCGATCGCGCGGGCGCTCTGCGGAGCGGACCTCTCGGTCCTCTCCGGCCCGTTCGCGGGCCTGCGCTACCTGCCGTTTGCGAGCGGCAGCGGCCTCCTGCCGAAGCTCGTCGGCTGTTACGAGATGGAGATCCACCCGGCGGTCGAGGCGGCGTGCTCCCGCGGCTATCGCTCGGTGGTCAACATCGGCTGCGGCGAGGGCTACTACGCCGTGGGCTTCGCTCGGCGCCTTCCCGGGGCGCGCGTCCACGCTTTCGACACGGACGTCGTCGCGCGTCAACGCACGCGCCGCCTCGTGCGGGAGAACGGCGTCGCCGACCGGGTCGAAGTTCGCGGGCTCTGCCGCTTCGAAGACCTCGCCCGATTCGCCGGTCCCAATTCGCTCGTGGTCTGCGATTGCGAGGGTTGCGAGCTCGAGCTGCTCGATCCGCGGGCGGTCCCGGCGCTCTCCGCGTCCGATCTCCTGGTCGAGCTCCACGACTTCATCGACCCCACGATCACGTCGACGCTCCTCGAACGCTTCGAGGCGACCCATCGGATCGAGCGCTTCGCGATGTCGGACCGCGCCCGGGCGAGCATTCCGTCGCTCGAGCGACTGACGCCGGAGCAGCGCGCGGCCGCCGTCTGGGAAGGGCGGCCGGCCGGAATGGAATGGGCCTGGTTCGAAGCGCGCGAAACGCCGGATCGACATCGAGCTTCGGCTCGGGAAGACGGCGAAACGGGATGATCGCCGAACGGACCAAGGCCGTTCTCGGCCCCTTGCTCGGCGAACGCGGTCTCGACGCGGTGCGCCGCGCCTGGCATCACCTGCGGGCGAGCGATCCGCGGCTCGCGGCACGGCACCGGCAATTCGTCCGGGCGAACGCGGCGCTGCCGGCCGACGAGATCGAGATCCGTCCCGGCATTCGCCTGTCGATCGATCCGGGGGCACGGCACGGCTTCGAGCATTTCTGTTTTCGCTCGCTGGAGATGGCCCAGGAGCTCGACGGGTTCCTCGCCTGGTGCCGCGTCACCCGGCCGAAGCGGCGCCTGCTCGACGTCGGTGCCCTCCACGGCATCTTTGCCCTCGCGTTCTCGGCCGGCCGCGCCGGCGCCGCGGCGCTCGCGCTCGAGCCTTCGCCGCTCGCCTTCCCGGTGCTCGCCGAAAACGTCCGACGGAATCCGGGGGCGGACGTCCGGGCGCTCCAGACCGCCGCGGGCGCGGCTCCGGCCACGATCGCGATGCGGCTCGACTGGCACCACCTCGAAGCGTGCGGAGAGGACGAGATCGGGGAGCCCGGTGTCCTCGCGATCCCGGTCCGGCCGCTCGACGAGATCTGCGCCGAGCAGGGTTTCGCCCCCGACGTGATGAAGGTGGACGTCGAGGGATACGAGGTCGCGACCTTGTGCGGAGCCGAACGATTGCTCGCCGAGGAGCGGCCGGATCTCTTCCTCGAGGCGCATCCGCTCCATCTCGAACGGCTGGGGAGCTCGATGGCCGAGCTCTTCGGCCTGATGGTCGATCGGTGCTACGAAGTCTTCGATCACCGCGGCCGGCCGGTTCGCGCCACCGCGTTCTCCCGCCTCCGCGCGGTGACGCGCTTTCGCTGCGTGCCGGTGGAGCGCGCGCGAGGCAACCGATGATCCTTCGCCGCCTCATCGAGCGTCTGAGCCGGGGCCGCGTCCTCCGCCGGAATCTGCCGGCCGAGCTCGGGGGCACGACGATCTTCGTGACGCCGGACGCCGCGCTCAAGTACTGGGGACGCGACCTCCGGCGGATCGATCCCGACCTGCTCGACGCCGCCACCGAGCTGGTGTTTCCTGGAGCCCGTGTTTGGGACGTCGGAGCGAACGTCGGTCTGTTCGCCTTCGCCGCCGCCTTTCTCGCGGGCGAAAGAGGGAGCGTCCTGGCGATCGAGCCCGATCCGTTCCTGGCGAGCCTTCTCCGGCGCTCGGCAGCGCACGAGCCCTCGAATCGATCCGCCAGGTCTTCGGGGGTTCTGGCGGCGGTCGAGGTGATCGAGGCGGCGGTGGCGGCGACCGATGGAGAGGTAGAGCTCCACATCGCCGAGCGGGGACGGGCCGCCAACCATCTCGCCGCGGTCGAAGGATCGTCCCAGGCGGGCGGCGTGCGCACGAGGCGCAGGGTCCGGGCGGTCACGCTCGACGGCCTGCTTCTGACCCACGCCCCTCCCGACGTCCTTAAGATCGACGTCGAGGGGGCCGAGATGCTTGTGCTCGGCGGAGCGAAAAAGCTACTCGCCGAGGCGAGGCCCCGCGTCTACTGCGAGGTCACGGAGGAAAATTCGGAGGCCGTCGGGCAGCTGTTCGCGGCGTTCGATTACGAGGTGTTCGACGCCTCGATTGCCGCGGCCGAGCGTCGCCCGCTCGGAGCGGCGCCTTGGAACGCGTTGGCCCTTCCCAAACCGAGAGAACTGCCGTCGTGACGCAGGCCCAGGGCGGCCCCCAGCCGCCGATCCAACCGGCCGTTCGGCCCGCCATTCGAAAAACCGCGCGCGCGATCCTCTGGATCGCCTTGCTGATTCCGGTGTGTGAGATCGCGGTCCGAACGGCGGAGCGTTTCGGCGCCCCGGTCGGCTCTCTATATTCGCTGATCGAGCCGCGAGCCTCCGGCCGATTCGTGCTCCGCCCGAACGCCGATCTCACGGTTCCCGAGCGCTACGGCAACATCCGATATCGCCTGAACCGCGAGGGGTATCGCGACATCGACCACCCCACGACCGCGGGAACGCGACGGCGTCTCGTGCTGCTGGGCGACTCGGTCACTTTCGGCTTGGGCGTCCCGCAGGACCGGATCTATGCCGCGAGGCTGGAGCAAGAGCTGTCCGGCAGCCAAGGCGGGCCGTATGAGGTCGTCAACCTCGCGGTCTTCGCGTACGACTCGCTCGACGAGCTGGCCGCCTTCGAGGAGGACGGCGCGAAATACCGGCCGGACCTCGTGATCCTTCAATTTTACCTCAACGATTTTTCCGCCCGAAACAAGGTAGCGAACGTCGCCGCGGGATCCCCCGCCAAGCCAATGAGGAAGGCCCCGCCGAAGCCCACGATGGCGGAGCGGCTGACCGCGGCCAAGAACCGGGTGCTCTACGCCTCGGCGCTCTACCGCCGCCTCCACCAACTCGTCGCCGGGATCTCCTACCGGCTGTTTCACGACCTGCGCCGAACCCGCTATCCGGAGACGCTCAACGCCGACGAGATCCGCGCGGACGCCGCCTACCTCGCCGCGAATCCTCGCGACGCCTCCGTACCCACCTTCGACGCGATCGCCCGGGTACGGTCCGCGGCCGAACGGGAGGGGGCGCGGTTCCTCCTCTATCTCTCCCCCGACGAAGTCCAGCTGTTCGACCGGCGGTACGACGCGGTGACGCGGCGGCTCCTCCGCTTCTGCGCCGCCCAGAAGATCTCCTGCTTCGATCCGCTACCGCGGTTGCGGTCGCGCGACGATCGGAGCCGCCTGTTCCTCGACGGCGTCCATTACAGCGCTTACGGTCACGAGGTGGTCGCCCGCCTCTTGGCCGAGGAGATCCGGCGCAGGGACCCGGTGCGATGAGCTCCACGGCCGTCGGCCCGGCGGCGGAGAAGCTCCACTTCGGGGGGCTCGACCCGCTCCGATTCCTCGCCGCGCTGTTCGTGGTGATCGGGCACATCCCTCTCAACCAGGCCAGCCGACACCTGCCGAGTCCCTCCTACGGAGCGCTGTTCTTTCGCGGCGCGCCCGCCGTTTCGTTCTTCTTCACCCTGTCCGGCTTCCTGATCACCTACCTGTTGCTCGTGGAGATCCGGCGCACCGGAACGGTGGCCGTGCGCAAGTTCTACCTCCGTCGGGTCCTGCGCATCTGGCCCCTCTATTTCGCGGTAGTCGCCTTCGGGCTGGTGTTTTACAACCTGATCCTGCCGGCGGCGGGCATCCCGTATCGGGTCGAGTATTCGATCGCCACGGCGGCGCTGCTTTACGTCTGCTTCCTGCCCAACCTGATGAACAGCCTGTACACGGTCGGCGGGATCCTGAACCCTCTCTGGTCGATCGGGATCGAAGAGCAGTTCTACCTCGGGTGGGCGCCCGCGGTGAAGCGCTTCCACGCACGGCTTCCTCTTCTCCTCGCGGTCGTCTTCTCCGTCTCGTTCGCCATCTTCGTGGCCAATCGATACGCCGTCTTCGGCACCGGCTGGGTCTTACTCTTCGTCGGGCAGCTCAAGTTCCACTACATGGCGATCGGCGGTCTCGCGGCGTGGGCGCTCCTGCGCCATCGCGAGCGGCTGTTCTCCGCCTGGCCTTTCGCCAGCCGGTTCGCCCAACTCCTGTTGCTCGCCTTACTCGCCGACTTCTATCTGTTCAACTGGGCAGGCTGGCGAAGCCCGGCCGAAGAGGTGGCTCAGCTGGCGCTCTACCCCTGGATGATCCTCAACACCGCGGCGAATCCCCGGCGCATCGTCTCGTTCGGTCGCGGTCGACTCGTCGGCCGCCTGCTCGACCATCTCGGGAAGATCTCGTACGGGATCTACATGCTCCACATGATCGCGGTCTACGCGACCACGACCCTGTTCGAGCACACCACGTGGTGGCGCGACCGCGGCCTCGTCCCGTACTGCGCCGCCTACTACGCCCTCGCCATCGGTCTCGCGATCGGCCTCGCCCAACTTTCCTATCGGTTCTTTGAGTCGCCGTTCCTTCGCCTCAAGGACCGGGCCTACTCGGTCCTCGACGACGCGCCGTCGCCGTCCGCCGGTACCTAGATTCGCCGAAGACGGCGACGCGCCTCGGTCGCCGCCAGGCCGAGGGGCGAAAGCCGGCGGGCGGGCAGGCTTCGGATTTCGATCGGCGTCTCGCCTCGTCGCGCGAGCGCCGAAGGGAGCGCCTCGGCCAGCCGGCCCCGCACCGGGCTGACGAAATGGATCGCCACCGCTTCGGACGGGAGCGGGCTCGCGGCCCTCGGGATCGCGATCTGGGCGGGATCGAACAGCCGGCATCGGCCTGATCCGGCCCTCCCCGCGAGAAGCGCCCAGGCGGTCTGCTCGGTCCAGGGGGGGGCGAAGAGGAATTCCGGCCGCGACAGGTACCACTCGACGAGATCGGGGTCGAACGCCCGGGTCCGGTAGAGGATCACGCCGGTGTTCACCCGTTCGAGCAGGCGCAGCCGCCGGTGGAGCGCGAGGTGCCAAGAGCGGAGCGAATAGGCGTTTTGCACGTCGCTCATGAACAGGGCGTCGGAGTCAGGCCCGGGGAAGCGGAACAAGCCGCGAAACGGACGCTGAAACAGGACGTCGGCGTCGCAGTAGGCGATCTCCTCTCCCGCCTCGGGAATCGCGAGGTCCACGAGTTTCAAGAACAGCGGATGCTCGCGGCGTGCCCGGGCGAGCGCGGGTCGGCGGGACAGATAGGGCGCGACCCGGTCGTCGGCCTCCTGCCGGGAGAGGAAGACCGGCGAGCCCACAGCGCTACCTAGAGCCGACTCGAGCCGCGCCCTCTCCTCCTCACCCAGCGAACCGTCGTCCCGCAGCCTGAATCGGACCGGATCCGCCGAATGCGCGAGCAGGCTGCCGAGGCAATCGATCGCCATCTCGACCTGACGCCGCCCGAGCAGAGAATCGACGAACGGCGTGCGCGGTGTTTCACCGCCGGAAGCGGCTTCGTCTACAATCAAGGAGCTTTTCCACCCTCAATGGACAGGTCAGGTTGCGCGACAGGTCCGCGGCAGTATGGAGATCTCCCGAATGAATTGGAAGGACAAGCAGGTACTGGTCACCGGCGGCGCATCGTTCATCAGCTCTCACCTGATCGACCGCCTGGTCGACCGGGGGGTCTCGCGCGTGCGGGTGGTCGACGACCTGACGAGCGGCAAGCTCGCGAACATCCAAGGGCACATCGATTCGGGAGTGGTCGAGTTCCGCCAGCAAGATCTCCTCCAGCCGGGCGTCCCCCAGGGGGCGGTCGAGGGCGTCGACGTCGTCTTCCACCTCGCAGCGATCCACGGCGGGCGCGGCTATGTCGACCTCCACCAGGCCGCCTGCGCACAGAACCTCGCGATGGACGGCATGCTGATCAAGGCGGCTTACGAGGCGGGGGTGGAAAAGTTCGTCTTCGCCTCCTCCGGCTGCGTCTATCCCAACTTCATCCAACAGGACGTGAGCCAGGAGCTCTACCTCACCGAGGACATGGTCGGCCCCCCCTACGACGCCGACAACATGTACGGTTGGGCGAAGCTGATGACCGAGATGACCCTGAAGTCGTACCACAAGGATTTCGGCTTCAAAGGGGCCTCTTGTCGATTCTTCACGGTCTACGGCGAGCGCGGAGTCGAGAATCACGCGGTGATCGCGATGATCGCCCGCGCATTCATTCGCCAGAATCCGTTCGAGGTCTGGGGTGACGGTACCCAGATCCGCAACTGGACCTACGTCGGCGACATCGTCCGCGGCATGATCCTCGCGGCCGAGAAAATCGACGACGGCACAGCGGTGAACTTGGGCACCGAAGAGCGCACCCGGGTGATCGACGCGGTGCGCGAGGTGCTCCGCTACACCGGCCAGGAGGCGGAGATCAAATACCTCCCGCACATGCCGACCGGACCGCTCAACCGCGTGGCAAGCAACCGGTTGGCACGAGAGCTGCTGGACTGGCAACCCGAGATGAAGTTCATGGACGGTCTGCGCCGGACCATCGACTGGTATTTCGGCAGCCGCGAACGAGAGGCGGTCTCCGGCTACCTCCAGGAGATGCTCACGGAGCGCTAGACGTCCGGAGGGGATGTACGCCGTTTTGTCCGGACCGATGCGAAAGCTGGTGTACCTCTGCGACTGGCTGCCGCCCGACTTCGGCGCGGTGGGTCAGTACAGCCTTCTCTTCGCCCGCGAACGCGCCGCGGCGGGCGAGGACGTCGTGCTCGCGGGGTTGTCGTCGAACGGCGATTCGATCGAGGAGGAGCGGGTGGGAGCGGGGAGCCTTCGCATCGTTCGGTTGGCCGCTTCGGTCTACGACCGGGCCAACCTGCGCGATCGGGCGCTTTGGACCCTCCGGACGAACCTTCGCCTGCTGCGGCGTCTCGCCTCGGAGCTACGGCACGCCGACGAAGTGCTGTTCACCGGCAGCCCGCCGTTCCTGATCCACTTCCTGGTCCCGGCGAACCTTCTCTGGCGCCGGCGCCTCACCTATCGCATCACCGACTTCCATCCCGAGTGCCTGATGGCCGAGCTGCCTCGGGTCCCGGCCTGGCTTCGCGCGTTTCATCGCCTGACCGTGGCGTTTCGACGTCGGGTCGACGCCTTCGAGGTTCTCGGCGAGGACCAACGGCGGCGTCTGCTCGACCTCGGTATCCCCGATCGGAGGATCCGGCTGAAGCGCGATCCGTCGCCGATCGAGATTCCGCCGGATGCCGCTCCCTTGCCCGTGCCGGAGGAGCTTGCCGGACGCGTGGTGCTGCTCTATTCGGGGAACTTCGGCGTCGCCCACGACCACCAGACCTTCCTCGAAGGCTACCGGCGGCATCATCGCGAGGGCTCCGGGCGAGTCGCTCTCTGGCTCAATGCGACGGGAGCCCGCGCCGATCGGGTGGAAGCCGAGCTTCGCTCGGAGCGCCTGCCCCATCATCGGAGCCGCCCGGTGCCTCTCGCCGAGCTTCCGCGCCTTCTCGTGACGCCGACCGCCCACCTGATCACCCTGCGCGACGAGTTCGTCGGCTACGTCCTGCCGTCCAAGGTCCACGCGGCGATCGAGTCCGGGCGTCAAATTTTGTTCGTCGGAAGCATGGAAAGCGACGTAGATCGGCTCTGTCGCGAGCGGTTGACCTCCGGCTCCTATCACCGCGTTTCGGTCGGGGACCCTGCCGGCGTCGCCCGGGCGCTCGAAGAGATCGCCGATTCGGCGGATTCCGCGGACTCTACGAGGGCGACCCAACCGGACCAGGCGCCGATCGAACCGTCGCTTGAGGCGGTCGCGCGATGATCGAGCTCCTTCTCTACGCCGCGGGCACGTCGGCGGTCGCCGGCCTGATCACCCACCTCCTGGTGCCGCCGATCACCCGCTTGGCGATCGCGCTTCGCGTGCTCGATCACCCCGGCGGGAGGCGTCAGCAGGAAACGCCCGTACCGCGCCTGGGCGGCGTCGCGATCGGCATGGGGCTCGCCCTCTCGGCGAGTGTGGTCGCGCTGATCCAGTGGCAGGACTGGCAGGCGAACATCCTCCGTCAGGATCTCGTGGCTCTCGGCCTCGGAACCGGGTTGGTCTTCCTGGTCGGATTGGTCGACGACCTCGTCGGGGTCTCCACGGTCAAGAAGTTCCTGATCGAGCTCGGGGCGGCGTTTCTCCTCGTCCGCGTCGGCTGGTCCTTTTCGCAGCTGCGCCTGCCGCTCGTCGGAGAGATCGATCTCGGGCTCCTCGGCCCCGCCGTCTCGCTGCTCTGGATCGTCGGGGTGACCAACGCGATCAACCTGCTCGACGGCCTCGACGGCCTCGCCGGCGGCGTGGTCGCCATCATCTCGAGCACGCTCCTCTCGCTCGCCCTGATCCAGCAGAACCCGGGTACAGTCGTCCTGATGGCCGCGACCGCCGGCGCCTGCCTCGGGTTCCTCCGCCACAACTGGCAGCCGGCGAAGATCTTCATGGGTGACGCGGGATCGCTCACGCTCGGCTTCCTGCTCGCCGCCGCGAGCGTCCATTCATCGATCAAAGCCCCTGCGGCGATCGCGATCCTCGTCCCGTTGCTAGCCCTCGGCCTTCCCGTGTTCGATACCCTGCTGGTGATGCTGGTGCGCTTCATCCACCGGCCGAAAAGCCGCTGGGCGGAACGCTTCCTCCGAATGTTCCACGCCGATCGGAACCACATCCATCACCTGCTCGAACAGACGCAAAGCGGCCGCCCCAAGGCCGTGGGTACGCTCTACGTCGTCGCGCTCAGCTTCTGCGCTATGGCGGTCCTGGTGGCGGTCACCGGGGATTCGACGCTCGGCCTACTTCTCCTCGGCCTTGAGCTCCTGGTCATCGTCCTGATCCGTCAGCGCGGCCTCGCCGCCCGTGCGAAGCGGCAGGCGGAGGCGCTGCATCGGACCGAGGAGGTCACGGAGTCCTGACGCGGGGATGTGCGGATCGACCCCGCACCGATCGCTGGGAGCCCGAGGAGGGCTCTTCTACTAAACCAGCTTCAATAGGTGTCCGAGCTTTTCGCGCTTGGTCCGCAGATAGTCGCGACTTACGTCGGTGGGCGGGACCTCGAGCTGGACGCGCTCGACGATCTCCAAACCGTAGCCGTCGAGGGCGATGTACTTGCTGGGATTGTTGGTCATCAGGCGCATCTTGCGCACGCCCAGCTTGCGCAGGATCTGGGCGCCGATCCCGTAGTCGCGTTGATCCGGGCGGAAGCCCAGATGCTCGTTCGCCTCGACGGTGTCTTTGCCCTGGTCCTGCAGCTCATAGGCGCGGAGCTTGTTGATCAGGCCGATGCCGCGCCCCTCCTGAAGCAGGTAGAGCACGATGCCGCGCCCCTCGGCGCCGATGCGATCGAGCGCCTGATGTAGCTGCGGACCGCAGTCGCATCGCGCCGAACCGAAGATGTCGCCGGTCAGGCACTGGCTGTGGACCCGCACCAGGATCGGCACCTCGGGATCGATCTCCCCCATCACCAAGGCGACGTTTTCGTCGCCGGTCACGTCCGAGCGGTAGGCGTGGATGCGGAACTCGCCGTATTCCGTCGGCAGGCGCGGCGCCGCGACCTCCCTGACCAGCGTTTCGTGGCGCAGGCGGTAGCTGATCAGGTCGGCGACCGTGACCATGAGCAGCCCGTGCTCGGTGGCGAACAGGGCGAGGTCGGGCACCCGGGCCATCGAGCCGTCGTCGTTCATGACCTCGCAGATCACCCCGGACGGGTCGAGCCCGGCGAGCTTGGCGAGGTCGATCGACGCTTCGGTCTGACCCGCGCGCTTCAGCACGCCGCCGCGCTTGGCGCGGAGCGGGAAGATGTGCCCGGGACGGAGCAGATCCTCGGGCCGGGTGCGCGGATCGATCGCGGTGAGAACGGTCGCCGCCCGGTCGGCCGCCGAAATGCCGGTCGAGATCTTGCCGCGCGCCTCGATCGACACCGTGAACGCCGTGCCATAGGGGGAAGTGTTGGTCTCCACCATGAGCGGCAGCTCGAGCTGGTCGCAGCGTTCTTCGGTGAGCGTAAGGCAGATCAATCCGCGACCGAACCTCGCCATGAAGTTGACCGTCTCCGGGGTGACCTTCTCGGCGGCGATGGTCAGGTCGCCCTCGTTTTCGCGGTCTTCGTCGTCGACCACGATGACCATCCGGCCGCGGCGGATCTCGTCGATGGCCTGTTCGATCGTGGCGAAAGGAGAATGCGGAGGCATTTCGGACTCTTTGGACGGGAACGGCTCTTTGCGCTCTCTGCACCGAGCCGGAAGGGTTCAACCAGGAGCTTCCAGGACGAAATTCGCGGGAAGTTTCCGCTTCCCGAGGATACGGCGCGGCGCGGCAGGCGGTCAAACGGCGGCCAGGTCCCCTCCCCGGGAGAGTTCGAGGCATGCCGCCTCGCCGAGGATTCCCTCCCGCTTTGCTAGAGTCGGAGGCTACGAGAGGACATCCCCCGAAAGGAGCACCCCATGCGCCGTGATCGCCGGTCGCCGATTTTGATTCTCGCTTTCTTCCTCCCCTGGCTCGCCCCCCTCGCCACGCGAGCGGACGAGACGACCGCCGTGCCGAGCGCCGCCCAAGGATTCGACCAGATGAAGGCGCTGGTGGGCGACTGGGTCGACGCCGACGGCAGCCTGGGGTTGAAGCCCGGCGAGGTGGCCGTCAGCTACCGGCTCACCGGCGGGGGTAAGGTCTTGATCGAGAACCAGTTCAGCGGCACGCCGCACGAGATGGTCACGGTCTATCTTCGCGACGGCGACGCTCTGGTCGCCACCCACTATTGCGCGGCGGGGAACCAGCCGCACTTCCGGTCGAAGTCGATCTCGGCGCGGGAGATCCTCCTCGACTTCGACGGCGGTACGAACCTCGATCCGGCCAAGGACACGCATATTCACTCAGCGCGGATCGAGTTCATCTCGCCCGACGAGATCCGTTCCGACTGGATGGGTTGGGTCGGCGGAAAAGCGGACCCGAGCCACGTGGCAAAGTTCCATTTGGTACGCAAGAAGGGATAGCGGCGCCGGGCTCGAGGCCGGGGAGCTCCGCCAGAAGAGGCCGTGAAGATCCTGCTCGTCGTAACCCGGCCGCCGTTCCCCCCCCGGCGCGGCGATCAGATGCGCGCTCTCCAAACCCTGGAGCTCCTCGGAGCGGCGCGCGAGGTGACCCTGCTCGCGCCGGAGGGCGGCGAGCCCGCTCCCGGCCCCAGTCATCCGATCTCGAATCCGAACAGCCAGGTCGTTCGCTATCGCCCGCCGGGCAACCTCGAACGGGCCCTCGGTGTCCTTCGCGCCGCGTTCACCTTCGCGCCGCTTCAATCGGGTCTCTTTCGGAGCCGCGACCTCGCGGCGAAGCTTCGCGACCTCGCTCCCCGCCACGACCTCGTCATCCTCCAGCTCGAACGGTTGGTCGGCCATCTTCCCGATCTCGGCACCACCCCGATGGTGGTCGACTTGATCGACAGCCTGGCGCTCAATTTCGAGCGGCGGGCGCGCTTCGACGCCCTGCCGATCCGTCCGGCCCTGAGTTTCGAGGCCCGGCGCCTGCTCGCGGCGGAGCGGCGCCTCGCCGCGCGGGCAGAGCGAGTGCTGGTCGTTTCGGAACGCGATCGTTCGTATTTGGCCGAGCGGTTGGGGCCGGAGCTCGGCGCCAAGGTCGAGGTCGTTCCCTTGGCGATGCCGGCGCCGGAGGATCTCCCTCCCACCCTCCGGATTCTGAAAAGGCAGGGTCGCGAGTCCCCCTTCGAGATCGCGCCCGCCGAGGCTCCGCTCCTCGCGATCACCGGCAATCTCGGCTATTTCCCGACGGCCGACGGCGCCCTCTGGTTTCTCGCGCGCGTCTGGCCGGAGATTCGGGCGGCGCGCCCCGATTCGCGCCTGCTGCTCGCGGGGAGCCGGCCGTCGCGGCGGCTCCGCGAGGCGTCCACCCGCGCGGGGGTCGAGTTGGTCGAATCGCCGAGCGATCTCAAGCCGCTGCTCGAGAAGGCGACGCTCGCTCTCGCGCCGATGCGGGCGGGCTCGGGTCTGCCGATCAAGGTGCTCGAAGCCTGGTCGGCCGGCGTGCCGGTGATCGCGACACCGTGGACTGCCGCGGGTGTCGGCGGGCAGCCCGGATTCGACCTCGCCGTCGCCGATCCCGATCCGGTCGCATGGCGGGCGAAGATCCTGGAATTGCTCGACGACCCCGCCCAGCGGCGTAAGCTGGCGGAAAACGGCCGGCGGCGTTTGGTGTCCGACTTTTCGGCCGAGCACGTCGCGGCGCTCTGGCGTTCCGCCCTGTCGGCACGCGCGGCCCGCTGAGTTTCTCAGCCGGCACGCCTACCCCATCCTTCTTCGCATAGAGTCCGGCGATGGGACGGATGCGCCGGGTCCTCACCGCCGAGGAAGAGATCGCCAACAGCGTCACCCACGGGATCGGCCTGATCCTCGCCTTGATCGGCTTTCCGCTGCTTTTCTTCTTCGCCTCGGGACGCCAGGATCCCTGGCAGCTTATGGGTTACGGCGTCTTCGCCACCACCCTCGTCTTCCTCTACGCGATCTCGACCCTCTACCACGCGGTCAAACCGGGTCGGGTGAAGCAGATCCTCCGCATCCTCGATCATTCCGCCATCTACCTGCTGATCGCCGGGACCTACACCCCCTTCACGCTCGGCGTGCTGCGCGGCGCCTGGGGCTGGACGCTCCTCGGGCTGATCTGGGGGCTCGCGGTGTGCGGCATCCTGTTCAAGAGCCTGATCGGCTTGAAGTTGCCGCGAGCTTCGGTAGTGCTCTACCTGCTCATGGGATGGCTCGTGGTGATCCAGATCCGCCCCCTGGCGTCCCACCACGACGGCGCGGCGCTCGCTTGGCTTCTCGCGGGCGGCATCCTCTACACGTCGGGGGTCGTCTTCTTCGCCTGGGACCGCCTCCGCTACCACCACATGGTCTGGCATCTGTTCGTCCTCGGCGGAAGCATCTGCCATTTCGTGGCGGTGCTCTGGTACTCCGCCCCCGCGGTCTAGCACCCCAACGCAGCCTGCCCACCCGCGGAGCGGCGCGCTCCGCCGCCGCGATCTCGTTCGTTCGAAAGCACGGTCGCATGCACTTGACAGCGCGTCGCGAGCCACCTATCCTCTTAGCAGTCGTCGCCGGAGAGTGCTAACAGCCGTTTCGTTGGCGCCCCGTTGCGATCGAGTGTGTCCAATCCAACTCAGACCTTCGAAGGAGGTATCGAGCCGTGAATATTCGTCCCCTTCACGACCGGGTGGTCGTCAAGCGCATCGAGCAGGGTGAGCAGATCCGCGGTGGCATCATCATTCCGGACACCGCCAAAGAGAAGCCGCAGGAGGCCGAGGTGGTGGCCGTGGGTCCGGGCAAGCTGAACGACGAGGGCAAGCGGATGCCGATCGACGTCAAGGCCGGCGACCGCGTGCTGATCGGCAAGTACTCGGGCAGCGAGATCAAGATCGACGGTGAAGAGCTCGTCATCCTCCGCGAGGACGAGATCTTGGCCGTGGTCGGATAACCAACTTCTTCTACGACCTCAGGGAGGTTCGAAAATAACCATGGCCAAGCAGATTACCTATTCCTCCGACGCGCGGGCCGCGATCCTGCGCGGCGTCAACAAGCTCGCCGACGCGGTCAAGGTCACCCTCGGCCCGAAGGGTCGCAACGTCGTCATCGAGAAGAAGTTCGGCTCTCCGACGATCACCAAGGACGGCGTCACCGTTGCAAAGGAGATCGAGCTGTCCGACGCCCTCGAGAACATGGGCGCCCAGATGGTGCGCGAGGTCGCTTCGAAGACCTCCGACGTGGCCGGCGACGGCACCACGACGGCGACCGTCCTCGCCCAAGCGATCTACCGTGAGGGCAGCAAGAACGTCACCGCGGGCGCCAACCCGATGGAGATCAAGCGGGGCATCGACCTCGCCGTTCGATCCGCGATCGAGGCGATCGACAAGCTCGCCAAGCCCGTCGAGGGTAAGGAAATCGCCCACGTCGGCACGATCTCGGCGAACAACGACGAGGAGATCGGCGGCATCATCTCCGAGGCGATGGAGAAGGTCGGCAAGGACGGCGTGATCACGGTCGAAGAGGCGCGCGGCCTCGACACGACCCTCGAAGTCGTCGAGGGCATGCAGTTCGACCGCGGCTACCTCTCCCCCTACTTCGTGACCGACGCGGAGCGGATGGAGACGGTCCTCGAGAACGCCAAGATCCTCCTCCACGAGAAGAAGATCAGCTCGATGAAGGACCTCCTCCCGATCCTCGAGCAGGTGGCCAAGCAGGGCCGTCCGCTCCTGATCATCGCCGAGGACGTCGAGGGCGAGGCGCTCGCGACCCTGGTGGTCAACAAGCTGCGCGGCACGCTCCACATCGCCGCAGCCAAGGCCCCGGGCTTCGGCGATCGCCGGAAGGCGATGCTCGAGGACATCGCGACCCTCACCGGCGGCCGCGTGATCACCGAGGACCTCGGCATCAAGCTCGAGAGCGTCCGCTGGGAAGACCTGGGCGACGCCAAGAAGGTCGTCCTCACCAAGGACGACACCACCATCGTCACCGACTCGGACGACGCCAAGCGGCGTGAGGCGATCGCGGGCCGGGTCAAGCAGATCCGGAACCAGATCGAGGAGACGACCTCGGACTACGACCGCGAGAAGCTCCAGGAGCGCCTCGCCAAGCTGGTCGGCGGCGTCGCCGTGATCAAGGTCGGCGCGGCCACCGAGACCGAGATGAAGGAGAAGAAGGCGCGTGTCGAGGACGCGATGCATGCGACCAAGGCCGCGGTCGAAGAGGGCATCGTCCCGGGCGGCGGCGTGACGCTGCTCCGCGCGATTCCGGCGATCGACAAGCTCCAGGCTTCGGGCGACGTGCAGGTCGGCATCAACATCGTCCGCCGGGCGCTCGAGGAGCCGACCCGCCAGATCGCTGCCAACGCCGGTGAAGAGGGCTCCGTGATCGTCAAGAGCCTGCTCGCCGAGAGCGGCAACATCGGCTTCAACGCCGCGACCGGCACGATGGAAGACCTGATCAAGTCGGGCGTCATCGATCCGGCCAAGGTCACCAAGACCGCGCTGGTCAACGCCGCGTCGATCGCGAGCCTCATGCTCACGACCGAGGCGATGATCTCCGAGATCAAGGAGAAGGAAGAGGGCAAGGGCGCCGGTCCGGGCGGCGGCATGCCGGGCGGCATGGGCGGAATGTACTAAGAACCCCGCCGGGGGGCTTCGGCCCCCCAGTGAAAATGGAAAAGGCGGCCGGTCCGAAAGGACGGCCGCCTTTTTCTTGCTTCGAGCGTGTTCTAGAAGTGGGCGCGCAGGCCGAGGTAGATCTTGGTCTGCAAGCTGTCCTGGGCATCCTGGACGAGATCGAAGCGGCCGGTGCCGAACGCCGAGAGGTGCTCGGACAGGAAGAGATCGACACCGAACTGGGCATCGACGCCGACCTTCGACTGATTGCCGGTCTTGCCCGGGTTGTCCTTGAGGAGCGCCGCGTCGATCTGATGATAGGCGGCGCCCGCGCCGAAGAACGTCTCAATGTTGCCGAACGGAACCACGCCGATCAGGTTCGCGCCAATCAGAAGATCGCTCGCCTTGCCGCCGCCGCGCGCTTCATTGGTTTCCCAGTAGCCGATCTCCGGCTCGATGTAGCCGCGGATCCCACGGTCGGGCGAACCGTAGTCTTCCTCATTCTTGTGGCCCGCCCGAATGCGCAGCGATGCCGTGATGTACGGCTCGGTGAAGCTTCCGTTCGAGGGCTCAACCAGGCCGACTCCGACCGAGACCGCGAACCGCTTCTCTTCTTTGTAATCCGCGTAGGGATCCCGATTCGGATCGCCGTCGCGGCTCTGCGGGTCCTGAGCCCGCGCCACAATCGGCGCCATCAGGGTCGCCCCCACGGCTACCGCGGTGAGCCAACGATTCATGCGCGATTCCCTCCTATTCGTTAAGGCCCACGGTCATAGTCGACGAGAGCCGCGGAATGCCCGCTAATGGACCTCGGGTTGATCTCCGGTCTTCAACGGTTGATCTCTAAAATCTGCAAAATTCTCGCCAATTCTAGCAAAAAGCACCGCGTGGCGTCCGTCGGCGCCGGCGGGCTCCAGCGGCGTAAAGCGCTCCGCGATCGCGGCGGGCTCACCGAGCGGCAGGCCCCGATGCTCGACCCACGCATGCGCGGCGAGGCTTTCTCCCGTCTTCCGGACCCCGATGCGCAGCTCCGTACGAATTCCGGATTCGGCGAGCAGCGCACGCAATGCAAGCGACCGTGGGACGCACAACATGGGATAGAGGTGATGACGGGCGGCGACGTCCACCGCCCGAGTCCAGGCGTCGATCGCGTCGGGCTCGAATCGAGCGGGAGGGATCGTCCTTCGTTCGAGCGAATCGGCTACCTTCGCGAACCCCCGGAGGCGCAGACGGAGGTCGATCGTGAGCAGACGCCAGGCCGCGCGCAGAAGCCGACGGCGATCCGCGGCCGGAAGGGCAGCGAGGCGGCGCCCGTCAGACAGCCACCGAGTCATCCGGGAGGACATCGATCAACCCATGCTCGGCGAGGTCGCGAAGGACACGGCGCAGGTCGGACGCCAACGTGGAGCGATCGACCTCGAACTCGTCGAAGAGTCGCTCCTCGATCTCGCCGAACGTCGCCTTGGCGACCAGCAGAGACCACACCCGGCATCCGACCTCGTTCAGGCCGTAGTAGTTCCCGAGGTCCAGATCGAGCAGGATCATCTCGCCGCCAACCTCTCGCGCAAGCACCCCGGCCCTCGGCCGGGCGTGGCTGCGAGACGAAAGCTCGGGGATCTCTGCCGCCATGGCCGCAGCAAGGTATCACAGCGTCGGCAGGCGCCTAAGGATCTCATCGCGCACCTTCGGAAGGAGGTCGAGGCCCTCCGGGTAGACCAATCGATACACCGGAAGCCGTTCCGCGATCGCCACCAAACGCTCGAACCGGCGACCGATGCCCACTGCCGCCTCGCCGAGCGCGCCGAGGAACGAGTGCCGAACGAGCTCGATCGTCGCTTCGCGGGGAGAGATGAGCTCGAGCGCGATCTCCGCACCGCCGCGCGCAGGGAGCAACAGGGCGCGCGGAGAGGTGGCGGCATCGAAGAACTCCCCGAGCCCACCGGCGCCGACCGGCACGCGGCGCTTGTCGAACCCGGGATGGACCGGCTCGAGCTCGTCGGCGCCCTCCACCAATTGCTCCGCGGCGGCGGGCCAGAGGCGAATTTGGGGAAGCCCCGGCAACGCGCGGATCCCGGAAGGGTCGTCGAGATCGAGAGCGAGCACGTCGTCCGTGAGCAGTGGGTAGCCCGCGGCCAGGAAGCTCGCGGCCAAGCTGCTCTTTCCAGCGCGATTGAATCCAAGGAAGCCGACTGCGCTCGATGCCTTCACGACCGCCGAGCCATGGAGGCAGACCGAACCGCCCAACTCGAGATAGAGCGCCGAGACCACGCCGAGAAACAGCGCCTCCGCCTCCGCGAGGGTCCCCTCCTCGAGATGTAGGTCGATCTGGTTTCCGTGGACGTCGAACGAGGCGAGCCCGGCGAAACGGACCCGATGTCGACCGTTCCGATCGACCTGGACCTCGAGCCAAGTCTCCTCGGAGGCCATCGACTCGACCGGGAAGATCCTCTGGAAGCTACCCTCCGAAGGGGGATGATCGAGCCGCCGGAGGGTAACGTCGGTTTCCCCGGAAGCTCGCGGCAACCGGGCGACGAACGCGAAATCCGCCTCGAGGACCCGTCCGAACCAACGCCAACGAGAGACCGGCGAGGCGATCATCGCGACATCCCGCGCAGCCAGGCTTCCAGAGTGAGGCTCTGCCAGAACATGGCGCCGCGCCACTGTCCGCCGGCACATTCCTCGACCGCCCGTCGCAACGCTTTGGGTTCGACGAAGCCGAGGTCCGCGGCGACCATGTCGGAGCAGAGCGCGTCGACCTCGGTCCGGCCGTGACCGGCGAGTGCGCGCACGAGCAGCTCGGTCGGATAGATCTTTTCCGGTCGATCGAGGATCTCGTCCGGCAAGAGGCCGCGCATCGCCCTTCGGACCAGGACCTTCGAGAAGCCATCCGAGAAGGTCCAGGCGGCGGGAATGCTGCGCGCCAGCGCGGCGATGCGCGGATCGATCCACGGAAAGCGGAGGTCGACACCGAGCTCCGCCCCCTCGTCCGCGAGCGCGGCCGTCGCGGCGAAACGGCGCGAGCTCGTTAGCATCTGCCGCCGATCGCGGTCGCCCGGCAGCGCGAGCCGGTCGACGTGCGCCGCTCGGGGAAGGCGAAGCAGCTCGTCCCGCAGCGCCGGGCCCAACCAGGACGGGGCCGCCGGCCGGCCGGCCGGCACGAGCCAGCGCGCGGCCCGCCCCAGGACGCGATAGCGAATCAGCCAGGGTACGTTGACATCGACTCGGCGCCGATACGCCCTGATCTCTCGCGCGAGGCGCAGCCAGCGACCGGTCAAGAAGAGGTCGGCGAACGGAAAGATCGACCCAAACGCGAAATCGCCGGCATGACCGGTGAGGATCGTTCGGATGCCTAGCTTGCGCGCCGCGCGAAAGGTCTCTCGCCAAGTCGGGCTATAGACGTTGTAGAGCGGGCTGCCGGGACCGGGATCGATGCCGCGGGGATCGTCGAGAGGACCATGCCGGTCGGCCGCGATCTCGACGATTTCGAGCCCGAGCCGCTCCGCGGCCCGGCGCGCCGGGCCGCTTTCGTCCGCCGACGGAACGGAGCGAGCGGTCCAGACAAAGCCGACGATTCGTGCGTCGGGTCGCGCCGCCCGCAACGCCGCGGCGACCGCGGTCGAGTCGAGACCGCTGCTCACGGTCACGCCGAGGATCTCCCCCTCGGGAGCGTAGTCCGGTACGACGCGGAGGAGGGCTTGCCGCACTACGGCCGACGCGCTCTCTTCGTCGGCCGGTCGAGGCTCTGGGAGGCCGGGAGGGGAAGGGCGCTCGACTGCTTCTCGACGCCCAACCTTCAGGGATGAGCCGGGATCGATTTTCCTCACGTCCCGAAAGAAGGTCTCGCTCGGTCGGGCCGAAAGGCTGCATACGTGAGCGGCGATCGTCGCGCGGTTCAAACGATCGAAGGTCCGATCGATCAGGGCTTCGACGCGTGTCGCGATCGAGATCTGCCGGCCGCTCTCGGCGACGAACAGCGGAAAGTAGCCGGAGGGGTCCGAGCGTGCGAACAGCTCCTCCCGACGTCCGTCCCAAACGACGAACGCGCAGGGGCCGGCGAGGTCCCAAGGGAACTCCGCGCCCGAGAGCCGGTACGCCGCGGCGAGAAGGTCTTCCGGCGCGCCGCCGGTGTCGGCGCCCGCGCGGTCGGCGAAGGCCTTCCGATCGAACGGGAAGCCCCGATAGCCAAGACACACGACCGTCTCGGCCGCCGCGACCCGATCGGGCGCCGCGAGATCTCGATTCCAGGAGATGGTGGGGAAACTGAGCGAAACCGGTGGGCGATCCGGTCGCAAGGGCAGATCAGAACCCGCCGTGGGAGCCTACGAACTTCCCCGGGTTGGGCTTCGTTGCAGGGCGCGAACCGAGGAAGTCGGCATCCTCACCGTCGCCGTTCTCGCTTCGTGTCAGATTCAAGAGGTGGCCATAGCTCGAGAGCCGAGGTGAAATGTAACGCTTTCGAACCTTGGCGCCGCTCCATGAACAGCCGAAATAATTCATCGCTAAACCCTCATTTCTGCGCGCACCCTTTGTACTGAACCAAATCATTCTATCAGAGGAAGATCTCAACAAAAAAACGGGCTCGAGACTTGCTCGAGCCCGTCGAAGCCAGCCGCCCTCAGAGGGCTCGGCGCCTTTTCGGCTCCGAGCCCCGCGAGGATCACATCCAGTCCTAGTTACGGTGCGGTGCGCACAGCAACCCGTTGTTGTAGTTGTCGAGCATCGTGTGCCACGGCGACGCGGTGGCCCAGGCCGAGCTGCTGCCCCGAACGTTGCTGCCGACGGGGTAGGTCTTGAGCCAGTTGTCCGCCGAGGTGATGGTCGAGCTGATGCAGCTCGAGGCGTTGCCGACCAGCACGTTCAGCTTGGCCGCGATGAGCTGCTTCGCCAAGTCGATCGTCTTGTCGCCGCGGCTCTCGGTGCCGAGCAGCGTGATCGCCTGCGAGACAGTGTAGGTCTGGTTGCCGATCTTGATGCTGGTGACCGGCCAGGCGCTCGCATGGGTCTTCCAGTAACCGATGGTGCCGGTGCCCGGAGCCGGGGTCGGCGGCGGACAGTTGACGATATCGACGTTGATGTCGCCCTGGCCGGTCGCCGGCAGGCAGGCGCCGGACGAAGGCTGGGAGACGACGGTCCACTTGTACCAACCGGAAGCTCCGAAGTTGAGGTTCTTTCCGTTGGCTCCGAAGCCGACCTGGAAAGCCGGACCGGTACGGGTGATGTTGATGACCGCGCCGGCGTTGTTGTTGAGACCGGTCAACGTGCCGGTGTAGCCGGTGTAGTAGGTCCAGGTGGCCGGGTTCACCGGACCGCCGTTCTCGATGTAAGCCGAGGCCTTGAGCTCCTTCTTCGGGCTGCCGGCGGGGGTGACGCTCGTCCGCCCGGTGAAGGTGATGCTCACCGTCCAGGCGTTCAAGGGGTTGGACAGGCTCTTGATCGTACCGTTCATCGTCGCCGTGCCGTCCGCGTTCTGCACGAACGAGCCGGGGCTCGGAGTGAACTGGTAGTCGGTGCCGATACCGGGGAGCCAGAAGGAATGGTTGGCACCCGCGGCCTGCACGGCCGGGTCGTTGATCGCCTCGTCCACGCACTGCGGGTTGTCGCTCGGAGCACGGTAGCCGAAGTCGACGTCTCTCTTCGCCTGACCGGCCGCGAGGTTGAACGCCGTGGTGTTGGCCGAGGTGGTCCCGTCGAGGTCGTAGGTCTGCACGTAACCGGCCGGAACGGTCAGCGGATCGACCGAAACCGTGTAGTTGCCGGCGAGCAGATTGGAGAAGAGGTAGTTGCCGTCGCCGGTCGTGGTGGCCACGGCGACCACGTTGCCGGAGCCGTTGCGCAGTACCACGTCGACGCCGTTGATGCCGAGCTCGCCGGAATCCTGCACGCCGTCGCCGTCGACATCGTTCCACACCCGATCGCCGACGGAGGCGGTGCCGCGGTAGCCGAAGTCGACCGTGAAGTTCGACTGGTTGGCGCCGAGGGTCACCGTCGCCTTGTGCGGCGTCGCCAGGCCGTCGAGATCGAAGGTCTGGGTCAAACCGGCGGGCAGGGTGGCGCTCACGACCTGCACCGAGTAGGTGCCGGCCACGAGATTCTGGAACTGGTAGAGACCGTCGCCCGCCGTCACGTCGGTCGCGATGACGTTGCCACCGGCGTCGAGCAGATTCACGGTGACGCCGTTGATGCCGGTTTCCAGGAGGTCCTGGGCACCGTCGCCGTCGGAGTCGATCCAGACCCGGTCACCGAGCGAGCCGGTGCCGCGATAGCCGAAGTCGACGTCCGTACGGTTCTGGCCGCCGGCCAGGGACACGGCCGAGATGTTCGCCGTCCCCGTCCCGTCGAGGTCGTAGGTCTGGGCCAGGCCGGCGGGCAGCGTCGAGGATTCGACGCGGACCGAGTAGCTTCCGGCCGCCAGGTTGTTGAACGAGTAGTTGCCGTTGCCGCTGGTGATCGCGGTGAACAAGACCGTGCCACCCGAGTTGAGCAGCGACACCGTGACGCCGTTCAGCCCCGTTTCACCGGCATCCTGCACGCCGTCGCCGTCGGTGTCGGTCCAGAGCCGATCACCGATCGAGCCCGTACCGCGGTAACCGAAGTCGACGTCGTCGCGCTCGGCCTGGACGAGGTTGAGCGTGACCGTCGCCACGTGGGCGGTGCCGACACCGTCCAGGTCGTACGTCTGGGCGAGCCCCACGGGAAGCGTCGAGGTGACGACGCGCACCGAGTACGTCCCGAGCGGCAGGTTGCCGAAGTGGTAGTTGCCGTTGCCGCTCGTGGTGGTCGTCGCGATGACCGTGCCGCCGTTGTCGAGCAGCTCGAGCGAGACGCCGTTGATGCCGAACTCGCTCACGCCCTGGACGCCATCGCCGTCCTCGTCCAGCCAGACGCGGTCGCCAATGTCGCCGATCCCCTTGTATCCGAAGTCGACGTCGGTCCGGTTCTGCCCGGGTCCGAGCATGACGTCGGTGAAGTTCACGGAGGAGGTCCCGTCGAGGTCGTAGCTCGGGGTGATCCCGGCCGGCAGCGTCGCCGCCTCGACCCGCACCGAGTAGTGGCTCGACGGCAGATTGTCGAAGGTGTAATTGCCGTCGCCCGCGGTCACCCGGGTGGCGAGGACGTTGCCGTTCTCGTCCAGCAGGGACACCGTGACGCCGTTGATGCCGTCCTCGCCCGAGTCCTGCGTGCCGTCGGCGTCGAAGTCGAGCCAGAGGCGATCACCGAGCGAACCCACGCCGCGATAGCCGAAGTCGACGTCGGTCCGATTCTGGCCGCCGGCGAGCCCGACCAAGGCGATGTTGGCGGTGCCGGTTCCGTCGAGGTCGTACGACGGAGCGAGACCGCCCGGAAGAGTGGCCGCCTCGACACGCACGGCGTAACTGCCGCCCGGGAGGTTGCCGAACGTGTAGAGACCGTCGCCCGCGGTGATCGCGGTTCCGATCGCGTTGCCGCCGCCGTCGAGCAAGGTGACCGTGACGCCGTTCAGGCCAACCTCGCCCGAATCCTGGACGCCGTCGGCGTCGAAATCGACCCACAGACGATCGCCTAGCGAGCCGGTGCCGCGGTAACCGAAGTCGACGTCGGTTCGGTTCTGGCCCCCGGCGAGCGTCGCCTCGGCGACGTTCGCCGAACCGATCCCGTCGAGATCGTAGGTCTGAGCCAATCCGGCCGGAAGGGTCGAGGCGACCACACGCACCGAGTAGCTGCCACCCGGCAGGTTCGTGAAGGTGTAGTTGCCGTCGCCCGAGGTGGTCTGCGTGCCCACGACGTCGCCGTTCGAATTCAACAGCTCGACGGTGACCCCGTTGATCCCCGTTTCACCCACGTCCTGCGTCGCGTTCGCGTTGAAATCGAGCCAGACGCGGTCACCGAGCGAGCCGGTGCCGCGGTAGCCGAAGTCGACGTCAGTCCGAGAGGCCGTGAGAGAGAAGGAGGCGACATGGGCTGACGCCACGCCGTCCAGGTCGTAAGTCGGCGCCAGACCGGCCGGCAAGGTCGAAGCGACCACGCGCACGGAGTAGGACCCCGCGACGAGGTTCGAGAAGGTGTAGTTGCCGTCGCCCGAGGTCGCCTGGCTGGCCAGGACGTTGCCGCCGCCGTCAAGCAGCTCCACCATCACACCGTTGATTCCGGCTTCGCCGACGTCCTGTGAACCGTTCGCGTCGAAGTCGAGCCAAACTCGATCGCCGACCTGGAGCGTGCCGCGGTAGCCGAAGTCGACATCCATCCGGCTCTGGCCACCGGTCAGGGAGACTGCCGCCAAGTTCGCCGAGCCCACGCCGTCGAGATCGTAGGTTTGCGCCACGCCGGCAGGCAGGGTCGAGGCGATCACCCGCACCGTGTAACTCCCGGCGTCGAGGTTCGAGAACGTGTAGTGGCCGTCCCCCGTGGTGACCTGGGTGTCGATGACGTTGCCGCCGCCGTCGAGGAGCTCGACGGTGACGCCGTTGATCCCGGCCTCTCCCAGGTCTTGGAAACCGTCGCCGTCGGAATCGAGCCATACGCGGTCGCCAAGCGAGCCCGTGCCGCGATAGCCGAAGTCGACATTGGTCTTGTGCTCGCCGCTGGCCAGAGAGAAGCCCGCGATGTTCGGAGATCCGATCCCGTCGAGATCGAAGGTCTCCGCCAGGCCCACCGGCAGGGTCGAGGCCACGACGCGCACCATGTAGTCGCCTGCCGCGAGGTGATCGAAC
>JBGAGQ010000033.1:0-66410 GCA_044226625.1 Thermoanaerobaculia bacterium
AACGTGAACCTGATTCCGATGAACGAGCACCCTCGCTCGGATTTTCGCGAGCCGGAAGGGGATCGGGTCCAGAGATTTCTGCGCCGCCTGCGCGAGCACGGCTGTTTCGTGAGCGTGAGGAAGAGCCGCAGCCGCGACGTCCAAGGGGCGTGCGGGCAATTGGTGAGCTGAGGGAGGCCCCCCTCCTAGCCTCCCCCCGCAAGCGGGGGGAGGGACGCTTTGGCGGGTGGTCGTGGAGAACCGATTACCTCTTACTCTCCGTACGCATTTCTCCGTACGCATTCGGCAACGGTTACAAGACTGAGCCTTTCTTCCTCCCCCGCTTGCGGGGGAGGACCGAGGTGGGGGCGTCTCCGCAACCCCGGTGACGGAACCCGCTCGAAATGTCACCGCCTTCCGACCGACATCGTACCCGCCGGTCCCTACGATGCGCCGGTCATGTCGATCGTGCTCGAGCAGCTCACCAAGCGATACCAAGGACATTCCGTCGTCCACGACCTCTCCCTCGAGATCGCCGAAGGCGAGCTGTTCGTCCTGCTCGGCCCGAGCGGCAGCGGCAAGAGCACGGTGCTGCGGATGATCGCCGGGCTCGCCGAGGCGGACGCCGGGCGCATCCTGCTCCACGGCCGCGACGTCACCCCCCTGCCGCCGCAGAGGCGCGGCGTCGGGTTCGTGTTCCAGAGCTACGCGCTCTTCCGCGGCATGTCGGTCGCCGACAACATCGAGTTTCCGCTCGCAATCCGCAAGGTCGGCCGCGGCGAGCGGCGGCGGCGGCGCGACGAGCTGCTCGCGCTGGTGGGCTTGGCGGGGCTCGGGGGCCGGATGCCGCGCCAGCTCTCCGGCGGCCAGCAGCAGCGGGTGGCGCTCGCCCGAGCGCTCGCGCACGAGCCGGAGGTCCTGCTGCTCGACGAGCCCTTCGGCGCGCTCGACGCGCGCATCCGGACGGAGCTCCGGCGGACGATCCGCTCGATCCAAAAGGAGCTGGGCATCGCAGCGATCTTCGTGACCCACGATCAGGAGGAGGCGTTCGAGCTGGCCGACCGGCTCGCGGTCCTGAGCTTCGGCCGCCTGCTGGAGGCCGGCCCGCCGCAGGAGCTCTACCTCCGGCCGCAGACCGAGTTCGTCGCCACCTTCCTCGGCAGCGCGAACCTGATGGTGGGGGAGACCACCCGGGCGGGCGTACGCCTCGGCCCCGTCGAGTTTCCGCTCGCGACGGAGCGCTCGCCGGAGCGCGTGCCGGAGCCGCGCCGGGTGCAGGTCCTGTTCCGTCCCGAGGACGTGGCGGTCAAGGAATCCGAGGAGGCCCTCGGCTATCCGCTGCTCGGCCGCGCGGTGGTCGAGCAGACCGCGCGGATTGGCGCGGCCGAGCGGCTCCGCCTGCGCCTGCCGCCGCTTGCCGGAGTCCGGCCGATCGCCCCCGACGTGCCGTTCGGCAGCGACTTCGCCCTGATCGACGCGGTGCGCTCGCAGCATCAGGCCTCCCGCTATCCCCTCCGCGCCGGCGACCCGGCCTGGGTCGGCGTACGCCGCATCCACGCGCTGGTCCATCCGGGGCTGTCGCTGATGCTCGCGACGGACGGCACGCCCGCCTCGGACAAGGCGGCGGATCTCGGCGGGCGGATCGCCCGGATGGCCCACGCGCGGGTGACCGTCCTCGCCGCCGATTCCGACGGCGGTTCGGGAAGGCGAGGGGGAGCGCAGCGGGCGCGAAGCGGTCTCGAAGAGCGTCTTCAGCGGGAAAAGGAGCGGCTGGGCAGCGGCCTCGCGTCGATCGAAGCCGTCGCGTCGCCGTCACCGTTCGGCGAGGCGCTCGCCGAGCAGGCGGAGCGCCGGCCGGTCGACCTCGTGGCGCTCGGCCTCGGCGGTCTCGGGGATCGCGGCGCGATCGCCCGCGCGGAGGAGGCGCTCGCCGCCGGCCCGCATCACCTACTCGCGGTACCGGAGACCGCGGGTGCCGACCTGCCGAGCCATTTGCTGATCTGCGTCGCCGTGGGCGAGCCGGGCAAGGAGGACGTCCTGTTCGCCGGCCGGCTCGCGCGCCACCTCGGCGCCGCGGCGACCGTCCTCACCGTGATCTCGGCCGAAGCGCCGAAGGCCGATCTCGCGCTCGCCGACCGGTTTCTCGCCGCGGCCGTCCGCTCGCTCGGCCGAGTCGGGGTCGCGGCCGAGCCGGCGATCCGCCGCGGCGAGCCGCGGACGCAGATCCTCGCCGCCGCCGCGGCGCGCGCCGAGCCGACCCTGCTCGTCCTCGGCGCGCCCCTGGGCCGCGAACGCCACGAGCGGCGAGCTCCGGAGCTCGACGGGTTGGTCGGCGACCTGCTCCTCGAGGCCAAGCGGCCGGTGCTGATCATCCGCTCGGGGGCCGGACTGCTTTGACTCGAACCTTCAGGAGACGAATCGACATGAAACTTTCTACATCCCGGCCTTCAAGGCGCGCCTCGCTCCTCGCCCTGGCGCTGTGGGTCGCCGTCACCGGCGGCGTTTCCCGTGTCGTTCTCGCCCAGGAGCCGCAGGCTCCGAATGCGCCCGCCGCCACGGCGCCGGGCGAAGGCGAGCCGACCGAAACGGCCGAGCCGCCGAAATCGGTCGAAGAGCGCCTCGACGCGATCGACCAGAAGCTGCGCGTGCTCGACCGCAAGGGCGAGATCGAGGACGAGGCGGAGGCCGAGACGGCGAAGACCGCCACCACGGCGACGAGCGGCAAGGACGGCTTTTCGCTCAAGTCCGCCGACGGCGCGTTCGTCTTGAAGATCCGCGGCTACGTGCAGTTCGACGGCCGGTTCTATGCCGACGACGAACAGAAGCCGGCGACCGACACCTTCCTCCTCCGGCGGGTGCGCCCGATCCTCGAAGGGACGATCTGGAAGATCTTCGACTACCGCGTGATGCCCGATTTCGGCGGCGGCACGACGGTGCTCCAGGACGCCTATCTCGAAGCGCGCTTCTCCCCGGCGGCGAGGCTCCGGGCCGGCAAGTTCAAGCCGCCGGTCGGCTACGAGCGGCTCCAGTCGGGTACCGACATCCTGTTCGTCGAGCGCGCGTTGCCGACCGCTCTGGTTCCGAACCGTGACCTCGGCGTCCAGCTCTCGGGCGACCTCGCCGGCGGCCGGGTGAGCTATGCGGCCGGCGTGTTCGACGGGGTGGTCGACGGCGGCAGCGGCGATCTCGATTCGAACAGCGGCAAGGACGTGGCGGCGCGCCTGTTCTTCCAGCCGTTCCAGAAGGCCGACGCGCTCGCGTTGCGCGGCCTCGGTTTCGGCGTCGCCGCAAGTCAAGGGAGGCAGGAGGGGACCCTTTCGGCCCCGGGGCTTCCCTCCTATCGCACCGACGGCCAGCAGACCTTCTTCTCCTATCGGACCGACGGGACCGCGGCGGGCACCGCGATCGCGAACGGCGACCGCACGAGGATCTCGCCGCAGCTCTCCTGGTACGCCGGAGCGTTCGGCCTTCTCGCCGAGTACGTGACCAGCTCGCAGGAGGTGCGGCGAGGCGCGGTCGCGGCGGACCTTACGAACCGGTCGTGGCAGGTCTCGGCCTCGTACGTGCTGTTCGGCGGCGGCTCGCCGACCTACAAGGCGGTGTCGCCCAAGAAGCCGTTCGACCCCGCGAACCGGGGTTGGGGGGCGTTCGAGCTCGCCGCCCGCTATGCCGAGCTCGCCGTCGACGACGACGCGTTCCCGCTGTTCGCTAGCCCGACCTCGTCCGCCTCGCTCGCGAAAGCCTGGTCGGTGGGCGCGAACTGGTACCTCAACAAGAACGTCCGATGGGCGCTCGACTACGCGGTCACCTCGTTCGAAGGGGGAGCCGCCGCGGGTGCCGCGATCGACGACCGCGAGGACGAGAAGGTCCTGCTCAGCCGGTTCCAGATCAACTTCTAGGGAATCCTTGCCATGAGAATGAACCGAAGCCTGACCGCGCTCCTTGCCCTGCTCGCCAGCCTTCCCGCCGGGGCGGCGAGCCTGTTGAACGTCTCCTACGACCCGACCCGCGAGCTCTACCAGGACTTCAACGCCGCTTTCGCGAAACAGTGGAAGGCGAAGACCGGCCAGGACGTCGCCCTCCAGCAGTCGCACGGCGGCTCGGGCAAGCAGGCGCGCTCGGTGGTGGACGGGCTCGAGGCCGACGTCGTCACCCTGGCGCTCGCCTACGACATCGACGCGATCGCCGCCTCCGGGCTCCTGCCCGCGAACTGGCAGACGCTGCTGCCGAACCGCAGCACGCCGTACACCTCGACGATCGTCTTCCTGGTGCGCAAGGGGAATCCGAAGAAGATCCGCGACTGGGAGGACCTCGCGCGTCCCGGCATCTCGGTGATCACGCCGAATCCGAAGACCTCCGGCGGCGCGCGCTGGAACTACCTCGCCGCCTGGGGCTACGCGCTGGGCAAATACGGCACCGAAGCGAAGGCGAAGGACCTCGTCACGCGCATCTACAAGAACGTGCCGATCCTCGACACCGGCGCCCGCGGCTCGACCGTCACGTTCGTCGAGCGGGGGATCGGCGACGTCCTGATCGCCTGGGAGAACGAGGCGCTCTATTCGGTCCAGAAGCTCGGTAAGGGAAAGTTCGAGATCGTCGCGCCTTCCAAGAGCATCCTCGCCGAGCCGCCGGTCGCGGTGGTCTCCCGCGTGGCGAAGAAGCACAAGACCGAGGCGCTCGCCAAGGCCTATCTCGAGTATCTCTACTCGCCGGAGGGGCAGGAGATCGCGGCGCGCCATTTCTATCGACCGCGGCGGCCCGAGGTCGCCGCGAAATACGCCGCGCAGTTTCCGAAGCTGACGCTGTTCACGATCGACGACGTGTTCGGCGGCTGGGCGAAAGCGCAGAAGACCCACTTCGCCGACGGCGGCGTGTTCGACCAGATCTACCAGGCGGGTCGCTGAGGCCAGCCGGCGGCCGATTCGGCGGACGATGCGGCGGACGATTCGGCGGACGATGGAGAGCGAGAAAGCAGTGCCCACGCGGCGGCGGAGAAGGAAGCGGGGAAACCTCCCCGGGTTCGGGCTGTCGCTCGGCTTCACCCTCGCCTACCTGTCGCTGATCGTCCTGATCCCCTTGTCCGCCGTCTTCTTGAAAAGCGCCTCGCTCACCTGGGAGGCGTTCTGGGGCATCCTCACCGACCCGCGGACGCTCGCGGCGTATCGTCTGAGCCTCCTCGCCTCGCTCGCGGCGGCGGTGTTGAACGTGCTGTTCGGCGTGCTCGTCGCCTGGGTGCTCGAACGGTACGACTTTCCCGGCCGGCGGCTGGTGGATGCGCTCGTCGACCTGCCGTTCGCCCTCCCGACCGCGGTCGCGGGCATCGCGCTCGCCACGCTGTATTCGGCGAACGGTTGGCTCGGCGGCCTGCTCGAACCGCTCGGTGTCAAG
The DNA here is from genome assembly GCA_044226625.1 of Thermoanaerobaculia bacterium. Classification (GTDB taxonomy): domain Bacteria; phylum Acidobacteriota; class Thermoanaerobaculia; order Multivoradales; family UBA5704; genus DASYKS01. The sequence continues at coordinate 5,368 of JBGAGQ010000033.1, forward strand.
GTCGCCTACACGCCGCTCGGCATCGTCGTGGCGCTCACGTTCATCGGCCTGCCGTTCGTCGTGCGGACGGTCCAGCCGGTGCTCGCCGGGCTCTATCCGGAGGTCGAAGAGGCGGCGGTCTCGCTCGGCGCCGGGCGCGGCGCGCTGTTCTTCCGGGTGCTGCTGCCCGAGATCGCGCCGGCCGCGGCGACCGGGTTCGTCCTTGCCTTCGCCCGCGCGCTCGGCGAATACGGCTCGGTGATCTTCATCGCCGGCAACATGCCGATGCGCTCGGAGATCACCCCGCTCCTGATCATGATCAAGCTGGAGCAGTACGACTATGCCGGAGCGACCGCGATCGCCTCGGCGTTTCTGTTGGTCTCCTTCTCGCTGCTGCTCGCGATCAACCTGCTCACCCTCCGCTTGAAGCGGGCGGTGCCGGCCGAGCCGGCGGTCTGAGGATCGCGACGATGACCCCATACCGCGAATCGGCCTCGTCGCGAGCGACCTCCGAGAGCCCGTGGGTGCGCCGCCTGCTGATCGGCGGGGCACTCGCGTTTCTCCTGGTGTTCCTGGTGGTGCCGTTGGTCCTCGTCTTCAAGGAGGCGTTCGCGGCCGGGGTAAAGGCCTATCGCGCCGCGATCTCCGAGCCCGACGCCCGCTCGGCGATCCGGCTCACGCTCACGGCCGCCGCGATCGCCGTGCCGGTGAACCTCCTGTTCGGCCTCGCCGCGGCGTGGGCGATCGCCAAGTTCCGATTCCGGGGCAAGAATCTGCTGATCACGCTGATCGACGTGCCGTTCGCGGTCTCGCCGGTGATCGCCGGGATGATGTTCGTCCTGCTGTTCGGCCTCCACGGCTGGTTCGGGCCGTGGCTGTTCGATCACGACGTCAAGGTCGTCTTCGCCCTGCCGGGTATCGTCCTCGCGACGATCTTCGTCACCGCGCCGATGATCGCGCGCGAGCTGCTGCCGCTGCTCGAATCGCAAGGGAGCGCGGAAGAGGAGGCGGCGCTCACCCTCGGCGCCTCGGGTTGGCAGACGTTTTCCCGCATCAGCCTGCCGAAGATCCGCTGGGGCTTGCTGTACGGGGTGATCCTCGCGAACGCCCGCGCGATGGGCGAGTTCGGCGCGGTGTCGGTGGTCTCGGGGCACATCCGGGGTCTCACCAACACGCTGCCGCTCCACGTCGAGATCCTCTACAACGAGTACGCGTTCCAAGCCGCGTTCGCGGTCGCCTCGCTGCTCGCGTGCCTCGCCCTCGTGACGCTCGCGGCGAAGAGCCTCGTCGAGTGGCGCCTGGGCCGGCGCTAGGGGGGCCGCGCGGGCCCAAGTCCCCTCGGAGCAGCGGATAGACTTCTCCCCGAGCCCATGCGCCGGATCCGCCTCAACACCGTCCTCGTCGGCTCGACCGCGTTCCTGGTCCTCTTCGCGGTGCTCGCGATCGCGCTCGCGACCCTGCGCCTGCTCGGGCGATGGGCCGACGAGCAGGCGTTCGCGCGCGTGGCACTCGCGGGCTCGGCGGCGCGCCCGGCGGGCGCGCGCTCGGCCGCGGACGTGCGCACGGCCGCTCGTCTGCTCGCCGAGCGGCCGACCGCCGCGCGGCTCCTCGCCGAAGGGGACACGGCCGCGCTCGCGATGTTCCTCGAACGTTTCCGCGCGACGAGCGGGCTCTCCTATTGCGCGGTCGCCGCCGACGGCCGGGTCTTCGCCGCCGCGGGCAGCGTCCCCTCGCGGGGAGATCTCACCTTCGTCGCCCGCGAGCCGTTCGCCGCTCGGCAGGGCGCCGAGGCGGTCTGCGCGCTCGCGCTCGACGAGCGCTTCGCGGCGCGGATTGCAGGGCAGGTGGGGCTCCCGGTGCGCCTTTCCCTCGGGGGCCCCGTGGAGGAGCCGGAGCCGGTTCGGGGGCCCGTGCGCGAGGGGGAGCGTTACGTGGCGCGCGAGGTCGTCGCGCGAGAGGGGCTCTCGGTCGCGGTCGAGACGTCGCTGCCGCGGGACGCGATCGCCGCGTCGCTGCGCACGCTCGAACGGCGGTTCCTGCTGCTTGCGCTCGCCGTCGCGATGCTCGCAATCCTTGTCGGCGGATGGCTCGGCCGCCGGATCTCCGGACCGATCCAGACGCTCGAACGGGCGGCCCTGCGGATCGGCGGCGGCGATCTTGCGAACCCGATCTCCGAGATCCCCGGCCCGGGCGCGACCCCGGCGATCCCGGCGGTCCCGGCGGTCCTGGAGGTCGCAGAGGTCGGCTCGCTCGCGGCGGCGATGGAGGAGATGCGACGCCGGCTCGGGGCGCTCACCACCGAGCTGCGCCGCCGTCGCGCCGAAACCGAGGCGGTCCTCTCCGGCATCGCCGATGGAGTTTTCTCCGTCGATCGCGACCGGCGCATCCGCTATCTGAACCCGCAGGCCGCGGCGCTCCTGGGCGTCGCCCCGAACGAGGCCTTGGGCCGCTTCTGCGGCGACGTGCTCGATCCCGTCGGAGAGGACGGCGTTCGCCCGTGCGAGGCGAACTGCCCGATCGTCCACGCCCGCTTCCGCGGCGGAGCGCGGGCGACCGAGTCGCTGCGCCGGGGCGACGGCAAGCTCGCGGTGGTGATCACCAGCGCCGAGATCGCCGAGGAGCAGCAGGTTCAGGTGATCCGCGCCGAGACCGGCCTCGAGACCTCGCGCCGGCTGCGCGACGCCGTGGTGGCAAACGTCTCGCACGAGTTCAAGACGCCGCTCGCGGCGCAGCTCGCCTCGCTCGAATTGCTCGCCGAGCGGCTCGACGAACTGGGCGACGAGCCGGCGCGCAAGCTCGCGGCGTCGCTCGAACGGGGGACGCTCCGCCTCACGCGGCTGATCGACAACCTGCTCGAAAGCGTGCGAATCGAAGCGGGGGAGGACCGCATCCGCAAGAGTCCCGTGGCGCTCGACGAGGTGGTCGAACAGGCGGCCGAGCTGACCGCGCCGCTGCTCGAACGGCGGGGGCAGAAGCTGTCGATCGATTTGCCGTTCCCGCTTCCGCGCGTCGTCGGGGACGCCGAGCGGTTGACCCAGGTGCTCGTGAACCTGCTCGCGAACGCGCAGAAGTTCGCCCCCGAGGGCACGACGATCACGATCGGTGGGCGCGCCGAGCCGGGGAAGGTGCGGCTCTGGGTGGACGACGAGGGGCCGGGCCTGCCGTCGGGCTCGCCCGACGATCTGTTCGCCCGCTTCGTTCGAACGCCCAAGCGCCACGTTGGGCGCGGGGCGGACGGACCCGGGGCCGAGCCCACCGAGCCCGAGGAGACCGGGATGGGGCTCGGCCTGTTCATCGTCCGCTCGATCGTCGAGCGCCACGGCGGGCGCGTCATGGCGCAGCCGCTCGCGAAGGGGGCTCGCTTCTCGTTCACCCTCCCCGCGCTCGCCGCCGAGGAGGCCGCGTGAAGATCCTGGTGGTCGACGACGACCCCGACCTGCGCGATCTGATCGGCTACACGCTGCGCCGCGACGGCTATTTCGTGTTGGAGGCGGAAGACGGGCAAAAGGGGCTCCTGCTCGCCGAGGTGGAGCGGCCCGATCTCGTGCTGCTCGACGTGAACCTGCCGCGGATCGACGGCTTCGAAGTCTGCCGCCGTCTCCGCGCCGGCTCGACGACCGCGGCCATTCCAGTCGTCATGCTCACCGTGCGCGGCAGCGAGGAGGACCAGGTCCGCGGCCTCGACCTCGGGGCCGACGACTACCTGTCGAAGCCGTTCTCCCCGCGTACCCTGCTCGCCCGCGTCCGGGCCCTCCTTCGCCGCGCGAGCGGGGGAGAGCGCCCGCAACCTCTCGCGGTGGGAGACCTCTCGATCGACGTCGAAGCGCAGAGCGTCCGCGTCGCGGGAGCCGAGCCGGTGCGCCTGACGCGGCTCGAGTTTCGCCTGCTCCAACTGCTCGCGGCGAACGCCGGAGTCGACCTGCCGTTCGAACGCCTGCTCCGCCACGTCTGGGGCGACCGGATCTCGGGCGACCGCCAGGCGCTCAAACAGCTGGTTCACCGCCTCCGCCAGAAGATCGAAGCGCAACCGGCCGAGCCGCGCTATCTTCTATCGGCTGCGGGGATCGGCTACCGGCTAGCGGATCGAGGAAACGAGAGCACGGAAGGAGATTAGGCTCAACGGGCGCGGAATCTCGTCATCCGCAGCCGCCACCGCGAACCGGAGCCCTGAAGCCATCATCGGTCGCGGAGAGTCGCTCGCGGCGTCAAAAGACCGAAAATCGGCCGCCGATAGCCGCTTTCCGCCGCAGGAAGCCGCTATCTGCGCTGGATAGCGGCTATCCGCGCTGGAAAAACCACTATCTACGCCAGGAAGCCGATTCTTCCTTCCGGATAGCCGCTTCCTGCGCTGGGAAGCGGCTATCTGCGACGGATAGCGGCTATCCAGCGCAGGAATTCGAATTTCTCCGAGCGATAGCGGCTTCCTGCAAGCTGCGAGCGCCTTTTTAGACGGCTGAAGCGCCTGCGACTCGGCGCTCGACTCGCGGGGGTCGCAGTCGCTATCCCATTGCCGTGGAACGACTTCCGCGAGGATAGCGGCTCTAGATACGGCTGCGTCGCGCTCCAGGTCTCCGAAGGCACCCCCGCCTGTTCGAGCACGGCCTGCGCGCCACGTCGATTGCGCAGCTCGTCCCTGAAAGAACCCGAACGGGAGCCGCCAGCTTTCGTTGACGGGCGGTCGCGCGCTTCGTAAGATGTACATCGAGATGTACAGGAGGCCGGATGCCCAAGAGCTATTCGATCGCCGAGGCCCGAGAGAATTTCACCCGAGTGGTCAACGAAGCCGAGGAGGGGGAGAGGGTCGAGCTCACCCGACGAGGAAAGCCCGTGGCCGTTTTGATCTCTCTTTCTGAGTACGGGCGGGTCGCCGACGCCAAGCGCTCGTTCTGGGATTCTTACGAAGCGTTTCGGAGCCGCCACGCGGGCTCGGACGTCGACGTCGACGACGTCTTCGAGGGGATCCGGGATCCTTCGCCAGGCCGCGATTTCAACTGGTGACGTCGTCGGACCGGCCTATGCTCCCGCGTTACCTGCTCGACACCAATACGATCTCCGATCCCTCCAAGGCGGTGCCGAACCTCGGGATCTCGCGGCGCCTGAAGGAGCACGACGGTGAGATGGCGCTCGCCGCTCCGGTATGGCACGAGCTGCGGTTCGGCCTCGAACGCCTCCCCCCTTCGAAGAAACGGCAGAAGATCGAGGACTATTTACGGACCGTCCGGCTGCTCCCGGTGCTCCCCTATGACGAGGCGGCGGCCGACTGGCACGCGCGGGAGAGGGCTCGCCTGATGGCGCTGGGCAAGAGCCCATCTCATGCCGACAGCCAGATCGCGGCCGTCGCGGCCGTTCATCGGTTGATCGTCGTCACCTCGAACGTCAAGGATTTTTCGATCTTCCAAGGGATCGAGATCGAAGACTGGCGCGAATAGCCCGCGACGACGAGACGGTTCCAAGGCTGTCGTCTTCCCGCCGCCGATTGCGATCTCTCTAGCAACGCGGTCAATGAAGACCGACGCCCTTTTCGAAGGAACGGCTCCGATGAACACCAAGCGAAAGATGCAGCTCACCCTGTCGAAGGAAACCGTGCGGGCGCTGTCCGAGAACGAGCTGTCGCAGCTCCAGGCCGGCAAGCCCGGTGGCACGGTGACGACCACCCTCGACCCCGATTGCTTCTACACCACGCCCAGCTACTACCACTGCCCGTAGTGTCTCCCGGCTCCTTCGGCGGCACAGGTGCGGCCTCGTCGGGCCGCACCGCGCCGGAAAGAGTGCCGTTTGACGGCATGGCGCGTCGTCCGTACGATGTACATCAAGGTATACAAAAGGAAGCACCGAGCGAAAATGTCCAAGAGCTATTCGATGGCGGAGGCTCGAGAAAACTTCACTCGGGTGGTCCACGAGGCCGAAGAGGGTGAACGGGTCGAGCTCACGCGGCGCGGTCGGCCGGTGGTGATCTTGATGTCCCTCCCGGAGCCTGGACGAATCGCCGACGCCAAGCCTTCCTTCTGGGAAGCGTACGAGGCGTTTCGAGGTCGCTACGAGGGCTCAGACGTAGACGTGGACGACGTTTTCGAAGGGCTTCGAGAAAGTTCGCCGCGCCGCCACTTCGAGTGGTGATCCGGATCGAAAATAAGGTTCGTGCTCTAAGTCCTCGACACCAAGGCGGAGCGGCCTCTGCTCAAGTCTCAGACCCGCCCGAGCCGCAGATGGAGCGGCCAGCTTAAGGTGCGCACCCGGCCGCGCTCCGACGGGCCGCCCCAGGCGGCTTCGAGGTCGGAGGCGACTTCGGCGAGCGGGTCGGCCCCGGTTTCGCGCCGGCAGCGGACGATCGAGGACCAGGTGGAGACGTAGGCGATCAGCTGGTCGAGGTTCCAGTCGACCGACATGGTGAAGGGGGGCGCCTCGACCTCGGCGAAGGGGAAAGGGAGGGTGCGGTATTCCTCGCTCACCCAGCGTCGCTCGGGCGGCCAGTAGGAGAAGACCCGCTCCTCGGCGAGGTAGTCGAGCACGCGGTCGATCGCCGGCTCGGAGCGGAGGAGGTTGTAGCTCCAGGCGGCGATCAGCCCGTCCGGGCGGAGGACTCGCCGCACCTCGGCGTAGAACCGTTCGAAATCGAACCAGTGGATCGCTTGGGCGATGGTGACCAGGTCGACCGAGCAGGCGGCGAGGCCGCTCGCCTCGGCGGGCGCGCGTCGGACCTCGATCCGTGGATGGGGCTGGAAGTGCGAAACCTGCTCGGCCGAGGCGTCGGTCGCGACGACGACCGCGAACCGATCGGCGAGCGGGATCGCGGCCTGGCCGTTGCCGGTCGCGCAATCCCAGGCGAGCCCGCACCCCGGCGCGCCCCCGGCCAGGAAATCGAACAGCTCGTCGGGATAGCGATCGGGGCGCGCCGACGCGTACGCCGCGGCGTGGCCGGAGAAATGATCCTTGAAGCTCATCGCCGCGGATTCTATCCGTCGGCGTCCGGCAAGAGAGGAGTGCCGCCTCGCGGCGGTTGGGCTTTAGCGGCCGACCGACGCGGTGGAGGGGAGCCCGACCGACGTCTCTTCGGCCGGCGCGCCCGACCGCGGTGTCGGCGGCGAATCGGGTTCGGATCGCGGAATCTCGGCGGCGATCCGGCGGCCGGCGTCGGTCGCGCGCAGGACGAACTCTTGGGCGAGCAGGCGGTAGGCGGCGGCGCCTTTCGCCTTGTCGTCGAACTGGAAGATCGACTGGCCGTGCTCGGGCGCCTCGGCGAGGCGGTTGTTCACCCGGATCTCGATCGCGAACACCTTCGAGCCGAGCTCGGCGCGAACCGCTTCGACGTTCTTGCGCGTCGACTTGATCCGGTAGTCGACCATCGTGAGCAGGACGCCGAGCAGCACGATCCGGCCGCCCGCGTCGTGGCTCGCCCGGAACGCGGCGGCGATCAGGTTGGTGACGCCGGTGAGCGCGAGGAACTGCGGCATCGAGGGGACCAGGAACGCGTCGGCCGCGACGATCGCGTTGACCGGCACGAGCGACAGCGAGGAGGGACAGTCGAGGAAGATCAGGTCGTAGCGCGGCGCCACGGAGGCGAGCGCGCTCCGGAGGCGGGTCTCGCGGGAGCGGAAGTGGGAGAGCTCGCGGTCGGCGTGGATCAGGTCGACCGAGGCGGTGATCAGGTCGAGGCCCGGCACGCGCGTTTCGCGGATCGCCTCGCTCGCGAGGAATCCGCCGAGCAGCACGTCGGCGGACGAGGGGGCGAGCTCCTCGCGCGGCACGCCGAGCGAGAGCGAGGCGGAGGCCTGGCTGTCGAGGTCGACCAGCAGGACCCGCCGCCCGGAGAGGGCGAGCGCCGCCGCCAGGTTGACCGACGTCGTGGTCTTGCCGACCCCGCCTTTCCGGCTGATGACCGCGGTAATCATTGCCTGATCTCGATTTATCCCACGATGAGGCCCGCGGAGCAAGCGGAAAAGTGAATTCCCATCGGAGCTTGTCGCGGTCGGACCGGCCGGAGGTGTACAATTCGACGTACGCGCAACAACGGTGAGGTCGGCCTCCCGCGAGCTTCCCGCCGGCCGAAACCGATCGGGCTACGCGGGGCAGGGAGGCTTTCATGGCGACCCAGAAACCGAAAGGCATCCTTCGTAGCATCAAGGAGTACCTGGGCCTCGGCGACAACCCGATGCGCCCTCCGGTCGGCTGGCTGCTCGACCGCCAGCTGGTCACCAACCTGCGCGAGATCCTGATCTTCAGCGCGTTCGGCACCCGGATCGATCCGCGGATCTGGATGGTCGGGCGCGAGTACGACTGCACCCGCGATTTCGAGGGGGACGAGATCTGGTTCGACTACATGTCGGACTCGGGCGACGGCATGCGCGCGACCTACAGCATCGCCTACCTCGTCTATTCGGAGCTGTTCGTGCCCAAAGCCGCGCGGGCGGGGGATGCCGTCTCCTTCGAATCGGACGACGGCGTGCTCGAGAGCCTGCCGCGCGGCTCGTTCCTGTTCGTCGGCGGCGACACGGCCTACCACGTCGCCGATTACGAGACGCTGGTCGAGCGCTTCCAGACGCCGTTCGAAATGGCTTACGGCCACCTGCTCGACCAGGGCAAGGTCGACCGCAAGGACCGGCGGCCGATCTTCGGCATCCCGGGCAACCACGACTATTACGACTTCCTCGACGGCTTCAACCGCCAGTTCCGCAAGCCGTTCGGCGAGGAGCACAAGTTCAATCCGAACCGGAAAGGGGACCAGCCGCAGCTGGTGCTCGGCGGATTCGAGCGCAAGCAGTGGGCGAGCTTCGTCTCGATCGAGCTGCCGTTCGGCTGGCGGATGTGGGGATTCGACGCCGAGAAAGGCGTGATGGACCGGCGCCAGCGGCATTTCTTCCAGTCGATGCTCAAGGATCCCGAGAAGGCGACCGATCGGCTGATCGTCGCCACCCCCGAGCCGATCACCAAATTCGGCCAGCGCGCCGATCCGGACGCCGCGATCGTCCAGACGATGCGCGCGATCGGCCTACCGTGCCCGTTCCTCGCCTCCGATCCTCCGGAGCAGCTTCCCGCGGGAGGCTGCCGGCTCGACGTCTCCGGCGACGTCCATCACTACGCGCGCTACTGGGGCGCAGAGCCGGGCGCCACCGAGCCGGCGCATTACGCCTCGGTCGTCTCGGGGCTCGGCGGGGCGTTCCTCCATCCGTCGTGCACGAACGTGGGGGAGGTGCCGTCGGAAGCCTGCTATCCGCCGCCCAAGGAGGCGCTCGCCGAGGTCGTGCGGCGGGTGCAGCATCCGTGGATGATCGTCCTCGGCGGCAGGATCTGGCTGATCGGCCTGCTGATCGCCGGATTCCTGTTCGTCGCCGCCGCGACCTCGGCGAGCCTGCGCCACGCGATGAAGCCGCTTTTCGACCTCGTGGGCCTGACACTGCCGGAGCTCGGCTCGGCACCGGACCGCTTCGGAGACTCGAGCGCCCTCGGAATCATCGCCGACGCGGTTTCCGCGGCGCCGCAGAGAGGGCTCGAGGCGCTCAAAGGTGCGCTGCTCGTGAACCGCACCCTCCCCGGATCGTCGCCGGCCCAGAACATCCTGGACGCCGCGGTACCGGGCCAGCGCTGGAACGACGAGCTCTACTACTTGCCGCTGCTGTTCCTGGTCGCCATCTGGGGGACGCGGCGCAACAGCGCGCTCGCCAAACGCGCGGCGAAAGGGGAGCAGATCCCCAGCTCGGCCTATCAATGGCCGATCCACGTCCTGGGCATCTCGGGCATCCTCTCGGTGCTCTGGATCTTCGGCCACCCCGGCGACACCCAGTACGGCTTGCTCTATCCGCTCGCCTCGAACCTCGTCGTGCTGGTGGGACTGACGTTGAGCTACCTCTCGCTCCTCTGGAGCCGGCAGTACGACGAAGCGATGAACCGGGTCGCCCGCGCCAAAGGGCGCCTCACCGTGAGCGACCAAGTCCACGGCTGGCTGCTCTGGGCGTTCACGCTCCTCTCGCTGCTCCTCGCCGTGACCCGGTACGGGGTGGACACGCTCGCCGTGGTGTCGTTCGACATCACGTTCCTGGTCGTGGTGATCGGCCTGCTCTTCGGACTGCCCGGCTTCGCCTACACGGTGGGCGGAGAGCTGCACGGCCGGGCGGGCAAGGTCGGCTTCCTGCTGCTCGGGCTCTGGCACGCCTTGCTTCAGCTCGCGATGCCGCTCCTCCTCGTGGTGGCGCTCCCTCCCGCCCGCGCGCTCACGATCGGGCTCGCGACGGCGGCGTTGAGCTGGGCGGTCGGTCGCCTCGCGCCGCGCGTCCTCACCGACGGCGCCGCCAACCGGCGGTGGCTCGGGACGGGGCTGATCGCGCTCTGGGTGGGCTGGATCGTCGCGGTTCTCCTCTACACGTTCGCGCACGAGGCACCGCAGCAAGCGACCGCGGCGTCGCTCTTCACCGCGCTCGCGCTCGGCATGACGCTCGCCTGCACCTTCTTCGGCCAGTACCTCGCGATCTCGATCTGCTTCGACGGCCACAACAACGAGGCGGGCGGCGGCGCGCGGATCGAACAGTGGAAACAGTTCATCCGCTTCCGCCTCACGAAGGAGGGCCTCACCGGCTACGTCATCGCCGTCGACGAGGTCGAAGAAGACGGGCGTCTCCTGAAGCCACGCCTGGTCGACGTCTTCGAGGTGAAGCCGAGGTTGAAAGGCGGAAGTGGGGTTGGCTAGAGGTTGAGCACGAGCCGAAGGCCGGCATCCAGCTCGGAGAGCGACTCCGAAGCGAGAACCCCGGTTCGCTCGACGAAGTCCGAGCGAAGGACCTTCTGGACGTCGTAGAGATTTGCGACCGACTCCTTGGCGAGGCCGGTGGCGGTTCGCGACAGCCGAACGTTTCCGGGGAGGCCCGCGAGGTGGAGTCGGCTTGTCAGCGGAGCAACGAGGAACGAACGGACGCGCGGCTCGCGAACCGCATTGCTCTGGACGACGACCGCCGGCCGAAGCTTGTCCACCCGCACCCACCAGACCTCGCCCCGGCGGGGGAGAGGCTCACCACTCGTCGTCACGGTACTCTTCGGCCATGCGCGCCCGCTGGTGGCGCCGCCAGCTTTCCTCGTCGTCGGCGACGTCCCAGCCGTGACGATCGATGTAGCTTCGGACCTCGGCCTGCGTTCGCTCCACCTCGAGCAGTTGAGCGAGGAGCCCCGAGCGTGAAGTGCCCCGGCGCTCGGCTTCTTGATCGGCGAAGGTGAGCAGATCCGCTGGAAGGGAGACGCCAATCTTCATAGAGAGAAGAGGGTATCACCCCCGGGCATACCCGGAGCTCACGGGGAAGCGCGTTCGATCGCGCGGTCTCCTTTGATACCATCTCGGGCCATGGAGCCCCTCGATCCGAAATTTCGACGACCGCAGAAGATTGCGGTCCTGCCCGGCGACGGCATCGGCGTGGACGTGACCGCCGAGGCGGTCAAAGTCCTTGAAGCCGCCGCCGCGGGGTGGAGCCTCCCCCTGGAGCTGGTCCACCTCCCGTACAGCGCCGACCACTACCTCGCGACCGGCGTCAGCCTGCCGCCCGGCACGCTCGACGAGTGGCGCGACCATTACGCCGCGATCTTCATCGGCGCGTTCGGCGATCCGCGCGTGCCGGACATGAAGCACGCCGCCGACATCCTGCTCGGCACCCGCTTCGGCCTCGATCTCTACATCAACTTCCGGCCGGTGAAGCTCTACGACGCGCGTCTCTGCCCGCTCAAGAACAAGACCGAGAAGGACGTCGACTTCGTCGTCTTCCGCGAGAACACCGAGGGCGCGTACGTCGGCGTCGGCGGCAACTTCAAGAAAGGGACTCCGGACGAGGTCGCGGTCCAGGACGAGATCCATACCCGCAAGGGGGTGGAGCGCATCCTGCGCGCCGCGTTCGACTACGCCGTCGCCCACGGCAAGACGAAAGTCTGCATGAGCGACAAGGCGAACGTCATGCGCTTCGGCCACGACCTCTGGCAGCGCGCCTTCGCCGAGGTCGCGCAGGACTATCCGGGCATCGAGACGAGCCATCTCTACGTCGACGCGCTCACCATGATGATGGTCAAGCGTCCCGAGAGCTTCGAAGTGATCGTCACCAACAACATGTTCGGCGACATCGTGACCGATCTGGGCGCGGCCCTTCAGGGCGGGCTCGGGATGGCCGCGTCGGCGAACCTCCACCCCGGCCGGACCTCGATGTTCGAGCCGGTCCACGGCTCGGCGCCGAAATACGCCGGCACGGGCCAGGCGAACCCGATCGGCGCGATTCTGTCCGCCGCGCTCATGCTCGAAACGCTCGGCCACGCCGAGGCCGCCGCGGCGGTCGACGCCGCCGTGCTCGCGGCGATCCGCGACAGCTCGACGACCGTCGACGTCGGCGGAACGATGAGCACGAGCGAGGTCGGCAGCGGCATCGCGCGCCGCGTCGAGCGCGCGGCCCTCGCCCCCGCCGAGGCGTAGGCCGGGCGCCGTTTCCCGGAGAGATTCCCATGCCCCCGACCCCTTCGATGCAGGCGAGCGACCGCGAGCTGATCTACGACTGGAACCGCGAGAGCGGCGCCGAGCTGAAACCCTTGCGCGGCAAGGTCGAGCTCGACGACGAGACCTTGCGCGACGGCCTTCAGTCGCCGTCGGTGCGGACGCCGCCGATCGAAAAGAAGCTCGAGATCCTGCATCTGATTGCCGAGCTGGGGATCGAATCGGCCGACATCGGCCTGCCGGGCGCCGGACCGCACGTGGTGCGCGACGTCGAGCGCCTCGCTCGCGAGATCGTCGAGCAGAAGCTCAAGGTCGCGCCGAACTGCGCGGCCCGCACGCTCGAGGTCGACATCCGGCCGATCGTCGACGTCTCCGAGCGAGTCGGGCTGCCGATCGAGGTCGCCTGCTTCCTCGGCTCGTCGCCGGTGCGCATCTACACGGAGGGGTGGACGCTCGACCAGATGCTCCGCTGGACCACCAGCGCGGTCGAGTTCGGGGTCGGCCACGGCCTGCCGGTCATGTACGTGACGGAAGACACCACCCGCGCCCAGCCGGAGGACCTGCGCCGGCTCTACACCGCGGCGGTCGAAGCCGGAGCGCGCCGCGTCTGCGTCTCCGACACGGTCGGCCACGCGACGCCAGCGGGAGCCGCGGCGGTGATCCGCTTCATCCGCGGCGTCGTCGATGCGACGGGGGAGGACGTGAAAGTCGACTGGCACGGCCACCGCGACCGGGACCTCGGCGTCGCGAACGCCCTCGCCGCCGCGGCGGCGGGAGCCGATCGGGTCCACGGCACGGCGCTCGGCATCGGCGAGCGGGTCGGTAACTGCCCGATCGACCTTCTCCTGGTCAACATGCAGCTCATGGGCTGGATCGATCGCGACCTCAGCCGTCTGGGCGACTATTGCCGGCTGGTCGCGGAGACCACCGGCGTGCCGTGCCCGGACAACTACCCGGTGGTGGGCAAGGACGCCTTCCGCACCGCGACGGGAGTCCACGCCGCGGCGATCTTGAAGGCGCGGGCGCGCGGCGAGGATTGGCTCGCCGATCGCGTCTACTCCTCGATCCCGGCGAGCCTGATCGGCCGCCATCAGGTGATCGAGGTGGGCAACATGAGCGGCAAGTCGAACGTCGTCTTCTGGCTCGAAGAGCGCGGCCTCGAGGCCGAGCCCGCGCTGGTCGACGAGATCTTCGAGCGCGCGAAGACCTCCGGCCGCGTGCTCGAAGAGGCCGAGATCGGCGCGATCTGCCAGGCCCGCGGCGTCACCCCCGGGCCTCCCGCGCGCCCCGCGCTGCCGTAACCGGGCCCCATAGCGATCGTGATCCGCCGCCGCGCTCCGCGCGATCTCGATCCGGAGGCCGCCGCCGCGGCCGCGAAGGAGAAGGCCTCCCCCTGGCACCGGGCGCTCCGCCGCTACCTCGAATCGCTCGCGCTCGAACGCGGCCTCGCCGCCAACAGCGTCGAGGGGTACGGCCGCGATCTGCTTCGTGCCGGCCGCGCTCTCGCGAAAAGCGGTTCCGATCTGCTGACCGCCGATCCCGCCGCGCTCTCCGCCCACGTCCGCGAGCTACGCCGCGAGGGGCTCTCGCCCCGCTCGATCGCCCGCGCGCTTGCCTCGATCCGCGGCTTCTACCAGCATCGGATCGAGATCGGCGAGCGCGTCGACAACCCGGCGATCCACCTCGTCCAACCGAAGCGGTTCCGCGCGCTCCCGAAGGTCCTCACCGAGAAAGAGATCGAGGCGCTCCTCGGCGCGCCCGACGTCTCGACCCCGCTTGGGCTACGCGACCGCGCGATGATCGAGCTGCTCTACGCCTCGGGGCTCCGCGTCTCGGAGCTGGTGGGGCTCACGCTCCAGCAGCTACGGCTCGATCAGGGATTCCTGATCGCCTTCGGCAAAGGCGACAAAGAGCGCGTCGTCCCCGTGGGGGAGGCGGCCGAGCTCTGGGTCGGGCGTTTCCTCAAAGAGGTACGCCCCGAGCTCGCCGAAGGGAAACGCCACGCCTTCGTCTTCACCAACGCAAGAGGCGACGGCATGACCCGCCACGGCTTCTGGAAGAACCTCGCCGCCTACGGCCGAACCGTCGGCCTCCACGCGCTCTCGCCGCACGTGCTGAGACACAGCTTCGCGACCCACCTGCTCGAGCACGGCGCCGATCTCCGCGCCGTCCAGATGATGCTCGGCCACGCCGACATCGCGACGACGCAGATCTACACGCACATCCATCAGCACCGGTTGAAGAGTTTGTACGAGCGGTTCCATCCGCGGGCGTAGGCCCCCCTCCTAGCCTCCCCCCGCACGCGGGGGGAGGGAGATGGCTCAAGCGTTCTGAAGATTCCTCGCGCGAGCGGGGGAGAAACCAAGCTGAAGACTCCTCGCGCGAGCGGGTAGGAACCAAGCTGAACATTCCGCCGCCGCCCTGGGTCTTCCTCCCCCGCTTGCGGGGGAGGACCGAGGTGGGGGTCCCTCCCTTCCTCCACACACGATTGAAAAGAGGCTCACGCCCCCATTCGACCTCCAACGTCCCGCCCCGACGGGTGAGGTCGGGGCCGTTTCCCCCGTGCTAACCTCGCGAATCGAACACGGCAGAGGCCAACCACGGGGAGGTTAGAACCCGATGACGATGCTGGGGATCGAGCGGCAGGAAGCAGAAGGGCGGCTCGTCGAGCGCGAGCGTCTGGAGGACGTGGTCATCCGTTTCGCCGGTGACTCGGGCGACGGGATGCAGATGACCGGCAACCAATTCACCAATACCTCGGCGATGTTCGGCAACGACCTCTCGACGTTGCCCGACTTTCCGGCCGAGATTCGCGCCCCGGCCGGTACGTTGCCCGGGGTCTCGGCGTTCCAGGTGCGGATCGCCGACTACGACATCCACACTCCCGGCGACGCCCCGGACGTGTTGGTGGCGATGAACCCGGCGGCGCTCAAGAAGGAGCTGCCGGACCTCAAACCGAACGGCATCGTGATCGCGAACACCGACGAGTTCGGCGATCGGAACCTCGCGAAGGCCGGCTACGCGAAGAACCCGCTCGAGGACGGCTCGCTCGGCGGCTACCGGGTGTTCGCGGTGCCGATCGCGACGCTCACCAAGCGGGCGCTCGAGGGGTCGGGGCTCGACAACAAGAGCGCCGAGCGGTCGAAGAACATGTTCGCGCTCGGCATGTGCTACTGGCTCTTCTCGCGGACGATGGACAACACGGTCGCGTTCCTGCGCCAGCAGTTCGCGAAGAAGCCCGACATCGCCGAGGGCAACGTCAACGTGCTCAAGGCGGGCTACAACTACTGCGACATCACCGAGGCGTTCCACACCCGCTACGAGATCGAGCCGGCGCCGATGGAGCCGGGTTTCTATCGCAACATCATGGGCAACACCGCGCTCGCCCTGGGCCTGATCGCCGGGAGCCGGCGGAGCGGCCTGCCGCTCTTCCTGGGCGCCTACCCCATCACGCCGGCTTCCGAGGTGCTGCACGAGCTGTCCAAGTTCAAGAACTTCGGCGTCACGACCTTCCAGGCGGAAGACGAGATCGCCGCGGTCTGCTCGGCGATCGGCGCCTCGTTCGGCGGCGCGCTCGGGGTGACCGTTTCGTCCGGCCCCGGCATCGCGCTCAAGACCGAGGCGATGAACCTCGCCGTGATGACCGAGCTGCCGCTGGTGGTCTGCGACATCCAGCGCGGCGGACCGTCGACCGGTCTGCCGACCAAGACCGAGCAGGCGGATCTCCTGCAGGTGATGTTCGGACGGAACGGCGAGGCGCCGCTGCCGGTGCTCGCCGCGAGCTCGCCGAAAGACTGCTTCGACATCGCGCTCGAAGCGGTGCGCATCGCGACCCGCTACATGGTGCCGGTGGTGGTGCTTTCCGACGGCTATCTCGCGAACGGCTCCGAGCCGTGGAAGCTGCCGCGGGTCGAAGACCTGCCCGATTTGCGGATCGAGTTCCGCAACGATCCCGCCGGGTTTCATCCGTACGAGCGCGATCCCGAGACGCTCGGGCGCCCGTGGGCGATCCCGGGGACTCCGGGACTCGAGCATCGGATCGGCGGCATCGAGAAAGAGGACGTCTCGGGCAACATCTCCTACGATCCGCAGAACCACGAGAAGATGGTCCACCTGCGCGCCGAGAAGATCGAGCGGATCGCCCGCAGCATCCCGCCGCTCGAGGTGTTCGGCGACATGGACGCCGAGCTGCTCGTGATCGGCTGGGGGAGCACCGCCGGGGCGATCACCGGCGCGGTCAACACGGCGCGGCGCCAGGGGTTGAAGGTCGCGCGCGCCCAGATGCGCCATCTGAATCCGATGCCGTCGAACCTGGGCGAGCTGCTCGCGCGCTTCCCGCGCGTCCTGGTGCCCGAGATGAACATGGGGCAGCTCGCGCTGCTGCTCCGCGCGAAGTACCTGAAGGACGTCATCTCGTACACCAAGGTCCAGGGCAAACCGTTCACCCGTCAACAGATCCTCGACAAGATCCGCGCTCTTCTCAGTCTTCCCGACGGTGCGCCGGGTTCGGAGGTGTCCCATGCCTGAGGCTGCCGCGCTTTCCCGAAAGGATTTCCAGACCGATCAAGAGGTGCGCTGGTGCCCCGGGTGCGGCGACTACGCGATCTTGAACGCGGTGCAGCAGGTCTTTCCCGAGCTGGGCATCCCGCGCGAGAAGTTCGTCGTGGTCTCGGGGATCGGCTGCTCGTCGCGCTTCCCGTACTACATGAACACGTATGGCTTCCACTCGATCCACGGCCGCGCTCCGGCGGTCGCGACCGGCTTGAAGCTCGCTCGGCCGGAGCTCGAAGTGTGGATCGCGACCGGCGACGGCGACGCGCTGTCGATCGGCGGCAACCATCTGATCCATACGTTGCGGCGGAACGTCGGCGTGAAGATTCTGATGTTCAACAACCGGATCTACGGGCTCACCAAGGGGCAGTATTCGCCCACCAGCGAGCTCGGCAAGCGGACGAAGTCGACGCCGGCGGGGTCGGCCGACTATCCGTTCAATCCGCTGTCGCTCGCGCTCGGCGCCGGGGCGACGTTCGTCGCACGGACCGTGGACGTCTATCTCGCGCACCAGAAAGAGGTGCTGCGCCGCGCCGCCGCGCACAAGGGGACGGCGTTCGTCGAGATCTACCAGAACTGCAACATTTTTAACGACAAGGCCTTCTCCTACATGACCGAGAAGGAGGTCCGCGACGACGCGGCGATCTATCTCGAGCATGGCAAGCCGCTCGTCTTCGGCAAGAACAAAGACCGTGGCATCCGGATGCGCGGGACCGAGATGGAGGTCATCGAGCTCGGCAACGGCTTGACCGTCGACGATTGTCTGGTGTGGGACGAGAGCCTGCCGAATCCTGCCACCGCGTTCCTCGCGGCGCAGCTGCTGCCGCCGCATTTCCCGACCGCCCTGGGCGTCTTCCGCTCGGTCGACGAGCCGACCTACGAGCAGCGCGTGGTCGGGCAGATCGATGAGGCGATCGGCAAACAGGGGGTGGGCAAGCTCGAAGATCTGCTGCGCCAGGGCGACACCTGGTCGGTCGCGTAAGGGGGTAGCGAGGGCGCCTGAGAGTTCGGGCGGTCCAAACAAAAAGGGCGCCCGAGATTTCGGGCGCCAGGTCATGAGAGACGGCCGGCTCGCCTCGAACGCGAGCCGGCCGTTTTCCTTCCGCTTCGAGCTATCGGAGAGCCGGGGACTCGATCTCGTAGGTGACGCCCCCCTGGACCTTACCGCTCCGGATGTTGGTCTGGCGGACTTCGAAGACGTTCGGCTCGCTACGCGTCCGGATCGTGCCGGTCGCCGTGTCGTCGAAGCGGAGGGAGATCGTTCCCTCCTGGCGGGGGCTCATCGAGACCTGGATCCAGGCGCCGTCGGCGAGGACCTGGATCGACGTGGGCCCGACGATCGCCACGTTCGCGCCGGGCGAGCCGTTACGCCGCCAGAGCTCGAACAGCGACGAGCCGAGGTCGACGGTCACACGGCCGCGGCGGAGGAACGGATTCAGCACGCCCGGGTCGGACCGGTCGAGGAAGCTCACCTTGACCACCGCCGAGGCGGACTCCATGTTGCGGACGACCATCTGCGCGGTGAACGAGGCGAAGCTCATCAGGTCGACCACGTTGACGTTGCGCCAGACGAGGTTGTTGCTGTTGCGCACGTTGACGTTCGGATCGGCGACCTCGACCGGCAGCGGATCCTGGGCGGAGAGGATGCGGGCGAGCAGGCAGACGTGCCCCTCGAACGCGGGCAGCCAGGGAACGACCACGGTCGCCGTACCGCTCGCGTCGAGATCGGTCACGGCCGAGCCGATGGTGTGCCAATCGATCGGCCAGGCGAGACCGGCGGAGGCCTTGGCCCAGTAGAGCGTCACGGTGACCTGCTTCGCCTTGGCCGTCCCCTGGTTGTAGAAGCGGACGTTGACGAAGTTGGTCTGGCCGAACTCCGGGTTCTGATGGGTGGTCAGGCCGTCATCGACCTTGCGCACCCAGATGTCGCGGCTCTCCCACATATTGTTCGCGGCGGTCGCCGGGTCGGGCTCGAGCCCGGTGTCCCACGGCTTGTCCTTCGCCCACAGATCGGTCGTCGCGAGGCCGGTCGCCACCTTGCAGACGGAAGGCGCGGCGGCGCAGGACTCGTTGGTCGAGGGATGGGCCACCACCTGATAGGCGTACTGCGAGCTCGAAGCGACGTTGGGGTCTGTGAAGTTGAGGCCCGCCACGTCGTTGGCGATCTTCGCGAAGCCGGCGCCACAGCCCCCTTCGCTGCGATAGACGTCGTAGACCTTGCCGGCACCCGAGCTGGTCCAGGAGAGCTGGTTCTGGTTCGCTCCCGCGGTGACGGTGAGCGTCGGGACGGCCGGCGGCGTGCAGCCGGCGAACGTCACGTTCGCGCCCGCGTCGCTCGCGCAGGCGATCTCGTGCCGGTTGAGCGCGGCGAAGATCGCGCCGCCGTGCGGAGTGCCGTTCGCGAGGTTGCCGTCGTCGTCGTCGGCCACGCGGAGGACACGGAACAGGCTGCCGTTGGCGCAGCCGTTCGAGCCCCAAGTGGACTGCGACTTGTCGCACTTCCAGGCTTTGGTGGCCGTCGGCCGCGACAGGTACCAGAGCCGCTCGGCAAGGTTCCAGGCGCCGGCCGAGGCAGGGTTCGGCAGATCGCGGTTGATGAAGTCCCAATACGATTCGGTCGCAATGTAGGACTCGCAGTGCTCCTCGGTGGCGCAGATGCCCGAGTTGTAATCCGGGCAGGACGGTTGGACGAAGTTCGCCACCGTGTGCGGCGTGTTGTCCTCGTGCTTGGCCCAATCGACGTCGCGGATGCCCGTGCAGGTCGTGCAGGCGTCTCCATAACCGAAGCAAGGGGTGTCGGCGAAGAAGCCGGAGCCGGTGCAGGAATTGTGGGTCATCAAGACCGCGGTGATGTCGGCATAGCTCTCGCCCGACGCTTTGTCGGGGGAGGCGACGCCGTCGAACTGGTCGAGGCCGTGGCCGTACTCGTGGAGCGAAACGCCCGGCAGCTCGCCGGTGTTGCCGCAGGGGATCGTGGTGTTCGGGATGATGCCCGAGATGAAGAAGTTGAGGTCCTTCGTGACGGGATGCCAGTAGGCGTTGCAGGTTTGGTTCAAGTTGACCTCTACCTGGAGCTGCTGGCCGAGCCAGGCGTTGGCGGGCAGCCATCCGCGCCCGATCTCCTTGATCCGGTTGACCCAGTAGAATTGGGTGCGCGCCGAGGCGGTGTTGCCCGAGCCTCCGGTGCCCGGCGTCGTGCAATCCGTGCCGCCGTTGGTCGAGAAATCGATGTTGCCCGCGCCGTCGTCGCTCTGCGAGATCGTGCCGCAGTTCAGGTCCTTGATCTTCACGTACTGGCCGATCAAGGTCGAGGCGACCGGGCCGCTGGTGAAGTTGTAGAGGCCGGCCGAATTGGTGTTGTTCGGCGCGACGGAGAGGTCAGCGAAGGGCATCGGCAGGTCGGCCTCTCCCACGGTCGCGTCGGCGCGGACGCCGCCGTGGACCTGGGCCGAAGCGAAGTCCCGAAGGTCGTAGAGCGCGAGCACGAGACCCGACTCGGCATCGATCCGGGCGCGCCACGGCGCCTTGCCGCGCTCGACCGAAACCTCCCAGACGGGAGCCCAGCGGACCGGGGCGAACGGCGAATCCGAGGAGATCGGCACGAGATGGAGGAACGCCTCGAGCACGCGGCCGACGCTCGCGCGGTCGGCGAACGCCTCGGTCGCGATCGCGACGGCGTGCGAGCGGTCGAGCGCGGCTTTGCGGACGGCCTCGCCCGGGGTCGCGATCCCCTCGGTGCCGAACTGGATCAGGTTGCCGTTGTTGACGCGGAAGAAGACGCGCGCCCCATCGACCGGCAGGCCGCCATGGACGACGTCGAAATCGACGAACCACAGGTAGTCGGACTGGCGGCCCGAGCGGCCGGAAGAGAGCACCAGCTCCTTGGGATCGACGCCGAGCGCCGGAGCGAGCGGGGCGAGGAAGTCGCGGGCGATCTTTTCGAGCGTGACGAGATCGGCTTTGGATTTCTCTCCGAAGCGCGCGACGAGGCTCTGCGCGGTGAGACGGTTGCCGTGGCCGGGGATCCAGGCGACGCCGCGACCTTCGGCGTAGTCGAGGCGGCCGGTGCGGCGGTCGACGTAGCCCACCCAGTCTCCCGGGGCTTTCGCCGCCGCCTTCGCGCGGAAGGCGTTCCAGCCCTGCGCGACCTCGGCGGCCAGCGCGCCCGGGGTGTTCTCGATCCGGTCGCTGTCGCGCGAGAAGAGAAGGCTCGCATCGACGCGGTGGTCGGCGGCGGACGCGCCGTCTAGATGATGGGCCTGAGCGTTCGCGCGCGGCGACGCGGCAAGGCAGGAGAGAAGCGCCACGAACGGGACGGCGCGGGAGATCCAGCGTGGAACGGACATGAGGGTTCCTCTCGTTCTTCCCCGATCCCGCGGCCGACGGATTCGGTCGTCGGGGGTTTCGTTGGGGTCTTCGCGAGGACTGACGAAGGGAGCGCCGCGAGGTATTAGGAAGCTGCTGTTAGAGTGGATCGATGCCCGATCTGTTCATCCTCGCGCACGGCGGAACGTGGGACCTCCGCTTCCAGATCTCCTCGCTCGCGGCGAGCGCCGCGGCGGCGGGGGAGAAGGTCGAGATCGCGCTCTTTTTTGCCGCCCTCGACGCCTGGGCGCGAGGGCGTTGGGACGAGCTCGACCCCGCGCCGCCGGTGACGTCGGAGCGGATCGAGGCGCTCGATCTGCCGCCGCTCTCGTCGCTGCTAACGGAAGGGAGAGCGAGCGGCGCGATCCGTCTGTTCGCATGCAGCGCGTCGGCCCGATTCTTGGGTCTCGAGCTCGGCGTCGTGCAGGAGCGGGTCGACGCGATCCTCGGCTGGCAGAGCTTCGCGCAGAGGATTCGCGAGGCTCGGTCGGTGGTGACGCTGTAGAAGGGGTAGCCCCCCCTCCTGTCCTCCCCCCACAAGGGGGGGAGGGACCCCTCGGAGTGGCGTTGCCTGACGAGCGACCGCTCAGCCTTCCGGAACCCAGCCGCCTGTTAGGTTCTTTACCTCCGCCAGCCGAAGAGCCGCTTGTCTTCCTCCCCCGCTCGCGGGGGAGGACCGAGGTGGGGGCGCTTCGGAATCGACCTCTTCCCGCCGCAGCTGTCCGGCTCGATCTCCTCCCCTCCGCCAGCCGAAGTGCCGCTTGTCTTCCTCCCCCGCTTGCGGGGGAGGACCGAGGTGGGGGCGCTTCGCCTACCTCCGAGCCGAGAATCCGATCGCCGCCGCTCCCATCAGCGCGGCGAGCATCGCGAGTCCGAAGCCGCCCAGGGTCGGAATCTCCGTGACCGCCGGGGCCCCCACGACCTCGAAGATCGTCGGATCGCCGGCGGTCGCCGTACCGGGGTCGTCCGATGAGGACGAGGCCTCGTTCGTGCCGTCGCCATCGGCGTCGTAAAGGGCGGTCGCCTGATTCGAGACGGTGGCGCCGGGGGCGAGGAGGCTGCTCAGCTGAACGAGCAGGGTGATCGTGACGGTGCCGCCCGCCGGAATCGAGCCGTCCCAGGTGAGGAGGTTCGTGGCGATCGCCGTTCCGGAGGTCGCGGTGACGGAGACCGGCGTGAAGTCGAGGGAGAGAGGATCGGACAGCTCCGGGCCGGGGTTGTCGAACTGGGTCGAGGGCCCCTGGTTGGTGATCACGATCGTATAGGTGGCGAACGAGCCGCGCTCGAACGTGCCCGAGACCGACTTGGTCACGGTGAGATTCGCCGGGGCGAGGATCGCGGTCGGCTCGGTCGCGCTCGCGACGAGCGGACGGCCGGAGCTCTCGACCTCGATCGATCCGTTTCCTTCGATCGTCTGGCCCGGGGTGAGGTCGGCGTCAGCGCGGACGGTGACGGCGAGCGCGGCGCTCGCGCCGTCCCAAACGGGGCGCGTGCACTCGACCACGCCGCTCGCGTCGACCGGCGGAGCGGTGCAGCTCCAGTCGACGCTCGGCGCGACGAGGGAGCGGAATCCGGCGTTCGCGGGCACGACGAAGCGGAGCGCCGCGTTTTGGTTGTCGGTGAGGTTGGAGGTCGCCGTGATCGTGTAGGTCACGTCGCCCCCGGAATTCGCCGGATCCGGCGTGTCGGTCACCGCGACGGTGAGGCTGGGGGAGACCGTGCCCACGACGGTCGTCTGCTCGGCGGAGTTGTCCTTCGGATCGGGGTCGGAGGTCGACGACGTCACGGTCGCGGTGTTGATCAGGAGCGGGCCGGCGTCCGCCCGGACCGAGAGGGAGATCGTCGCCGTCCCGGGTGGAAAGGTCGCGGTCGAGCACGAAACCGTGCCGGTCACGCCCATCGCGGGGGTGGTGCAGCTCCAACCCGACGGGGCCGTGATCGAGAGGAAGCTCGCCTCCGCCGGCAGGGGGTCGTCGACCGTGACGTCGAGCGCGTCGGCGGGGCCTTCGTTCGAGACCTGGATCGTGTAGACCACGGTTCCCGCGAGCGGCACCGGATCGACGTCGTCGGTCTTGGTGATCGAGAGGCTCGCGAGGGGGGTACCCGCCATCGCGGGGGAGCCGGAGGCGAGCAGGGCGCATGAGCTTGCACAGATCAAAACTTGAAGGTACCGAATTTTCCAGATCATGATGGCTCTGAGTGTAACGCGGCGGTACGACGCGGAACCACTCGGATTTGCGCAGGCCTTGGGACCGAGCGGGCGCGGTATGCTGGCCGCTTGCCGATGACGACCTCCGACCCGCATTCGCCTCCTCCTCCTTCCGATCCCCAGGTGACCCGCGCCCCGGAGGCGCGCTCGCCGCGGGCGGGCTCCGAGCGTGCCGAGGCGCGTCGCGTGCTCGACCGGCTCGCCTCCGCGGGGGCCGAGGGGATCGCGGCGGCCGATCTCGCCGAGGTGCCGCGCGCCGTCCTTTCCGATCTCGCGCGCCACGCGCGGGCGGTCCGGCTCGACGAGCGCTGGTACGCGATCGCGTTCGCGCCCGCTCCGATCGGCCTGGTCGATCGCCTCGAGCGGGGGGACGCGATGCTCCGGCGGCTCGCCCCGCCCGTCGCGTCGGGGGGGGCGCGGGGCCGCCTCTGGGTGGCGCGCCAGCGGCTGCGACGGGCCGATTCGGGCGACGTGGTGCTCTACGAGGAGATCCCGCCGCGCGGCGAGCCCCGCCCCGGCCGCCTGGCCGAGGCGCGGGTCGTGCGCATCCTCGCCCACGGTCCGACCGAGCGGGTGGGGGCGCTTACGACGTTGGAGGCGGGCGCCGAAGGGCGGCCGATCTCTGCCGAGGAGGCCGAGCCCGAGCGTCGGATCGAGCCGTTCGACCGCCAGAAGCCGGCCGATTTCGCGGTGCTCGGGGCCGACGGGCTTGCCGACGGCACCTGGGTCCGCGTCGAGGTCGAGCGTCCGGAGCGAGCTGACCGATTCGAACGGATCGAACGGGACGCCGAGCGGGACTCTTCGCGGCAGAAGAAGCCGGTCGCGCGGGTGATCGAGGTCCTGGGCGCCGAAGGGGATCCTCAGGCCGAGATCCGCGCCGTGATCGCCCATTTCGGCATCCCGGCGGCCGATTCTCCCGAGGCGATCGCCGAGGCGGCGCGGCTTCCGCCCGAGCCGCGTACCGAGGACCGCGCCGGCCGCGAGGATTGGACCGGGCGGACGATCGTCACGATCGACGGCGTCCGCACCGAGGACTTCGACGACGCGATCACCGCCGAGGCGCTGCCGAGCGGCGGATTCCGGATCGCCGTGCACGTGGCGGACGTCGGCCATTACGTGGCGGAAGGGAGCGCGCTCGATCTCGAGGCGTTTCGACGCTCGACCAGCGTCTACTACCCCGGCCGCGTGGTGCCGATGTTTCCCGAGTCGTTGTCGAACGGCCTCTGCTCGCTCTCGCCCCGCGCGAACCGGCTGGCGCTCGCGGCGATCCTCGACCTCGATTCAGACGGCCGGGTGGTCGCCTCCCGCTTTGCCGAGACCGTGATCCGCAGCGCCCGGCGCCTCACCTACGGCGAGGTCCATCGCTTGCTCGAAAAGCCCGCCCCCGGAGACGAGGCCGAATACGGTCCCGTGCTCGGGATGCTCCGGACCGCGCGAACGGCGATGCAGGCGCTGCTCGCGGCCCGGCTGGCCCGCGGCTCGCTCGATTTCGACCTCCCCGAGGGAGACGTCGAGCTCGATTCCGGAGGGGCGCTCGTGGGGATCGCGCCCGGGGAGCGTCACGTCGGGCACCGCATCGTCGAAGAGTTCATGATCGCGGCGAACGAGGCGGTCGCATCGGCGCTCCTCGCCGCGGGCCGCCCGGCGATCTACCGCATCCATGACGGGCCGACGGGGGAGCGGCTGCGCGAGCTGGCCAACTCTCTCGCGGCGCTCGGCCTGCCGCTTTCGGTTCCGGAAGGCGTCCTCGGTGGGGAGGAGTCGGGAACCGCCGCCGAGCCGATGAACGAGACGGCGCGCGCCGCCGCGGCGCTCCCGACGGCGGAGCTCCAGTCCGTGCTCCGTCGCGCGGTCGGCCGGACGGACGAGGCGTTCATCTCGGCGCTCGTCCTCCGCGCGCTCCCGGGCGCCCGTTACGGGCCGTCGAACCAGGGGCACGCGGCGCTCGCGGCGCCGCGCTACGCCCACTTCACCTCGCCGATCCGGCGCTATCCCGATCTCGTGGTCCACCGGAGCCTGAAGGCGTTCCTGCGCGGCGACACCGCCGCCGCGCCGGACGATCCGGAGACGCTCGAGCGCTATGCCGCGATCGCCGAGCACGCGACCGAGGCCGACCGGCGCGCCGAGCGCTCGGAGCGCGAGCTGCTCCAGTGGTGGAAGGTGCGTTTCCTCGCCTCGCGGATCGGCGACCGGTTCAGCGGCAGGGTCTCCGGTATCCAGGCGTTCGGGGTGTTCGTGGTGCTCGACGGCTTCCACGTCGACGGGCTGATCCCCGTGAAGACCCTGGGCGAGCCGGACGGCGAGCGATTCCAGTACGATGCGTCCGCCTTGAAGCTGGTCGGCGAGACGTCCGGCCGATCGCTCCGCCTCGCCGACGAGGTGCTGGTCGAGCTGGTCGGCGTCGATCTGCGCCACCGCGGCCTCGATCTGCGCCTCCTGGCGACCCGCTGATCCCACGAGAGAGACCATGACCCTCACCCCTACCGTCGCCATCGTCGGACGGCCGAACGTCGGCAAGTCCACCCTGTTCAACCGCCTGGTCGGCAAGCGCCAGTCGATCGTTCACGACATGCCGGGGGTGACCCGCGACCGGATCGTCGCGCTGTGCGACGTCGAAGCCTTCGAAGGCCCCGAGGGCGCGCCGGTCGACCGGAAGGTCCAGCTGGTCGACACCGGCGGCCTGATGCTCGGCGACGATCCGCTCGGCTTGTCGGCGCAGGTTTTCCTCGCGGTCGAGGAGAGCGACCTGCTGGTCTTCGTGGTCGACGGCAAGCAGGGGCTCACCGCGGCGGACGAGGCGGTTTGGGAGCGCTTCCGCCGCTACGGCAAGCCGGCGATCCTCGCGGTGAACAAGGGCGATACCCGCGAGGCCGAGCGCCGCTTCGCGGAGTTCTACTCCCTCGGCGTCGAGCGCCAGATCCTGGTCTCGGCCGAGCACGGCGTCGGCGTGGCCGACCTGCGCGAGGCGATCGGCCGGTCGCTGCCGGAGATTCCGGAGCACGCGGTGCCGGACGCCCCGGCCGTCGCGATCGTCGGCCGCCCGAACGTCGGCAAGTCGTCGCTGCTCAACCGGTTCGTGGGCGCCGAGCGCGCGCTCGTCTCGCCGGTCGCCGGGACCACGCGCGACCCGGTCGACACGCTGCTCACCCGCGGGGACCGTTCGTACCTCCTGATCGACACCGCCGGCATGCGGCGGCGGAGCCAGGTGACGGGGGAGGCCGAGGAGCTCGCGGTGATGATGGCGCGGCGCCAGGTCGAGCGCTCGAAGGTCGCGATCCTGGTGATCGACGCGGCCCAGGGGGTCTCGAGCGGCGACCTCGCGATCGCCGGCCTGGTGTGGGAGCTCGGCAAGGCCGCGGTCGTCGCGGTCAACAAGTGGGATCTCCTCGACGAGGAGTCGCGGAAGCGCCTGGAGCAGAGTTGGGAGCGGCTCGACGAGATGCTCGCCGGGCCCGAGCGGGTGAACGTCTCGGCGCTCACCGGCCGCGGTGTGGAGAAGCTCTTTCCCGCCCTCGACCGCACCCTCGACGCCTTCGGCCTGCGGCTCGGCACCGGCGAGGTCAACCGCCTGTTCGAGCGCGCGATCGAGCGATTCCATCCGCCGGCCGAGCACGGGAGACCCTGGAAGCTCTATTACGCGACCCAAGTGGCGAGCGCGCCGCCGACGTTCATGCTGTTCGCGAACCGGACGCTCTCGCGCACCAACACCTACCGTCGCTACCTCGAGAACCGCCTGCGCGACGAGCTGGGTCTGCCCGGCGTGCCGATCCGCCTGGTGATCCGGAAGCGGACGGAGAAGGGGGGCGACTGACCCGAGGCGATCGTCGATCGGCTTGCTCCCCGGTCGGCCCGCTTTTATACTTCTCTCGAATCTTTTGACCGCAGGCCGACAGCGCGGGGATCCCTTTTCCACACCGTGTCTACGAAGAGCAAACACGACCGTTTGGGCATGACCAAGGCCGACCTGGTGGACGTCGTCTACCAGCGCCATGGTGGGCTCACCAAGGACGAAGCGGCGGAGGTGATCGACGCGATCTTCACCACCGTGAAATCGACCTTGGGCGACGGCCGGCCGGTCCGGATCAAGAACTTCGGGACGTTCGAGATCACCAAGCGCCCCGGTCGCCAAGGGGTGAGCCCGATGTCCGGCGAGAAGATCTTCATTCGGCCTCACAAGGGACTCGCGTTCCGCCCCGCCCGGCGGCTCAAAGACGAGATCACCGACCGCGGCGACGAGTCGTAACCGATGCCGCCTTCGGCCCGCGTACAAAAGCGCCTCTACTACAAGATCGGGGAGGCCTGTAAGGCGCTCGACATCCAGCCGTACGTCCTGCGCTACTGGGAAACCGAGTTCCCGGCGCTCTCGCCGTCGAAGAGCCGCTCCGGGCAGCGCGTCTACAGCGAGAAAGAGCTCGCGATCATCCGCCGCATCAAGGAGCTGCTCTACGGCGAGGGCTACACGATCGCCGGGGCGAAGAAGCGCCTGGAGACCGAGCTCGAAAGCGGCGCGCTCGACGAGGGGGGCGCCGCCGCGGCGATCGAGTCGGGAGAGGCCGAGGTATCGTCCGCGGCGTCCGAGCCGGAGCTGCCGTTGCGCCCGGCCAGGCGCGCCGCCAAGGCCCCCGCGGAACGCGCCGCCAAGGAATCAGCCGGATCCCTGGAGGAATCCGCGGAGCGGCTTTTGGAGGAGCCTACCGAGCTGCCGACGGGGCGTCGGATCGAGCCCGACCTCGACCTGCCGCTCGCGATCGACGACCTCGAGCTTCCGGCACCTTCCCTTGACACCCGGGCCATGGAGCGGATACAAACCCTCCGTTCCGGAATCCGCCGGGCGCTCGGCGAAGCGCGCGAGATCCTGGCCCTTCTCGAACGTGGCGCTCCTTAGAAGAGACTCGTGGTAAATCGTTGGAGCCCGTCGTAAACCGCAGCACGCAGCACCGGTCGGGACGTAGCGCAGTCTGGTAGCGTACCTGAATGGGGTTCAGGGGGTCCCGGGTTCAAATCCCGGCGTCCCGACCAACTCTTCCCTCCCCGAGAAGACTTTTCCGGCACGGCTCCCCGAGCGGGAAAAACCTGCAGGAGCGACGCTCATCCCAGCCACTGGGGATGTTGGGCCGTCGAGTCGAACTCGATCTCCGTCTTGAACTTCTCGAGGTGCCCGGCCCGGCCGAGCTCGCGGGTTCGCGCGAGCAGCAGCATCATCTCCCGCTCGTCCATCGGTTCGAAGGTTTCCGCGGTGTCCACCGCCTGGTCGAGGATCTCCTGGCTGTCGATGCCGGTGATCACCGTGGTCACCGGCAGCGAGAGCGCATAGCGCAGACACTCGACCGCGCTGGTCTCGCCGCCGCTCAAGATGTACCCGCCGCCGAGCGGCTTCATCCCCAGGACGCCGATCCCCTCGGCGGTGAGGCGGGGCAGCACGTGGTGCTGGAAGCTGCGGAAATGGAAGTCCATGACGTTCAGCGGCATCTGCACGGCGTCGAAGCGAAACCCGCGCTGCCGAGCGGCGTCGAGCATCCGCAGGTGCACGAGCGGATCCTTGTGGCCGGTGAAGCCGATGTAGCGGAGCTTGCCGGCTTTCCGGGCTTCGAGCATCGCCTCGACCGCGCCGTCCTCGGCGAAGATGCGGTCGGGATCCTCCAAGCGGATCACCTCGTGGAACTGCATCAGGTCGACGTGGTCGGTTCCCAGGCGCTCCAGCGATTCGTCGATCTGCGCCGCCGCGGTCTTGCGGGTACGGCCGTCGATCTTGGTCATCAGGAAGACCTTCTCGCGGTAACCGTCGCGCAACGCCCGGCCCATCCGGCGCTCGCTCTCACCCTCGCTGTAGTCCCAGCAGTTGTCGAGGAACGTGATGCCCCGGTCGACCGCGCTCCGAATGATCCGTATCGACTCTTCTGGGTCGTCCTGCTTTCCGATGTGGGCTCCCCCCAGACCGATGATCGAAACTTCCTCTCCCGTCTGTCCGAGGACCCTTTTCCGCATCGTTCGCTCCTTTAAAAGAATCTTTGTCGAACTCGATCCGCTCGGACGGTGCAACCTCGATGCCTTCGCAACCGGGGCGGAGCCACCGTCGAATTTCGTGGGGCTCGGCGAGACGCTCCGTGGGACTTTGGTCAGGACTCGGAGGGAGCTTCGAGGCGCGTGAGGAAGCGGTCTCGCCACATCTCGATCGTGTTGCGGCTGAGGGCCGCGCGAGCTTCGCGCCAGCGGGCGATCCGCTCTTCGCGCGGCATGTGGAGCGCCCGATGGAACGTCTCGGCGACCTCGCCCACGTCGTGCGGGTTGACGATCAACGCGGACTTGAGCTCGCGCGCCGCGCCGGCGAAGCGGGAGAGGACGAGCACGCCGGGGTCGTCCGGGTCCTGCGCCGCGACATACTCCTTGGCCACCAGGTTCATGCCGTCGCGGGTGGGGGTGACCAGGCCGATGCGCGCCAGCCGGTAGAGGCCGGCGAGCGTCGCCTGGGGGAACGAGCGGTTCAAATAGCGAATCGGCACCCAGTCGATGTCGCTGTGGCGGCCGTTGATCCTGCCGGCGAGGCCGTCGAGCTCGCGGCGGAGCGACCGGTACTCCGTCACTTCGCTGCGCGAGATCGGAGCGATCTGGAGGAACGTGAATCGTCCGTGATCTTCCGGCCAGGCATCGAGCATTTCGCCTACCGCGGTGAACCGCTGGGTCAGCCCTTTCGAGTAATCGAGACGATCGACGCCGATCGCGAGCGCCCTACCGGCGAGGCTCCGGCGCAGCCGCGCCACCTCGGGCTGCGTCGTCGCCTGCTCGGCCTGGGCCGCGAAGCCCTCGGGATCGATGCCGATCGGAAACGCACCGGCCTCGAAGCGGCGTCCGAACGCCTCGGCGTGGCCGTCCGGGCCGAGGTGCCCCACCTCTTCTTCCACGAGGTAGCGGCCGAACGCGGCGAGGTCGGGCTCGGTTTGGAAACCGATCAGATCGTAGGCACACAGATCTTCGACCAGGCGGCGATGCCCCGGCAGCGTCGTCAGGAGCTCGGGGATCGGGAAGGGGATGTGGAGGAAGAAGCCGATCCTCGACGGGATTCCCATGCGCCGCAGCGCGGCCGCAAAGCTCAGGAAGTGATAGTCGTGGACCCAGATCCGGTCCTCCGGTTCGAGCAGCGGCGCGAGATGGAGCGCGAATTCCTCGTTCGCCGCGAGATATCCCTCGAAGGCGCCGCGGCGAATCTCGACCAGCCCTGGTCGCAGGTGGCATAGAGGCCAGAGCGTGCCGTTGGCGAAGTCGACGTAGTACCCGCGATGACGTTGGGGATCGAGGTCGACCGTGGCGTAGGTGACGCCCTCGGTCTCGGTGACCGAGAGCCGAATCTCCTGGACGGGGACGGTCCGGCCGCTCCACCCGAACCAGAGGCCTCCTCTCGCTCGGAACGCGGCCGTCAGGGCGACCGCGAGGCCGCCGGCGCGCGCGGCCCGGTCGTCGTTGGGCGACGCGACCCGGTTCGAGACCACGACGAGGCGGCTCAGAGCGCGTCTTCCCAAGGGATCGACAGGCGGATCGCCGCGGAGATCAACCCGACCATCGAGTAGGTCTGCGGAAAGTTGCCCCACAGCTCGCCGGTCTTCGCGTCGAGATCCTCGGACAGCAGCCCGACGTGGTTGCGGCAGGCGAGCAGGCGGTTGAAGATCTCCCGCGCCTCGTCGCGCCGTCCGACCGCCGCGAGCGCCTCGACGTACCAGAACGTGCAGATCGTGAAGGCGGTCTCCGGAAGACCGAAGTCGTCGGGGGCGGCGTAGCGGAAGAGATGTCCGCCTCGGAGCAGCTTGGACTCGATGGCGTGGAGCGTGGCGAGGAAACGCGGGTCGGAGGCCTCGACCAGGCCGACGACTTGAAGCAGCAGCAGGCTCGCATCGATCTCGCGTCCGCCCAGGGTCGAGGCGAAGCTTCCGATCTCGGGGCACCAGGCGCGCTCGAGGATCTCCTCGCGCAGCCGGTCGGCCTCCTGCCGCCAGTGGGCCGCGCGGTCCTCGCGCTCGAGAGCGTGGGCGCACTTGGCGAGCCGGTCGCAGGCGGCCCAGCACATCGCCGCGGAGTGGGTGTGGACGTCGGTCCGGCCGCGGAATTCCCAGATTCCCGCATCGGGCGTGAGGGCGGACTCCGCGGCCCGGGCGCCCAGCCGCTCCATCCGTTCGAACAGGCCCGTGTCGCCGCGCGCCGCGAGCCGATGGTCGAAGAAGATCTGTGTCGTCGCCAGCACGACGCTGCCGAAGCCGTCGTTCTGCACCTGGCGGTAGGCCAGATTGCCGACGCGGACCGGGCCCATGCCGCGGTAACCCGGAAGTGTCGAAATCTCGATCTCTTCGAGCGATGTCTCGGGGAGGATTCCGTAGACCGGCTTCAGGTCCTCCCCTTCGAGGGCGACGATGTTGGTGATGTAGGAGAGGAAGTCCTCCATCGTCCGGGTGTCGCCGAGCCGGTTCAGCGCGTGGACCGAGAAATAGGCGTCGCGCAGCCAGCAGTAGCGGTAGTCCCAGTTGCGGCTCGAGCCGGAGGCCTCGGGAATCGAGGTGGTGAGCGCCGCGACGATCGCCCCCGTGTCCTCGAAGCAGCAGAGCTTGAGCGTGATCGCCGCGCGGATCACCGCCTGCTGCCATTCGAACGGGATCGAGAGGTAGCGGCACCACTCGCTCCAATAGTCCATCGTGCGCTCCAGCAGATGGCGCGACAGATGGGGGATCGACTCGGCGACGCTCTCGTCCTGGCCCAGGATCAGCGTCTCGGGCCGTGAGAGGACGAACGCCGACTCGGTCGCGATGAACGAGATCGGCGCGTCGGTGGTCAGACGCAAAGCGAGCGAGGGTCCGAGATAGCGGATGTGGTTGCTCCCGATCGTCCGCTCGGGCTCGGTTCTACCGTGGTCGAACGTCGGCCGCACCCGAATGCGGACGAGGGGGAGGCCGCGAATCGGTTCGATCCGCCGGATCAGCGTCATCGGCCGATAGACGCGGCCGTGCTGGCGGAATCGCGGCGCGAAGTCGACGATTCGGATCGCGTTGCCGCGGTCGTCTTCGAGCGTGGTCGCGAGCGCCGCGGTGTTGCCCAGATAGGCCTGCTCGGTCCGCGCCAGCCCTTCGAGAGCCACCTCGCAGAAGCCGCGCTCTGCGTCGTCCCCGGCGAGCAGGCTGGAAAAAACCGGGTCGCCGTCCGGCCGCGGCAGGCAGTGCCAGACGATTCGGCCTGCACGGTCGATCAAGGCGGCGACCGAGCTGTTGCCGATGACGGCCAAGTTCAGGCTGGGCATTCCACCTCGCTCTCCTCGGCCGCCGGGCCGCCGCTGGGAAGGTCGATCGGGGTACCGGTCGCGATCTCGGCGAGCCAGGCCCGCACCTCGGCCGGACCGGCAAATTTCGGCGGACGGCCTCGGAGCGCGTCGAGCTTCGGTTCGCCCGCGACCGGGAGCGCGATGCCGCCGTGCCGTTCGGCCGCCACGAAGCCGTCCTCGTCGGTCGCGTCGTCTCCGGCGAACAGGGGAATCCGTCCGGCGAACGGCTCGCGCTCGAGAAACGTCTCTACGGCGGTGCCTTTCGAGGTCTCGACCGAGCGCACCTCCCAGATCCGCTTGCCCGGCATCAGGACGACGTCGGGCCGATCGGTGAGCAGAGCGCGGAGCGCACGCTCGAGAGCCGGCCCGGCCTCGGGTCGTTGACGGTAGTGGACCGCCGCGGAGGTCTGCTTCCCCTCGAATCGGGCGCCGTGCTCGCGCGCGATTCGCTCGACCTGGCGTCTCAGCTCTTCCGGGACGACCGATGCGATCCGGATTTCCGGCGGCCGGTGGGAGGCGAAGCGAATCACCGCCCCATGCTCGGCGGCGGCGGGTAGCTGAGAAGGGAAGAAGCGGTCGAGCGCGGCGAGGGGACGACCGCTCACCAGGGCGAGTGCGCCGCCGAGCCGCTCGGAGACCCGGTCGAGCACGAGGCCCAGCTCCGCCGGAACCGCCACCGATTCCGGCGTTGCGGCGAGGTCCAGCAGCGTGCCATCGACATCCAGAAAGAGCGCCCAGCACGTTGCCGGTACGAGGTCCGGCCAGGCCCGCATCAGACCCACGGTAACCGATTCGCCTTCGAAAGTTCAAACCGCAAGGTCGAAGGTGTCGATCCGCGTCCTAGGGGAGCATGAGACCCAATCACGATCGAGAACCCCCGACCGCCCCCCTGTTCGTCCCCGCCCTCGCGTTCGCCGCGGGGGCTCTGCTCGCCCAGGCTCCCATCCCTCTTTCGGTGCCGCTCCTCGCGTTGCTCATCGCCTGCGGACTCGCGCTTCGGCGATCGCCGGGCCTCCTGCTCGCGGCGCTCGCGGCGGGTGCCCTTGTGGCGACTCTGTTCGGATCCCCCTCAGGCCGCGCCGAGAGGGCGATCGACCCGGAGAGGCCCGTGGTCCTCTGGGGCAGGGTCGCCGGACATTGGGTCGCCGACGAGGACGGATGGGAGGTTCCGTTCGAGGTCCGGCGCTTCGAGCAGGGCGTTGGGCCCGACGCCCGATCGAACGTCCGATCGGTTGAAGCGATTCGCCTCGAGACGAGATTGCGGATTCCTGGCGGAGAGGAGCCGCCGGCCTACGGCTCGGATCTGCGCGTCGAAGGGTACCTTCGCCGCTCGGCGCCGTTCGCCAACCAGGGGGGCGTCGAGCCTCGGGGATGGCGAATCTCGCTCAAGAGCCGCGTCTTCCTCACGGTTGAAAAGCCGCCGGGACGACTCGCCCGGATCTCGTCGCGGCTGCGGCGGACGATCGAGCGGCGGATCGACGCCGTAGGACCGGAGAGTGCGGGCAAGTCGCTGGTCCGGGCTTTCGTGCTGGGGGATGCCTCCCGCATCGCGCCGTCGATCCGACGCGGCCTGCGCTGGACCGGGCTGTTCCATCTCCTCTCGGTCTCGGGTGTGCACGTCGGCCTGGCCGCGGCGCTCGTGTTCCTGATCGGCGGGCTTCTCGGACGGGCGTTGCCGAGGTTGGCGCGCCTCGCCCTCGCCGGCGGAGCGGTCGCCCTCTACCTGATGATCGCCGGGCCGCTGCCCGCCCTCGTCCGCGCCGCGGTCATGGCCTTCCTCGCGCTCGCCGCCCTCGCCGTCGAGCGACCTCCCGCCGCG
Organism: Thermoanaerobaculia bacterium; assembly: GCA_044226625.1. Taxonomy (GTDB): domain Bacteria; phylum Acidobacteriota; class Thermoanaerobaculia; order Multivoradales; family UBA5704; genus DASYKS01. Next base: position 40,034 of record JBGAGQ010000033.1, read on the forward strand.
AAGAATGGCCTCGGGCTCGCGCTGCTGTTCGGCGTGGCGAGCCGCCCCGATCTCGTCTCCGACCTGTCGTTTCAGCTCTCGATGTCGGCGACCGCGGGGCTGCTCGTTCTCGCCCCGTGGTTCGAACGCGCCTGGAGGCGATCCTCATCGCCCTCCTGGCTTCTGCGAGCGCTCGCCGCGAGCGCCGGTGCCGAGATCGCGACCCTGCCATGGGCGCTGCCGGCGTTCCACCTGCTGACGCCGGCCTCGTTCGCGTTCAACCTCGTGGCGATTCCGTGGGCGGCGGTGGCGCTCGCCGCGTGCTTCCTGTGGATCGCCCTCGCCTGCGCTGCACCGGGCCTTGCGGCTCAGGCGCTGCCGTGGCTCGACGCGATCGCGGCGCCGCTCGGCTGGCCCGCGCTCATCCCCGGTTCGTGGCGGCCCGTGATTCCTCTCTCGGCCGGTGCGGGTCTGGCGCTGCTACTCGCGGTGGGTCTCGGGCTTCTCGCGCTCGCTCCCGACCGGCGCCGGTCGAGATCGCACCGAGCGGCCTTCGCGCTCTCCGGCCTCGCCGCCGTCGGGGCGTTCGCGTTCGCCGTTCGCTCGCCGGGGCCAACCGAGCCGGCTCTTTCTCTGCTCGACGTCGGCCAGGGGGATGCGATCCTCCTACGGGACGGTCCGCGCGCGATCCTGGTCGACGGCGGTGGTTGGCGCCATGGCGACCTCGGTGGCCGGGTGCTCCTTCCCGCGCTGCTCGCCGAAGGTGTTCGCCGGCTCGATGCCGTGGTGATGACCCATCCGGACGCCGACCACTGCCAGGGCTTGGTCGACCTCGCCTCGTATCTCGACGTCGGAGAGATCTGGACCGCGCCGGGATGGAAGGCCGAAGGGTGCGCGAGCGATCTTTTCTCGCTTCCAGGGGTTCCTGTGCGCGCGTTCGTCGCGGGAGCGCAAGGCCGCGTGGGACGCTGGCGTCTCCGCGTTCTCGGCCCGGCGGAGGATGACGTCCGATCGGGACGATGGGCCGAAAACGAGCGGTCGCTGATTCTCCGGGCCGAGGCGTTCGGTCGCTCGGCGCTGCTTACCGGGGACGTCGAGAAGGTGGGGGAGCTCCACCTCCTCACCTCGTCGGCCGGCTTCTTTCTCGACGGGGTCGCTCCTCGTTGGGCGGTCATCTCGGTGGGTCCGAACAACCCCTATTACCATCCCTCGCCCGAGGTGATCGCGCGGCTCGAAGCGAGAGGTCTGCGTCCCCTGCGTACGGACCGCGACGGCGAGATCCGCCTCCGCTTCGGCACCGACGGCCGGATCCGACTCGATCTCCCGGGGACGCCCAAGGAGGCGCCGTGAGGTCGTTCGGACGAGCCGGTTTTGATACCCTCCGCGCGGATTCGAAAGCTCATGTCGGGAGGTGGGAGATGGACCTGTTTCGGAAGCGCGCGCGTGGGTTCCTGGGGCTCGTCGGAATCGTCGCCCTGATGACGGGGAGGCCCGCTCTCGCGGCGGATCCGCCGGTTTCCGCGCCCGACGAAGCCCAGGCGAAGGCGGCGGCTCTCTTCGCCGCGAAAGATTGGGCGGGTGCCGTCGAGGCGTACCAGAGGATCGTCTCCGCCCGACCGAGCGACGCGCCGGCCTGGTACAACCTGGGCGCCGCCCACCACGCCCTCGGCCATTGGCAGGAGGCGGTCGACGCCTACAGCCAGGCGGGGGATGCCGGTTACGCGCCGGTGGTCATCGCGACCCGACTATCGAGGGTCCTCTCACGCAAGGGAGAGAAAGAGGCCGCGCTCGCCCAGCTCGAAAAGGCGGTGAAGCTCGGCTTCGCGCGCCTCGAAGTGATGGACAAGGATCCCGATTTCGAACCGATCCGGTCGGATCCCCGCTTTGCCGCTTTGCTCCTCGAGGTGCGGAAGAAAGTCGATCCCTGTTCCACCTCTCCGCGCTATCGCGACCTCGACTTCTGGCTCGGAGAGTGGGAGGTGCAAGTCCCCGCCGGTACCCCGATCGCGACGAGCCGGATCACCTCGATCCTCTCCGGCTGCGCGATCGAGGAAGATTACAGTCAGAACGACGGCGCCCTCGCGGGCCGGTCGCTCAGCGCTTGGTCCGAGGCCAAGGGCCATTGGCTCCAGCGGTACGTCGACAGCAAGGGGGACGTTCAGGAATGGGAGGGGGAGCCGGCCGGCCCCTCCATCCGATTTCTGCAAGCGGGACCGGGCCCCGACGGCCGCCCGGCGTCGTTCCGAATGACCTACACTCCCGACGGGCCCGACCGCGTACGGCAGCTCATCGAGCTTTCGAGCGACGGCGGGAAGAGCTGGACGTCGGTGTTCGACGCGCTGTACGTGCGAAAGAAGTCCTAGTCCTCGCGGAGCCCGGCGCGCGGCGGCGGTCCGTCGCGGGCCGACATTTCGAGAGCGCTCCGGAAGGAGGGTCGATTGGACCGAGGCACGACCTTGACGGCCCACACGGCGAAGCCCGCGGTGTTCCGACCGGGCGCTCGACAATGGGTGCTCTACGGCTTCGTCACGCTGTTGATCGCTTTCCAATCGCTGTTCTTCTTCTTCGATCCCGTCGGGCCGCTGGTGCGACTCCTCGGCGGGGCCGGAATCGCCCTCTGGATCGGATTCCTGATCGCGAGCGCGCGGGCGCGGCTCGAGATCCACGACGACACCGTCGAGGTCTACAGCCCGGCCTACCGACTGGCCCCCTCGAAAGGGGGGAAAGTCGTCTTCGCCGTGCTCGTCGTCTTCGTGGCTTACGACCTCGCGGTGCTCGCCCTCGGCACCCCGCCGCTCTGGATGCGGCAGCTCCGGTTCGTCGGGAGCTTCGCCCTGGTGGCGCTCTACCTCATCCTCATGCTGCTCTACCTCGAGCCGGGCCGGCGGAACATCCGCTACACGGACATCGTCTCGGCCCCGGAGGAAGTCGATTGGCAGCCCTCCCCTTGGGTCCGGAAGAAGGCCCTATTCATGGAGGTGTCTCGGGGGACGACGCCGTTCCAATTCCCGCCCTGGCTCAGCGAAGACGATCGCCATGAAGTCCAAGGTCGCGTCACGGCGCGGATGAAGCACGCCCACGCCTTGGAGCAAGCGCGGGAGGCGGCGCTGGACGGCCGTTCTCTAGAGGCAGTTTCTCCCGAGAGCTGAGAGGCGCCGTGAGCCTCGAGCTTCGCAGGTCGGCGGTGCTACCTGGCCATCGCGCCCAAGATCGATGCAGGCCGCCTCGGCTCGGTCGAGGCGGGGGAATGCCCATCCTTGCGGCCCTCCCTTTCCTGGCCGCATTTGCCTTTCGCTTCCTCGCCCGAGATCTCGTTTACCGCACGACGCCCCTGAAGCTCGGCGTATACGCCGGATCCGGGAACACCGCCGCGAGGTTTGTGTTGCCGAGGCGTTTCTGCAGGATCTCGGCGAGGACGTCGCGGTAGTCGATGGTGATTTGGAGATCCTGGTCCTCGTAGAGCTGATCGGGGGCGAGGCCGGGCCAGTCGGCGAGGACGCGCCCGCCGGCGATCTGGCCGCCGAGCACGAGCATCGCGCCGCCGTGGCCGTGGTCGGTGCCGCGGCTCGCGTTCTCGTTGGCGTTCCTCCCGAACTCGGACTGCACGGTCACCACCACGCGATCGAACCCGCTCGTGAACAGGTCCTTGTGAAACGCCGCAAGGCCGCCCGAGAGGCTCCGCATCAGCACCGCGAGATCGCCGTCGATCGCACCCATCTCTTCGTGGCTGTCCCAGCCGGAGAGGTCGATCGTCGCGGCCTCGACGCCGACCTGCGCCTTGATCAGCGCCGCGGTCGACTTCATCGCGTTGCCGAACTCGTCGTCCGGATACTCGGCGCCGCCGGCCGGATGGTAGCCGGCGAAGTCGATCTGCTGGAGCAGGTCGATCGTCCGCGTCGTGTTGTTCGCGGCCGCTTTCAAGAGCGAGTCGGTCGCCGCCGCGTACATCGAGTCGAGCGCGCGCCGGCGTCCGGTCGCGAGCGCCTCGTCGCCCGAGAGTCCCACGTCACCCAGGTCGCGGACCGGTACGGTCTGTGGCCCGCCGACGAGGCTCCGCGGCAGGCCGTAGCCGAGCCCGAGCGCGCGCAGCGGCGCGCCCGCGACGGCGGGCGGCGTGGTCGCGAGATGGCGGCCGATCCAGCCGGTGAAGAGCGAGGTCGGCGGCTCCGGCCGGCCCACTTCCATAAAGTACATCGCCGAGAAGTGCGACCGCGTCGGATCGGGGAGGCCGGTCGCATGCACTAGCAGGAGCGCCCCGTCGTCGTACGCCTCTTGGAGCGCGCCCATCGCCCGCGGCAGACCGAAGAAACCGTCGAGGTCGATCGCGCTGTCTTGCCCGTCGCCGGGACGCGGAATCGCAAGCGTCGGCCGGAGCTCGTAGTAGGCCTGCTCGCCGTGCGGCACGACGAGCGTGAGGCCGTCGGCGCCGCCGCGCAGGAAGATCGAAACCAGCACGTCGCGCGAGCCCGCACCGCCGGCCGCGAACGCGATCTTCGGCAGCCAGGCGGGCACCGCGGCCGCGGCGAGAGCGGCGGTGGAGAGGCCGAGGAATCTCCGCCTCGACAGGTGGTTGAACTCCGAGCAGCCCTTCGGTTCGTCGTGTCGGCTCATGATCGGTCTCCGAGGGCGATCAGAATTCTTGAAAATCGGGCGAGGCGAGCGCGAGCCCGAGCGCCTCATGGACGCGCAGCGGCGTCCGCTGCCCACCGCGCAGGAAATCGCGCACGGCGTTCTGCGTCGCGGGGGCGAGCTTGCCGTTCGCGACCAGCGCGTTGATCCGCGTGGTGAGCGCTTGCGGCGTGAGGTTGCCCGGCAGCACGCCGTCGAGCTCGGTGCGGATGCCGAGCGAATCGCCGGCCGAAAGATCGAGCGTGAAGTTCCAACGGTTGCGGAGGAATCCGGTCCAGTACGCCCGGTTGTCGGGATAGCCGTTCGGCGGCGACCAGTAATAGGGAAGATGCCCCGAGTCGGCGAGGTGGTCGAACAGCGGCCCCGGATCGTCGACCGCGCCGAACGTCGCGCGCACGGCGGAGACGGCGTAATGGAACGGCCGCTTGAGCTTTGCCGGAGCCACCTGGATCCAAGGTTTCTGGAGCACCGCGCGGAGCATCGCCTTGATGTCGCCGCCGGTGTTGCGGAAGACGGTCGCCACCCGGTTGACGTAATTCGCGGGCGGCTCGTACCCCCAGAAGTAGACCAGCAGCTTGGTCGCGATGTGGCGCGCGGTGTTCGGATGGATCGCGAGCCGCGCGATCACCTTTTCGGCGTCCGTGACGCCGCCGCCCGCGGGGATGTTCAACCCGATCACCCGCTTCGCGCCGAAGTCGTGCGCGTCGGGCTCGAACTTGAACGCGCCGAAATTCTGCGCGTCCTCCTCCCAGACCACGAACCAGCCGGTGAGGCAGCGGGCGATCTCCCGCACGTCGATCTGGGTGTACCCCTGATCGGCGCCGAGCGAGTGGAGCTCCATCACCTCGCGGCCGTAGTTCTCGTTCGGATAGTCGGCGTAGTTCGAGTCGTTGGAGAGGTAGGTGAGCATCGCCGGGCTCTTCGAGCTCGCCTTCAACAGGTCCGGAAACTTGCCCAGCGCGTGCTTGCGGATGACCTCGCGCTCGTCGACGTGCTTCAAGAAATACGCGGTGTCGCCGCCGAGGTCGATGTTGAAATGGTCGGTCCAGAAGTGGACCATCGTCTCGAACAGCTGGCGTTTCGAATAGATCGCGCGGTAGATCGCCGCGACCGGCATCTCGTAGGAGAGGTCGAAGTTCTCGCCGAAGTAGAGCTCGCCGGGCGTCTTCGAGAGCGTCGGCAGACCCTCGGCAAGAGCGTCATCGAGCTCCGAGTCGTCGAGAGCCGTGTAGTTCAGCTGCTCTTCGAGATAGGCGGCGTATCCGATCTGCCGCATCCGCGCGTGATCGGCGCTAGTCGGCCCGAACGAGATTCGCTGAAGAAGCCGCTGCTCCGGGGTGAGCACGACGCCGGCGTTCGCCGTTTCCTCCTCCGGTGCCGCGAGAGCCGCGATTTCGGCGCCGTCCTTTCCCGCGGGCCGGCCGAACCGTTCGGCGAGCGCGCGAAGCCGCGGATGGTCGGCCCGACGGGCCATCTCGGCCTCGGGGCGCGGGCGGTTCAAGCCGAAGAATCCCGGCGCGGGAGCGGCGGCGCGTCGCATGCGTCTCTCTCCTATGGGTGAAGCGAGTCGAGGCGTATTTTGATCGGCGATCCTGATATTTGCAAGCGTCGATATCTTGGGTGCGGATGGCCGCGTCGGGGCGGAGTTTGCTTCCGCCCGCGGTTGTGGCGGGGGATCAGGGCCGAGGCAAGCTCCGCCCCGACGAAAGGGACACCACCGTTGACCGGCCGAAGAGGTGACGCACGAGCAGGAACACCAGCGCTCCGAGGATGGGGGCGGTGGCGACCCCGGGTGTATAGCCCCCTTGGAGGATCGACCACGCGGGATGCCCGATCGCGTTGATCCCCTCGATCACGGTCCAAAATCCGAGGACGATCGACGCCGAGCGCCACCCGAGCCGCACCGGAAACAGCCAGCACAGCACGCCGAAGAGCACGAGCGCGATGTTCGCCTCGACGAACCCGCGCTCCAGGTTCGCGGACACCAGCCCCGAGACGAGACGCGCGGGGGGGAACGTCTCCCACAACCGCCCGACGTACTCCTCGACCGAATGCGCCGCCTGGGCGAGCACGAGGGCGCCGAAGAGGAGGGTAGTCTTTCGGTTGGGGCCCGGATTGGACTCGGTCATGGCGGCTCCGTACCCTTTACTCCGCCCGAACGGAGGTCACGAAGAACCCCTCGGAAAGTTGCGCAGGGGCCGGCTCGGGAGCGGGGGGCGCGGGCCTCTGGGCGTGGGCCGACCAGGCGAGCGTCACGACGAGGGCGAGAAGGCCGAGGGCGATCGAAGTGGTGCGCATGGAGTCCTCCTGGACGGCGTCAGTTCGAGCCGGGCGGGTTCCGGCGGCGGTTCTCTCGGACCCGGATGTTTCGATGAGATCGAGTTTACGCCCCGTGCGTGGCCGCGGACCGAGGACGGGCTACAATTCGCGCAGGGTTCCTTCTCCTGCGGAAACGAGGAAGTTCGCTTGTTCATGCGCGCCTGGGTCCTCTCCGTCCTTCTCACCGCGGCGACCGCTCTCGCGGCGACGCCACCCCGGCCGTATCTGGTCAGGGACATCGATCCTTCCGGGGTCGGCATCGGCTCGGAGCCCACGGGGTTCGAACGCCTCGGGTCGCGGGCGATTTTCTTCACCAACACGGGCGAGCTCTGGTCGAGCGACGGCGAGCCGGGGGGCACGGTTCGGCTGAGCGGCGAGACGTTCTCGCCCTCGGCGTTGGCGGTCGGAAAGAGCCTCGCCTACGTGCTCGCGGACGATCCTCACGGCCGGCAGGTCTGGGCGACGGACGGGACCGTCGGGGGCACGCGGCGGCTGACTGTGGAGCCGCTCGGCTTCGACGAGCGTCCGCGGAGGAATTCGCGGCTGGTCCTGCCGGGTGGCGACCGGATCTTTTGGAGCGCCGAGGGGGCGGAGCACGGCAGCGAGCTTTGGACCAGCGACGGCACGGTGGAGGGGACCCGAGAAGTCGCCGACCTGGCGCGAGGGAACGCCGGGTCGGAGCCGCACGAGATGACGTACTTTCGCGGCCGGGTCTACTTCGTCGCGGACGACGGCAGCGGGTTCTCGCTCTGGGCGACCGACGGAACGCTCGACGGCACCCGCTTGATCCGCGATCCCGAGCCGTCGATCCGGCAGACGGATGGGCCGCGCTTGCTCACCGTGGTCGGAACGCGGCTCTTTTTCTTCGTTCGCAACGCTGACGGCTGGACGCTCTGGCAGAGCGATGGTCGCCCGGGAGGCACGTCGCGCGTGGCGCCGGTCGGGCGCGGGACCATTTCGCTCGGGGTGAGCGACGCGATCGGTCGGGGTGGCCGCCTCTTCTTTCTGGCCCGGACGGGCGAGAGCCGGCAACTTTGGACGTCGGACGGCACCGCGGCCGGGACTCGGCGATTGACTCGCTTTTCCACCGCGTCGAGCACTGCGGAGGAGAGGTTCCCGCCTCAGCCGGAGGGGGGGGATCGGTTGCTGTTCGTGGCGACGGACGAGGGGCACGGCCGCGAGCCGTGGACCTCGGAGGGTACGGCGGCCGGAACCAGCCGGCTCCGGGACGTCTGCCCGGGTCCCTGCGATGGCTGGACCGATGGGAACGATCCGAGCGATGCGTCGGGATCGAGCGATGGCGGGTCGGATCGGGTCTCCGCGTTTCGCGGCCGGGTACTGTTTCCGGGGACGACGCCCGCGCGCGGCACGGAGCTTTGGAGCACGGACGGCACGTCCGCGGGAACCCGCTTGCTGTTCGACGCCTGCCGCGGCGCTTGTTCGGGCTCTCCCGATCCGATCGCCGCGGCAGCCGGGAAGCTCTATTTCGGCGCCTTCGGCGGCTCTCGCGATCAGATCTGGCGTACGGACGGCACGTCGGCGGGCACTTTCCGCGTGTCGGACTTCGAGGTCGCGTCGGGCGCGGGGGCACGGTACGAGGGAGCCGGAGCCGGTACCTTGTTCCTGTTCGGCGGGCAGGACGCGGTGATTGGCCGGGAGCTCTGGCGCACCGACGGCTCCCGCCCGGGGACCGAGCTGGTCGCCGATCTCGTGGCGAACCGCCCCGGCAGCTCGTCGCCGCAGGAGATCCATCGCGCGGGATCGCGCGTGATCTTCCTCGCCGACGGGCACGAGCCGGGCGGGGGAGGGGTGGGGCTCTGGTCGAGCGACGGGTCGGAGGAGGGCACGGGGCAGATCGTCGAGCCGACCGGACCGGGCTCGCCGTTCCTCCTCTCGAGCGCCTCGGCGGGAGTGCACCTCACCTACTTCTATCGAGTCGAAGGCGGCGTCTACGGTATTTGGCGTTCGGACGGCACGGTGGCCGGTACGTTCGAGATCACGCCGCCGGGCGTCCGCGTCGAGACCTCCCAAGCGGTCCAGGTCTTCGGCGACCTGGGCTATTTTACCGCCGAGGATTCCGATCACGGCGAGGAGCTCTGGCGCACCGACGGCACCCCGGAGGGGACCTTTCTCGTCGCCGACGTCGATCCCGGGCCGCCCGGCTCGCAGCCGGATCGCTTCGCCTCGTTCGTCGGCCACCTCGTGTTCGAGGCCCGCGTCGCGGGAGATCTCGTCCTCTACGTGAGCGACGGCACGGAAGAAGGGACCCGGCCGCTGGCCGAAGCGTTCCCGTTCCTCGATCCGCTTGCTGGCGCTCGCCTGCTCGACGCCGAATCGGAGGGCGTCGCCCTCTTCCAGAAGAGCGACCCCACGGGCCACGCCGAGATCTGGGCGACCGACGGCACGGAGCCGGGCACCCGACGCCTGCTCGCGGGGCTCACGTATTTGAGCGACTTTTCGGCGTCCGATGGGAGCTTCCTGTTCCGCGCCGGTGCCTCGTTCGAGACGCAGGCGATCTATCGGTCGGACGGCACGAGCGCCGGCACGCGGGCGATCGCGACGGACCTCTTCCTGCGCTCCGACCTCGTGAAGCTGCAAACCGTGGGCGGACGGTACCTGTTCAGCGCGGCACGGCTCGACGATCCGTCGCATCCGGCGCTTTACGCCTCCGACGGAACTGCCGAGGGGACGCGCCCGTTGATCGAGACGGAGGCCGCGGTCGACGCGCCGCGAAGCGCCGCGCCGTTCGGGAATCGGATCCTGATCGCCGGAGGGAGCCGCCTCTGGAGCAGCGACGGCACGCCGGAGGGGACGTCCGTCGTCCTGGAGACCGGTTCCGCGGCGCGGGCGCCGCTCCCCGTCGTGGCCGGCGGCCGCGCCTTCTTCGCCTGGACCACGCCCGAAACCGGCACGGAGCTCTGGGCGGTGGGATCTCCTCCCTGAAGGATCGCGGTCGCGCGGAAAACCGGGGCGGCGCGCTCCCGGCGTACAATCCCGCCCGCATGTCGAAGCCGAGCTCCACGGACCGCGCCGCGCTCACCGGGCGCTTGGGCATCCTCGCCGCCGCCGCGCTGTTTTCGACCGGCGGCGCCGCGGTGAAGTCCGCTTCGCTCACCGGCTGGCAGGTCGCGAGCTTCCGCGCGGGCACCGCCGCGATCGCCCTGTTCCTCCTGCTGCCCGAGGCGCGCCGACGGCCGGGACCGCGGACGCTGCTCGTCGCGGTGGCGCACGCGACGACGATGATCCTGTTCGTCCTGTCGAACAAGCTCACCACGGCAGCGAGCTCGATCTTCCTCCAGTCGACGGCGCCGCTCTACGTGCTGCTGTTGAGCCCGTGGCTGCTGCACGAGAAGGTGAAGCGGCGCGACCTCTACTTCGTCGTGCAGATCGCGGTCGGGCTCGGACTGATGTTCGTCGGGCTCGACCCCGCCTCGTCGACCGCGCCGCGGCCGCTGCTCGGCAACATCCTGGCGCTCGCCGCCGGGCTGTTCTGGGGGCTTTCGGTGATGGGCTTGCGCTCGCTTAGCCGGCCGGACGGCAACGGCAGGAACGAGGGCTCGGCCGCGACGGCGACGTTGTGCGCGAACACGTTCGCCTGCCTCGCCTGCCTGCCGTTCGCGTTGCCGGTCGCCTCGGTGAGCGCGGTCGACCTGTCGGTGATCCTCTACCTCGGAATCTTCCAGATCGGCGTCGCCTACGTCTTCATGACCCGGGCGATCCGGCACGTGCCGGCGTTCGAGACGTCGCTCCTTCTGTTCCTCGAACCGGTGCTCAACCCGATCTGGGCCTGGCTCGTCCACCACGAGCGGCCGAGCGTCTGGTCGCTGGTGGGAGGGCTCGTGATCCTCTCGGCGACGCTGCTGAAGACGTGGCTGGAGGCGAGGGACGGGGCCCGGGAGCCCGCCGCCGTGTTGGCTGGCGAGCCGCATGGCTCGTGAGCGGCCCGACGTAGAGAGGACGGGCGCCGGGAACGGCGCCCGGTCGAGGGGCAAGGAGTTTCGTGGGCTAGCGGTCGATACAGGTGGTCTCGGCGTGGAATCCCGCCGAGGCGCACCATCCGAGCCCTTCGCAGGTGTAGGTGAAGGATCCGCCGGCGATCAGGTCGCGAAGGTTCGTGATCGTCTCCTTGGCGAGCACCAGCTTCTTCGGCTGCTTCTTCATCCCCGCTCCTTTCGCGCCCCCTGGAGGGCTTCATTGGGTTGTGTGGAGTCTACTTCAGCAGGGAGTTGAGCAGATGCCGTGCCCTGGGGTTCTGTGCCAAGCTTCGCGCCCGATGAATCCGCGCGCGTCCCGATCGACCACCCCCACGGAGCTGGTGCGCGTCCAGGGAGAACGGTTCGAGATCTCCGGCGACTCTCTCGCCACGGAGGAGCCGCTGGAGATCCGCTTGCGCTGGGGGACCGACCGGCGGGCGACGGCGGCCGTCACCATGCGCACGCCGGGGGCGGACGCGGAGCTCGCGCTCGGGTTCCTGTTCGCCGAGGGGGTCATACGCTCGGCGGCGGACGTCGTCGCGGTCGTCGCCGGGGACGGCTCGAGCCGCTCGGAATCGGAGCCGAACGTCGCCGAGATCTCGCTCGCTGCCGGTCTCGAGCCGGATCTCGCGCCGCTCGAGCGGCATTTCTTCTCGAACAGCTCGTGCGGTGTCTGCGGCAAGGCGGCGTTCGACGGCCTCGCGCTCCGCGTCGAGCGGGCGGAGGCCGGACCGGTCGTAGCGCGCGACGTGATCGCGACGCTGCCGGAACGCCTGCGCGCGGCGCAGGGGATCTTCGAGGCGACCGGAGGCCTTCACGCCGCCGCGCTGTTCGACGTCTCGGGGCGTCTTCTCGCGGTGCGGGAGGACGTCGGGCGGCACAACGCGCTCGACAAGCTGGTGGGCTCCGCCCTCCAGGCGGGAGAGCTACCCTGGCGCGAGCGGATCGTGATGGTCTCCGGCCGATCGAGCTTCGAGATCCTTCAGAAATCGCTCGCCGCGGGAGCGCGGATCGTCTGCGCGGTCTCGGCGCCGAGCAGCCTCGCGGTCGAGCTCGCGGAGCGCTTCGGCGTGACGCTCGTCGGGTTCCTGCGCGGCGACCGCTTCAACGTCTACGCGGGGGCGGAGCGCCTCGGGCTCAAAGCCGGCCGCTCGGCCCGGCTGCCGATCGTCGCCGAGGGGTAAGGCGAGACCGATGCATCTCCAGCCGTTCGTCGAAAGCTTCCTGCCGCTGTTCGTCGCCCTCGACGCGCTCGGGGCGCTGCCGATCTTTCTCGCCCTCACCGCCTCGTATCCGACGCCCGAGCGGCGGCGGCTCGCGCTCCAGGCGACGGCGACCGCCCTGTTCATCGCGCTGTTGATCCTGTTCGCCGGTCAGCTCCTGTTCGCGGTGCTGGGCATCACGGTGAACGACCTGCGGGTGGGCGGTGGGCTGGTGCTCCTGGTGCTCGCGATCTCGAGCCTGCTCTTTCCGGAGAACGCGCACCGGCCGCCGGAGGAGAGCGGTTCGGCGTCGCTCGGCATCGTGCCGCTCGGCATCCCGCTGATCATGGGTCCCGCGGCGATCACCTCGGTGCTGATCTCGCGCCAGAGCTTCGGCTATCTGCCGACGCTCTCCTCGCTGGTCCTGAACATGGCCTGGGTCTATCTGGTTTTCGCGTCCGGGCCGTTCATCCAGCGCTTCGTCGGGCGGTCCGTCTCGGCGGCGGCAGGGAAGGTGTTCAGCCTCTTCCTCGCCGCAATCTCCGTCGCGATGATCCGCGCGGGCATCCTCGGCATGATCGAGGCGGCGAGGAAATAGGCCGCGGAAACGGCGCCGGGGGAGACCTTCTCTGGCGGCCTTACAGGCCGCGAATACGGTTTGCCCTACGTGACCCAGGGCATCGGCCTTCGGCCTCAGCCCTGGGCTAGGCTCTCCCGGCCCGTTGGGCCGGCCCTCGTCGGCGAGGGATTCTCTCGGTCCGTGGCGCGCTCGGAGTGGGTGCCTTTCGACTCCGTCGCCGCCAGAATCCAGCCCTTCACTCTGACGGTCTTACAGGCCGCAAATACGGTTTGCCCTACGTGACCCCGGGCATCGGCCTTCGGCCTCAGCCCTGGGCTAGGCTCTCCCGGCCCGTTGGGCCGGCCCTCGTCGGCGAGGGAGCTCGATCGCTGGCGATGCTCGGCGTTTATTCCCTTCAAAGGCGCCTCGGCCTGAAAGGCGGCCAGATTCCAGCCCGGGGCTGAGGCCTAGGCGATGCCCCGGGTGCAGGACCGAGATCGACCCCGCGGCCTGAAAGGCCGCCAGATCCAGCCCAGGGCTGAGGCCGTAGGCCGATGCCCTGGGGTACGGAACCGAGATTGACCCCGCGGCCTGAAAGGCCGCTAGATTGGGAGAGCCCGAGATCTGCCTGCGGCTCTCCCTTACTTCCCCTTCGCCAACGCCGCCTTGATCACCGCTTCGGGCATGCCGGCGTTCTTCCAGGCGACGAGGTCGTCGGCCGAGAGCGAGCGGGAGAGCCCCTTCTGGTCGACGAAGCCGACGAGGAGGTCGGTGTCGAAACCCTTCTTCTTGAGCTTCACCAGCTCCTCGAGCATCGCCTCGGGCGTGATCACGTCGCCGGCCTTGCGCTCGGAGGAGACGGCCTGGTTCACCGGCGCCGAGGCCGCCATCGGCTCGCTCTTGCCGAGCCAGGCCTCCTGCAGCTTGGTGTCGGCGAGGGCGGCGGCGAGGGCCTCCTGCGTGGCGTCGGAGAGGACCTCGTTCACGTTGTCCTCGCTGCGGTCGCGGCCGTAGCGCGTGGCGTCGCCCGCGCCGGTCCCTTCCCAGAGCGTGGCGCCCCGGCGGTCGCGCAGCTGGAAGGTGAACTGCGCCTCGGCGTTGTAGGTCGAGCCGACCGCCTTGTTGCTCTCGACCACGCGGAAGCGGGTGAGCTTGCCCGCGAGGACGAGCGGCGCGCCCGCGTCGACCCGGATGCCCCAGTCGCCGGCGTTCTTCGCCAAGACTTCCTTGCTCCATTCGATTGGGTCGTTGGTCGCGCGCACCGGCCAGACGCGGTCGTCGTCGTCCGTGCTCTCGCCGATCACGGCGAGGTCGGCGACCGTGCGCCCCTCGGCCATCTCGACCTGGATCGGGCGGTCGGAGATGCCGGCCATGAGCGTCGGGGTGTTGGTGCCCACGCTCTCCTGCGGGGCGTAGCGGAGCTTGACGTTGAACGGGCCGAGCTCCTTGGCCGCGGCCGTTCCGAGCGAGAGGAGCGTCGCGAGCGCGAGCGTCGCGGCGAGCGAGGGGCGGACGAAGGTGTTCTTCATGCGAGGTCTCCGCGGCGTCGACGATCGGGATCGGGATCCAAGGTCAGGATCGAGAGTCGGGACCGGCGGGCGCCGTGTGGTGGTGGGTTCGAGGTTTCGGGACCGCGCGGTCAGGACGTGGACGGGGCGCGGGATTTTCGGCGTTTCGGCGTCTCGCCGCCCGCGAGCGGCAGCGGCGCCTGCTGGGCAGCCTGGGCCAACTGCGGCGCGGGCGCCGGGGGAGCGGGGGGTGACTTGGCGAGGGCGTCGCGCAGATCGCCCAGCTCGGTCTGGAGCGCCGCGAGCTGGCCGTTCCGCTCGGCGAGGATCTCCTCGACTTGAGCGAGACGCGCCGCGCGCGGCCGGCAGGAGGCGAGCTCTCGGTCGAGCGCCCGGGTCCGCAGGTTGCGCCAGAGCCATCCGGCGACGAGACCGACGGCGAGGCCGAGCAACGCCGAGACGAACGGATTCGTCCAGGTAAGACTCAAAGTCGAGCGCTCCAGGAAAGGCCCGCCGGGCGGCGGGCCGTCAAGATCATGCGGGAAATCTATCCGCCCCGCCGCGGCGGCGTCTACTCCGGAGGAGCGCGCCGCCCGGCGGGAGAGGATCCCGGGGACCTACTCCGAGCGGAGCGCGAGCATCGGATCCGCCTTCGCCGCCCGCCGCGCGGGGAGCAGGCAGGCGGCGAAAGCCGCGCCGAGCAGCAGGAGGGACACCGCCGAGAGCGTCCATCCGTCCGTCGCCGCGACCCCGAACAGCAGGCTCTCGAGGAAGCGCGAGAGGGCGAGCGCCAGCGCGAGCCCGAGCCCGAGACCCGCGAGGGCGGGGAGCATCCCACGGGCGACGACCCAGCCGACGACCGTCGAGCCCCGCGCTCCGAGGGCGAGGCGCACACCGATCTCCCGCATCCGTTCGGCGACCCAGAGCGCGAGCACGCCGTAGACCCCGAGCAGGGAGAGGCAGAGGCCGAGCGCCGCGAACAGGCCGAGCAGCACGAGCGCGAAGCGGCGCAGCGCGAGCGAGTCGTCGATGCGCCGCGGCATGCTCGCCACGTCGAACGCCGCCTGCGTCGGGTCGAGCGCGAGCACCTCTCGCCGAACTTCGCCGAGCAGCGCGTCGGGATCGCCGTCGGTGCGCACCGCGAGGCTCAGAAACGCCCCGGGCTGCTGTGCCATCGGGAAGTACATCTGCAACGGCACCTTCCGGTCGAGGCCGTATTGACGCACGTCGGCGACGACGCCCACCACGGTTCGCCAGGGGTCCGTTTCGAGGCTCGTCTCGTACATCTTCAGCCGCTGGCCGATCGGGTTCCGTCCGGGCCAGAGCGTCCGGGCGAGCGTCTCGTTGACCAGCGCGACCCGCGGCGCGTCGGCGCTGTCAGCCGTCGTATAGCGACGGCCCGCCTTCAAGGGGATGCGCAGCGCTTCGAGGTAGCCCGGCGTCGTGGCGTAGAGGTCGGCCATGACCACGTTCTTCACTTCGAGCGAGACGCCCTCGGGAAAGATGCCCCGGCCGTCGAAGTTGTCGCTCATCGGCATCACGCTGGTGAAGCCGACGGCGGTCACGCCGGGCAGGGCGCTCAGCCGGTGGTCCAGCCGATCGGTGAAAGCCTGCCATTGCTCGCTCTTCGGATAGGTCGATTCGGGCAACTCCAGGTTGAGCGTCAGGACCCCGTTCGGATCGAACCCCGGATCGACCCGATAGAGGGCGATCACGCTCCGCAGGAGGAGCGCGGCGCCGGCGAGCAGCACGAGCGAGATCGCAAGCTGCGCGGCAACCATCAGTCCGCGCATACGATCGCCGCGCGGACCGCCGGGGCCGGCGGACGTCGTCCGCATCCCTTGCGGGAGCCCCGGCCACGAGCCGGCGCGCGAGGAGCGCAGGGCCGGGAAGAGCCCGACCAGCACGCCCGTGACCAAGGTGAGGAACAGCGCGAACAGGAACACCCGGCCGTCGAGCCGGACCTCGGCAAACGAGGGGAGCCATTCCGTGGCGAAGCGGCCGATCGCCCGGATGCCCAGCGAGGCGACGAGCAGGCCCGAGGCGCCGCCGGCCACGGCGAGCGCCACCCCTTCGGCGAGATGCTGGGCGATCAGCCGGCCGCGGCTCGCGCCGAGCGCGGTCTGGATCGCGACCTCGCGCTGCCGCCCGGCGGCGCGCGCGAGCAGCAGGTTCGCCACGTTGACGCACGCGATCGCGAGCACAAGGCCGACCGCCCCGAACACCGCGAGCAGGGGAGCGCGCAGGCTACCCACCTGATCTTCGGCGAACGGCACCGCGTAGAAGCCGCGGTCGCGATTTTCGTTCGGGAACGCCTTCTCGAGCCGGGCCGCGATCGTCCGGACCTCGGCCCGCGCCGCGGCGAGGGGAACGCCCGCCTTGAGGCGCGCGATGGCGCGCACGTGCCGTCCGTCGCGGGCGGTCTTCTCATACGGCTCGGCGAGCGGCCGATAGAGCTCGGCCGGGCGGCCCACCAGGTTGCGCGGCAGCGAAGAGAAGTCCGCGGGCATCACGCCGACGACCGTGTAGCCCTGGCCGTTCAGGGTCATCGGCTTGCCGACGATCCCGGGATCGCCGCCGAACCGGCGCTGCCAGAAGCCGTTGGACAGTACGATCACGCGGTCCCGGCCCACCTCCTGGTCCTCGGGGAGGAACGTGCGGCCGAGGAGCGCCCGGCCGCGCAGCACGTCGAAATAGCCGTCGGAGACCTGGATGCCCTGGATCCGCTCGGGCTCTCCGGCCCCCAGGAGCACGGGCACCCAGCCCATGTAGGCGGCGACTTCTTCGAGCGTCTGGGTGTCGCGCCGGAGGTCCGCGATGTCCGGGGAGGACACCTGGTCGCGCGTGCGATCGGTCCCGTTCGTCGCGCCCCATATCAGCAGCAGGCGGTCGGGCTCTACGAACGGCACCGAGCGAATCAACACCGCATCGAGCACGCTCCAGATCGCCGCGTTCGCGCCGATGCCGAGCGCCAGGCTCGCGGAGGCAAGGATCAGGAACGCCGGTCGCCGCGCGAGCGATCGCGCGACCCGGCGGAGATCGCGGAGGAAAAGGAAGTTGCCCATCGAACGCCCTCCTTGGAGGCGAAAACGTCTCGCCGTCGGAAAGGTTACGTTCGAGGGGCAGGAAGGTTCCGCGCCGGGAGGATCGCTCAGTGGTCCAGGTCGAGCTGCCCTCCGTTGCGGACGTTCTCGGTGACGAGCACGCCGTCCTCGAAGCGGAGCTTCTGGGCGGGAGAGGAAGGATCGCCCATGTTGGTCGAGAAGAAGCCGATCTCGAGTCCCTGTTTGCGCAAGGTCCAGGTCTCGATCGTCTTGTCCCCTTCGGTCGTCTTGTCGACCTGCTCCGGGGTACCGACGACGTAGAACGCCTGACGCTTGGTCATGCCGGGAAGGAGCTTTCGGTCGGCGATCGCCTGGCGGACGTTCTCCGGCCAATCGGGATGCTCGTTCTGGAGCGGCTGGGTCGAGAACGTCAACTTGAAGGCCGCCTCGAAATCGGCGACGGACCGGATCTCGACGAACTTGACCACCGTGTCGTGTCCGTCGGTCCGCCCGACGCCGGTGAGCTCGATCTCGACCGTATCCTCGTCCCAATCCGTCTCGTCGAGCTCGACGGTGTCGTTCACGTGGACGCCCCAGACCGTGCTGCTCGCGTGATACCACCCGAACGAGGCGCCCTGGTCGGCATCGGTGTTCACCCCCTTGGGAGAGACCTCGACGAGCGGGGAGAGGTAGATCCCGAACGGCTGCCGCCCCTGCGTGCAGGGGGCGTCGATCCGCAGGTAGAGGGTCCCCTTGAGCAGCTTTTCCGCCTGCTTCTGCTCCGCGCGCGAGAGGGCGTGAGCGGTGGGGGCGAGAAGCGCGGCGGCGAGGATCGCCGTGGCGACGGGCACGGGGCAGCGCGATTTGAACATGGGCTCACTCTCCAGGTCTGTCGAAGAAGGTCGATCCGCGGGCCGGCGGGCGGCCGAGCCGGTACGGCGTGAGACTCCTATCGACAGACGCGAGAGGAGGGCTCGATTCGGATCACCGGTACCGGAGAGCGAACGGTGGCGCTCCGGGTGCGTCGGGAGGTTGCCCTTTCTAGGACGCCACCTTCAACAGCACCTCTGGATGGAGCTGCGCGACCTTGATCAAAGTCTTCGCTGCCCCGGAGGGTTCCCGGCGACCCTGTTCCCAGTCCTGAAGAGTACGGACGGAAACCCCCAGAAGAGCGGCGAACGACGCCTGAGACAACCCGACGCTCTGGCGAGCTTCGACGATGCCCGGCGCCGACGGGACGTGCACTCGGCCCTTCATGCCCGCCTTCATTTCGCGGACCGAGGCCAACAGTTGTGCCCCGAGCTCCTCGCCGGACGTGGCGAGCCGAAGTTTTTCGGGGGGGTTAGCCATTTTCGATCTCCTCTCTGATCCGTCGCAGGAAGTGGGCCGGGATGTTCTCGGCCTCCGACTTTGCATAAAGGACCAGAAGCCAGATCTCTCCGAAAGAGAGTCGGTTGAAGTAGATGACCCGCACGCAGCCGCGTTTTCCTCGACCGGCTGCGCTCCAGCGCACCTTGCGGACCCCTCCGGCACGAGGAACCACGTCGCCCGCGTCCGGATTCGCGGCGATGAATGACACGAAGGCGCTACGTTCGTCCTCGGTCCAGTGCTCGTCCGCGAGTCGTTGAAAGAGGGGTGTCTCGACGACGGTATACACATCCCAAGTATACGGCAATGCCGCATAGGAACCCACCGCTGAGGAAACAAGAACGAAGATGATCCCTCGTCGCCTGGTAGAATCCGCGCATCTCTTTAGGAGGTTGAGATGGCGGGTGTTTCTTTTCGTTTGGTGGTCACCGCCGATTCGGAGCGCGGCATCGCGGAATTGAGCCTTCTCGACGGGACGGGCGTACAGATCGCGTTCCGGGAGGTCGATTTCAATTCGCTCACTGTCTCGGAGCAGCGCGCCCTTTTCGACCTGCGGACGTACCTTCGACTCTACAAGCCGGGGCGCGAGGAGGAGAGCGTTGCCGAGACGGGCGTGCTGATCGCCGAGAATGTCTTGGGCGAAGAGATCTTCATGAAGCTTTGGGCGAGCGAGTCGCAGCGGACGCTCTGCATTCAGCTCCCTCGGGCGGGGGAAGAGGAGAACCCTCTCGCCGCGCAGCTCGCTCGGGTGCCTTGGGAGATCGCTCGGCCGACGGTCGAGGAGGGGACGCTCGCGGAGCGGAACGTCTTGGTCCGCGTCGTTCACGAGGGCGTGAAGCCGGACTCCCAACCGCTCGGCCCTTCGGAGGATGGCGTCCTGCGCGTTCTCTGCGTCTTCGCGGAGGCTCGTGGCTCGACGCCTCTTGCGGCGCGACGGGAACGGCGGGAGCTGGAGCGGTTGTTCGAGGCGGAGATCTACCCCAAGCGGAAGATCGAGGTCGATTTCCTCACCCATGGCGTGACGCGTGAGCGGTTGCACGAGCAGATCCAAGGGCGCGGCGGGTATCACGCGGTGCACTGGAGCGGCCACGGTCATTTGAACCTGCTGGAGGTGGCGAAGCCGGACGGCTCGCAGGATCTTTTGTCGGGGGAGGGGTTGCTCGATCTGTTCACGGACGCCGGGGGGTACATCCCGCGTTTTGTTTTCTTGAGCGCCTGCCACTCGGGCGACTTGCTCGCGGTTTCGGACTGGGATCAGTTCGTGGCCGCCGCTCGCGGCGAGGAGAGGGCGGTGGAGGCCGCGGCGCTCGAAGAAGCTCAGCGAGAGAAAAAGATCGACGTGCCGAGCCAGCCCGGCTATACCGGAACGGCGCACGCTCTGCTTCAAGGGGGTGTCCCTTCGGTCGTCGCGATGCGGTATGCGGTGGGGGACGACTATGCCCGCTCGCTCGCGATCGAGATGTACCGGGCGATGTTCGCTCACCAAAGGCCGAAGATGCTCGCCGAGGCTTTGACTCTGGCGCGGAACGAGGTTGTGCGAAACGCGGAAGCACCCTTCGCCGCGGCGGATCCGGCGACGCCGGTACTTTACGGGGAGGAAGATCCGAGGCTGTCTTGGAAGGAAGGCCGAAGCTCGGCCCTCGACACGCGCGAGCGGCGGTTACATCAGATTGCGGAATTGACAGTCGCCGAGCACGCCGGCTTCGTAGGCCGGACGTGGGAGCTTGCGGGGCTCGGGGCTTCGTTCATCGGCTCGGCGGAGAGTTCGAACGTGAAGCCAGTTGCCCTTGTGACCGGCCTTGGCGGCATGGGAAAGACGGCGCTCGCGGCCGAGGCGATCGATCTTTGGGAGCAGCGCTTCGAGTGGGTGTTGCTCTATCAGGCGAAGCCGAACGCGTTGGGATTCGACACCACGCTGCGCGACATTCACCTGAAGCTGTACGCTGAGCAAGGCCGTTATCACGATCACGTTCAACAGCATCCCGCGGATGCGATCTACCGCGACGCCGACACGACGTTTACTGGCACCGAACGGCTGGAGCGAATGGCGAGAAACCTGCTGCGAGCGCTCAAAGACGAGCCGATCTTGCTCGTCCTCGACAACTTCGAATCGAACCTAAAGCCCTCGCCGGAACCCGACTCTTCAGCCGAGCCAGTGTGGGCTTGCCAGGATCCTGCGTGGGACCGTTGCCTCACGTCTCTCGCGACCGGTCTTGCCCGTCATTCCTCCCGCGTGCTCATCACCTGCCGCAAGCGGCTTTGGGCTCTCTCCGGAGAAGCCGCGTCGAAGTGCCATCACGTGCCACTCGGTCCGCTACCCTCGGGGGAGGCCAAGCTTTATCTGCGCGAGCACGAGGGATTGAAGCGGATGGTCTACAGCGAGGACCCGAAGGAACGCCCTCTGGCTCGGCGGCTTTTCTATGCAAGCCGGTTCCATCCGCTCTTGATGGACCGCCTAGCCCGCTTGGCCGTAGGCGGCCCGGTGCTTCGGGAGCAGTTGCTCAAGGCGCTCGACGCGATCGAGAAGAATCACGACGCTTCGAGCCTTCCGGAGCTGTTTTCGGCGAAACCGGGCGACGCGAAGGAGTTGGCCTACCTCGAAGATGCGCTCGCCTCCTCGATCGACGAGCTGATCCGTGGCGCGGGGTCGGACGCTCGGCGGTTGTTGTGGATGATCGCTGTGGCGAATGAGCCGGTGGCGCTTGGGCTAGTCCGCTCAATATGGTCCGGCTCGGATCTCGAGCCATTTCTTGCCTACCTCGTCGCCGTCGGTCTCGTCACCGAGGAGCGCAGGACTGCGGACGACGAGAACCCCGACCTCACCTGTCACGAACTGGTCCGCGAGCGCATCCGCGGCTGGATGGCAAAGCCCGAGAACGAGGGGGATCGGGCGGGGTTAGAGGAGGACGCGATTCGCGTCGCCTACGCGGAGCGCTTGGAGGCGGCGTTCAGGGCTCTCCAGCATCAAGACATGACGACCGCGCTCGAAGCCGGCCGCCGCGCGCTCGTCTACTGCGTTCAGGCTGGTGCCTGGGACCGGCTGGGGAGTTTCGCGAGCTGGGTCGTCACCGGCTCCAACGATCCCATCCTCCTAGGAAGCTTGATCCCTCACCTCCAGGCCGCCGCGGAAGCGGCGCCTGAGGGCAAGCCCGGGTGGAGGTGTCTTCTCTTTCTCGCTGATGCTTTTCGGTTAGCCGGCCAGCCGGACGCCAGCCTGCCGTTCTACGAGCAGGCCGCGGCGCAAGCCCGTTCGGCGGCCGAGGCAGGAGGTGAGGGCGCGTTACAAGCTTGGGCGGATCTCGGGGCGATCTCAGGCAACTGGGCGGCGGCGCTCCTTCTTTCCGGTGACCTCGATGCCGCGCGGCGGCACCAGCAGGAAAGCGCCGAGGCGTATCGCGAAGCCGGTAACCCAGAGATCTCGATTCTGGGCCCCGAGCTCGAAGCTCTGCGAATCGACGTCATGCAAGGCCGCGCTGCCGAGGCCCTGCCCGAGATCGAGAGCCGGCTCGCCCGGGTGGAAGAGTGGTGGTGCCGACACCGCGCCGGGCAACCGACCCCGGAGGCGCCCGAGCCCGAATTTCTCGCCCGAGTGCTGGTTGGCTCGCTCGACATCGCCAGGGGAGCGCACTTCGCCCAGGAGGAGTGGGAGAAGGCACTATTCCGGATGAACGCCATTCTGGAGGTCGAGCGCACGCTGAAGCGTGCGGCGGAGGACATTGGGTCGACTCTAGTGAATCGCGCAATCGTGTTGGGCCGCCTGCGCCGCTTCGACGAAGCGAAAGCGGAGCTGGAAGCCTGCCTGAAAATCTTCCGGAACCACCCCGCCATGAGTTCCAGAGTGCTCGGCTCGCTCGCCGAATTGTTCGATGCGCAGGGGGATCTCCCGTTGGCGATCGAGACCCAGCGCCGCGCCCTGGCGCTTCGCGAGCAGTTCCCCGATCCCGCCGGCCGCGCGATTTCGCACAGCAACTTGGCGACCTATCTCGATCGAAGCGCTCAACCAGGCGACCGCGATGATGTGGCTCGCCACAGGCTCGCGGCGCTCATCTACTTCGTCGTTGCCGGAATCTGGCAGCACGTTCAGGCGATAATGCTGAACTACGCGAACGTTTTCCGCCGTGCCCAGGCAGAAGGAACCGACCCGGTCATCCCCAGAATCGCCGGGCTGCTGACCGATCCGGCGTTCCAGCCGTTGGAGGTCTGGCTGCGGAACCGGGACGTGGACCCGGAAGTGCTGCAAGGTTCGGTGGATCAGTTCCTGGCGCAGGTACGGCAGGCGGCCCTAGGTGGGGAGCAGGGGGAGGGGGATGCATCATCGGCCGAGGCCGACGGGCAGTCCGGGGCCTCGGCGAACGATTGAGCCGGCTCGCTCCGTCCTCCCGCTGCCGTTATATAGGCTCGGCCCTTCAAGCTGCCTTGGCAGTCTTCTATTGAGCCGGCCGCCGGAACCCCCGGTTCTTGTGTAAGAACCGCCGATTCTTGTGCGCCTCTCGTCGAAGACCCTGAGTCCATCGCCGTTAGGCTCGTACCCATCGCCGATTCTTCTGCGCCCGACGGAGATTCTCGTGCGCCGTTCCGCGAGAGGCTCGACCCCATCGCCGTCGGGCTCGACCCCGGCGGCGATTCTTGGGTAGCCGGCGGAGATTCTTGTAGGCCCGACGGAGATTCTCTCGGGAGAATCGTCGCCGGGCGGAGGGCGCCCGGGCCGGGGAGGGCGACCGTTCGTCCCTCCCCTCCGCCCCCCATCTGGTACCATTCGAGACGGCTCAGCCGTCGTCGTTTCGAACCGCCCGGCACCGCTCCCGAGATCCATGTCCGACTTCGTACACCTGCACCTCCATAGCCAGTTCAGCCTGCTCGACGGGGCGAACCGGATCGACGACGTGATGGCCGCCGCGGTCGCCGCGGGGCAGCCGGCCGTGGCGCTCACCGATCACGGCAACATGTTCGGGGCGATCGACTTCTACACCAAGGCGAAGAAGGCGGGGGTCAAGCCGATCGTCGGGATGGAGGCCTACGTCGCCCAGGGGGACCGGAAGGACCGGACGCCCGGGCGCGGCTCGTCGAATCACCTGGTTCTATTGGCGAAGAACGAGACCGGCTACAAGAACCTGATCAAGCTCACCTCGGCGTCGTTCCTCGAGGGCTTCTACTACAAGCCGCGGATCGACAAGGAGCTGCTCCGGAAGCACTCCGAGGGGCTGATCTGCCTCTCGGCGTGCCTCAAGGGCGAGGTGAACGAGAAGATCGTCGGCCGCCACGAGAAGGAGGCGGAGGCCGCCGTCAAGGAGCACCTCGAAATCTTCGGGGAGGGGAACTACTACCTGGAGATGCAGGACCACGGCATCGAGGAGCAGCGCCTCGCGGCCGACGCGGTGCGACGGATCGCGAAGCGGAACGGTGTTCCGCTCGTGATCGACGTCCTCCTCTGCATCGGCACCCAGAAGACCTTCCAGGATCCGGACCG
Source organism: Thermoanaerobaculia bacterium (assembly GCA_044226625.1). Lineage (GTDB taxonomy): Bacteria > Acidobacteriota > Thermoanaerobaculia > Multivoradales > UBA5704 > DASYKS01. The sequence goes on from JBGAGQ010000033.1 coordinate 64,083, forward strand.
GATGCGCTACGCGTCGGAGAACTTCTACATGAAGTCCGCCGACGAGATGCACCGGCTCTTCCCCGACGACCACGACGCGATCGAGAACACGCTGCGGATCGCCGAGCAGTGCAACCTGGTGCTGCCGGAAAAGGCGTTCCAGCTGCCGCAGTTCCCGGTGCCGCCGGGCGAGTCGCTCGACGGCTATTTCGAGAAGGTCGCCCGCGAGGGGCTCGAGCGGCGGCTCCACGAGCTCAAGAGGTCGCGCGCCGCCGGGTTGGTCAAGACCGCAGAGTCGGTCTACCGCGAGCGGCTCGAGTTCGAGATCTCGGTGATCAAGAAGATGGGCTTCCCGGGCTACTTCCTGGTGGTCTGGGACTTCGTCCGCCAGGCGAAGGAGACGGGGGTGCCGGTGGGGCCGGGGCGCGGATCGGCCGCGGGGTCGGTGGTCTCCTACGCGCTCCGCATCACCGACATCGACCCGCTCCAATACGACCTGCTGTTCGAGCGCTTCCTGAACCCCGAGCGCATCAGCATGCCCGACATCGACATCGACTTCTGCATGCGCCGCCGCGGCGAGGTGCTGTCGTACGTCACGGGCAAATACGGCCGCGACCACGTGGCCCAGATCATCACGTTCGGAACGCTCGCCGCCAAGGCCGTGATCCGCGACGTCGGCCGCGTCATGGGACTGCCGTACGCCAAGGTCGACCGGGTGGCGAAGCTGATCCCCGACATGACCAAGTCGCTCGGCGAGGTGGCGAAAGAGGAGCCGCTCAAGTCCGAAGCCGCGCGCGACCCGGAGGTCAAGCAGGTCATCGAGGTCGGCTCGCGCCTCGAAGGGCTCACCCGCCACGCCTCGGTCCACGCCGCGGGCGTCGTGATCACGCCGCGTCCGCTCGACGACCTGGTGCCGCTCTACCGGGTGGTCAAGGGCGACGAAGAGCAGATCATGACCCAGTGGGACATGAACGTGATCGAGAAGCTCGGCCTGCTCAAGATGGACTTCTTGGGGCTGCGCACGCTCACGGTGATCGACGACGCCGAGAAGATCCTGAAGCACCAGGGGATCGACCTCGATTGGAACGAGGTGCCGCTCGACGATCCCGACACGTTCAAGGTGTTCTGCGACGGACGGACGAGCGGCATCTTCCAGTTCGAATCGCGCGGCATGACCGACCTGCTTCGCCGTGCCCGGCCGAGCAAGTTCGAGGACCTCGCGGCGTTCAACGCGCTCTATCGCCCCGGGGCGCTCTCGGTCGGCATGGTCGAGGAGTACATCAAGCGCAAGCTCGGCCAGAAGAAAGTCGTCTACACGCTCGACGAGACGCGCGAGATCCTCGAAGAGACCTACGGCGTCATCGTCTACCAAGAGCAGGTCATGTTGATCGCCGTCAAAGTCGCCGGCTTCTCGATGGCCGAGGCCGACGTGCTGCGCAAGGCCATGGGCAAGAAGAACGAAGCCATGATGGCCGAGCAGAAGGAGAAGTTCGCCGCGGGCGCCGAGAAGCGCGGCGTGCCGCGCCAGAAGGCGACCGAGCTGTGGGACTACATCGAGCCGTTCGCCGGCTACGGCTTCAACAAGAGCCACAGCGTCGCCTACGCGATGCTCGCCTACCGGACCGCGTACTTGAAAGCGCACTATCCGGTCGCGTTCATGGCCGCGATGCTCAACTCCGAGCTCTCGTCCTCCGAGGCGATCGCCAAATACCTCGGCGAGTGCAAGAACATGGGGATCGAGGTCCTCCCGCCCGACATCAACGAGAGCGACTACTACTTCACGGTCGCGGGCGGCACGATCCGCTTCGGCCTCGGCGGCGTCAAAGGCGTGGGCGAAAACGCGGTCGAGGAGATCCTCGCCGCGCGGCGGCGGCTCGGCCGCTTCCGGAGCCTCGCGCACCTCGCCGCGGAGCTCGACGGCCGGGTCGCGAACCGCAAGGTCTTCGAGTGCCTGATCAAAGCGGGGGCGTTCGACCGCGTCGGGCCGCATCGCGCGGCGCAGCTCGCCGCCCTCGACCGGATGCTCGACTACGGCCAGCGCCGCCGCGAAGAGCGTGAGGCGGGGCAGTCGAGCCTGTTCGGCGGACCGTCGGCCGGTGAAGAGCAGGAGCCGCGGATCGACGCCTCGGTCCCCGCCTGGTCGGACCGCGACGTGCTCACGGCGGAGAAGGAGACGCTCGGGCTCTATCTCTCCGGCAATCCGCTCTCGGCTTACGAAGGGGATCTCGCGCGCTTCGTCACCCACACCACGGCCGATCTGAAAGAGGGCTTCGAGGGCGAGGTGACGGTCGGCGGGCTGATCACCCAGATCCGCAAGACGAAGATCAAGATGGGGCCGAACGCCGGCCG
>JBGAGQ010000034.1:0-63119 GCA_044226625.1 Thermoanaerobaculia bacterium
GCTAAAAACCTCTACCCGCCGAACTTGATCGGGTCGCCCAGCTCGTCGAGCGAGAAGTTGGCCATGATCTGGTGGCCGTTGAAGTCGAGCACCCGGATGTCCTCGTCGTTCTCGAGGTCCTTGAGGATGTTGGCGAAGGAATGCTCGTACCGCGTCTCGACGGCGTCCCGATCGACCTCGTAAGCGATGAACTTGTCGATCCCCTTGTAGCGCAGCTTGGAGACCAACCGCTCGTCGGTCAGCTTCGGATAGGTCGACAGCACGAGGATCGGTCCGGTGCCGGTGAAGATGATGTAGGCGCGCAGCGTCGACTTGGGCATTCCGACCTCTCCTTGGGCACTTCTTTGGACGGCCGACATTGAACCGGCCCGTTCTTGTGTACTGTGCGGCCAAGGTAACCGGCCGCTCGTAGCCCTGTCAATGGCCGCCGGGGCCCGTTGGCCGGCGCCGCGCGTCCCGGCCGAACGGGCTCGATCCCCGTGAGATCGCGGCGAGGTCCGGTCGACGGCTCAGCGATGCTTCGCGAGATATCCGACCACCAACCGCGACATCGCCCGGATCCCCACCGGGACCGCGCCGTCGTCGCCGCGGAAGGTCGGCGTGTGGAGCCCGCCGGAGGCCTTCCCCTCGCCGAGCGTGCCGAGCCGGAAGTAGAAGGATGGGACGGTGTTGGCGAAGTAGGCGAAGTCCTCGCCCCCCATGGTCGGCTCCGAAACCACGTAGTTCTCCGCGCCGAGCGCCTTCTCCAGAATCGCGCGCCCCTCCGCGGTGAGCGCGGGGTCGTTCACCGTCGGCGGCGCGGTTCGCTGGTAGTCGAGCTCGTGGGAACCGCCTCCCGCCTTCGTGATCCCGTCGAGGATTTCGCGCATCCGGCGCTCGACGAGATCCTGCACCGCGGTCGTATAGGTGCGCACCGTCCCTTCGAGCCGCACCTCGCCGGGGATGATGTTGAAACGGTCTCCGCCGCGGATGATCCCCACGGTCACGACGGCCGTCTCGAGCGGCGGCACGTTCCGCGACCGGATGGTCTGGAGGGCCATGACTGCCTGGGCTGCGATCACCACCGGATCGACCCCCTGATGGGGGTAGGCGCCGTGCGACTGCTTGCCGATGATCTTCGCGGTGAAGTGATCGACCGCCGCCCAGGTCGGTCCGGGGTTCCCGGCGACCTTGCCCACCGTGAGCTCGGGGAAGGAGTGGAGCGCGAAGATCGCGACCGGCTTGATCTCCTTGAAGATCCCCTCTTCGAGCATCACGTCGGCGCCGCCCCGCTCGCCCGGCGGCGGCCCTTCCTCCGCCGGCTGGAAGATGAACATCACCGTACCCGGCAGATCGGCCTTCACCGCCGCGAGCACCTCGGCCACGCCGAGCTGCACCGAGGTGTGGATGTCATGCCCACAGGCGTGGGCGATTCCCACCTCCTGGCTGTCGTAGGTCCCTCGCTTCGTCGACTTGAACGGGAGGTCGGTCTGCTCGGTCACCGGCAGCGCGTCGATGTCGGCGCGAACGGCGACCACCGGCCCCGGCTTCCCGCCGCGCAGGATGCCGACCACGCCCGTCTTCGCGATCCCCGTCTTCACCTCCATCCCGAGCGCACGCAGTCTCTCCGCGACCAGGGCGGCGGTCTCCGTCTCCCGATTCCCGAGCTCCGGGTTCAGATGGATCTTGTGCCGGATCTCCGTAATCTCCGGCGTCACCCGGGCGACCTCGCGATCGACCCGAGCACCGAGGTCGTCGGGCTTCGACGCGGCCTTCGCCGCGTGGACGGCCGGCGAACCGAGCGTGAGGGCAAGGAGTAAAGCGGACGAGGCGGCAGTTCTCGAAGGCATGGCGAGAGTCTCCGGCGGAAAGCGATGCGGAAGCGTTTACCGGGGAGCTTATCGCGGTCGAGCGCGGCGGGCGCGATTACCCCTGCGCGTAGGCGAGGGCCAGGGCGTTCCGCTCCGTCTCCTCGTCGAGCGGGAAGAAGCTCTCGATCCGCAGCTCTTGCAGGAGAGCGTCCTGCGGCGTTCCGAGCGTGGTCACGGTCGAGAAAAAGGCGAAGCGGTAGGGCGCTTTCTCGAACGTGACCGGAACGACCGGCGAAAGCGGCACCCCGGTTCCCGACGGGCGGCGAAAGCGCTCGACGTCGGGAAAGCCGAGCACCTCGTCCAGCAGCTCGCCCGTCGCGTCGTCGAGCGCGCCGCCGATCGCCTCTCGCCCGATCCGATCGAGAAGCGCCGCGGCGACCGCCTCCCAGTTCGCGACGTACGGCCGAAGCCCGTTTGGATCGAGCATCATGCGGACGACGTTCGCTGGCCCGGCCGGGGAGGATTCCCCGAGCAGAAAGCCGAAGAAGCGGGCGGCGCCCTCGTTGGCATCGAGGATGTCCCAAGAGCGGTTCATCACGATGGCCGGGTACGGCTCCTGCCGGCGAAGGATCGCCGCGAGCGCCATTCGCACCGCCTCGGCCTCGGGCGCTTCGAGGCCGACGTCGCGATAGGTCGGCGCGTAGCCCGCAGCGAGCAGCAGGGCGTTGCGCTCGCGGAGCGGCACGTCCAGCGTCCTCGCGAGATGGAGCACCATCTCGCGGCTCGGCCGTGCCCGGCCGGTCTCGATGAAGCTGATGTGGCGCGGCGAGACCTCCGCCTCCACCGCGAGGGCGAGCTGGCTCATGCGCCGCGCCTGGCGCCACTGCTGGAGCAGGACGCTCACGGGGCTCGAGGCGGAGGTGGGGACGCGGACGGTCGGCATGCTCGGAATTATCTACGCAGCCTTTTGCCAGGCGAACGCCTGCATCTGCTCGTTCAACGGCGCGTCGGCGAGATGGCCGGCATAGTTCGCGAGGACCGAGAACCCCATCCCGAGCACGACTTCGAGCGCCTGCTCGCGGGAGAACCCCGCGTCATGAAACCGCGCGAGCCCTGCCGGGCTCACGGCGCCGCGGGAGCGAACCGTCTCGCGCGCGAAGTCGCTCAACGCGGCGAGGCGAGGCTCCATCGGCGCAAGCCCCCCGCGTAGCGCCTCGATGCTTTCGGGCGCGACCCCCGCCTTGGTTCCCGCCATCGAATGAAACGCCATGCACCACTCGCAGCCGTTCTCGTACGCCGCGGTGAGGGACAGCACCTCGATCTCCATCTCCGAGAGCGTGCCCTGGCGATAGATCTCACGCAGGGCGAGAAATCCTTTGAGAAGCGTCGGCGATTCCGCCATCGCCGCGGCCAGGTTGGGGATCATGCCGAGATGTTCCCGCAGCCCGGCAAGCAGCGGCTTCGAGCCGTCGGGTGCGGTTTCGAGCGTATGGATCGCGTACGAGCTCATGGGAAGTCTCCTGATTTTCGTGCCGGCACCGCGCCGGCGAGGGAGACGGTACGGGCTCGGGGGAGCGAGCTCAATTCCCTGGGAGGTAAAGGCGGAGGGTGGGGTTGAGGCGTTTCTACCTCCCGCACAAAGAGGTTGGCTTTTTGGAAAGGTTTGACGATCCGATGCCGGCGCGCCTTCGCCTCGGGTGCCTGTGCAAAGGTTCCCGGGAGCGCCGCGCCGCGTTCCGACCGAGGACCCCCGGCAGCCGGCTGTGGTTGCAAAGCCTTGTGCAGAGGTACACCGCGGCTTTGCAGCGGTGCAAAACTCCAGTGCCGTGGTGCCCTGGCGAAATGCACGGGTGCAATCCGGCGATGCATCACGGCACAGCCTCAGCGCACCCCTGCAAAGTCGCTGTGCACCCGTGCGCTGGCAGAATGCACCGCTGCAAAGCTCCAGCGCACCTTTGCAAAGCCGCAGTGCACCGCTGCAATCTCCCAGCGCACCTCGACAAAATCTCAGCGCACCGCGGCAAAACTCCAGCGCACTGCCGCAAAACCCGAACGCACCGGTGCAAAGCCCGGTGCGCCCACATCTAAGGTTTTCCGTTCTAGTCCTTCGGAACCGCGTTGCCGCGGAAACCGCGCGGATCTCGTGCGAAGGCGCGGAGCTGGCCGCAGGCGGCGGCGACGTCGTCGCCTCGCGTTTTGCGAACCGTCGCGGTGTATCCGTGGTGGTAGAGGCGCTCTTGGAAGGCCGCGGTCCGCGCGGGGGGCGGCGGGACCATCGCGGGACCGAGGACGGCGTCTGGATTGGTGGGGATCAGGTTGATTTTGCAGGCGAAGCCGCGGAGAAGTTTCGCGAGCTGGTCGGCCTGGCCGAGCGAGTCGTTCACGTCGCGGATCAGGATGTATTCGAAGGTGATCCGCCGCCGCGGTTCGAGCGGGAATCGGCGGAGGGTTTCGAGCAGGTCGGCGAGCGGATAGTTGCGATTGATCGGCATGATCCGGCTACGCAGCTCGTCGTCCGGCGCGTGGAGGGAAACGGCGAGGTTCGGCCGGCGCTTCCAACGGGCGATCTCTTCGATGCCGGGAATCACCCCGGCGGTAGAAACGGTGATCCGGCGGATCGAGATCTGCTCGGCGAGGATCTCGATCGCGGGCTCGACGTTGTCCAGGTTGAGCAGCGGCTCGCCCATGCCCATGAAGACGAGATTCAAGCCGTCGGCCGGGTGATGGCGATCGTCCTTGATCGTATGGACCTGGGCGACGATCTCGCCCGCGGAGAGGTTCCGCCCGGCGCCCCAGTAGCCCGTCACGCAGAACGCGCAGGCGAGCGCGCAGCCGGCTTGGCTCGAAAGACACAAGGTCCTTCGGTCGCCGTCGGGAATGTCGACCGCTTCGATCGAGGCGCCGTCGGCCATGCGGAACAGATATTTCGCCGTACCGTCCTCGGAGATCTCGCGCGAGGCGATCTCCGGGCGCTCGATGCGGAAACGCTCGGCGAGGGTCGCGCGCAATTCCTTGCCGAGGTCGGTCATCGCGTCGAAATCGGCGAGGCCCCGGGCGTGGAGCGCGTCGTAGAGCTGCCGGATCCGGAACGGCCGATCGACATAGGGCGCGAGCGCGGCGGCGAGCCGTTCGCGCGTCAGGCCGAGCAGGTCGGGCGGAGCGGTGGGGGCGATCGGAAGCGAGGTCATGGGTCGTGAGCCGGAACCGGCCCTCTCGTCGGAGCGGAGTTTACCCCCGACCGAGATCCGAGATTCTTGCGGGCGCAGGAAAGCTCCGCCCGGACGTCGATGGGAACCTTACGAAGCCTTCGGACAGCCGGCAAGGTTGGGTTCAGCTCTTCTTGCGGCGCAGGCGGCGGGTGGGATCGATGCCGATCGAGCGGAGGAACCCCAGGTCGCGGCCGTCGATCTGGAACGCGGGCTCCGGCGAGGCCGTCCAGGGCGCTTCGGGCTCGAAGCTGCGGACGGCGGGGCGCAGGCGCTTCTCGGCGCGAGGGGTGGCGATCGGCGCGGGCACGAACGGGGCCGGCTCCTCCTCTTCGCCCTCTCGCTTGCAGTCGAGATGGAGAACCATCGCGTACCCCTCTTCCCGGATGCGGCGAAGAGAGCGCGACACTTCGGACGACTCCGAGATCGCCTCGGCGAGGGCGCGGCGCAGGTCGCGAATCAGGGGCTTCAACTTCTCGTCCAGAGCTCGTTCCTCCTGGCTTCGTTTCGCCCGCGGTCCCGGCAGCTTTTCGAACCGGGTGCCGACCGCGAAGCATCCGGCCCGACGGGTCCGGATCTCGGGGATGGCTTTTACGGTCGAACCGACCGGCGGATTATCGCCGCCGATCCCGGGGGTGTCAAACCCTTCGTCACCCCGAAAAAATCCCGATCACGATTGACTTTTTCGCGATTCGAAACAGATCTTGGACCGGTCGCCGAGCCGTGGTAACCTGTTTGAGGTACCACGCCCCGCCGACAGCGCACCTCCCCGTCTGGCCCTTTCGTTCGCGATGAATTTCCCGTCCCTTTTGCCCTGGCTCGCCGAGCGGGGATTCGAATCGGAGCGGATCGATCCGCTGCCGGGAGACGTGTCGCCGCGCCGCTACGGCCGCGTCCGCTTCGCCGATGGACGCCGGGCGATCGTGGCGTTCTATCCCGAAGAAATCCGCTCCACCGCGGAGCGCTACCTGCGATCGACGGCCCTGCTCGAAAGCGTGGCGGTTCCGGTTCCGCGCGTGCTGGCGGTGGATCTCGAGCGCGGTTGGATGCTGATCGAGGATTTTGGGGAGCGGACGCTCGCCGAGCGGAGCGACCTCTCGGACGAGGCCGCCGCGCCGTACTTTCTGCGCGCGGTCGAGCACGCGCGGCGCATCGCTTCGCTCCCGCCCGCCACGTTGCTCGACGAGGCGACGGGCACGCCATGGAATCCGCCGCTCGACGGCGCGCTTCTGCGCGCGGAGCTGGTGCAGACCACCGAGCTGTTTCTCGCCCCGCGTGGCCTGCTCGGTTCGGCCGAACAACAGCGCGCGATCGAATCGCTGTTCGATTCGATGTGCCATCGGCTCGGAGAGGAAACGCCGGCACCCTGTCATCGCGACTTCATGGCGCGCAATCTGATTCCGCTCGACGAGAGCGATCGCGCCGGGGAGATCGGGGTGATCGACCATCAGGATCTCCGTTTCGGTCCGCCTCGGTACGACCTCGCCTCGCTGCTCAACGACACCCGTTTTCCCACCCCGGCGCTCGAGGCGGAGATCCTCGCCGGTCTGCCTGACGACGAGGCCCGCGACGGCTATCGGCGCGCGGCGGCTCAGCGGACGATCAAGGCGGTCGGCACCTACGCGAAGTTCGCCCTGCGCGGAGCGCCGCGTCATCTGCCGTTGATTCCGCCGACGCTCGCACGTGCGCTCGGGCACCTCGAGCAATTGCCGGAAGGCGCCGAGTTGGCTCCGGATCTCGCTCGGCTCTGGCGTCCCGCTCTCAGGGAGTCGTCCCACTGATCTGTTATGCTGCAGGTTGGAGCGGGCTCGTTTCCGCTGGCTCGATGCGCCGCGCTCCGCTGTAGGAAGACACGTCGGACTAGAGACGGAGACAAGGCCATGCCGAACCTGGGTGTACCCGAACTACTGATCATCTTCGTCATCATCATCGTGCTCTTCGGCGCGACCCGTCTGCCGAACATCGGGCGCGGCCTCGGCGAAGGCATCCGCAACTTCAAGAAGGGTATGCGGGGCGACGAAGATCCGCAGATCCCGAGCAAGACTGACTCCCGGTAGTTTTTGCCGCCCCGGTTCTTCGAGGCGGCAGATTGCGCGCCTCGACGGCAACCGCCCTCGGGTAAGCCCCAGACGCTTCGAGGGACCCTCGAAGCGAGGAACGCAGGTCAATTCGGCCCGAATCGAGATTCTCTCCGGGTAAAAAAGCCGAATTGACGCCGGCCCTCTTCCCCAGAAAAGAAAAAGGCTCCGAACGGACCCTGGGTCCGTCGGAGCCTTGTCGTTTCTGCCGAGAAAGCGCTGCTCGAAAGGCCTAGCGGGCGATCGCGGCGATCGCCTCGGCGACTTCCGGATGTGAGATCACGTCGCCGTCCGCGTGCCAGATTCGGCGGTGGAGCCCCAGATATCGCTCCTGGACGCGGCGGACGTAGGATCGGGTCTCCCGGAACGGCGGCACGCCCTTCCAGCGATCGACCATGCCGGGGCCGGCGTTGTAGGCCGCGAGCGAGCGCTCGAGATCGCCGTCGTAACGCTCCAGCAGGCCCGCGAGATAGCGGCTTCCGGCTTCCAGATTCGCTTCCGGGTCGGTGAGGACGTGCCCCTTCGGCAGACCGGTCGGCCGAATCTGCATCAGGCCCACGGCGCCGCGCGGCGACACGGCGTCAGCGGCGAAGCCCGATTCCATCTCGACCACCGCGGCGATCAGAAGTCCATCGACGCCCGATCGGTCGGAGGCCTCGACGATCGCCTCGCCGTAGGGGAGGGTGCGCAAGTAGGCGCGTTGCGCGTCGTGCCCGGTGACCGGCGCGGGAGCGGTCGGTTCGTGGGCGGGGGCGGCGGGGATCGCGGCGGTCTCGAGGTCCGAAAGGGTCGGAATCGACGAGACCGAGGGGCTGGAAGTGAAGATCAGCACTAAGAAAACTGCAAACGACACCACCAGGGCAGGCCGGTGCCAGGACATCGTTCGTTGGTTCGGTTGCATCGGGAAACGGCTCCCTCGTTCGTCCGTTGAGGCGAAGCTCCGGTCACTCACAGTCGTTCTACGAAAGGAGGGACACGGTGCGCGGAACGGCATACACGCCTAACCCGGGAGCCCGGGCAGGCGCCTTGTTTTCAACCGCTGACTTTTGCTAGATCTGTGCCAGAGAGGCTCGAAAACGGCCGCGACGACGACGTGGGTCGCGGCCGGCGGCGCCTCGCAGCGTGGATTTTAGGTGACCGGGTCCTTTCGCCGTTGCGCCCGGCGACGATCGTAGTCCTCGGAGTGGATCCCGAGGGTGGAGACCTTATTTCTCAAGGTGTTGCGATGCACCCCCAGAGATCGGGCGGAGCGGCAGAAGTTCCCCGAGTTGGACTGCAGAGAGGCCAGGATGAACTGCCGTTCGAACTCGCGTCTCGCTTGCTCCAGGGTCACGCCGCGCCGAACCAATTCATCGACGATGAGAAACAGACGCCCATTCAGGTTTTGGTCGGCCAAGGTAGAAATCTCCGGATGAAAAGGGGGCGTGAAGCCCCAAGACCATAGCACAGGGTCTATTGACGCCCCAAGCTGGAGCGCCCCGCAATTCGGCGCCGCGCGAAGGGATCTTTCGCGCGGGCTCTTGGCATGAAACCGGCTCCTCTCTCGCGGTCGGCCCGGGGAGTGTTCTAGACTGCGCGCCTCGGCGGAGCCTCGGTAGACCGGGACGAGACCCCATCAAACCGGGTCGTCGTTTCCCTGCCTTCGGGGCAAGCCGTCAGCCGACCGAGCCAAACTTAAGAATCCCAACAGGAGATCGCGATGGCCGAGAGAAAACCCAACGAGCAGTTCATGAAGCCGCTGCAGCCTTCCGAAGCGCTCGCCGCGGTCGTCGGAAGCGCCCCGCTGCCGCGGACGGAAGTGACGAAGAAGGTCTGGGACTACATCAAGAAGCACAACCTGCAGGACCCGGCCAACAAGCGCAACATCGTCGCGGACGACAAGCTCAAGGCCGTCTTCGCCGGCAAGGGCACCGTCACGATGTTCGAGATGACCAAGCTGATCAACGCCCACCTCAAGGACGTCAAGTAACAGCCGCCGCGCGGAGCGGCGCCCGCCCTGCGCGGGGCGCCGCCGCTTCGACGAGCCCGCCTCGCCTTCCGGCCGAGCTTCGAGCCCCGTGACCACGTACGTCCCCATTGGAACGCCCCTGCTTTGGGGCGGTTTTCTGGCGCTCGTCTTCGCGCTGCTCGCGCTCGACCTCGGCGTCTTCAACCGCAAGGTGCATCGCGTCGGCCTCGGAGAGGCCATCGTCTGGAGCGTTGTCTGGACCCTGGTGGCCCTCGCGTTCAATGCCTGGGTCTACTTCCGTTTCGGTCACACACCGGGGGTGGAATTCCTCACGGCTTATGTGATCGAGCGAAGCTTGAGCTTCGACAACATCTTCGTTTTCATCGTCATCTTCAACTATTTCGCGGTCCAAGAGGAGCTCCACCATAGGGTTCTCTTCTGGGGCATCCTCGGCGCGCTGTTCGCCCGCGGTCTGTTCATCGGCCTCGGCACGGCGCTGCTCGCGAAATTCGCCTGGCTCATCTACGTTTTCGGCGCGTTTCTCGTGATCACGGGATGGAAAGTCCTGCGCGAGAAGGAGACCAAAATCGAGCCGGAGCGCAACCCCGTGGTCAAGCTGTTCCGGCGGATGTTCCGGATCACGGAAAGCTACCGGGGGTTGAAGTTCTGGTCACGCGAGAACGGGCTGCTCTACGCGACGCCGCTGCTGCTGGTGCTCGTGGTGATCGAGGCGAGCGACGTGCTGTTCGCGGTCGATTCGATCCCCGCGGTGTTCGGCGTCACCCGCGATCCGTTCATCGCCTTTACCTCGAACATCTTCGCCATCCTGGGGCTGCGGGCGCTCTATTTCTTGCTCGCCGGTCTGATGCACAAGTTCGGCTATCTGAGCTACGGACTCGGCCTCGTCCTGATCTTCATCGGGGGGAAGATGGTCATCCACCCCTGGCTCGAGATCCCGATCGAGCTGTCGCTCGGCATCGTGATCGTCATACTCGGCGCGTCGGTCGTAATTTCGCTCCTGCTTCCCCCCAAGGCCGAGCCGGACGCGAGCTCGAAACCGGCGGACGAATCAGCGCTGCCGGCGGCGGGAGCGCCTCCCGAGTAGGATCGCTCGCAAACGAGAAGTCCTCCGCGGCCTGTCCGCCCTTGCCGCTCGATTCGTTCCCTGAAGGAGGCTCCGATGAAACGGCCGGTCGCCCTGTTCCTCCTTGCCGTCCTCTTTGTGATGGGCGGCCCGCTGCCGGGCGCCTTCGAGCCCGCCCCAATCGGGCGCGGCGGCGCGGTCGCCTCGAACGACCGGAGGGCGACGGCGGTGGGCCTGGAGATCCTCAAGAGCGGAGGCAACGCGGTCGACGCGGCGGTTGCCACCGCCCTGGCGCTCGCGGTGGTCTTTCCCGAGGCGGGAAATCTCGCGGGGGGCGGCTTTGCCGTGGTGCGCCAGAAGGGCGCTTTCTCGGCGCTCGACTTTCGGGAAGTGGCGCCCGCGGCGGCGCGCCGCGACATGTACCTCGACGAGCAGGGCGAGCCGAGGAAGGGAGCCTCGACCGTGGGCCCCCTCGCGACCGGTGTGCCCGGCACGCCGATGGGCCTTTGGGTGCTGCACCGGAAATTCGGCAAGCTTCCCTGGAGCCGGCTGGTCGCGCCGGCCGAGCGCCTCGCGCGCGAAGGATTCATCGTCGATCGGCCCCTCCACGATCGGTTGCTCCATCCGGATCAGCAGCGCCTGGCTCAGTTTCCCGCGACGCAGGCGGTCTATCCGGTCGGCTCAGGGGCCCTCGCGATCGGAACGCCGATTCGCCAGCCGGCGCTCGCCCGGACGCTCGCCGCCTACGGCAAACGGGGGCCGGAAGCGATCACCACGGGCGAGGTCGCCGCGGCGATCGAGGCGGCGGCGAAGAAGCACGGTGGCGTGCTCACCGCCGCGGATCTCGCGGCCTACCGCCCGGCCTGGCGCGAGCCGCTCCGGTTCGAGTCGTTCGGATGGCAGATCGCCTCGATGCCGCTGCCCTCCTCGGGCGGTTTGATCCTGGGCGAGACGTTCGGCCAGCTGGAGCGCCTCGGCTGGGGCAAGCTCCCGCGTTTCGGCGCCGACCGGGCGCATCTGCTCGCCGAGGCGCTCCGGCGCTCGTTCGCCGACCGCTATCTGCTCGGTGATCCGGCGACCACGAAAGCCGACGCGGGGGAGTTGCTCGCCCCGTCCTGGCTGGACCGCCGGGCGGGGTCGATCGACCGGGCGAAAGCCTCGCCGTCGAGCTCGATCCACCCCTGGCCGGACGCGTCTCCTCCCGAGGAGAAGCCGGAGACCACGAGCCTCTCCGTGATCGACGGCGAGGGGAACCTGATCGCGCTCACGACCACGCTCAACGACCTGTTCGGCTGCGGCCTCTACGTGCCGGAGGTCGGTTTCTTGAACGACGAGATGGACGATTTCGCGACCGCGCCGGGACGCCCGAACCTGTTCGGCTTGATCCAGGGTGAGGCGAACGCCGTGGCGCCCGGCAAGAGGATGCTCTCCTCGATGGCGCCCTCGATCGCCTGGCGCGCGACGCCGGACGGCGAAGAGGCGATCGCGATCGGCGGTCGCGGCGGCTCGCGCATTCCGACCCACGTGGCGCAGGTGCTCCTAAACGTGATGGTCGACGGCGATTCGCTCGCCGAGGCGCTCGGCCGGCCGCGCCTCCACCACCAATGGCTCCCCGACCAGATCGAGGTCGAGCCCGACACCCTCTCGCCCGAGACGCAGGCCGAGCTGGAGCGCCGGGGGCACGTCTTGAAGCCGGCGGTCCTGGGCGCGCGGGTTTTCGCGGTCCACCGCCTGCCGGACGGCCGGATCGAGGCCGCGGGCGATCCGCGCGGCCCGAACGGCGGCGCCGTGGTCGAGCCGGAGTAAGAACCGACCCTAAATCGGCCGGTCCCAACCTACCCAAACGGCGGAGCGGGCGCACCCTCCGTTCCGGTTAGACTTGGGCGACAGATTTCGTCTTCGTGGAGCGAGGGAGCCCGATCATGGTCCAAGTGCTCGTGCCGAAAGAGCGCCGGCCCGGCGAAACGCGCGTCGGCGCGACGCCGGAGACGGTGAAGAAGATGGTCAAAGAGGGTCTCGCCGTGGCGGTCGAGCGGGGAGCCGGAGCGGGCGCCTACTTCTCGGATGCCGATTACGAGGCGGCGGGAGCCGGGCTGACCGATCGCCCCGACTGGAGCGCGGCCGACGTGATCCTGAAAGTCGGACCGTTCGCCGACGACGAGTCGCCGAAATCCGGCGCGCTCGCGATCGGCCTCTTCGCCCCCCACGGCCCGATCGAGCGCGTGCAGCGCCTCGTGGCCGGCAACGTCTCCACCCTGTCGATGGAGCTCGTGCCGCGGATCACGCGCGCCCAAGGGATGGACGCCCTCTCCTCCCAGGCCTCGATCGCGGGGTACAAAGCGGTGCTGCTCGCCGCCGTCCATCTGCCGAAGTACCTGCCGCTCCTGATGACCGCCGCGGGGACGATCAAACCGGCGAAGATCGTCATCATGGGCGCGGGGGTCGCGGGGCTCCAGGCGATCGGCACCGCCCGACGGCTCGGCGCCGTGGTCGAGGTCTCGGATGTCCGGCCCGAGGTCAAGGAGCAGGTCGAGTCGCTCGGCGCCCGCTTCATCGAGCTGCCGATGCTCGAACAGGAAAGCGGCGCGGGCACAGGCGGTTACGCCCGTCAGATGGGCGAAGATTTCCTCAAGCGCCAGCGGGAGATCGTGCGCGAGCGCCTCACCACCGCGGACGCGGCGATCACCACCGCCCTGGTGCCGGGCAGGAAAGCCCCCACCCTCCTCACCCGCGAGATGGTCGAGGCGATGCGCCCCGGTTCCGTGATCATCGACCTCGCGGTCGAGCAGGGGGGCAACTGCGAGCTCTCCCAGGCCGACCAGGAGGTCGTCCACCAGGGCGTGCGCATCCTCGGTCCCTCGAACCTCCCCGCGACCCTCGCCCACGACGCGAGCACCCTCTACGCCCGCAACGTCCTAGCCCTCCTCCTCCACGTGACGAAGAAAGGCGAGATGGCGCTCGACCCGGAAGAGGAAATCGTCAAGGCCACGCTCCTCACCCACGCCGGCCAAGTCATCCACGGCCCGACCGCGGAACGCCTGGCGAGCGCGGGGGCGGCAGGCTAAAACGCCCCGCGTCTCTTCAGGCTTCCAGGGGTACTTGGCGTCCTAGGTAGCCGAGGCGGGGCGCGAGCCGCCTGCCGAAAGAGGGTACTGTCTCCCGAAAGAGGGTACGAAAGAGGGTATTGTCTCTTCCATGAGCTCCTTTCGGGGTGACTTCCTTCGGCGCTTACCCCTCCCGATGAGTGCGGCGTGGTTGCTCTCGGACATTGCGGAAGCGAAAGGGCGGCAGGACGCGGTTCGCGCGGCACCGCAGGTTCTTACGACGCTTCGCGAGACGGCGCTAGTCCAGAGCGTCGAGTCCTCGAACCGGATCGAAGGCATCACCGTAGGGCCTGGCCGGATTCGCCCTTTGGTGCTCGGCGACGACCGGCCGCGCGACCGGTCGGAGGAGGAAATCCTCGGTTATCGGCGCGCCCTAGAGGTAGTCCATCTCCACGCGCGCGACCTGCCGATCGAAACGCGGCTCTTGCTCGATCTCCACGGCCGGGTGCAGGAAGGAGCTGGCGACGCCGGGCAGTGGAAGCGGGTGGATAACGAGATCGTCGAGATCTTCCGCGGCGAGGCGCCGCGGATTCGCTTCCTACCGACGCCTGCGAGGGAAACACCCGCGGCCGTCGAGGAAATGTGTTTGGCCTACCGGGCGATCTCGAGCGAGCGGGAAGCCCCCCCTCTGGTCGAGATCGCGGCTTTCATCCTCGATTTCCTCTGTATCCATCCGTTCCGGGACGGCAACGGCCGCGTTTCGAGGTTGCTCACACTCCTCACTCTCTACCAGAACGATTTCGAGGTCGGTCGCTTCGTAAGCCTGGAGCGTTTGATCGAGGAGTCGCGCGCCGACTACTACGAGGCGCTGCGAAAGAGCTCCATCGGTTGGCATGAAGGGAAGCACGACCTTCTCCCTTGGCTTCACTATTTTCTGGCTATCGTCCGCCGGGCCTACGTCGAGCTCGAGTCTCAGGTGCGCGATGCCGCGGCCTTCCCACGGGGTGCCAAGACCGCACAGATCGAAGCTGCGATCGCGCGATACCCAGGAGACTTTTCCCTCGGAGATCTCGAACGCGCCTGCCCGGGGGTGAGTCGAGAGTTGGCGAGGCGAGTCTTGAGGAAACTGAGCGAAGCGGGTCAGGTCGAGAGCTTGGGCCGGGGGCCGGGGGCGAGGTGGCGAAGGAAACAGCAGGCGCCGGAATAGGCGGTGTTGTCGCGTCTAGCATTGTTCTGAGCTCTGGAGGCGAAAATGGATGTCCAGGCTGCGAAAGAGATAATCCAAGGCATCAGAGAAAATCGTGATAAGGAGTTTTCTCGGATCCAGAGGGAGGTTCCCGTCGGACACGAAATCGTGAGGCAGATGGCCCATGTATTCGGCTCGGCGCTTTGCCCAATCGATGTTCTTGACCTGGTCAGCTAGCGCCCATCCGGAGACCGGCAGTTGATCCGGAAGCGCAACTTCGAAGGGATATCCCCTCACCTTGGTCGTTACCGGACAGATGGGCGCGAGGCAAACCCGCGCGTTGTAGGACTCCGGGGATAAGATGAGCGCGGGCCTTCGGCCTGCCTGTTCCTGCCCGGCCTGAGGGTTGAAGGTCAGGCGGACGGCGTCTCGTTGATCGGGGACGTAGGCACTTGCCAGATCTCTTTGCCGACGGGAGCGCCAGTTTCGATCTCGTCGTGGAGGTACTCGTCCGTGATGCCCGCGAGCAACTGGTCGAGGGTCACCATTGGTTCGGGCCGGGGAAAGATCACGAGTTTGCCTCTTTCACTGCGTTTTCGATCGCCATGTCCGCGTCCAAGCCGACATCCTTGGCGAACACCCCTGGAATTCGAACTGCGAAGCTATTTCCCGCCGCTGCATTTTGCCGTGCATTCCGTATCTTCCCGTATTTACAATGGCGAAATAATCTCTGGGCTCGTGAGCGCAACGGCGCGATCACAGACCGGTGTTCAGCCTCCCTCACCCCACACACCCCAACCGCACCCGCTTCTTTTCCGCGCGATGCTCTGCAAGCGACAGCTCTTTGAAGGCGGGGAAATCGGCGGGCTCGACGAAGCGGATTTTCGTCTCGGCCGTCCGTTCGAGGACCGCGAGTCCTTCTTCGAAGCGGAGGGTTTGGCGGAAGCTGCCGAGGGCGTTTTCGGTCGCAGTGTCCTGAGGCTCGAGCTTGCACTCGGCTTCGGGGAGGCGGAAGCGCCAGATCGTCTTGGCGACGCCCGGGGAGAGGACGACCGGGATCGGATTCGCGGCGCGGAGGTCGAGCACTCCCGCGGTCGGAGTGGCCGAGAGGGAGTTCGCTTGGAACGAGCGGGTGCCGTTGGCGAGCAGGCCGGGGATCGCGATCTGGATCGTGGCCGTGGCGCGAGGAAGACCTTCGTGTTCCGGCTTCCAGGTGATCGGACCGAGGGTGGCCCCGGGGAAGAGTCCGGCGAAGACGGCGCGTAGGAAGGCGTCGATCTCGTTCGGCTGTTTGCTGGCGACAGATTCGATGTACCAGGCCGCCTGCCAGCCGGAAAGATCGAGCCGTGCCTGCCCTTTGGCGTCTCCCGTCGCGTCTCCCGTCGGTCCCACGCTCAGGTCGACCGTGAGCGTCCGCGCCTCGGATGCGGGGAGGGTCGGGGTCCGTACCAGCTCGCTCGCCTGGCCGCGATCACCGCGAACCACGAGGGCGTCCTGGTCCTGGACGTGCGGCGAAAGCCATTGAAGGGAAGAGCCGATCTCCTGTGTCGCGTCGACGAAGAGATAGCCCCCAGCGACCGGGGCGTCGGGGGGAAGCTCGAGGCCGGCGGCCGGATCCGCGCGGATCGCCACGATCGCGTGGTTGAAATCGAACGGCGAAGGGAAGTCGCGGTCGATGCGTCCGGAGCGGTCGAGCCGGATCAGGACCGGGTAGGCCTCGATGCCGACCGCGGCGAGCAGGTCGACCAGGAGCACCGCCTTGTCCTTGCAGTCGCCGTATTTCTTGCCGATCGCCTCGGTGGGAGGGTGCGGCCGGTAGCCGCCGACGCCCACCTCGATCGCCACGTAGCGGACGTCGCGCTGGGCGTAGCGGGCGAGGGCGGCGATCTTCTCCCGCTTCGTCGCCTGCGCGGGAAGTGCACGGACGATCCGCTCCGCCTCGGCGCGCACCTCGGGAGCGCCTCGCGGGACGGCGGAGAGGAGCTGCGACCACCAGATGGCCACCCCTTGCCAGTCGGTCGCGCCGCCCCAGGCGAAACGAAGGATCGGCCCCGGGACGGACGGTGCCGAGTCGAGCGAACGGTGGGCGGGGAGGTCGCGGCCGATGATCCGCATGCCCCCGGCGAGCGGCTCGATCGAGAGGCCCACGGTCGGGCCGGAGACGTGGTAACGGAAGCTCGGCCCCGCGCCGCGAACTTCGACCGTCAGGACCGTTGTCCGGTCACGCCCCGGCGAAAGGTCGATCGCACTCCCGGGAAAGTAAGGCTGCTCGACCACGGCCGATTCGATCTCGATCGTCGAGCCGACCGGTCCCGCCGGAAGCTCGATCGTCCGCACTTTCAAGCCGCTGTGGAGCACGCCCGCCGAGCTGACCTCGGCGGTGTCCTGGCTCTTCTTGCCCGCCTCGAGGACGCCGCCGTCCGGTGAGATCGTTCGGGCGGCAAGGCGTTCGATCCGGCCGTTCTGATCGTAGGCGACCGGGTAGGGGGTCCAGGCGGCGAAATCCTCCGCCGCTTCGATCTTCACGCGGAGCTTCTCGGTCGTCCGTAGCGAGCCGTCCGGTTGCACCTCGGCGACGACGGTTCGTTCGAGCAGGGTCGCGGCGCGCGCGGCAGGGGTCGCCGAGATGCAGGCTACGCCCAGGAAGATGCCGAGCGCGGCGCCCACCCGGCGCCGGGCGCCCGGCTCAGCGCTTGAGCAGGACGAGGGCCTGGGCATCGCTCTTGGCGACCGCGGCGAACAGGTCGCGGACGAGGTCGCACTGTTCCCGGGTGGAGAGCTGCTTCTCCCGGACGGTGAACACGCGGTGAAGGGTCGCCTTCCGCGCCGGATCGTCGAGCTGGATCGAGAGGGAGAAGGAGCCCACGGCCCCGTCGATTTCCGCCGTCTTCGGCGCGCTCTCGGCGTGCCAGCCCTCGGGCCAGACGATCTCGAAATCGACCTCCTCGGTGTAGGGATAGTCGAACAGGATCGGCGAGCGGCGCTGGGCGGACGAGGCCGAGAAGGGCTCGGTCTGCGGTCCGAGCGGCCGGCTCGGCGCGAGCGTCGCTTCGTCGCCGAGGGCCTCCTCCTCTTTCTGGGTCATCTTCCAGCGCACCTCGACCGTGCGGGCCTCGATCGACTCCTCGGCGACGATCTCGGACAGGTCGTATCCCTCGAAACGCTCGCCGAGCCAGTCGTGCCAGGCCTCGGTCGTCTTCTCCGGCGTTTCGCGCCAACGGAGCCGGTCGGTCGCCGAGCTGCCCGAGAGCTGGAGGAGGCCGGTGCCGGACAGCCGACCCCCTTCTCCCACCGCGAGCCGGACGGTCGCCTTCTCGACGTTCTTTTCGGCGGGGCTCTGCGCGAGCACCACCCCCTCCGGCTTCTTGGGGTCGGGGAGCAGCGCCGCGGTGCCCTCGTAGTCGGCCTCGAGCTGGCCGAACCCGAGGCGCCGGTCGGTCGGATCGAGGTAGACCCGGCCGCCGTCCTTCGCGCCGAGCTCGACCGCGACCAGCACCCGATCGAACCAAGCGGGGTTGGCGACCTGGGGATCGATCAGCCCGGCGCTTCGCGGTGCCGCCCAGACCGGGCGCGCGTCGAGCTTCGCCGCGTCGAGCATCGTCTCGAGCAGCAGCGCCTTCTCGGCCGCGGTGCCGCGCCCCGCGCGGAGGACCGCGTCGGCCGACGGCTCGGTCCCGGTGAGGAAGATCCCGGTCTCGTCGTCGTCGAACGCGATCTCGTCGCGGACGAACGAATAGATCGCCGCGGCTTGATCACGCCGGGCGGCTCCCGCTTTCTGAGCGAGCGCCAGGGCCCTCTTGCCGCTGTCGCCGCCGCGGCGGTGCGCTTTGTCCCAGCTCTCATGAAGGAAATCGGAGGTCGCGGCCCAGCTCTCCATCAGCCGTTGGTGAACCGTCCCTTCGTCGAACACGGTGGGAACCAGCATGATCTGGGTAGCGAGATCGGCGAACGGCAATCCGTACGGCTCGTCGAGGATCGGCGGCAGGTTCTCCGCCCAGGCGCGCAGCGTGCGCCGGCCGAAATCTTTCCCCTGCTCGGTCTTGACGCCGATGCGGAACGGGTCCCGCATCCATGTCTGGACCCCGAGCGAGCTCGGGATGAGGTAGCGGATCTCCGCCGAGCGGACCGGGACGTCGGAAGAGAAGTAAAACGGCTCGAGATAGAAGATGTTGTCGAACCGCAGCTCGTACTCGGCGTCGAGGATCGCCCCGACCTCGACGCTCGGAAAGGCGATCGACGTCACGTAGTACCGCTTGCTCTTGGACAGCTTGCGTTCGAACTTGGCGTCCTTCGGCAGGTCGACCGCCCGGCCGTCGGGCAGGACGGTGCGCGCGGTGAGGCTGAACAGCCGGACGAACGAGGAATGGAAGAGCTGGATCTCGGCTCGCTCCTTGCCCTGCTCGGTGAGGATCTTCACCCGCTCCTTGATCACCAGGCGCGACGACACGTCGCTGCTCGCCGGATCCATCATCCGAAATTCGGCCTTGCGGAACAGGACGACGGCCCGAGCGTTCGGCGCGCCGGCCACCTGGGTGAGCGCCTTTTCTTCCGGCGTGATCGGCGGGAACTCGGCCCGCGCGGCGGCGGGGAGGAAGCCGCGGCCGGCGAGCAGGGCGAGGGCGAGAAGCCAGTGCGAATGTCGGGACATCGATCCTCCAGGGGGGCCGGGGCTCGATCCGATGCTACCAGCGATCTTGAGCGATTCTTGGGACACCGGAACGGCCGATCTCGTGTGGGTCGCCGGCCCGGATCATCCGAAACCAGGAATCCGGCGTAGAGGGTTGGGTGGCACCGGACGCCCCCGTCCAATCGGCGTTCGGATTCGGAGCTCGGAACAAGGAGGTCTCGGGTGTCGCAAGCGTTGCCGGTCGGTCAGTGGTTCGGTTGGGGGCCGGCGGCGGCCACGGTCGGGTCGATTCGCCCTGGCGTATATTCCGGAAACGATTCCTCGTCCCGGGAGACCGTCCGTTTGAGCCCGCGTACCGCCGATGCCGACGATCCGGCCTTGCTCGCCGCGATCGCTCGCGGCGACATCGAGGCGTTTCAGGTCTTTTATGACCGCTACGCCTCGCGTGTCACCTCCTACGTGCGCCAGTTGAGCCGCGACCGCGAGGGCGTCGAGGACCTGGTTCAAGAGGTTTTCGTCTCGGTCTGGCGCAAAGCGGGCAGCTACAGCCCGGAGCGCGGCGACGCCGCCGGCTGGCTCTATACGATGACCCGCAACAAGCTGGTCGACCAGTGGCGGCGGGTGCGGGAAAAGGCGGTCGAGCTCGACGCGATGCAGTCGTGGGAGATGCCGGCGATTCCGGCGCCAGAGGAAGACCTGTTCCTTTCCGTTCGCCAGGCGTTGGTCCAGGTGGCCCCGGATCAGCGCGAGGCGATCGAGATGGCCTATTTCGGCGGCCTCACCTACGAGGAGACGGCGGTCCGTCTCGACCTTCCCGTGGGAACCTTGAAATCTAGAATCCGCGCCGGGTTGCGCTCGTTGCGCTCGGTGCTCGACCCGGGGTGATCCAGCTCGTGCATCCATCGGAAGAGATCCTCCTGTCCTTCGTCTCCGGCGAAGCCGATCTGGCGCGTCGGGCGCTGATCGAAGGACACCTCGAAGGCTGCCCGGACTGCCGGGCGGCCGTTCGCTCGTTGTCGGCGCCGGGTTCTCGGCTGCTGTCCGGCCTTCCCTCCGAGGGCGTGGAGCCGACGGCATCCGCCGGGCTGTGGAACCGTTTGCGCGCCCGCGTGGCGGAGATCGGTCCCCCTCCGGCCCTGCCGGCTTCGCCTTTTGCCGATTGTCCAGTTCCTGCGGCGGCATTGCGCGAGATGACCGATCTGGGCCCCGCGCTGCGCGCCCCGAACTGGCGCTTCGCCGGGGTGATCGGCGGCGCGTTCGCCGTCCTTTCTCGCGATCCGCGAACGGGCGTCATGCTCCTGCTCGGTCGGGCGAAGCCGGCGCGGTTCTACCCCGAGCATCGGCACCTGGGGCTCGAGGAGATCCTCGTCCTTCGCGGCGGTTTCGAGGACCAGTACGGCGACTTCACCGCCGGCATGTATGCGTCGTACGGGCCGGGGACCGTACATCGCCCCTGGATCGACGAGGAGGAGCCGTGTTGGACGCTCAGCCGGCTCGAAAAGCCGGTCGAGTTCCTCGGATGGCGCGGGGTCGCCCAGCGAATGCTGGGCAAGTAGCTCGTCGGACGCTCGAACGTCAACGGCTCGAGCCGCGACCCGTAAAATCTTGACAAAACCTGGACAAGACATCTAGGCTCCTCTCGATCTTCGGGTCCACCCCTCGATCTTGCCGGGGCGGATCGGAACGGCTCTCCCCGCATTCCGGGGAGGGGAGGAGCAAATCCCGTGTCGAAAGACGCCCTGATCGTCGGAGCGGGTCCGGGGGGCCTGGCATCGGCCATCCTGCTCGCCGCCTCGGGTCTGAGGGTGCGAGTTTTGGAGCGTCTGCCGTTCGTCGGCGGTAGGACGTCGACGTTTTCCGAACAGGGGTATCGGTTCGATCTGGGGCCGACCTTCTTCCTCTATCCCAAGGTTCTCTCCGACGTCCTCGCGGTTGCCGGCTACGACCTGGCGCGCGAGGTCGAGATGGTCAAGCTCGACCCGCAATACCGCTTGAAGTTCGGCGCCGGCGGCGAGATCCAAGCGACGCCCGACCTCGCGCGGATGGAGTCCGAGGTCGCGCGCTTGGCGCCGGAGGATGCCCGGAACCTCTGCCGGTTCTTCGAGGACAATCGGCGGAAGTTCACTTGTTTCCAGCCGATCCTGGAGAGCCCGTTCGATTCGGCGGCCGGGCTGTTCGCGCCGGGCCTGGCGAAGAGCCTCCCCTGGCTGCGACCCTGGAGCTCGTTGGACACCGACCTCGGCCGCTATTTCTCCGACCCGAGAGTCCGTCTCGCCTTCTCGTTCCAGTCGAAATATCTCGGCATGTCGCCGTTCCGCTGCCCGAGCCTGTTCTCGATCCTGTCGTTCCTCGAGTACGAGCACGGCGTGTTCCACCCCCTCGGCGGCTGCGGCGCGGTGTCCGCGGCGATGGCGCGGATCGCGGCGGAGCTCGGTGTGGAGATCCATCTCGACGAGCCGGTGCGGGAGGTCCTATTTTCCGGCCGCCGCGCGACCGGCGTGCGCACCGATCGGGGCACCTATCGGGCCGACGCCCTGGTGATCAACGCCGATTTCGCCCGGGCGATGGGCCGCCTGGTCCCCGACCGGCTGCGCCGGAGATGGCGCGATCGGAAGATTTCCGCCAAGCGCTTTTCATGCTCGACGTTCATGCTCTACCTGGGGCTCGACGGTCGCTCCGAGCGACCCCACCACAACATCTACATCGCCGAGGATTACGAACGAAACTTGGACGAAATTGAGAACCAGCATGTGCTGTCGGACGATCCCTCGATCTACGTCCAGAACGCTTCGGTGAGCGATCCGTCGCTCGCGCCCGCCGGAGCGAGCGGGTTGTACGTGCTAGCGCCGGTCACCCACCTCCACCCGAACGTCGACTGGAAACGGGACGCCGAGGCGTTCCGCCGCCGGGTGCTCGCCCAGGTCGAACGACTCGGTTTCAACGATCTCGAGCGGCGGATCCGATGGGAGCGGATGATCACGCCGGAGGACTGGAGCGACCGGTACGAGGTCCACGACGGCGCGGTGTTCAACTTGGCTCACAATCTCGGGCAGATGCTCCACCTTCGCCCGCACAACCGGTTCGAGGATCTCGACGGCGTCTACCTCGTCGGCGGTGGGACGCACCCGGGAAGCGGGTTGCCGGTCATCTACCAGTCGGCGCTGATCTCGTCGCGCCTTCTGCTCGAAGACCTCGGCTATGCCCCGGACTTCGCCCCGCGCGCCGCTCGGTCTGAGGCGCGGCCCGAGCTCGCGAGGGCCGTTTGACCGGATCGGTGGACGACGGCGCTCGCCCCGCCTCCGACGCGGACAACGGAGGGGACGCCCCGGCGCGGATGGCCGATCGACGGGCCGCACAAGCCCGCTGGGCGACGGTGCCGGTCGCCGAACGCCTCGTTCTCCTGCGGAGGTTCCGCCGGGCGCTCGCTGCGTCTTCCACCGAGCTGATCGCGGCGGTGGAGCGCGCGATTCCCGGGCGCAACCCGACCGAGACGCTCACGGCGGAGATCCTGCCGCTCGCCGAGGCCTGCCGCTTCCTGGAGCGCGAAGCGGCGTTGCTGCTCGCGCCCCGCCGGCCGGGCGCGGAGGGCCGACCGTTCTGGCTCGGCCGGGTCGACCTGGAGATCCGCCGCGAGCCGCGCGGGGTCGTGCTCCTGCTCGGTCCCGCCAATTACCCCCTTTTGCTTCCGGGTGTCCAGGCGCTCCAGGCGCTCGCCGGAGGGAACGCCGTGCTCTGGAAGCCGGGCGTCGGCGGCCGACCGGCGGCCCTCGCACTGCAACGGCTCCTCGTCTCGGCGGGGCTCGATCCGGCGCTCCTCGAGGTTTTGGGCGAGGAGGTCGAGCCGGTGCAGGCGATGCTCCGCTCGGGCTTCGCGCCAGACTTCGTGGTCCTCACCGGCTCGACCGCGACCGGCGGAACGCTGCGGGCCGATCTCGCGGCGGCGCGGCTCCCGATTCCGGCGGTCCTCGAGCTCTCCGGATGCGACGCGGTCTTCGTGCTACCGGGGGCGAGCCCTTCCGATCTCGAGCGCGCGGCGCGGGCGATCCGCTTCGGTCTCGAATGGAACGGCTGCGCCACCTGCATCGCGCCGCGGCGGCTGTTCGTCCCTCGATCGCTCGCGGCCGACCTCGCCGCGCGTCTCGGGAGCTTCGGGCCAGAGGACGCGAGCCGAGCGATCGAGGTCCACGAGGTCGCGGACCTCGACGAGGCGCTCGCCCTGGACGCCGCCTGCCCGTTCGCGCTCGGTGCGTCGATCTTCGGGCCGGAGGAGGCGGCGCGCGAGCTCGCGGCGAAACTCCGCGCCGGGACCGTCGTGGTGAACGACATGATCGTTCCGACCGCCGATCCGCGGCTGCCGTTCGGCGCGCGGGGAGCGAGCGGTTATGGCGTGACGCGCGGCGCCGAGGGGCTGCTCGAAATGACGGTGCCGAAGGCGATCACCGTCCGCCGCGGCCGGTTCCTGCCCCACCTCGACGGCGCCCGGGCGGCAGACGCGCTTCTGTTTTCCTCGTTTCTCCGGCTGGTTCACGGTGGCGGCTGGGGGCGCGCCGGAGCGCTCGTTTCTCTGGTTCGGGCGACGCTCGAAGCGAGGAAGCCGGTTCGAAAGGAGTTGCGATGAGCGGTAAGGCGACGGGCTTGGCCCGGGACTCTGGAGGATCGGAAACGATCGGCGTGGTCGGCGCGGGGCTCGCCGGTCTCACCGCGGCGGTGACGCTCGCCGGGCGCGGCCATCGGGTCGTCGTCTTCGAGCGCAGCCGGTGGTTCGGCGGCAAGGCGGCCGAGCTGTCGAACGCGGGTTACCGGTTCGACATGGGGCCGACCATCCTCACCCTCCCCTCGGTGTTCGGCCGCGTGTTCGCGGAGGCCGGGCGCGACATGGCGCGCGAGCTCGATCTGGTGCCGCTCGATCCGCAATGGCGCTGCTTCTACTCGGACGGAGCGGTCCTCGACCTGGAGGCCGACGTCGAGCGGATGGCGGCCCGCCTGGAGACCTTTTCGCGCGGAGCGGGGGAGGGGTATCGCCGGTTCCTCTCGATCTCGCAGCGGCTGCACGGCATTTCGGACCGCTTCTTCTTCTGGCGCTCGGTGGGCTCGGTGCGCGACACGCTCGACGTCTCCGCGACCTTCAAAGCCTCGGTGCTCGGCGACCTGCTCGCCTTGCGCTTCGGCCGGACGGTCGCGGGCACCGTTCGGAAGTCGGTGCCCGAGCCGCGCGTGGCGCAGATGCTCGACCACTTCACCCAGTACGTCGGCTCCTCCCCGGAAGCTTCGCCGGCCGTGCTTTGCGGCATCGCCCACATGCAGACGGAGGAGGGGATCTGGTACCCGATGGGCGGAACCCGGGCGGTCCCCGTGGCGCTCGCGCGGGTCGCCCGTGAGCTGGGGGTCGAGATCCATCTCGAAACGGGGATCCGGAAGATCGTCACCGAGACCCGGGGAGGGAAAGCCCGGGTGGTGGGCGTCGAGACCGACCGGGGCGAGCGCATTCCGCTCTCGGCCGTCGTATCGAACTCCGACGCCGTCCGCACCCATCGCGAGCTGTTGGGTGGAGAGCCCGCGCGGCGGTTCGAGCGACGGCGCAAGTATGAGCCGGCCTGTTCGGGCGTGGTGCTCTACCTGGGGCTCGACCGCGGTTACGACCATCTCCTGCACCACAATTTCGTCTTCTCCCGCGACCCGCACGAGGAGTTCGACGCGATCTATCGACAGGGCGTTCCGGCGCCCGACCCCACCTGCTACGTCTGCGCTCCGGCGCGCACCGAGCCGGCCGTCGCTCCGGAGGGAGGCGAGGCCCTCTACGTCTTGGTCCACACGCCCTATTTGCGGCCGGGGCAGGATTGGCGCAAGATCTTCCCGGGCTATCGGCGGACGATCCTCGAGAAGCTCGCGCAGACCGCGGGGCTCGAAGATCTCGAGCGGCGCCTCGTCTTCGAGGCGGCGCTCACGCCCGAGGACATCGACCGTCGCTACCACGTGCTGAACGGCGCGATCTACGGCCTGGCGAGCCACGGCCGCTTCGTCGGGGCGTTCAAGCCCGCGAACCGGAGCCGAGAGGTGGCGGGCCTGTACCTCGCGGGCGGCGCCGCCCATCCCGGTCCGGGAATGCCGATGGTCGGAATGTCCGGCTGGATCGCGGCCGACGCCCTCGATGCCGACCGTCGGGCCGGAGCGGCCTGATCCGGAGATCCGCGCCGGAGCAACGCAAGGGAGGGGAGATCCGTGACCGAAGACGCCGCGCCCCCCGGGCGATCCCCCAAGGCGAAGAAGCCGCCTCGAACGCCCGAGGTGTCGCCGGCTCTCCTCGGCTGGTTCCGCCGCTACGCCGAGCGCTATCTGGCCCGACATTTCCACGCGATCCGCCTCGCCCGTGCCGGTTTCGACCCGGCCGAGCTTCCCCTCCATCGCCCTCTCGTCGTCTACCTCAACCATCCGGCGTGGTGGGATCCTCTTCTCGGCCTCGCGCTCGCATTCGAGCGCTTCCCGGGCCGCCGCCATTTCGCGCCGATCGACGCCACGGCGCTCGCCCGCTACCGGTTGCTCGGCCGCCTCGGTTTCTTCCCCGTAGAGCTCGGAACGCGGCGCGGCGCGGCCGGATTCCTCGAGACCGCGCGGGCGATCCTCGACGATGCCGACGCGGCGATCTGGATGACGCCGGGGGGGCGTTTCGCCGATCCGCGCGAGCGTCCGGTCGAGCTGCAATCCGGCCTCGGCCACTTGGCGGCCAAAGTGCCTTCCGCGATCTTCCTGCCGCTCGCCGTCGAGTACCCCTTCTGGGAGGAGCGGACGCCGGAGGCGCTCGCGCGCTTCGGCAAACCGCTGGACGCCTCGGAGGCGCGCCTAGGCCCGGGAGATTGGACGGTGCTGCTCGCCGAGCGGCTCACCGCGACCCAGGACGCGCTCGCGGCCGATTCGATCTCCCGCGATCCTGCGCGATTCGAAACGGTGGCCCGCGGCCGGGCCGGGGTGGGCGGTGCCTATGACGCCTGGCGGCGGCTGACGGCGCGGTTGCGGGGAGAGACGTTCGATCCCCGGCACGGCCGGAAAGACGGATGACGTTTCTCGCGGTCGCGACCGTCGCGGCGGCGTTCTTCGCGGCCGTTCCCTCGCTGTCTTTCTTTGGGAATCTGCGCCGGTTTCGCGTGCCCGAGGCCCCGAGCTGCGAGGCGCCGGTTCCCGAGGTCTCGCTGCTAATTCCGGCGCGCGATGAAGAGCGCTCGATCGGCGCGGCGCTCGATGCGGCGCTCGCGAGCGAAGGGGTCGAGCTCGAGGTGGTGGTGCTCGACGACGGGTCGAGCGATCGGACGGCGGAGATCGTCCGCTCCTACGCCGCGCGCGACCCGCGCGTGCGGTTGGAATCGGCGCCGCCGCTTCCCGCCGGGCTCCGCGGCAAGCCGCACGCCTGCGCGGTCCTCGCCGAGCGCGCCCGCCACGAGATCCTGGCGTTTCAAGATGCCGACGTTCGCCTGTCGCGAGATGGCCTCGCGCGCGCCGCGGCGTTCCTCCGATCGAGCGGCGCGGGGCTGGTCTCGGGCTTCCCGAGGCAGGTGACCGGAACGTTCCTCGAGGTGCTGCTCATTCCGTTGATGCACTGGGTGCTGCTCGGTTTCCTGCCGATCGATCGGATGCGACGAAGTCGCCACCCCGCCTACGGAGCCGCTTGCGGCCAGCTCCTGCTGGCCGAGCGCTCGGCGTACCAAGCCGCGGGAGGGCATCGGGCGATCGCCCGCTTCGTCCACGACGCGCTCAAGCTCGCCCGCGCTTTCCGCGCCGCGGGGCATTCGACCGACCTGTTCGATGCGACCCCGATCGCCTCGTGCCGGATGTACGAGGACGCCCGCGGCGTCTGGGAAGGCCTCGCCAAGAACGCCACCGAGGGGATGGGATCGCCGGCCGCGATCGTCCCCTGGACGCTCGTCCTCGGCCTCGGGCAGGTCGCCCCGCCGATCCTCTTGGGCGTCGGGCTAGCGACCGGCGCGCCGGCCTGGATCCCGATCGTCTCGGCGCTCGCGCTCCTCGCCGGATGGAGCGCGCGCTTCGCCGCCGCCGCACGCTTCCGCCAGCCGACTCTCGGCGCGCTCCTGCATCCGCTCGGAATCGCCCTGTTTCTCGCGATCCAGTGGCACGCTCTCGCCCGTCACGTCGCGGGCAAGCCGGCGGTCTGGAAAGGGCGGGCGCTCGAGGATTGAACGACCTCCGCGAAAGATTTCGCTTCTTGTAGGCCGCTGAAAAACTCCGTCGTCGCAGGAGATTCCCTGCGGGCGCCCCTCGTAACTCGCTGCGCTCAGACAGACTCGGGGGCGTCCTCGGGAACTCTGCGACGTGGAGAGAGTTTTTCAGCAGCCATCTAGAGCCCTACAGCCAGCGAATCGCCGCTCCCTGAATCGCCCGGGTCTTCGGGTCCTGGGCGAATGCGGCGACGCCGAGCTTGCGGCCCGGGGCGGACTCGCCGATCGGTAGCTCGATCGCGCCGGTTCCCCGGCCGCCTGCGGCGGCGGCGAGCGCGAAGGCTTTCTCCAGGCGCCGGACGACGGCGTCGTTCTTGAGCGTCCGGCCGCCGTTCTCACCTCGGCCGACTTTCGTCACCAGACCGTTTTCGACCAACGCGACGAGGACGTCGGCGTCGCGCGGGAGCGCCGCCGCATGCGAGGCGGTGACCTGGGCGCGCAATCCCCCCGTGGTCTTCTCGACCGCGAGATCGAGGTCGACTGGCGGTTTCTTCGCGAGCGCCTCGGCGATCGCCGCGCGAACCTTGCGCTCTTCCGAGCCGACCATCTCGTCGGTGCCGTTCACCACCACTTGCGGCGTATAGATCCGGTTCGTGTTGTAGGCCTGCGCGTACTGCTTCTGCCGGGCGGACCAGTTGGAAGACGAGAACGGGTCGGTCCAGCCGATGTAGTCCCAGTAGTCGACGTGATAGGCGAGCGGCACGACCTTCCCCGCGAGCGTCGGCTCGGCCGCGATGGCCGAAAGGAGCCGATCGGCGGGGGGACAGCTCGAGCAACCCTGCGAGGTGAACAGCTCGACGACCGCGACGCTCCCCTCGGCGGCCGGCGCGGCGCCAGCTGTCTTCGGATCGCTCGACGGCGAAGTGGGGTTGCGGAGCATCAGGAACGCTGCAAGCGCGAGACCGCCGAGCGCGAGCGCCGGGATCAGGCGCGGAGTCTTAAGGGTCGGGGTTTCAAACATCGGGAGTCCTCCTGTCGGTGATCCGCGCGGGGCGATGGGGACGGATTCATGCGGAGGGTTCTATTCAGTAAAGCCTCGTCCCGTCGGAGACCCTAACACGCCGACCTAGCGTGGACAGTCGGGCGTCGCCCCGGGCCGGATTTCTTGGCGAAAGAGGAGGGTCCCCTCCGAGTCGACGAATTCGATCGCGATCCGCTCGGGGTCGGCGTCGAGCACGGCGAAGCCGGGCTTCGATCCGACGGCCCAGACGACGCAAGGGGAGGGGACGTTCACCGCGCGCTGCTCGTGCCCCGCGGCTCCCGAGACGACGAAAGTGACGCCCCCCTCCGGACGCTCGAGCTCCATGTGGTGGTCGTGCCCGGCGAGGTAGAGGGCGACACGGTGCTTCGTGAAGATCGGCATCAGCGCTGCCTTCTGATGCGGCGAATCCCCGTGACCCGTGCCGGAGGAGTAGATAGGGTGATGGCCGTAGACGATCTTCCAACGCGCGGTGCTCCGGCCGAGCTCGGCGTCGAGCCAGGCGAGCTGGGGGGTGACGTCCTCCTGCCGCTCGATCGGGTCGGTATCGATCGCGAAGAACTGCACCGGACCCGCGAGGAAGGTGTAGTAAGGCCGCGGCAGGCACCAGGACGCGCTCCGTTCCGAGCGTTTCATCTCGGCCTCTGGGCTCGCCGGATCGTAGTAGTCGTGATTGCCTAGCGAGGCGTAGAGCCGCACGCCGAGCGGACCGTAAGGCCGCTCCCAGTCGCTCGCCCAACGCGGAGCGGCGGGGTCGGCGAGCCCTTCGGGATAGAAGTTGTCGCCCAGGGTCACGCCGAAATCGAACGGCTTCCTTTGATCGTAGTCCGCCATCGCGCGCGCGACGGCGAGCTGCGCCGGACCTCCGTCACCGAAATCACCGAATGCGACGAAGCGGACCGCGTCTCCCGCCGGGCGGATCGCCGGCGTTGCTCCTTGGGCGAGCAAGGCGGGACAAACGTCGACCGGCGGCGAGGGAGCTGGTGCCCCGATTCCGCCGACTTTCACCTTCTCCGCCGAGTCGGAGGCGGGAGAGGAGCGGCGCGGCTCGTCGACTGGGCCCGATCTGCACGCCGAGATTCCGCTCGAGGCGGCAGCCCAGAGGGCGAAAGCGATCAACCGGCTCGGACGAAGGCGGGTCATTTCGTCGAGCTTACCGGACGACGCCCTCGGACCTCTTGATCTCCTCTTTTCAGGGCTGTCCGGAGATTTGCCGCGACAGGTTCTCCCAGCGATCGGGTCGCGGGCGCAGGTGGGTGGCGGTCGCTCGGGGTCGTTGGGTCCTGTCGGATACCCAGACCGGCCCACGCCGAACTCTCGATTCCTCCTCGGGCGGTGGCAGGCGCCAGATCTTCACCTGCGTCGGCTCGTCTTCGGCGAGCAAGAGGATCGATCGGAGGGACCGCATCACCTCTGCTCCGCGCCCTCGGCCGCGCCGGACCAGGATCGCCCCGCCGCGCGCGGGCCAGCTCGCCGCCAGCCGTTTGATCGATCCGTCGAGGGCGATCATTCGGAGAGGCGGATGACCCTGGGCCGCCTCGGGGAGGTAGTGGGCGAGGCAGATGGCGGTCGAGGCGTTCAAGGCGAAAACCGGCTCGCCCGGTTGCGCGGAAGCGACCACGACGCGCGCGGCCCAGAGCCAGTCAGGCCGGTTGGCATAATCCCAGAGAATGCCCGAGGCCCCGGCGAAGGCGACCACGCCGCAGAGAGCCCACCGCAGCTCGACGGAGAGCGCGGGCCGAACCGGCAGCGCGCGCAGGAGCCGGCAACCTTCCGCGAGTCCGAGGCCCAAGAGGAGGGCGAGAAACAGCCCGCCCACCATCATGTAGCGCGCCTCGCTCCAGTGCCGGGAGATGCGAAGCACCGCTTCGACGCCAAGCGTTCCCGCGAGGGTCCCGACCAGGAGCGCTCGCCCTTCCGGCGTCCGACCGGCTCGCCGGACCGCGAGGGCGACCAGGCCGATCGCCAGCACACCCGTCCAGCCGAGAACGTGCGTTTCCGTGCCGAAAGTCAGCTCGTGCCACCGCTCGGCCAAGAGGCCGAGGCTCCATCGGGTCGCCGGCCGTTGGATCCGCTGGTGCCGCGCGGAGAGCATCACGGAAATCCAAGGCAAGTAGGCGAGGCCCCAACCGAGGACGAGAAGCGGCGCCCACCGCAGGCACCGGCGCGCTTCGAGGCGCTCGTCGAGGTCTTGATCGGGCCTCCGCCCGAACGCCCGCTCGACCGCGAGCCAGGCGATCGGCGCGAGCACCACGGCGGCCAGGTAATGGGCATACAGAGTCGCGAGCACCGCGAAAAAGAAGGCGATCAGGCGATCGGTCCGAAAACCCGACAGCAAGCGGTCGGCCGTGGAGAGCGAGAGCGCCGCGCAGAACAGAGCGAGCGGATAGGGGCGCAACTCCTGGGAGTAATGGACGAGGAACGGCGACCACGCCAGGGCCGCGCCCGCGAAGACGCCCTCGCGCAGACCGAATCGGCGCGCGATCCATCGGGCGACGACGAGGACCGTGGCAACGCCGAAAGCGATCGGAATCAGACGCCGGGCCGATTCGCCGAGCCCGGCGTGGAGGGCGAGCCAGCTGATAACCCCCTCGAGTGGCGGATGGACCGCGTCGGCCCGGAGCGCCCGGAGCATCTCGAGGAAGCCGCCGCTCGCCTGATCGGTCTCGATGATCTCATCGAGCCAGAGCGAGAAACTGCCGAGATTCGCCACGCGCGGAAGGAGAGCGAGCAGGGCGAGCCACACCGCCCACGGCGTACCGAGAGATTCCACTGAGTTGTCGCGCACACCCCCATCAAGCTCGTTTCGTTGCGTGCTTCTAGTTTCACGGGATCAATCTCGGTGGCCTGGGGGCGAGCCGCCCGCCCCCTGCCAGGAAGCGGCGTCGCCTGAGGAGCACGGGTTCTCCGGTCGCTGCCGGCTCGACATCGCCGGCCCGCCGTTCGTCCCATCTTCCGGCTCGTGCCACAATCGGCGCGCCGTGGCCGACACGAACCCCTCGATTCCTCCCGCCGCTCGTCCGAACCTCGCTTCGCGGGTTCCTCCCGGAGGCACCAGCGATCCGGACGAGATCCTCTCTCGCTTCATCGACTGGGCGACTGAGGCGGGCTATGAGCTCTATCCGGCGCAGGAGGAGGCGCTGCTCGAGCTGATGGCGGGAAAGCACGTCATCCTCAACACGCCGACCGGCTCCGGCAAATCGCTCGTCGCCCTCGGACTCCATTTCAAGGCGCTGTGCGAAGGGCAGGTCTCCTACTACACGAGCCCGATCAAGGCGCTCGCGTCGGAGAAGTTCTTCTCGCTCTGCAACGACTTCGGGCCGGAGAACGTCGGTATGCTGACCGGCGACGCGAGCATCAATCCGACGGCCCGGGTGCTCTGCTGTACGGCCGAGGTGCTGTCGAACATGGCGCTTCGGAAGGGCGAGACGCTCGACGCGCCGTACGTCGTGATGGACGAGTTCCACTACTACTCCGACGCCGAGCGGGGCGTCGCCTGGCAGGTGCCGCTCCTCGTCCTTCCCTACACGCGATTCCTGCTCATGTCGGCGACGCTCGGCGACGTCTCGGCGATCGCCGAGCACATTCGGCGGATCACCGGGGGCGAGGTCGCGCACGTGATCTCCGAGGACCGCCCGGTGCCGCTCGATTGGGAGTATCGCGAGACGCCTCTCCACGAGACGATCGACGAGCTACTCGCGACCGGCAAATCGCCGATCTACATCGTCAACTTCACCCAGCGCGAGTGTGCCGAGCTCGCCCAGTCGCTCACCAGCATGAAGTCCTCCACCCGCGAGGAGCGCGAGAAGATCCGCGACCTGATCTCGGGAGCCCGGCTCGACACCCCCTACGGCAAGGAGTTCCGTCGCTTCCTGTCGTTCGGCGTCGGCGTCCACCACGCGGGGTTGCTCCCGAAGTATCGGCTGCTCGTCGAGCAGCTCGCCCAGCAGGGGCTGCTGCGCGTGATCTCCGGAACCGACACGCTCGGCGTGGGCGTCAACATCCCGATCCGCACCGTGCTCTTCACCAAGCTCGCGAAGTTCGACGGCAAGAAAGTGGCGACGCTCTCCGTCCGAGACTTCAAACAGATCGCCGGCCGCGCCGGACGAAAGGGTTTCGACACGCGGGGCAGCGTCGTGGCGCAAGCGCCCGAGCACGTGATCGAACAACGCATGCGGGAAAGGAAGGCGAGCGGCGGGGGCAAGAAATCGAAAGCGCCGCTCAAGGGTCCAGCGAAAGGGGAGGTCTCCTGGAGCGAGGAGACCTTCATGCGCCTGCGGGAGCGGCCGCCCGAGACGCTCCGCTCGCGTTTCCGGATCACCCACGGCATGGTGCTCAACCTGCTCCAGCGCGACGCCGAGATCAACGATCCGAATCGGCCGAACTTCGCCTCGCTTCGAGAGCTGATCGAGCGCTCGCACGAAGACCCGGTGAGCAAGGCGAAATGGTTGCAGTTCTCGGCGATCGTCGTCCGCTCGCTCTACCGCGCCGGTGTGCTTCGGATGGCGAAGGACACCCGGCGCGACTACTTCTGGGTAGTGATTTCGGACGACTTACAGTGGGATTTCTCGCTCCACCAGGTTCTGTCGCTCTTCCTGGTCGAGACGCTCGGGCACCTCGATCCGGATTCGGAAAACTACGCGGGAGATCTGATCGCGCTGGTCGAATCGATCCTGGAAAATCCGGAGGTGATCCTGCGCCGTCAGGTCGACAAGCTCAAGACCGTGCTGGTCAACGAGCTCAAGGCGCAAGGGGTGGGCTACGACGAGCGGATGGAAAAGCTCGAAGAGGTTACCCATCCCAAGCCGCTCGCGGATTTCCTCGAGGGGCACTTCCTCCGCTTCCGCCGCGATCATCCCTGGGTGGGGAGCCGCGAGATCGCCCCCAAGTCGATCGGCCGCGAGATGCTCGAGGGTTTCTACGGCTTCTCCGACTACGTGCGGCAGTACGGTCTCGAACGGAGCGAAGGGGTTCTCCTGCGTTACGTCTCCCAGCTCTACAAGACCCTGGAGCAGAGCGTCCCGGAGCTCGCGAAGAGCGCCGAGGTCTACGACGGCATCGGCTTCTTCCGCGCCCTGCTCCAGCACACCGACACCAGCCTGATCGAGGAATGGGAAAGCCGCCTCCACCCCGAGCTACTGCTCGAAAAGCCGGAGGAAAGCGAGCGCGACCGCCGCGAGCTGCGGGTCAAGGAACTGCTCGGCAACCCCATGGCATTCGGCGCCCGGGTCCGCGCGGAGCTCCACCTCCTCCTGCGCGCGCTCGCGAATCGCGACTGGGAAGAGGCGGCGGCCTCGATCCTCCCCGCCCACGACGATCCGGAAGGCCCCTGGACTCCCGAGCGCTTCGAATCCGCGCTCGCCCCGTTCCTCGCGGAATACGGCAACCTCAACTTCGGCCCCGAGGCCCGTCGTCACCAGTGGACGACCATCCGCAAGACCGGCAACCGAACCTGGGAGGTCGCCCAAACCCTGCTCGATCCTCAAGGCGACAACCTCTGGGCCGCGCGGGGAACGATCGACCTCACCGACCCGAGCGTGCTGGAAGGGCCGCTCGTGCATTTGGAGCGGATCGGGCCGTAGGCACTCCGCGCGCCGATCGCATCCGAGACATCCCTCTACTCCCCCGAGCTCGCGGCGTTGGTCGCGTTCGTGACGCCTAGAGCCGCCTCGCGGGCTCTCTCAAGAAACTGATCCACCCGCGCCTGAAGCTCTACCAGCTCTACTCGCCGCCCGCGCAACCACGTTTCCAGCGGCGCAAACGCAGGGTTGGCTAATATCTCGGCGACCCGCGGGATTGCTAGCTTGTGGCCTGCCAAGTGGGCTGCCAGGAAATGAGGGCCGTAGTTTCGCATCAACATCGGAAGGTGCACTTCGAGGTCGGCCTCAAGAAAATAAGCGAGGGCAGCCACTCGATGCATCGCTGCTTCCTCTCGATCTTTCGCTTCGGCTCTGATATCCAGATAGTTGGCAAGGTTGCTATGCGCGATCGCGATCTCCTGCGGATCGGGGCGCAGCTCATGGCCGGCGAGAGCTCGCCGACCGAGTTCAATCGCGTGGGGCCGATCGCCCTGCAGATCGAAAAGGTTTGCAAGGGAGCCGAGAGTGCGAGCTTTGCGAAGCGGGTCGTTCTGAAAGATCTCCAGGCATGCCTCGAACTCAGCCTTTGCCTCGGCGAAACGGTTCAGGCGGCGGAGGACGTTTCCACGATTCATCATGTCCCGTCCGATGTCCTCGGTCGGACGCCCCAGGGCTCGTTTAAGGGCGAGGATTCGATCGACGCGATCGAGGGCCGTTTCCCAGTCCCTCAGTGCGAGGTGAGCTTCCTTCGCGATATCCAGCGCGCCGATCAATGCTCGGTGTAGGAATTCAGGCTCGGGTGCCTGAAGCGTAGGCCGCCCAGCGCGGTGTTGGTCCCACCAAGCGCTCAACTGCGCCAGGCGGGCTTCGATCTCAGGCAGGGCCTGGGCGGCGTGGCCCTGGAGCACGTCGATCCGCAAGATCTCGATCTCGTTGCCAAGGACTTGGACCTGTGGGGCGCCGGCGTGCCTCAGAGCCTCTACACTCTCGCGCTGGCGCCGTCTCGCGGTATCCAAGTCACCGAGGTACCGCAGGGCGATCCCCCAGTTACCGTAGGTGTTGGCAAGGTCCAACCACGCCTGCTTTGCGCCGATCCCTCCGGCCTCGACCCGGGCAAGGGCTTGTGTTGCGGCCTGCTCGTAGGACGGAAGGCTGGCGCGATACTGAGTGGCGAGAAGCAAGGAATCAGCAAGGTTCTTGATGAAGCTCCAGCGAATACGGCCATCTGGAACCGAGCGCTCAGCCTCCTTGAGATGAGGAAGCAGGCTCGCGAGAAAGATCGGGTCGTGGGAACTTGTAACCACCGCGCTCGCGAAGCGATTGAGCCGGTCCCAGGCCTCGGCTTGGACGCAGTAGACGAGTGCTCGCCGGCCAGCCTCGAGCGCCGCCGCCATGTCTTTGTGCAGGGCTTCTCGGAGAACGGACTCCAATCTCTCTCCATAGGCGAGGCGGATCATGTTCTCTGTAAGGTCCATGTCGCCCGAATGTTTGGAATTGGCCATCCAAGAACGAATGCGTTCCCGAACCAGCTCGTGGCAAGTGAGGACCCAGTGCTTGAGATTTGGGCCAACGCGCTGCTTGTTTGCCAAGCCAGTGGCGAGGAGATACCTCAGTGGAGGGGCGAGAGCTGCCTCTGGCCAGACCTTCCACAGAACTCTTAGCTCGATTGGCTCGTTCGCCACCGCGATCATCCAGAGTAGCCGACGAGCCCCCGGGCTTGCCCCGAGAATCAGCTCGTCATTAGATGTAGCGAGCGCATTCTCCAGGTAGGACGTCTCGGCATCATCGCCCCGTTCGATGGCGAACAGCTCAGGCAACTGCGTCGCATCGTGATTCGTCTCGATCGAATCGAGTGCAGTAATTAGCTGTTCGCGTAACTCAAACCTACCCGCGGCGAGCCGGGCGAGCCGGTCCATGAGGAGCGGATGGAATCGGCTAGCCTGGAGAAGGCGTTCGGCGAGCGCCTTTTCGGCCTCGTCTCGGCCGAGAACCATGCGCCTCAACCCGGGGTGCTCTCGTAGGAAAAGCGCGGCCTCTCTAGCCGGCAGTGGCTTAAGCTGCACGCGGTGGCAATGCGGTGCTACATCGCCCGCGAGCGCCGCGAGCTGGCGGCGGCAGGTAATCAGGACGCGGGACGGAGCGCCTACCAGATCGGTCGCGAGGAGCGCCAGACAGCGATCCCAATCGGGATCCTGGCAGGCCCAGAGCGGTTCGGTGGAATCACCCGGCTCCTGCTCGGGCTTCAAATTCGATTCGAAGTTGTCGAGGACGAGAAGGATCGCCTCGTCGCGAAGCGCTCGAACAAGGTTTCGCACCAGTCGCACGATTCGGTCGGGACCGGTGAAATCGGATTCCGCCTCTCGGTGGATCGCATCGGCGGGCCGAAACTGGACGTGCCGATAGTAGAGGCCCTGCTCGGAATAGAGCCTCACGTGAAGATCCCGGAGCGTCGATTCGAGGCTTAGAGCGTTCGGCTTCGCCTGATAGAGCAGGACCCATTCGAAGCGCTGGTTCCAGAGATCGAACGCCTCGGCCGCAAGCGCCGTCTTGCCCATGCCTCCGAGGCCCGTGATCAGCGCCACCGTTTTGGCTTCGGCGTTTCGAGCCGTGCTGATGTAAGAGGTCCCGAGATTTGCCAACTCCCACCCGCGACCGACGAAGCTCGGATGATCCGCGAGCGTCAGTTCGGCGATCCGGTGCAGACGGCGGTCGCGCGTGTCTAGGGAGGGGCTGCGCTCGTTCGCCCAACGGAGGCCGGGGTCCTCGGCGCCATACAACACGGGGGTCGCGGAATCGGCCGCCGAGAAGCGGGCGGCATCGGACCTCCCCTTGGCGAGGAGGGCTTTTCTCGCCAGGGTGAGAGCGGCCACGGCGGTCTTCGGCACGGAATCGACGAAGAGCGAGCGATAGAAATCGAGGGCTAGGGCCAGGGCATATTCGTCCCCGATCGCGTACCGCATCGCGACCACCGACGGCACGCCGCCTTGAAGGAGTGCGTGGGCCGCGCCCGTGTAGCCAGGCTGCTCCACGATCTCGATGTCACGCTCTGGAAGGTCCTTGAACGCCGCTCGGGTACCGGGCTCCTCGCCCCGGGCCGTCGCAAGGAAGCTCTGCCAATCCTTGACCTGCTCCACGTCGCCCGAATGGCAGGCGCTCAGAAAGACGAGCCGGGGGAGGAAACCGCCCGCTTCGAAGAACAGGTCTAGAAGTTCCTGGCCCGAGAGGGCGTCGGGGAGGCCGTGGACTCCCGCGAGTTCCAGGCGGCGGTCCCGGTGGCCGTGACCGCTCCAGTGGACGACGTGATAGCCGCCGCGGTCCTTGACCCGTTCGTGGAGCTGGCCGCGGGTCACGCCGTGGGCGAGAAAATCGACCACGATCTTTCGGTTGGGATAGACCTCGCGCTCGAACATTCGCTGGATCTCGCGCCGCTCCCGCCGAGTCGAGAGAGGCCGGGAATGCCGTGCCGCAGCGGATACGTACAACATACGCAAGGAACCGTCCTGGCCGAGATCGATCGGCTGCGAAGGCGGTTCCTGCATGTCGTGCACTACACGGATCAGGAGGTTGCGCTCGGCGAGGGTCTCCCGAACGGCGGAAGGTCGCGCGATTTCCCAGGGGATGCGAGTTAGCGCGGCGCCGAGCGGGTTCCTCTCCGCGGTCGCCCCCGGGAGCTGGACGCGCAGGTGGCGTTGATTCCGCGGCGTCCAGAGCGCCAGGAAAATCTCTTCGCCCAAGATCTCCTCGGCGAGGAAGACGCCGACTCGGGCGACCTCCTCCTCCTCGTGGCCCGGCTCGACGTAGAGTCGCAGGTAGCTCCGGAGGTCAAACAACGCTTGTTTGCGAGAGATCCGGATGGAGTCGAAATCGACCGAGCGGGAGGCTAGCTGCACCCCGGCCTCGCCGAGCAACCGCAGCACGGCGAGGTTGCGGGCGGAATCCGCGGTGACGATAAGATCATGGTGAGTCGGCATTTTCGCACCTCAATGGGAGACGCGAAGTCTAGCGTTATGCCGCGTCAGCAACTTCAGCATTGACCGGTCGCGGGAAAGAAGGGACCCTTCGGCCGCTGACAAACGCCTCATGGGTCGCGACGGGCTTCAAGGGCGGGAGAGGATGTCGCACGTGGTCAGAATCTGACCACCAGGTGGTTGAAATTTGACCACCAAGTGGTTGAAATTTGACCACCGAGGGACTACTCTGAGGCTGGAATGCTCGCCCGGAATCTGACCCCGCGGCTGCTCGAAGCCTTGTCGGACCGGCCGGTCGTCGTCCTGAATGGGGCGCGCCAGACTGGAAAGAGCACGCTGGTTGCGGGTCTCGGAGACAGGTATCCGGCCCGGTATTTAACCTTGGACGACCCGAGCGTGGCCTCCGCCATCACTACGGACCCGACGGGGTTTCTCGCCGGCCTCGACGGTCCGGTGATCCTCGACGAAATCCAGCGTGCTCCGGAGCTGTTCCTGCCGCTCAAGGCCGCGGTGGACCGCGACCGGCGGCCTGGACGATTCCTGCTCACGGGCTCGGCGAACATCCTCCTCCTGCCTCGTCTGTCGGAATCTCTCGCCGGACGAATGGAAATCCTCACGCTCTGGCCCTTCTCGCAAGGCGAAATCGAGCGGCGGCAGGACGGCTTTCTTGAGTTTCTGTTCGGTCCGGGGCGAAAGCTCCCGAACGTCCGAGGATTGGAACGCGTGGACCTTATCTCGAGGATCGTCGCGGGTGGATTTCCCGAGGTGGTCGAGATGCGCCCGGCACGTCGCCGCAGTTGGTTCCGTTCCTATCTCACGGCCATTCTGCAGCGCGATGTCCGCGACCTCGCGAACATCGAAGGCCTCTCGGCTCTGCCGAACCTGCTTGCGCTCCTGGCCGCGCGGTCCGCCTCTTTGCTCAACTTTTCCGAGCTTTCTAGGTCGAGCGGCCTTGCCATGTCGACGCTCAAGCGCTACTTCTCCCTCCTCGAAGCGCTGTATCTCGTTCAGGTTGTGCCGGCTTGGAGTGCGAATCTTTCCAAGCGGCTTGTGAAGAGCCCAAAGACCTACCTGAGCGACACCGGGCTTCTCGCGCATCTTCTCGGAGTCAACGAGGATCGGCTGCTCGACAGGCCAAGCGGGGTTGGTTCCTTCGTCGAAAACTTCGTGGCCCTGGAGCTGTGGAAGCAGGCGAGCTGGAGCGAGCAGCAACCCTCCCTCTACCACTTCCGCACTCAGGCAGGCAGCGAAATCGACTTCCTGTTGGAAGACGCGGACGGCCGTATCGCTGCCGTCGAGGTCAAAGCCTCCGCAACCGTCGGAAGCCGAGACGTCCAGCCGATGAAAGTGCTGGCCGACGAGCTGGGCGACCGCTTCGTGCGTGGGGTCGTTCTCTACACCGGTACGAATGTGGTTCCGTTCGATCGGAAAATTCACGCGCTGCCGATCGACGCGCTCTGGGCGGGAGAGCTCGCTGCGGCCTGACCTCCGCGTCCCCTTTTTTCGCGCGCGCGCACCGGTTCTCTCGAAAGGAGACACCCATGCGTAAGTCGAAGCTCACCCTCCACCGCGAGACCCTTCGTCAGCTGGCCGCCGGCAATCTGTTCGGAGCCCGCGGCGCTTCCGCGCAGGAGTGCGGCGGCTCGGGGAACACCACTTGCCAGTCGGACCTCAGCAACTGCCTTTCGAACTACCCCGGCTTCTGCAATCCGTCGAACGACACGGAATGCGCTTCGCGTTGCATCGCCTGCCCGGACACCGGCGGCCCGTCGGTCTACTGCTAGCGGACGACTCCCGGGAAGCCGGCCCTCGGCTTCCCGGGGCCCCTCGCTCCACGCCCTTCATCCGTCCTGGCGTAGCGCTTCGCAGGGATCGATCCGACTCGCTCGGCGGGCAGGGAGCCAGCTGGCGATCGCGGCGGTCGCGAGGAGAAACGCTCCCGTTCCGAGCGCGATCCAAAGATCGCTCCCCTCGATTCCCACCCACAGTTCCTGGAGGCTCGACATCGCTCGGCTTCCGGCGATCGCCACGATCATGCCGAGGGCGATCCCGAAGAGCGCGAGGATCACGCCACGGCGTAGGACCAGGCCGAGAAGCGTTCGGCGATTCGCTCCGAGCGCGGCGCGGACTCCAATCTCACGGCTGCGCAGGCGGACCGAAAACGACAGCACGCCGTAGAGCCCGACCGCGACCAGAAGCAGCGCGAGGCCACCGAAACCGGCGGAGAGCAGGGCATTGAAGCGCGACCGCGCGAGCGGCGACGCGGCGGCCAGGCGTTGTTCGAAGGGCAGAAGGCGGGAGACCGGAAGATCGCGGTCGAGGGCGCGCACCGCCGCGCGGATCGGTTCGGCAAGCGCGACCGGATCGCCGGAGGTGCGCACGACGATCGACAGGCCGCGCAGATAGTCGACCGGCACGGGCTCCTGGTCGAAGGCCAGGTAGACCGTCGGAGAGGCGTCCGCGCCCGGCCGGCGGAGATCGGGGGCGACGCCGACGAGGTCGAACCACTCGCCGTTGAAGCGGATGCGTCGACCGATCCCCGATCGGCCGCCGAGAAGCTCGCGCGCCGCCGCGACGTCGAGCAGCGCCACGCGGCGCCCGCCGACACGGTTCTCCGGGCCGATCGTCTCGCCCGAGCCGCCCGACGTGCCGAGCGCCGCGAAATATCCCGGCGTCACGAGCTGCCAGCCCGCGCTCGCCCCGTCCTTCGTCGGCTCCCCCTCGATCTCCGGCGCGAAGCCCCAGGGCTCCTCCGGCGGGATCTCTTTCGCTCCTCCGACCGCGAGGACGCCGGGCATCGCGGCGATCCGGTCGAGGAGCCCGCGATAGAACGCGCGGACCTCCGCCGCCTCGCGGTAGCGCGACTCGGGCAACGCCAAGTCGAAGGTCAACGCGTGATCGGGCCGGAAACCGAGATCCTGGTCGAGCAGATGTCGGAAGCTCCGGACCAGCAGGCCCGCGCCCGCGAGCAGCACGAACGCGAGGGCGACCTCGGCGACCACCAACGCGCCATGCAAACGCTGCCGGCCGGGGTCCGCGGCCGCCGCGGCGGGGCGATCGATGGAGATCGCCGAGGCCGCCTTTCGTCCGGTTCGCCAGAACGCGGGGAGGACGGCGAGCAGCGCGCTCAGGAGCGAGATTGCCAGGGTGAACGAAAGGCCCGCGGCTCCCACCGAAAGCGGCAGGCTTTTCGGCAGGTAGACGCCGCGCGGATCGGGGAGGATGCGCAGAGCGATCTCGGCGAGGAGCAGGGCGAGCGCGCCGGCGGCCGCCGCATGGATCAGCGCTTCGACCGCCAGGGGCCGGACGATTCGCCAGGTCGAGGCGCCGAGTGCCCGGCGCACGGCGAGCTCCCTTTCGCGCGAGACGGCGCGGATCAGGTGGAGGCTTGCGACGTTGGCCGCCGCGAGCAGGAGGACCAGGACGACCGCGCCGAAGATCGCCCAGAGGCCCGTCCGCGCGCTCGACGCGTAGCGCTCTGCCAACGGCTCGACGCGGACGGTGAGATCGCTGTCCGCGGG
The DNA here is from genome assembly GCA_044226625.1 of Thermoanaerobaculia bacterium. Lineage (GTDB taxonomy): Bacteria > Acidobacteriota > Thermoanaerobaculia > Multivoradales > UBA5704 > DASYKS01. The sequence continues at coordinate 41,236 of JBGAGQ010000034.1, forward strand.
GGCTTCGGTTTTCGGCTCGAGGCGGCGCGCGAGCCCCGACAGCTCGGCTTCCGCCGCCTGCAGTGTGACGCCCGGCCGCAGACGGCCGAGGCCTCCCAGGTAGGCCGATTGGCGATCCGTGGCCGAGCCAGCGGAAAAAACCAGGGGCAGCACGAGATCGGGATCGCCGCCCGGAAGGCGGAAACTTCGAGGAAGAACGCCCGCGACCTCGAAGGGCTCGCCGTCGAGCGTCAGGGCTTTTCCGACGATCGATTTCTCCCCGCCGAAGCGCGTACGCCAGAGCCGGTCGCTGATCGCGACCCGGCGCGGGCCGCCCGGGCGATAGTCGGCGGGCGAGAAGAGCTGCCCGGCCGCGGGGCGAAGAGCGAGCGATTCGAGGGTGCCTTGCGAGACGAGGAAGCGCGGAAGGCGCACGGGATCGCCATCTCCCGTGAGGTCGAGCGTGCCGAACGGCACATAGGCGCCAAAGGCCGAGAAGGACCGGCTGGCAGCGCGGAGGGCGATAAAATCCGCGGGCGTCAATGATCCCGGCGCATCGCCGCGCGACGGATGGAGCGCGAGAACGCTGACGATCCGATCGGCCTCAGGATAGGGCGCCGGGCGGAGTACCGCAGCGTCGAGAACCGCGAAGATCGTCACGCAGGCGCCGATTCCGAGCGCGAGCGTCGCGATCAAAGCGGCAGAGAACGCCGGACGACGAACGATCGAGCGAAAAGAACCGCGAACTTCTCCGGGCAGGTCGGACATGGTGAGAGACCTTTCGGAACCGAAGGAAAGAGCAGCGTGATTGTAGCTCCGCACCCGCATGCCCGAACGATTCGACCTCATTGCCGCCGGCCATCGCCTGGAAGCCGTCTGGCACGGTCCGCAGCCAGACGTCGCTTCCACGATCGTAATGCTCCACGAAGGGCTCGGCTCGGTCGCCGGCTGGCGCGACGCGCCGGAGCGGTTGGCGCGGGCGACCGGTCTCGGCGTCCTGGCCTACAGCCGGTGGGGCTACGGAGCCTCAGACCTCGTCGTGCCGCCCCGCCCGCTGCGTTACATGCACGACGAGGCGCTCTCCGCCCTGCCGGACGTTCTGGCCGCCGCGGGCGTCCGCGAGGCGATCTTGCTCGGCCACAGCGACGGCGCCTCGATCGCGTTGATCTATGCGGGAAGCCCCGCCTCGCGGTCCCCGGGCGCACCGCGTCTGCGCGGTTTGGCGCTCCTCGCTCCTCACGTCTTCTGCGAGGAGATCTCCGTCCAAGCGATCTCTCGCGCCCGCGAGGCCTATGTGTCGGGCGATCTTCGCGCCCGCCTCGCGCGGATCCAGGATGCGAACGTCGACGGAGCGTTCTGGGGCTGGAACGGTGCCTGGCTCGATCCCGGGTTTCGCGACTGGAACCTCGAGGAATTCCTGCCCGGGATCGAAGTCCCCGTGCTGGTGGTGCAGAGCGACGAGGACCCCTACGGCACGCTCGCCCAGGTCGACGCCATCGAGCGCGGCGTGCGGGGGCCGTTCTCCCGATTGATCCTCTCGCGGTGCGGGCACTCGCCGCTCAAGGAGCGACCGGAGGAGACGATGGCGGCGATCAAAGCCTTCGTTCGAGACGTCGCCTCCTAGGCTCGATCCTTCGCTTTCGTCTCGCGCGGCATTCTGGCGCCGCGCGTGGCACAAACCCTGCTCTATCCCCTGCTCGTGGCGGTCATCTTTCCCGAGGGTCATTCCATTTCGCCGCCACCTCAGGAGGACATGATGAACAGACGACGATGGATTTTCCCAGTTGCGCTCGCTGGAGCGATCGCCTTGTCTTCCGGCCTGCTCGCTTCGCCCGCTCTCGCGGATCACGGCTCGTTGCGAGCCGAGGTCGGCATCTACTACGACGAGCTGTCACCCTATGGGGACTGGGTCGACGACACACAGTACGGAGCGGCCTGGTGTCCGCGCCACGTCGGCTCCGACTGGCGTCCCTATTCGGACGGCCGCTGGGTCGACAGCGACTACGGCTGGACCTGGGTAACGGACGAACCGTTCGGCTGGGCGACCTATCACTACGGCCGCTGGGCCTTCGATCCTCGCTATGGCTGGATCTGGGTTCCCGGCACGGTCTGGGCTCCCGCGTGGGTGTCGTGGCAGTACGGCGGCGGCTACGTCGGATGGGCTCCGTTGCCTCCTTCGGTCGGCTTCGACCTGAACGTCGGCATCCGGCTGGGCGGGCTTTCGCTCACCGCCGCTCTGTCGCCGAACGACTACGTGTTCGTCTCGGAGCGCGGCTTTCTGGAGCCGAACGTCGGCCGGTACGCGGTGCCTCGCGTGCGCAACCGCGATCTGTGGCGGCGCGCCCGCAACGTGACCAATTACACCGTGATCAACCATCGCGTGATCAACCGCGGCGTGACGGTGAACGAGATTTCCCGCGCCACCCGCCGTCCGGTTCCGCGCTATCGAATCTCCGAGGTAGAGAGCCGGCGCTCGATCGGCGTCGAAAGGGATCGCGTCCGGATCTACCGTCCGTCCTCCTCGCAGCTGCGCACGAGCCGGGTGGCGGTCCGCAATGACTCGGGTGTGCGGCCTCATGGCAGACCCACCGTGCGTCCGGACGTGCGCCGAATCGATCGGCCGGCGGAGAATCGCGGACGCGGCCCCGCGGTGCGTCCGAACGAGCGCTACCGCCGTCCGGAAGCCCGTCCGCAGCCGCCGCCGCAAACCCGGCGGGTGGAGGTACGGCGCACCGAGGTCCGTCGCGAGGAGGTACGCCGAGAGCAGGTGCGACGGACCCAGGTGGCCCCTCGGCAGCACGGTACGCCGCCCCCTCGGGTGAACCGTCCCACGCCGCGCGAGAACCATCGACCTGAGGTCCGCAAGGAGCGCCACGAGCAACGTCCTTCGGCACGCCCGAACCGTCCGCACGGTGGCGGGGGCGGAAGCGGTGGCCACGGCGCGGCGAAACCGAAACAGCATGGCCACGGCGGCTAACCCGCCTTCCGAAAACCCTTCCCCTGAGCGGCGGTGCTTCGGCACCGCCGCAGCAATTTTTGCCGACCTTCTCTGCGGCTCCGCGACCGATTGACGCCTGTTGCCACGGGTAGGATCCCTCGATGGATCCCTTCGCTCGAACACCAAGCGCGGCAACCTGCCTCAGTGTTGCCCGAGATTCGATCGCCCACGACGTCCGATGCGCCGCGCTACGGGACCCTCGAAGGCGAGGAAATGTGGGGTCGGCTGGCGGAGATCGTGACCCAAGACCGCTTCCTCTCTCCTCCCGAGATCTGCCGCCGGTCCGCGGTCGAGAGGAGCCCTTCCGGAATTCGAGGCGCCCTTCAGAGCAAAGGGACAGCGGCTGGAGAAGTTCGGGGCTCGGGCTCTTTCACTCCTTGGAAGACGGACGGTCGGAACGACCTCCCGTCCCCAAGAAGCATGCGCGGCATCGCGCCGCCGTCGCTATCGAGAAATTTCCAGATCTTTCCCGGCGGGAAACCTCACCGCACGCCAGGAGGCGGCACGGCGCCAGGATCGGCCGACGTTCCTCCGTCCACCGAGGAGGCGCCGGATTCGATCGAACCGTGTGAAGGCGCGGCACCGGTCTCGGACCGTTCGGTACCGGGCGAGCTCGCCTGGATCGGCGCGCTCGGCGCGTTCGACACGCTGTCGGGACGCGCTTCGTCCTGAGCGGCGAACGCCTCCGAATGCGTGGGAGCAACGCCGGGCGCCGCCGCCTCGGTGGGTCTCGTGACCGGGGTCACCGGGAATCCCGCCGAACCGAGAGGAGCCACCCGCGCCACAGCGGCCTCGCGCTGGCGAACCTGCCGTTCGCGGCGCGCGATCTCGCGCTCCCGCAGCTCGAGGACCTCCGGGTCCGGCCGTCGAAGAGCGGGAGCGATGTAGATGCTGGGCCGTTCCGTCGAGACCTGCCCGCCGAGGGTTTCTCCCGGCCGATCGGAAGGTATCGAGTCGACGACCAGATCGGCAGGAATCCCGGCGGGCCGATCGGTAGAGTTTTCCTCGAGCGCCGCGGAATAGGAAGCGGTCTGGTAGGGAGTGGCCTGCGGGGTGATCTGGTACGAAGCCGCGATCGCGGCTTGTCGTTGTGCGCGTAGCTCGTCCAACTCGGCCCGCAGGGCCGCGCGTTCGGATTCGAGCGCGGCGGCGTCGAGCCGCCGCTCGGCGATCGAATCGTCACGGTGGCAACCGGCGGCGGTGAGGGGGAGCAGCGCGAAGAGGATCAAGGCTCGTGAGTTCATGGCGTTCCACCTCCGTCGGCGCGAAAGAGCAAAGAAAATGCCACCTGTGGGCTTCCGCAAACGGGAATTCGAGCGATCTCAGTATCCTTCGCGACACCGGCCCGGCCCGGGATCGCCCTAGCCCGGGATCGGCGCGATTCGTCCCACGCCGTTGTCGCGGTCGGGGCGGACGCATAGGATCTCCGCACGATGCCTTCGTTCGGTCGTGGCTCCGGTCGCTTCCTCCTCGTGGCGCTGCTCGCGGGAGGGAGCGGCGGCGCGTGGGCCGCGCCGAAGCCGCCGGCCGCGGAGGCCGGGGCCGAAGTAACAGGAGCCGAGCTCGCGCCCCGCCACCGGCAATGGCTCGAAGACGTCGCACTCCTGATCTCCGCGAGCGAGCGAGCGGCGTTCGTGGGGCTCAAGCAGGACTACCAGCGCGACGCGTTCATCCGCCGCTTCTGGGCGGTACGCGACCCGTATCCCGAGACCGGTCGGAACGAGCTCGAGGACCGGTGGAAGGAGCGGGCCGAGATCGCCCGCCAACGCTTCGGCAACCTCGCCGAGGACCGGGCGAAGATGATGCTTTGGAACGGCGTGCCGACCAAGACCGAAGAGTTCCGGTGCCCCGAGGCGACGGTGCCGCTCGAGGTCTGGTCCTACCCGGGCAATGAGCTGATCCACGGCTTCTTCAACTTGGTCTTCTATCAACCGTCCGGCGGCGGCAAAGGGTCGTTTCGCCTCTGGTATCCGAACGAAGGCCCATCGCGCCTGCTCGGCCTCTCGGCCTCGGCCATCCCCCCGAGCCAGCTCGGCTCGCCGGGCGACGCCGACAGCGCCGCGGCGCGCTTGATCTCCAACTGCCCGCGCGGCGACGCGATCATCACGGCGCTCTCCCAGGCGGTCGACTGGAGCCAGGCGGAAACCAAGCTCAACCTCGTGCCCAAGCCGGGCGAGGAGTGGCTCAAGACCTTCCTCTCGCGCTCGACCGACCTGCCGGAAGGGGTCGTGCTGCTGCCGGCCCGGGTCGAGATCGCGTTCCCCGCACGGCGCCAGAGCCGGACGATCGTCCAAGGGCAGATCGCCGTCGCCAAGGCCGACGCGGGGCTCGCCAAGGTGGGCGACCGCGCGTCCTACGATTTCGTGGTCGACGGTGAGGTGCTGCGTGAAGGAGAGCTGTTCGACCAGTTCCGCTATCGCTTCAGCCTGCCGGAGAGCGACGCCCGCGGCGCCGACATCCCGATCGTCTTCGAGCGGACGTTGCGGCCCGGCACCTATCGCCTGATCGTGCGGGTGGAGGACGCGGGGGGAAAGCGTTACTTCCGCGACGAGCGAGAGCTCGCCGTGCCCGGGGTGGTCGAGATCGCCGGTTCTGCGCCCGCGACGGCCGCCGTCGCCACGGGAGATCCGCGGCTCGCGGAGGCGAACGCGGCGATCCCCGCCGGCGAACAGACCGTGCGCATCCTGCCCCCATCGCCCGGCCTGAAGACGGGGACCGCACGGGTCGAGGCGATCACCACTGGCGAGGGGATCGCGAAGCTGGCGTTCGAGCTGAACGGCCGGCCGATCCTCATGAAGTCGCGTGCGCCGTGGAGCGTCGACCTGCCGCTCGGCAACCAGCCCCGGACCCACCGGCTGCGCGTCCGCGCGCTCGACGCTCAGGGCGAGCAGCTTGCGAGCGACGAGGTCCTGTTGAACGCCGGGCCGCATCGCTTCTCGGTCCGTCTGGTCGAGCCGCAGCCGGGCAAGAGCTACGCCGCGAGCCTGCGCGCCCAGGCCGAGGTCGAGGTCCCCCAAGGCGACGAGCTCGATCGGGTAGAGATGTACCTCGACGAGACGCGCGTGGCGACTCTCTATCAACGCCCGTTCGTTCAGCCGATCCTGCTGCCGGACGGCAACCGCGTGAGCTACGTCCGCGCCGTCGCCTACCTGAAGGACGGCAACTCGGCCGAGGACACGGTGCTGATCAACGCGCCGGAATCCGCCGAGGTGGACGTCGACTTCGTCGAGCTCTACACCTCGGTTCTGGATCGGCGAGGGCGACCGGTCGACGGGCTCGACAAAAAGGATTTCAAAGTCGTCGAGGACGGCACGGAGCAGACGATCGTCCGCTTCGAAAAGGTGCGCGACCTGCCGATCTACGCCGGGGTTCTGCTCGACACCTCGGCCTCGATGTCGGAGGAGCTGGAGGACGCCGTCCACGGCGCGCTCCGCTTCTTCGAGACCGTGATCACGCCGAAGGACCGCGCGATGGTCCTCACCTTCAGCGACAAGCCGTCCGTCGCGGTGCCGTTCACGAACGACAAGGAGGTCCTGGCCGGCGGACTCGCGAACCTGGTGGCCGACGGCAACACGGCGCTCTACGACTCGATCATCCAGGCGCTGTTCGACTTCGGCGGCCTCCGGGGGAAGAAGGCGATCCTGCTCCTCTCCGACGGCCGCGACGAGGGGAGTCACTACACCTACCCCGACGCGCTCGAATACGCGAAGCGCTCCGGGGTCGCGATCTACTCGGTCGGCATCCATCTCTCGACCAAAGACGCCGACGTCCGGATGAAGCTCACCCAGCTCGCCGAGCAGACCGGCGGCCACTTCTTCTTCGTCGAAAAGGCGAGCGAGCTCGAAGGGGTCTACAAGGCGATCGAGGAAGAGGTGCGAAGCCAATACCTGCTCGCCTACCAATCGAGCCAAAGCGGAACCGGCAACCGCGACAAATTCCGCGATGTGGAGATCAAGCTCCAGAAGCCCGGCCTCGAAGCGAAGGCGATCCCGGGCTACTATCCGTAGACTTTGACCGCACACCGCGAACCGCTTCCGCCCCTCGTCCTCGCCTCCGCCTCCCCCCGCCGCCGCGAGCTGCTCCAGGGGCTCGGCCTGACGTTCTCGATCCGTCCCGCCGACCTCGACGAGACGCCGTTCCCGAACGAAGAGCCCGGACCGTATGTCCTCCGCTTAGCGAAGGCCAAGGCGGCGGCCGTCGTCCAGCCTGGGGAGATCGCCCTGGCCGCTGACACCGTCGTGGTCTTGGATGGAGAGCTGCTCGGAAAGCCTCTAGATCAGGAAGACGCCGAGGCCATGCTCCGGAAGATCGCCGGCCGCGAGCATGAGGTCTATACCGGGGTGGCCCTTCACTATGCGGCGGAGCCCCTCCGCGAGGTCGCGAACCTCACCTGCTCGAACGTCCGCATGGCGGCCATGGACGACACGACGATTCGCTGGTACGTCCAAACCGGCGAGCCGATGGACAAGGCCGGCTCCTACGGAATCCAGGGCTACGGGGCGCTGTTCGTCGAGAGCGTCCACGGCAACTACACGAATGTGGTCGGCCTGCCGATCCCGGCCGTCGGTGCGCTGTTCGCCGAGCTGGGGTGGGGGGTGGAGGAGTGGGTCGGGCGCTGATGTCACTGTCGAGGCCTGAGCCCGGGCTCATTTTCGTCGGAAGGAAGCTGCATTACGATAGTCGGGGAGACAAGGAGATCGTCATGGCAAGAGCCGCCGCGGAGATGGCTGCCGAGATTCGAACTCTCGACCCCGTGGAGCAGAGCAAGCTATTGCGCATGCTGCTCGACGACCTGGATGGACCGGCAGATCCCGACGTGGACCGTGCGTGGATTGAAGAGGCTCAGCAACGTAGCCAGGAGCTGGAGGCTGGGCTCGTCAAGGGCATTCCCGCAGAAGAAGTTCTCGCCAACGCGCGCGCTCGCCTTCGCGCCCGATGAAGGTTGAGTTTCTACCGGCGGCAGAGGAGGAATTGAACGAAGCTGCGGCCTTTTACCAAGAGCGAGTGCCTGGCCTCGGCGAAGATCTCGTGGCTGAGGTGGAGCTGGCGCAGGATCTCTTGTCCCTCCAACCCAACTTGGGAACAAAACTGGACGCCAAGCATCGGCGGTTACCCCTCCGCCGGTTTCCCTTCGGACTCATCTTCCGGGTCGATCCGGACGCAGTCCGAATCGTGGCGATAGCGCACAACCGGCGGCGCCCCGGCTACTGGCGATCGCGGACCCTTAGCAGGCCGGCAGAACGAAGATGAAGAAGGCTGAAGCTGAAGACGAGGAAAAGCTGAGGCCCGCCACCGAAACACCCTGACCCTCTGGAACGTCGATCGCCAAGCGTCGCAGCATGGTGAAAAGTCTAAATCGATTCGAGCTTCGAGTCATTCCTTCTTCCCCTCCCCGCCCACCTTCACCTTCTTCGTCCGCTTACGCGGCGTCCGAGGTTCGATTCCGAACGCGACGAGCCTGGGGTAATCGAAACCGAAGTGGGCTTTGAGATGGGCGGCGAGGACGAGCCGCTTCTGACGGGCGGCGTAGGCGAGCTTTTGGCGGCGTTTGATGAGGCCCCGCAGCTGGCCGTTGGCGACTTCGATCTCGGCACAGAGTCGCTGCATCTCGTCCATCATTTGCCTTAGCTCTTCGCGATCGGCGCGCGCGTGAGGGACTTCCTCGATGGCGGATTCGAGGTTGTTGACCAGAACATGCCACTGCTCGATCTGGTGAGCGTAGGTTCCGTGCGACATCTGTGTCCCTCCTCGAAATACGACAAGCGGCTCCTCGGTAGGCGGTCTCTGGGTCAGGATACGAGTCCGTGAGTCGGAGAATGAGTCTCGGGCCCGGGGACAAAGTCTCTGAATCAGAGATTCTATCGCGGACTCAGAGACTTATTCCCGGAAACAGAGATTATATCTCCAGGTGAAGGAGCTGTTCTCTAACCCAGAGAGTCGTTCTTCGGGCTAAAGATTGAGTCTCTGGTCAAAGGATCCATTCTCGGATCCAGGGATCGCTTGCCAGCGGCTCACGACGACTCTCCGTCGGCACTTCCCGGTTCCGTGACAGAGGAATGGATTGCCCCCTCCCCGTTTGGCGCCGTCGCGGCCCGCGCGATAGCATCTCCTCTCCGTAGCTCCCGCCGGCCCCCCGGGCCGCTTCGCGCCTTTCCAGTCTTCGAATTCCGGTCGTCCGCCGCGGGACGGATGCCGACTGTCAAGAATCAGCTCGCTGGCCGGGAGATTCGCCAGGAGATTAGGAGAACCGCCTTGGATTTCGCCCTTTCGGCCGAGCAGATCCAGATCCGCGACACCGCGCGCGAATTCGCGCGGAAGGAAGTCGATCCGATCGTCGACGAGATCGACGAGCAGCAGAAGTTCCCGCGCGAGGTGATGAAGAAGGCCGGGGATCTCGGTTTCCTCGGCGTCATCTTTCCCGAGGAGTACGGCGGCGCGGGGCTCGGCTACGTCGAATACGTGCTGGTGATCACCGAGCTGTCGAAGGTCGACCCGTCGGTCGGCATCTCGATCGCCGCCCATAACTCGTTGGGCACCAATCACATCTACAAATTCGGCAACCCCGAGCAGCGGAAGCGCTGGGTGACCCCTCTCGCCTCGGGCGAGAAGATCGCCGCCTGGGGTCTGACCGAGGCGGGTTCCGGCTCGGACGCCGCAGGGGCGCGGACGACCGCGCGGAAAGTCGACGGCGGGTGGGTGCTCAACGGCTCGAAGGCGTTCTGTACCCACGGCTCCGTGGGCGACACGGCGGTCGTGATGGCGGTGACCGATCCGGAGGCCAAGCGCGGCCGGCACATGTCGGCGTTCGTGGTCGAAAAGGGGACCGCTGGCTTCCGCCCGGGCAAGAAGGAAAACAAGCTCGGCATTCGGGCCTCGGACACGGCGGAGCTGATCTTCGAAGAGTGCTTCGTGCCGGACGAAAACCTGCTCGGCGAGCGGGGCGAGGGGTTCAAGCAGGCGCTCGCGATCTTGGACGGCGGCCGGATCTCGATCGCCGCCCTGGGACTGGGCACCGCAATCGGCGCCTATGAAACCTCGCTGAAGTACGCCAAGGAGCGCGAGCAGTTCGGTCAGGCGATCGCGGCGTTCCAAGCCGTGCAGTTCCATCTCGCCGAAATGGCGACCAAGATCGCGGCGGCCGAGATCCTCACGTTCGCCGCCGCCGAGGCGAACGACCGCGGCCAGAAGTTCTCCCAGCTCGCGTCGGAAGCGAAGCTCTACTCCGGCGAGGCGGCTGTCTTCTGCTCCGAGCGGGGCGTCCAGATCCACGGCGGCTACGGCTTCATCAAGGACTACCGGGCGGAGAAGTACTACCGCGACGCCAAGATCTGCACCATCGGCGAGGGGACCAGCGAGATCCAGCGCCTCGTGATCGCCCGCGGACTGCTCAAAGGGAAGGGATGACGTCGGATCTGCCGCACCGCCCCGTACGCGCGCGGGGACCGGAAAACCTGGACGCTCTGATCGACCGTCTGCTCCGGCGCGAGCCGCGGGCGCTCGCTCGGGCAATCTCGCGGCTCGAAGACGGTGGACCGGAGCAGCGCCACCTCGTCGCGCGGCTCTATCCAAAGACCGGTAACGCCCGGGTGATCGGTCTCACCGGCCCGCCGGGCGCCGGCAAGAGCACCCTGGTCGATCGCCTCACCCGCCACCTGCGGGCGCGCGGCGAAACGGTCGCGGTGCTCGCGGTCGACCCGACCAGCCCGTTCACGGGCGGGGCCCTGCTCGGCGACCGCATCCGGATGCAGGGGCACTACACCGATCCGGGGGTGTTCATCCGCTCGATGGCGACCCGCGGCACGATGGGCGGCCTCGCCCGCGCGACGCGCGACGCGATCGACCTGCTCGACGCCGCGGGGTTCGATTGGATCCTGGTCGAGACGGTGGGCGTCGGCCAGGACGAGGTCGACGTAGTGAAAAGCGTCGATTCTGTGGTGGTCGTGACGGTGCCCGGTTTGGGCGACGACATCCAGGCGATCAAGGCGGGCTTGATGGAAATCGCCGACGTCTTCGTGATCAACAAGGCGGATCGTGAGGGGGTCGAACGCTCGGAGCGCGACCTCGAAATGATGCTCTCCCTGGGCGAGCACGGCGAATGGATCCCGCCGATCGTCCGCACCGTCGCGAGCCGCGACGAGGGGCTCGACGGGTTGATCGAGGCGATCGAGCGGCACCGCGAATTTCTTCGCGCCGGCGGCCAACTCGCGGCGCGGCGCCTTTCGCACCTCCGGCTCCGGGTGGAGACGATCCTGAAAGAGCGGGTGATCGCCGCGGCCGACCGCGTGGTGGGTGTGGAGCGCGCGGTCGAGGCGGGGTTCTCGCAACGGGTGGACCCCTACGAGGTGGCCGAGCGGCTGTTCCGCGGCGTGGTCGAAAGCGCCGCGGCCCTGCAGAACGCCGAGGAGGAAGAATGATCGGCAAGATCGATCACATCGGGATCGCGGTCGCCTCGATCGCCGAGGCGCGGAAGACCTACGAGGCGCTCGGGCTCGCGGTGACGGTCATCGAGGACGTGCCGCACGAAGGGGTTCGCGTCGCCTTCATCCCCTGCGGCGAGACGCGCATCGAGCTGCTCGAGCCTCTTTCGCCCGATTCGACGGTCGGAAAGTTCCTCGAAAAGCGGGGCCCCGGCGTCCACCACCTCTGCCTAGCGAGCGACGACGTCCGTGCCGATGACGCGCGCTTGCGCGAGCAGGGTTTCGCCGTCCTCCGCCCCGAGCCCACTCGCGGCGCCGGAGGCTGCTGGGTTCAGTTCGTCCACCCGAAAAGCACGGGCGGAGTGTTGCTCGAGCTGTCCGAGCCGGGGGATCCCGAAGGGCCCGGCGGTCACGGATCTCGGTCCTGATCCTCTAGCGGCCTTTCAGGCCGCCTTTCTGTAGGCAACACCGGACCCAGGGCATCGGCCTTCGGCCTCAGCCCTGGGCTCCATTCTGCCGGCCCTTCGGGCCGGTCCCATGACCTCGGCCGTCGCTTTGGGCAGGCTGGCGGCCTTTTAGGCGGCCTTTCTTCAGGCACCGGCAGATACAGGGCATTGGCCTTCGGCCTCAGCCCTGGGCTCGATTCTGCCCGCCCTTCGGGCCGGTCGCATGACCGTCGGCCATCGCTTCGGGCAGGCTGGCGGCCTTTCATGCCGCCTTTCTTCAGGCACCGGCAGATCCAGGATATTGGCCTTCGGCCTCAGCCCTGGGCTCGATTCTGCCGGCCCTTCGGGCCGGTCCCCTGACCGTCGGCCGTCGCTCGAGCTAGGTTTTGTCCGCAATCCACGCGCTGGTCCCCCTGCGAGCTCGTTTTTTCCGCGTCGACACGCAGAATCCCTGCTCCGTCGCTCCGTCTTCTTCGGCCCAACGGGCCGAAAGAACCCAGCCCAGGGCTGAGGCCGAAGGCCGATGCCCTGGGGGAGAGGCACCCCACTTCGTGCCGGTCTCCCGACCATCGGCCGTGGCTCGAGCTAGGTTTTGTCCGCGGTCCACGCGTAGAGCCCCCTGCGAGCTCGATTTTTCCGCGTCGACACGCAGAATTCCTGCTCCGTCTTTTTCGGCCCAACGGGCCGTAAGAACACAGCCCAGGGCTGAGGCCGAAGGCCGATGCCCTGGGGGGAGAGGCACACCACGACCCGCGGCCTGAAAGGCCGCTAGAGCCGGGACGCGGACGCCACCCCGTCGATCGCGGCGTGCCGCGCGAGGAGTACCGCACCGTGGGTCTTTCGGACCGCTTCGCCGGCGATCGCTACTCGGAGAACCGCTATCGCCAAGAACGGCGGGAGCTCGGCGAAGAGGTTCCCCATCGGACGACCTACAACCTGATCGGTGACGAGGCAGGCGGAGGGCGCTCGGATTCCGAAGGAGAGAACGAGGCTGGGCCGCTGCTCGAAGGAAGCGAGGGCTATTGACGGAGGGAGCCGGGCTCGACCGGATCCCGGGCGATGCGGAAACCGAGGTCCCCCTGGCGCAGGTTGGGCTTCGAGAATTTCCGGCTCCACGCCGCGCAGTTCTTCGCGTTCATCTTGAAGCTTCCGCCCCTTCGGACCCGGTAGGTTCCGGCCTGCGGTCCGTGCGGGTCGATCGGGTCGGTCTGCGAATAGGTTCCGTACCAATCGGCGACCCACTCCTGTGCGTTGCCGTGCAGGTCATAGAGACCTCACGCATTTGGTTCGAACGAACCGATCGGCGCCAGGTCTTCGAAGCGATCTTGGGTGTCGAGGCAATTGGCACGACCGATCAGATCTTCCTCTCGGTCGCCCCAAGCGTAAGCCGCGGAGCCACCGGCCTTCGCGACGTATTCGAATTCGGCTTCCCAGAGCAGCCGATACTTCCCTTCGGGATCTCGCCGATTGAGCCGCTCGAGAAGACTCCGGACGTCGTCGTGCGTCACGCTGACCCTCGGGAGATCGACACCTGGAGCTATCGTCGCCCGGCCGTTGGTGAGCCCCGCGTTCCACTGATCCTCGGTCACCTCGTACGCTCCAACACAGAAGGCGCGGGTGATCGAGACCTTGTGCATCGGCCGGTCGTCCGCGTCGCCGCGCCCCTCGGGAGCTCCCACGGTGATCTCGCCGGGTTTGATGTAGACGAATCCTAGATCGAGGCCGGCCGGCGACGGGCAGCGGGGATCGGAAGGGACGGGGATCAGCGGCTTTGCTGGAACGAATCGCGTGCTCTTCTCGTAGATCTTCTTCCCCTGATACGCCGCGAAACCCAAAGCCGCGATGGCAAGGAGGGCGGCCGAGGCCACGATTTTCCGCCAGGGGAGTTTGGGCCTGAGGAGTCGCCCCGTCGCCGCCCGCAGATAGAGCGTGGGGGAGGCCCAAGCCAAGCCGAACGCGCCGGAATTGAGCGCCTTGCGTCCGGCCGCGACCGCCGCTTCGAGGGAGCCGGCGCTCGCGAGCTGGCGGTAGAACGCGCGGCAGAAGGTCGTCGCCGCGCGATCTCCGATCGGTGTCTGCAGCGCGAGCACGGCCGGAACGCCCGCTTCGAGGAGACGCTGGGCGAGGCTTCCCGGATCTTCCGTGGAGCCGGAGCGGCTCCCCTCACAGGAGTTCAGGAAGACGAAGCGAAGATCGCGCGCGTCTCGAAAGACCGGTGCGAGGGCGAAACCCGGCACGGAATCCGAGGAACGGATGCGGCCTTCTCGCTCGAGGCAGAGCGCTCCGTCGCCGAACTCGGGCCACGCTTCCCCATGGCCGGCGAAGTGGATCGCGTGCACCGGGGGCGCCGCCTCGAGTCGCTCCATGAGCCCGCCGAAAGTCGGCCGGTCAATGCGCTCGACGACGACCGATTTCTCGCTGATGCGCGCTCCAAGCGCTTCCCGAATCGCCAACAGCTCGCCTTCGGCGTCGAGATCCTGTTGCCCCAAAGGTTGGGGTAGCAGCGCGAGCAGGCGGAACGGCCGAGGAGGCAGGGGAGATTCGAGAGGGCCGTGCAGCTCCGGATGGCGGACGATCGGCGTCTCGGCCGAAACGGCGAGGAACCGGTGGCCATCGAACAGCAGCTCCCAAGGGAGCGCCGACAAAGCGCCAGCCCGATCGAAATGGAGGCGAACGCGGCAGTATCCAGCACGCAGCTCCCGCCACCGACCGTAAATCGGCCGCGGGAAGACGATCTCGAAGAGCTCTCGGCCCAGCTCTCTTGCCGCGTGTTGGGTCGGGGCGTCGACAGCCTCCCGTCCGGCGAAGGCTTCTACGAGCTCTCGCGTTTTCCGCTCGAGCGCGTCGAGGTCCAGGACGAGCCGATGCGATTCGCCCGCTCCCGAGGCACGAACGCTATAGCCGTCCCCGTCGCGGGCGATCCAGACCTCGAAGTCTTCGTACGTGCGCATGGCGATGCAAGGACTTCGAGAGTTCCGCAGGTGGAGCTTACGCAGGAGGTGGGGCTTGCGCCCCGCGCGGTTCGCTCCGTCCTACCCCTTCTTCTCGAATTCCGTAACCGAGAGGATACCGGTTTTCTCGTTCGTCCCCGAACGCGCCGCGGTCCCCTGCCCGGGGCACTCTCTCAGAGGAAGACCTGCGACAGCGCGGTCGGCGGACAGTCCGGCAGGAACCATAGGGCGTTCGAGGGGGTGTCGTCCCCTTCGATGCGGAGCAGCTTGTTTCCTTCCGCGTCGTGCTCGATCACCAGATCGTGCTCCTGTCCGTACCAGCGGACGAACAGGCTCCGGGACCCCGTCTCGAGGGCGCGGATGGCGTCCTCCGTGGCGAGCCGGAACGCTCGGCCGTCCGAGGCGCGCCCCCCCAGGCAGGAGATGCGGGCGTACGCCTCTTCGCAGTTGGTCTTTGCAACGGACAGGATCTCCAGTCGATGCATGGCAGGGCTCCCCAGGGCCGGGAAAAATGGGCCTCTCTAGACCTAACGCGAAATCTGACGGCCGCGGGTAGCGGATTTCTCGAAACGAGCTCGCGGTGCCATATCCTTCGGCTCCTGAGCTCCCGTCACCTCCCGTTTTTCGAGGAGATTGCCGCCCGTGATCCGAACCGGTTCGATCATCCTGGTCCACCTGGTCAACCCGACCGAGAAGTTCTGGGGAGTGCTCTACGACCTCGGGGTCGCGGGTCTGCAGATGCGCGGCATCAGCGTGGCGAGCTTCGGCGAGTGGATGCTCCAGGCGGCGTCGAAAGAGACGCCGACCCTCGGCCTCTCGACCATGTTCGTGCCGCTCTTCCGGATCGAGCGGCTCTACCTCGACGAGCCGGTGGGGGCCGTCTCCTCCTACCAGCAGAGCTTCGCCGAACGGGTGGGTATGCCGGTCGAGCGCTACCTGCGGCTCTATGGCGGGCTCGACGTACCGCTCGAATCGGACCTTCACGAGATCCCGTCATGACCGAAGCTCTCTCCCCGTCCGACGTCCGCCTCGAGCTCCCCGGCTGGACGCTCGCCTGGGCGGAGCTGCGGGCGGAGCCCGGCTCCGCCCAGGCCCATGACGTCCTGCGCGAGACGATCGCCCGGGTTCGCGAGCGCCACGGGGCGCAGCTCTCCCCCGACGATCCGACCGTCGCCGCGATCCGCAAGCTGTTCCGCGCCGCCGGGTGCGATCCCACCCGCTACCGGCCGTCGTCCGAAGCGCTGCTCCGCCGGGTGCTCAAAGGCGAAGACCTGGCGCCGATCCAACCGTTGGTCGACCTGAACAACGCTCTCTCGATCGCGCTCGCGGTGCCCAGCTGCATCATGGCTGCAGAGACGATCGATCCGCCGCTCACCCTCCGCGCGGGAGCGGAAGGGGAGACCTTCGAATCGCTCCGCGGCCCGTTCTCGCTCGAAGGAAAGCCGCTCCTCGCCGATGCCCGCGGCCCCCTCGGCACGCCGATCACCGACAGCGTCCGGGTGAAAATACACCCCGACACCGCGCACGGCTGGCTCGTCGCCTACCTACCGAAAGATGTCGTCTTCCCAAGCGAAGCCGAGCGAGCGCTGCGCGACCTCGCGGGGCGGTCGGGGGTGGTGGTGGGGACGGTGTTCGAGACGTAGGTCAGGAAGGGCGGACGACCCTTCCGAGGCGTCCGGTCCAATCCGTCTTGCTGGACAAAGCGGAATCGATTCGCGCCGCCAGAGCCTCGAAATTCGGATCGTAGGTACAGACGACGATTCCGGCGTGCTGATCGCTCGAACGCTCGTGAAGTCCGATGAAGTGCCGTCGGTTGAGGGGGACGATCACTCGCCCTTGCGTGGCGGCGAAGCGGAGCACGTCGTCGTCCGGTGTGGCCCGGTTGGCCTGACCTGCTTCCTGCGTCGTGAGTACGTCATGCCCGCGCCGCCGTAAGGCCTCGACGACTTGGAGCGGCAGGTTCTCGTTCGAATAGATTCGGGCCATCTCAGGCCGCTTCGTTCGACAGGATTTGTTTTTCGATCTCGTCTCGATGGGCTCGGTGATAGGTCCAAGCGTTCGCGAGATCTTCCGCCCGCAGTTGCGGGTAGGCGTAAAGAAGGTCGGCCTCGCTGCTGCCGAGCTGACGTGCTCGGACCAAGAGCCAGACGGGGATGCGAGTCCGAACGATGCACGGCTCACCGCCGCAGACCGCAGGGTCCGAATCGATTCCCGCCGAGGAATCTCCTAGATCGCGCGCAACCCAGCGCAGGACTTCCGCCTTTTCGCCTCGAGTTAAGGTGGAGAGTTCCTCCTCGATCTGTGCCAGCTTCGACATGAAGAAATCCTAGCACCTCCCGTGAAGAGCGCTCCGAACGAGCCCAATGAGGGCAGGCGCCGGCCGTCGTTTCGACACGGTGAAACCCGGTGAGAAATTCGGGCTAGGATGCGCGGGCTCGCCGTATCCGGACAGTCCGTTCGAGGAGAATCTATGCGCCTTCGCCGTCTTGCGTCGTTCGGCCTTCTGCTCGTCGCCTCTACTCTCCCCGCCTTCGCCGCGGACGCCCCGCGGTCGCTCAAGCCAGAGGACGTCGCGGCGTTCAAGTCGGTGGCGGATCCCCAGGTGAGCCCGGATGGGCTGTGGGTGGCGTATCGGGTCCAGTCGATGGACTTGAAGAAGGACAAGTCGGACGCCGACCTCTGGATGTCGGAGCGGAAGCCCGGCGGCGAGGCGATCCGCCTCACGACGAGCAAGAAGTCGGAGGGCGATCCGCGCTGGAGCCCGGACGGCAAGTACCTCGCCTTCCTCTCCGACCGCGACGGCGACGAGACGCAGGTCTACCTGATCGACCGCCGCGGCGGCGAGGCGTGGCAGCTCACCGAGTACAAAGCGAGCGTCTCGGAGCTCGCCTGGTCGCCCGACGGCAAGAAGCTCGCGCTGATCGTCGCCGACGTCGATCCGGACGCGCCGAAGGACGGCGAGAAGGACGACGACAAGACCGAGAAACCGATCGTCATCGACCGGCGCCAATTCAAGCGCGACGGCGAGGGGTACCTGCGCGAGATCCGCAATCACCTCTATCTGTTCGACCTCGCGAGCAAGAAGAGCGTCCAGCTCACCTCGGGCAAGTACGACGACAGCGAGCCCGAATTCTCGCCGGACGGGACGCGCATCGCATTCACGAGCAACCGGACGGCCGATCCCGATTCGAACCAGAACAGCGACGTCTTCGTGATCGAGGCGAAAGAGGGTGCCGCGCCGCGCGCCGTCACGACCTCGCCGGGGACCGACGCCTCCCCCTCCTGGTCGCCGGACGGCAAGGAGATCGTCTACGTCGCGGGCGGCCCGGTCTCGGACATGTGGTACGGCATCGCCTCGGCGGCGATCGTTCCGGCGGCCGGCGGCGCGCCGCGCGACCTCACGCGCTCGATCGATCGCAACGTCTCCTCGCCGCATTTTTCTCCCGACGGCACGCAGGTCTATTTCCTGCTCGAAGACGGCGGCAACCAGCACCTCGCCCGGGTCCCCTCAGCTGGCGGCGCGGTGGAGCGGGTGGTGACGGGCGAGCGTGAGGTTCAAGATTACGACCTCGGACCGAAAGGGGAGGTGGTGGTTCTCGAGGCGCAATGGGACCACCCGGGCGAGGTTTCGATGCTCGACGCGGCGGGCACGCTCGTCCGGCTCTCGCACGCGAACGACGAGCTGTTGAAGGGACTTAAGCTTTCGAAGCTCGAGCGCTACCAGGCGACGAGCGCCGACGGTACGAAAGTCGACGCTTTCCTGACCCGGCCGCCGGAAAATCCCGCGGGTAAGAAGCTGCCGACGGTTCTCCGCATCCACGGCGGTCCGACCGCGCAGTACACGACGGGCTGGAATCTCGAATGGCAAATGCTCGCCGCGGGCGGTTTCGCCGTCGTCTCGGCGAACCCGCGCGGTTCGACGGGCTACGGCCGCGACTTCTGCTACGCGCTCTGGGCGGATTGGGGCAACAAGGATTTCGAGGACGTGATGTCGGCGGTGGACGGCGCGATCGCAATGGGGGTCGCCGACCCCGATCGGCTCGGCGTCGGCGGCTGGAGCTACGGCGGCATCCTCACGGACTACGTGATCACCAAGACCACTCGCTTCAAGGCGGCGATCTCCGGGGCGTCCGAGGCGAACTACTTCGCCAACTACGGCACCGACCACTACCAGTACGAGTGGGAAACCGAACTCGGGCTCCCCTGGCGGAACGTCGACCTCTGGAAGAAGCTTTCCCCCTGGTTCCAGGTCGACAAGGTAAAGACCCCGACCCTCGTCCTCTGCGGCCAGGCCGACTTCAATGTGCCGCTGCTCAACTCCGAGCAGCTCTACCAGGCCCTCAAGCGCCTGGGCGTCGAGACCGAGCTGATCATCTACCCCGGCCAAAACCACGGCATTCGGAAGCCCAGCTACCAGAAGGATCGGTTTGAGCGGTACTTGGCTTGGTATGACAAGTATTTGAAGGCAGGGAAGTAGGGGGGCGAGCGGGCGAGGGCAGACGCGGCGCTCTCTCGTGGCCACTATCGACCTCTGAAACCCCCGTCGCCGGAGGCGAGTAAGGGTTCGTGGAGGAAGCCTCCATGAACCCTCGCGCCCTCGCCGTCCTGTCGCTGCTGCTCGCGCCCTGCGTCGGGTCGGCGTTGGGGCAAGAGATCAGGCCTTCCGACGGTCCCTCGAATTCCGCTCCCGCTCCGGTCGCTCGGTTGGCTCCGCTGGCCCCCTGCCGCGTCCCGGGGGTAGACGAAGAGGTCCTCTGCGGTCGCCATGAGGTGCCGGAAAATCCCGCGGCGCCGAACGGTCGAAAGATCGCCCTGAAGGTGGTCGTCCTCCCGGCCCGGTCGAAGGAGGTCTTGCCCGACCCGTGGGTCTTCCTCGCCGGCGGGGGCGTCGCGCCGGCGACGAGCTATGCAGGATATTTCGCCCGTTCGTTCCCCGGGCTGCGGCTCCATCGCGACGTGCTGCTGGTCGATCAAAGGGGAACGGGGGAGTCGAACCCGCTCGACTGCGACCTCTCGACCGATCCCGGCAGCGCCGAGTATCGGAACGAAGCGCGGTTCGTCGCGGCGGTCCGGCGATGCCGCAACGATCTGGAAACGAAGGCCGATCTTCGTTTCTATACGACTCCGTTCGCGATGGACGACCTGGACGAGGTCCGCGCCTGGCTCGGCTATCCGCGGCTCAACCTGTACGGCGTGTCCTACGGCACCCAGGCCGCGCGGATCTTCCTGCTGCGCCACCCGGACCGGGTGCGAACCCTCGCGCTCCAAGGGGTACTACCGTTGGACGTGCCGGTCTGGCTCGAGATTCCCCGTTCGACCGACCGGACGCTCGCCCGAGTCTTCGCCGCGTGCGCCGCGCAGCCGGCCTGTCGGCGAGATTTTCCGTATCCCGCGCGAGAGCTCGACAGCCTGCTTCTCCGCCTCGCCGAGAAACCGGCGCGTGTCGAGGTGAGCGATCCAGAAGGCGGCCGGACAGCCGTCGTGACGATCGATGCCGAGGTCCTGCGCGCCTATCTCTTCTCGACGCTCTATTCGGCAGAGAAGATCCGCGCGCTGCCGCTCACGATTCACCGCGCCGTCCAAGGTGACTTCCTTGTGCTCGCTCGATGGCTCGCGTTTCGCGGCAAGGGCGAGATCCCGAAAGGGGTCTATCTTTCGATCGTCTGCAGCGAAGAGATCCCCCGCTTCGAGTCCTCCGCGGTCCCGGCCGCGACCGCCGGCACAGCCCTCGGAGACTTTCGACTCCGGCGCGAGCTTCTCGCCTGCCGCGAATGGCCGCATGGCGGGCTGCCCGAAGGGGACCGGAAAATCGGATCCTCGCAGGTCCCGGCGCTGATCCTCTCCGGCGCGCTCGATCACGTCACCCCACCGCGCTACGCCGTGCGTGTCGCGCGCTCGTTTCCAAAAGGTCGCGCTCTCGTGCTGCCGAACCGGGGGCACGACGACACGGACCCGTGCGTCGCCTCGATCCTCGAGGCGTTCGTGTCGGCGGGGAGCGTCACGGGGCTCGACGCGGGTTGCTTAGACAAGTCGGAGGATCTTCGCTTCGCACTTCGTTCCGAGAACCTTCCTTGACGGCGGGAGCTGGCGGTTGGGAGTCGAGATTGATCCGGGAACGAAGGCCTTTACGCGGGTGCTCCAGTCGGAAGGGAAGGTTTTCAACCTTCGGAGCCCGCCGAATGAAAGCGCAGATCTAATACCCTTCCCGCGTCTCACCGTCTCTCCTTTCGGCGGATGCTCTGCCATTTTTAGGAGGATGCCCCCGTGAACCCGTATGAACGAGTCGTTTTCTTCATCTGCTTGGCGTACGTGGGGGGGGCTGTTCTCTGGAAGGGACTCGACAAGCTCCTCACCAAGCGGCTGAGCCCTGCGCAGCGCTGGGCGCTCGCGGCGAGCGGCAATCTGGGCGCGACGTGGAGCGATGTCTTCGACCGGCTCCGTCTGCGGTTCTCGAAAAGGGAATTGCGCCGGATGCTGCGCGATTCGTGGAGCGTCCACTCGGCGGAGGAGGCCAGGGATATGCTCGCGTGGCTCGCGAACGAGGGGCACTCGGCGGAGTTCCGGGTCTTTCACCGGGAGCTCTCCCGTTTGGGCCCCGGCGAGCTCGAACCGTGGCTCGCCACGCAACCCGAAGACCGACGGGGCTCGCTGCGCTGGTTGCACGCGAACCTCGGCCTGTTCAAGGACGGCGATCTCGTCGCTTGGGACATGGAACGCCTGATCAATCTCGCCCGCGCAATTTACACGGTGGGCTGGATCGACGAGGCGACCGCGTGGCAGCACATCGCATTCGGCGCGCGGCGGTTGCAAACCGCCTACGGCTCCTGGTACGAGATGTCGGACAACTATCTCGCCGGCCGGATCTGGTGGGGCGGCGACGAGGCTTCGAATCCGCGCTATCGAGAGGCGGCGAATCAGATGCTCACCCGCTGGACGAGCCCCTGGATCAAGCTCCCCTGGAGCACGTCGCTCGCATGAACGGCCTGTCCTTCGGGAGGCTCCCCCTTGGGGCGTTTCCTTCGAGCGAGACGGGAGATCGAATCGTAGGGGCGGAGCTTGCCTCCGCCCGCGCGTTGCGCAGATCTCGGGCGGA
>JBGAGQ010000035.1:0-62544 GCA_044226625.1 Thermoanaerobaculia bacterium
TCTTCCGCCCGAACTCGAACGCGTAGCGGATCGCCTTGCGGACTAGGCGCTGGCTGCCGAACTTGGAGATCGGCTTGATCCCGATGCCGCTGCCCGGGCGGACGTTCTTGCCCGCCTTGGCGAGGAAATCGATCAGGGCGTTCGCCCCTTCGGAGTCGGCCGCCCACTCGATGCCGGAATAGACGTCCTCGATGTTCTCGCGGAAGAGGACCATGTCCACCTTCTCGGGCTCGCGGACCGGCGACGGGACGCCGGTGAAATAGCGCACCGGGCGGACGCAAGCGTAGAGATCGAGGATCTGGCGGAGGGCGACGTTCAGGCTCCGAATGCCGCCACCCACCGGCGTCGTGAGCGGTCCCTTGAGGGCCACCCGATAGTGACGGATCGCCTCGACGGTGTCGTTCGGCAGCCATTCGTTCCGGGTGGTGAACGCCTTTTCGCCGGCGAGCACCTCGAACCAGGCGATCGAGCGGGATCCGCCGTAGGTCTTCGCGACCGCGCCGTCGAGCACGGTGCGGGTCGCCTTCCAGATGTCCGGGCCAGTGCCGTCCCCTTCGATGAACGGGACGATCGGTCGATCGGGTACTTCCAAGCGGCCTTCGGCCGCGTGCCACTGAATCTCGCCGCCATCGGCGGGCGGCGTCATGTCATTGTATCGGCGCTCCACGAGCCCCTCCTTCGTGCACACAAACGGAATCTCACCGCGGAATGCGACGGACTGCCGGGCGGCAATCGGGCCTTTTGGGTCAGGCGTTCGGACTATAGCAGGCCGAGCCCCTCGGGCGTCCGGCCGGGCGTAGAATGAAGCCCATGCCGAACGTCGATTGGGAACCGCTCCTCCGCGCCGCCGAGGAAGCCCGCTGGCGCTCCTACTCCCCTTACAGCCGGTACGCGGTGGGCGCGGCGCTCCTCATGGAAGACGGCTCGATCCAGGCCGCCGCGAACGTCGAGAACTCGATCCCCGCCCTCTCGATCTGCGCCGAGCGCAACGCCGTCTCCCGAGCGGTCAACGCCGGCCTCACCCGGCCCCAGGCCCTGGTCGTAGTGACGGAGTCCTCCCCTCCGGCCCGCCCCTGCGGCCTCTGCCGCCAAACCCTCGCCGAGTTCGCGGACGACCTGCCGATCCTGGTGGTCAATCCGGCGGGAGAGCGCGAAGAGACGACCCTCGGCGAGCTGCTCCCCGCGGCGTTCCATCTGGCGCCGCGGTAAAGCGGCCCCACCTTCTCGCGTAGGCCGAACCACCCGGCCAGGCATTTCTGCATCTGCCAAGGTGATGCAATCTGGTCGCGAGGCGTGGTTTGGGTCTCGCCATCTCTCCGCCGCGCCGGGAGGTTGCGATGCGATCGCGAGCGCTTCTCTCCTTCTTCACCGGTCTCACGCTCGGTGTAACTCCCGCGCTGCTGGTCGGCCAAGGAAAACCGATCGGACAGCCTTTTTCAGTCTGCCAACATCGCGACCTCCCCGGGCGGTACGGATGCGCTCTTTCGAGCGTCAAGGCTCTCTCGACCGGCCGATTCGTCATCGGAACCGAGAGCGACGAGAGATTCCATTACCACGGCGACGACGAAATACGCACATATGACTACTGCGGGGTCGGCATCTTCGACTCGGTCGGCCGACCGGTCGAGGTATATGACCTCGAAAGTCACTCGCTCGAATCCGGGAGGTACGGGCTCGGTCCAGCCGTGGCTCCTAACGGTGCCGGTGGCTTCGTCGCCTCCTGGGTGATGGGCGATTCACCCGACAGCTACATCCGAGCGCTCCGCTTTCTCGGAGCGGACGCCACACCCGAGCAGGACGAAGGTTGGTACGTCGGCCACGCCCCTTATCCGGGCGACGACGCTTGCGTCGGGGCGGCCGACGTTGCCACCAACGCCGCGGGACAATTCGTGATCGGTTGGCGAGAGCGCCCCTGTTCGGGGTGGACTCGGACGATCGCCGTTCGCGCGTACGGTACGGCAGGGCGACCGGTCACCTCCTACTTGAGGATCGAGCCGGAGTATCCATTGCCCGACTCTCCCTTCCCCGTGATGATGGACGGCCATGGAAGATTCATCGTCCTCTGGGAGGAATCCCTCTCTTCGACCGGACAAGCCTCGAGAATTCGCGGCCAGCGCTACGGTCGGGACGGCCGGCTTCTCGGAACGAGGTTCTCGGTCGGCGGCGAAGGAACTCGCCTCGCGGGCACGGCGATGCTGGCTGATGGGTCCTTCGTGGTTGGTTGGAACGAGAATCGGATAGCCGGTCCGCAGCCTTCCATTGGCTGGTTCAACTCGTCAGGGCTCCTCGACGGTGCCCCGCTCGAAGTGGCTGGGGGAGAAAGGCTCCTCGACCTCAGCCTCGACGGGCACGGCAATCTCGCGTTGCTCTCCTCGACGGGCAATAGCCTCCACCTGCGCCTGTTGAACCGATCGCTCGTGCCCCAAGGGGATCCGATCGATCTGCCGGAGGAATTCACGTCAGTAAACGCCGGTGTCGCGATGCAAGCTTCTGGGCGCCTTCTCGTCGCAGGCCGAGGAGACGTCGAATATCCCGATCCCGAGATCACGGTCTGGCCGGTCTACGGCCAGGTCCTCCAAGCCCGTCACGACGCGGACGCCTGCTCGTACCGGAGCGATGGATTCGCTTGTGACACGGCAGGCGACGGTGCCGGTCCAGAACAGGTAATCGCATTCCGAGCGCTCGGAATCCCCTTTCTTGCCGACTGGGATGGCGACGGTCGCGACGATCCGTGCAATTACCGCGGGGGCCGCTTCGCCTGCGATACGGCGCACGACGGCGGTTCCGCCGAGGCGGAGATCCCCGCGATCGGACGTGCCGGCGATCGCCCGCTCCTCGGTGACCTCGACGGCGACGGGAAAGCCGACCCGTGCGTGCGGCGCGACGCGTCGTTCCTCTGCGACCTTGCTCGCGACGGCGGAGCCAAAGACCTGAAGATCGACTTCGGCCTGACGAACGATCTCGCCCTGCTCGGCGACCCGGATGGCGATGGGCGAGACGACCCGTGCGTCTACCGCACCGGCCGCTTCCTTTGCGACACCGCGCACGACGGCGGGACGGCAGAGACAATTCTGAGCCTTCGGCGCCCAGTACCCGGCCAACCCGCGGGGACTCCTCTCCTCGGCGATCTCGACGGCGACGGCCGCGACGAGGCTTGCTTCGCGACGCCATCGCAGCGCATCTGCGGCTTCTTCCATCTCGGGGGAGGGCAACCCTACCGAGTCGAGCGCCTCGCGTTCGGACAGGCTGGCGACGTACCGCTGATGGGTGACCTGGACGCCTTCTGAACCGGCAAAGGCCAACGACCCGCTCTAAGCCGTGAGCGCCGCCGCAAGCTCCCAGGCATTCTCGGGTCGTAGATCCGCCGCCAGAATCTTCCGCTCCTCCTCGCTCGCGAAGCCCCATTCGCAAAAAGCGAAGCGGCAGCCTGCGGCGGTCGCGGTCTCGGCGTCGAAGCGGCTGTCACCGACCAGGAGGAGGCTTTCGACCGGCACGCCGAAAAGGCCCGCGAGGTGGATGAGACCTGCCGGATCGGGTTTGCGTGTCGGAAGCGTGTCTCCTCCCACAACGGCGCGGAAGTGGGAGGCGAGGCCGAGACCTTCAAGGATATGGCGCGAAATGGCTTCGCCTTTGTTGGTGAGCACCGCGAGCGGATAACGAGGAGCGAGGTTGGCGAGTAGCTCGGAGATGCCCGGGTAGGAAACGGTCTCGTCCAGACAGACGTCCCGATAGAAGCCCCGGTAAGCGGAAAAAGCAGCTTCGAAGCGATTCACCGGAAAATCCGGACCGAGCGCGCGGGAGACCAGCAGCCGCGCGCCCTCGCCGACCATGCCGGTCACCTCGTCGAGGGCCAGGGGCGCCATGCCCAGCTCGCGGCGCAAGCGGTTGACCGCCGTCGCGAGATCGCGCCGCGAGTCGATCAATGTGCCGTCGAGGTCGAACACGATCGCCCCAGGCGACCACGCCGTTCCTTCTCGGCCAGTGCGTCCCGTCATCCCTTCTTACCCGGACGCTTTTGCTTCTTTCTTTCGATCTCTCACGCCTCGATGAACTCGGCTACCACGTGCTTCGGCAGCAAGCCGGCCTCGAAGCCCCGATCGAGCAGGAGTTGGACCGCTTTCTTTCCCGCGTCGCCGTAGGAGCGGGTCCATTCGTTCACGTACATGCCGACGAATTTGTCCGAGCGGGCGAGATCGTCTTCGAGCCCCCGGGCGTAGCGGATCGCGTAGCCGAGCGCCTCGCCGCGATGGTCGAGGCCGTATTCGATGCTCTCGGTGAGCAGGCGGCAGAGGCGGCGCTTCAGATCCTCCGGCAGCTCGCGGCGGATACCGTTGCAACCGAGCGGCAGCGGCAGGCCCGTCTCTCCCTTCCACCAGGCGCCGAGGTCGACGACCGAGCGGAGTCCCTGCTCCTGGAACGTGAGCTGTCCCTCGTGGATCACCACCCCCGCGACCGCTTCGCCCGCGGCGACGACGTCGAGGATGCGGTCGAACGGCACGATCGTGGTCTCCAGATTCGGCTGCCAGAGCCGGAGCGCGAGGTGCGCCGTGGTGAGCTGTCCGGGGATGGCGATGGTCCGCCCCGCGAGATCCTCGCGGGTCAGATCGTCGCGGGTGACGACGATCGGGCCGTAGCCGTCCCCGAAGCTCGCCCCCGAGGGCATGATCTGGTAGCGGTCGGCCAGGTGGGCATAGCCGTGGAACGACAGCGCGGTGATCTCGTAGCGCCCTTCGAACGCGGCCTGGTTCAAGGTCTCGATGTCTTGCAGGACGTGCGAGATCTCGAGGCCGGATACGTCGAGGAGGCCCTGCGTGAGGGCGTAGAACATGAACGCGTCGTCCGAGTCCGGACTGTGCGCGATGCGGATCTGGGTTCCTTTGGGGGTCGGTGCGGAATTCGGGGCGATAGCTGTCTCGGTCATGGCCGCGGAAGGGTATCAGAGGGGGCCTCGAAGCGAAGAGTCCCGGGCCCGTTCGGCCCGATCAACCCAGATCCAGGTCCACGTCCCTTTCGAGCCGCGCGAGCATCGCCTTGTCCTCGCGCCAGTTCGGCTCGAGGCGGACTTCGAGGTCGAGGTAGACCTTCTGTCCCAGGTACTCCTCGAGGTCGAGCCTCGACGCGGTGCCGATCTCTTTGATCTTCGCGCCTCCGCGGCCGATCAGGATCGACTTCTGGCCCGGTTTCTCGACCAACAGGGTGGCCCAGATCTTCACCAGACCGGGCTTTCCGGGCGGGTTCGACTCCTCGTCCTCCCAACGCTCGAGCAGGACCGCGGTCGAGAACGGCAGCTCCTCGCGCGTCTGCTCGAGCACCTTCTCGCGGATCCGCTCGGCGACCAGGAAGCGCTCGGGGTGGATCGTGAGCAGCTCGGGGTCGTACACGGCTTCACCCTCCTCGAGCGCTCCCCAGAGCACCTCGAGCAGGCGGTCGCAACCGTCGCCGGTTCGCGCGGAGATCGGGATCACTTCGCGGAAAGTGGACCCGTCGCCATAGGAGGCGTACTTGCCGATCTTCGGCAGGAGCGTCTTCTTCTCCACCCGGTCGATCTTGTTGAGCAGGAGGATCTTCGGGCTCTCGGCCTTGGCCACCAGGTCCAGCATGTAGGCGTCGCCCTTGCCGAACGGCTCGCTCGCGTCGACCAGCAGGCAGATCAGATCCGCGTCGTTCAAGGCGTCGAGCGCATGGCCCACCATCTGCCGGTTCAACCGATGGAGCGGCCGGTGGATCCCCGGGGTGTCGTGGAACACGATCTGCCCGCGGTCCTCCGAAAGGATGCCCACGATCCGATGCCGCGTCGTCTGCGGCTTGTCCGAGACGATCGCGACCTTCTCTCCGAGCAGCCGATTGAGCAGCGTCGATTTGCCGGCGTTCGGCCGGCCGACCAGGGCGACGGTTCCGGTTTTGGCCATCGGGCGTCCTCAGCCTTCCTCGTCGGTCCCGAGCAGCGTGGGCGCCGACAGCGCTTCGACCACGATCGATTGGATCCGCCGTTCGTCCATCGACTCGACGGTGAAACGAAGGTCCCCTTGCTCGACCGTGTCGCCGACCTTCGGCACCCGCCCGAGCACCGAGAGGACCAGCCCGCCCACGGTCTCGACCTCGGCGTCGTCGAGGTCGACGTCGAACATCTCCTCGAGCAGATCCAGGCGCGCCTTGCCGTCGAGCCGATAGCGGCCGGGGCCGAGCGGTTCGACTTCGGCGACCAGCGCTTCGTGCTCGTCGGCGATCTCGCCCACGATCTCCTCGACCAGGTCCTCCACGGTGACCATGCCCGCCGTGCCGCCATGCTCGTCGACGACGATCGCGACCTGCTGGAACCGCCGCTGCAGCTCGCGCAGCAGCTCGTCGAGCGGCTTGGTCTCCGGAACCAGCAGAGGGGGTTTGATCAGCGCGCGCGCGGAGCCCTGCGCCCCCGTGGACGGCGTCGACCGCAGCGCCCGCAGCAGGTCGCGAATGTGCAGCACCCCCTCGATCTTGTCGATCGAGCCGTCGTAGAGCGGGATGCGCGAATGGCCGGACTCGACGAAGCGGTCGGCAAGCGCCTCGATCGGCGCGTCGACCGACGCGCACACCATGTCGATGCGCGGCGTCATCACGCTCTTGGCCTGGCGGTTGGGAAAATCGACGACGTTCCAAACCCACTCGCCCGCCTCGGCTTCGAGGATGCCCTCGCTCTTGCCGACGTCGATGAACGCTTCGATCTCCTCGTCGGAGACGTCCCCTTCCTCGCTCTCGTCGTCCTTGTCGCGCCGCACCAGCGCCTCCGCCGGCACCCACATCGACACCAGGGCGATCGGCGGCAGGAACAGCGGATAGAGAGCGCGGTAGGCGCGGGTGAGGACCGCGAGCGCCCGCTCCGGCGCGCGGGCGACGAACAGGCGGTTCGCCGTCTCGGTCGCGGCCAGCTCGACGATCACGAGCCCGAGGGCGATCCAGCCGGCCGCCGGCAGACCGAGCCCCGCGGCCAGCCGCCAAAGGGTGAGGAACAGGCCGATCGGCGCGAGCCGCGCGAGCAGCGAAAGGAGCGAGCGATAGATGCCGAATCGCAGCCGCGATTCGTAGAGGGCACGGAGGTTGCCCCCCGCCTCTTCGGCCCAATGGGAGAGCCGGATCGGCCCGCTCCGCTCGAGCAACGCCGACAGGACCGACAGGAGCACCGCGAGCGGCAGCGCGGCCCCGGCGAGCCACGCCCAGAGGGTGGGAAACTCGTTCATCGCTCGCTCGTGAGCAGCCTTTTGCGCAGGCGTCGTTCCAGGCGCTCCATCTCGCCGTCGTCGGTCTCGTGGTCGTACCCCGCGCAATGGAGCACGCCGTGGAGCAGCAGGATCTCCACCTCGCGCTCCGTCGAGTGCCCCGCACGCTCCGCCTGTTCGCGCGCCCGCGGGACCGAAATCAGGACGTCGCCCAGATGGCCGTCTCCCTCGTCGCCCGGAAACGACAGCACGTCGGTCGCGTAGTCCTTGCCGCGGTACTCGCGGTTCGCCCGGCGCAGCTCGCGGTCCCCGGCGAAACGGACGCCCAGGCTCGCGGCATCCGGCGCCACCTCGTCGAGCACGCGCGCGAGCCACGGGCGGAGCCGCCGGACCGACGCCTCCGGATAGCGACTCGAGTTGAGGATCGCGATCTCGCGCTCGGGCTCCGCGGCTCGGCTCATCGCCCGCTCCGTCGCGTCACGGCCGCGGCGCCTCCGAGCTTTCCCCCGGCGGCTCGGGCCGCGCGGTGCGCTGCTGCTCGAAGGTCTCGTAGGCGGAGACGATCTTCTGGACCAGGGGGTGGCGGACCACGTCGCGCTTGTCGAAGAAGAAGAACTTGATCCCCTCCACCCGTTCGAGCACCGTCTGCGCCTCGCGCAGACCCGAGGTGTTGCCACGCGGCAGGTCGATCTGCGTGACGTCGCCGTTGATCACCGCTTTCGATCCGTAGCCGATGCGGGTGAGGAACATCTTCATCTGCTCGGTCGTGGTGTTCTGCGCCTCGTCCAGGATGATGAAGCTCTCGTTGAGCGTCCGGCCGCGCATGAAGGCGATCGGCGCCACTTCGATGATTCCGCGCTCCAGCATCCGGCCGACCTTCTCGAAGCCGATGATGTCGTAGAGCGCGTCGTAGAGCGGCCGCAGATAGGGGTTCACCTTCTCGACCAGGTCGCCCGGGAGGAAGCCGAGCTTCTCCCCCGCTTCGACCGCCGGCCGCGCCAGGACGATCCGCTTGACCCGCTTTTCGAGCAGGCTCGCCGCGGCCATGGCGGTGGCGAGATAGGTCTTGCCGGTCCCGGCGGGACCGATCGAGATGACCAGATCGTGCTCGACCATCGCCTTCAAATAGAGCTGCTGGCGGTAGGTCCTAGGGGCCACCATGCGCCGCACCACCGCGAGCAGCCCCTCGGGCAGAAAGAAATCGACCAGCGAGGTCTCGGGAGCCTCGGCCGCGACGCGGATCGCGGTCACGATCTCGCCGGGGCGGAACCGGTACCCGCGCTCAAGGACGAGGGTGAGCTCCGCGATCAGCCGCTCGACTCTCGCGACCGCGTCGGGCTCGCCGTCGATGCGCAGCTCGGTTCCGCGGGCGGCCACGGAGACGCCGAAGGTCGACTCGAGCCGCCGCAGGTTGTCGCCCTGAATGCCGAACAGTTCGTCGAGCCCTTGGTCGGCAAGGGTCATCTGTGCCATCGGTGGATTTCCAATTCTATGAAGCGGGCCGCCGGGGCGCGGGGCGTCCCGAGGGGAGACCTTTCGGTTGGACGTTCGGAGATCGCACGGTCTCGGGAGCACCGCGACCGACCCGTGGCGACGCGGACGGACCGGACCTCGGCGCCGGAAGTCTAGCAAATCCGCGAGAGCGGAGGCCGAACAGGCCGGGAGACCCGAGGACCGGCGACCGGTTCGGGCTAGGCGCCGTCGGGCTCGGCCTTCTCGCGCCGACGCACCACCAGGGCCGCGGCGCCCACGCCGAGCAGGTAAAGACCGATGCCGGGGAGCATGAAAACCATCATGTTCACGATGTCCGGCGTCGGCGTGAGGATCGCCGCCGCGATCGCGATCAGGACCACCGCGTGCCGGAAGTACTTCATCAGCGTCCGCGGCTTGACGATGCCGATCCAGGCGGCGAGGAAGATCACGATCGGCAGCTCGAACATCAGCCCGAGGCCGAGGATGACGGTGAGCAGGAAGCCCGAGTAGCGCTCGATCGTGATCACCGGCATGAACTGCTGCCCCATCTGCAGCAGGAAGCGCACCGCGTTCGGAAACGCCACGTAATAGCCGAACGCCCCGCCGGAGACGAAGAACACGGTCCCGAAGAAGATGAACGGGATCGCGAAGCGCTTCTCCTTGCGGTAGAGCGCGGGCGAGATGAAGCTCCACAGCTGGTAGATCAGGAACGGCGCGGCGAGGAAGACCGCGGCGAGCGCCGCGACCTTGAAATAGAGGATGAACGGGTCCGTGACCCCGAGGAACGCGAGCTTGGTGCCGGCGGGCAGGAGTTTCTGGATCGGCGCCGCCAGGAAGGCGAAAATCTTCTCGACGTAAAACCAGCAGGGGGCGAACGCCGCCGAGACGATGAGCAGCGAGTAGAGGATCCGCTTGCGCAGCTCCTCCAGGTGGGAGAGGAGCGACATCCGCGGCAGGTCTTCCGGCGAGGGGGCGGCGGGGACCGCCGCCAGGCGTTTCGCTTCGCGAGCCATTTCGAGGTCCGAAAGGGATATGAGCCGTCAGCTCGGCTCGATCCGGTCGGCGGCGGGCGCGACGGAAGGAGCGGTGGGCTGGGAGCCCGTAGCGCTCGGGCCTTCCGCGTCGTCCGGTTGGGGGTCCGCGTACGCCATGTCGACCAGATCGACGGGCGGGCCGTCCGGCACGTTTGGATCTTCCCAAGCGGGGCGCCGCGCGAGCGCCCCTTCCGGCGGGGTGCGCGCTTCGGGCGCCGCGGAGTCCGGTTCGGGAATCGTCACCCGGCGCGGAAACTGGGTGGGACGCGGCTCCTCCTCCAGCGCGAGCTCGGCATTGATCGTCCGTTGGATCTCGGACGAAGCGCGACGGAACTCGGCGAGCCCCTTGCCCACGGTCCGGCCGATCTCCGGCAGACGCTTCGGGCCGAAGATCAGCAGCGCCAGCACGAGGATGAAGATGATTTCGGGTACTCCGAGCGATCCGAGCATGGCGATCCTTCCGGTCCGATGATTGGCTCGCGCGACGGTGGAAGTCAAGCGGGCCGGGCGCTGATATGATCCTCCGGCTATGAAACGTCCCTACAAGATCGCCGCGGCTCTCGCCTTCCTCGTCACCCTGGTTGCCGGCGGGTTCTGGGGCGACCGATTGCTCGCGCTCTCCGACGAGGCGCGCGACGGGCTCCGTCTTTATTCCGAGCTCGTGACCCTCGCGCACGACCGCTACGGCGCCGACATCACCTACAAGGACCTGGTCTTCTCCTCGGTCGAGGGGATGCTGCGGACGCTCGACCCGCACACGAACTTCCTGCCGCCGGACGCCTACACGGGCATGCGGGAAAAGCAGCAGGCGAGCTTCTACGGGTTGGGAATCCTGGTCGGCTCGCGCAACAGCCAGCTCACGGTGATCTCGCCGATCGAAGGGACGCCGGCCTCCCGCTTGGGCGTCCAGGCGGGCGACGTGATCTCGACGATCGAAGGGGAGCCGACCTCGAAGATGACCGTCGACGAGGCGGTCTCCAAGCTCAAGGGTCCGAAAGGGACGCAGGTCAAGATCACGCTGGTCCGGCGTGGCCTGCCCGATCCCCTCGAGATGTCGATCACCCGCGCCGAGATTCCCCAGACCACCGTTCGGCAGGCCTACATGCTCACGCCGGAGACCGGATACATCCAGGTGAGCGAGTTCTCGCGCTCGACCGGCAAGGAAATCGCCGACGCGATCCAGAAGCTTCAGGGCCAAGGGATGAAGCAGCTGCTCGTCGACCTGCGTAACAACGGGGGCGGCCTGCTCGACCAGGCGATCGAAGCGGCCGAACAGTTCGTGCCCGAGGGGGCCTCGATCGTCGAGACCCGCGGCCGGACGCCCGATTCGTTCCAGACCTACGAGGCGAGCGGCCGCTACTCCGCGCTCGGCAAGCCGGTCGTCGTGCTGGTCAACGAGGGGACCGCCTCGGCCTCCGAGATTCTGTCCGGCGCGATCCAGGACCACGACGTCGGCCTGGTGGTCGGGACTCAGAGCTGGGGCAAGGGCCTCGTTCAGACGGTGTACGGCATCGCCAACGGCGCCGGCCTGGCGCTCACCACGGCGAAGTACTACACGCCGTCCGGGCGATTGATCCAGCGCGACTACACCTCGTACTACGACTACTACGCCCATGCCGAACCGCCGGCGCCCGGCGACCCGGTCCCCCCGGGGGGCAAACCGCGCGAGGTCTTCAAGACCGACCTGGGCCGCGAGGTCTACAGCGAGGGGGGCATCACCCCCGACGTGGTCGTCGAACCCGACAAGCTCGGGGCGTTCGAGCAGTTCCTGCTCGCCCGCAACGCGTACGTGAACTTCGCGCTCGACTACCACCTGCGCCACAAGGCGACCTCGATCGACTGGCAGCCGAGCGAGGACGTGGTCGAGCCGTTCCGCCGCTGGCTGGTCGAGGAGAAAGTCGCCTCGGAGAAGGAAGTCGCCGAGGGGATCGTGAGCCCCGAGGCGATCGATTTCGCCCGGCTGCAGATCCGCGCCGAGGTCTTGAACATCGACTTCGGCCAGGAGGCCCGCTCGCGGGCGCTGGCGCGCGCCGACCGGCAGATCGCGACCGCCCTCGCCCAGTTCCCGAAGGCGGCCACCCTGCTCGCCCAGCGTCGCACCCTGGCCGACAAGGAGAAGCACGCGGTCGCCTCGAAGCTCTAAGCCGCGGCTCCGCGCCCGAGATCCGGATCGGCGGTTTAAGGCGGTAAGATCGGCGCCCCCATGAGCTTCGAGATCAGCGAGGAGACTCGCCGGGGCTACGCCGCCCTCGGCGAGATGGTGCGCGCCTCCAGCGGGGCGGGGCGCTGGCTCGTGCTCACCCACGACAACCCCGACCCCGACGCTCTGGCTTCGGCGCTGCTGCTATCCCGCCTGCTGCGCATCCAGTTCAAACAGAAGGTGACCGCCGCTTATGGCGGCCTCGTCGGCCGTGCCGAAAACCGCGAGATGGTGCGCGCGTTGAAACTGCGCTTCAGCCACATCCGCCATCTCAATTTCAGGCACTACGCGCACTTCGCGCTGGTCGACACCCAGCCTCGCACCGGCAACAACCAGCTGCCGCGCGGCATCCAGCCGTCGATCGTGATCGACCACCACCCGATCCGCAAGGCGACCGAAGGGGTGCCGTTCTACGACGTGCGTCCGAGCCATGGCGCCACCGCGACGATCCTCGCCGAATACCTGATGGCGGCGGGTCTGCGCACGCCTCATGCGCTGTCGACTGCGCTGGTCTACGCGATCCGCTCCGAGACGCAAGATTTCGCCCGCGAGTTCGTCGGCCACGACAAGGCGATCTTCGATCACTACTTCCCGCTCGCCGACCATCGCCTGCTCGCCAAGATCCAGACTCCGCGCCTGCCGCTCTCGTACTTCGGCAATCTTCACGAGGCGCTCGAAAAGCTCGAGTGCGTCGACTCACTGATCGTTTCGCATCTCGGCCAGGTGGAGCAGCCCGACATCGTTCCCGAGCTCGCCGACCTGCTGCTCCGCATGGAAGGTAAGACCTGGTCGCTCGCGACCGGCCTGTTCGGCGATCGGATCTACCTCTCGATCCGCACTACGAATCCGCGCGCGGACGCCGGCACCTTGATGCGACGGCTGATCGGCCGCCGCGGCAAGGGAGGCGGCCACGGCCGCACCGCGGGCGGCTGGCTGGATGCGAGCAAGCTCGACGGCGAGGAGCGGATCCGCGCCCAGCGCGACCTCGCCAGCGGCCTCGCCCGCGAGCTCAAGAAGAACCCGGACAAGATCTCCCGGCTCGCCCTGCGCCCCGCGGGTTCCGCCTGACGTTTTCGACCCGCGGGAAGCAGCCGGTCCGCGGCGACGAAACCGCAGGAACGGTCTCCCTTGCGGGTTTCAACGCGCGACGCGGGGCTTCCGCCCCGCTCGCCGATTCGAGGAGGGTCGCACATCAAACGTTGGTTCGCCGTTCTTACCCTCGCCGCTCTAATCTTGGGGCCCGCGGCCCCGAGCGCGGAAGCGGCTCGCGTCCGAGTCGTTCACCGCGGTCCCCGTGCGCGGGTCACGATCCGCACCGGTTTCCCGATTCGCCGCACGCTGCCGACCGTCGTGGTCCGGGCGCCTCGCATCACCGTCCGGGTGACGCCGCGGATCTTCCTTCCGGCGGTGGTCTTCGGCGCTACGGTCGCCGCGATCGCCGCCACAGAATCCCGCGTCTGGCACGAAGAGGAAACCCTCTCGCGCGCCGACGGCTGGACCGACTTCTCCTTGAACGTCGACGCGCGGGGCACCCGCCTCCTGCTCGACATCACCGGAGGATCGGCCCAGATCAGCTTCGCCGAGGTCGTCTTCGAAAACGGCGAGGCGCAGGTCGTCGACTTCAACGAACGCACCCACAAGCTCGGCACCTACGGGCTGCTCGACTTCAAGGACGGAAGGAAGGTAGACCACGTCCGCATCGTCGCCAAGGCGAGCGGCGCCTCGACCACGATCGGGCTCCATCTCCTCTAGCTTGCGCCTCAGGCCGCAATTGACGGCCCCCGCGCAACTTCTTACGATCGGAACCCTAACGATCCCAGGAAGGAGCGCACCCGATGGGACTGATCAAAGATTGGATCCAAGAGATGGGCAGCACCTGGAGTGGGATGGCCCAAGGAGACGCGAGCTCCTTCCTGGGCCTCCCCTCCACGGGAAGTTCGAACACCGGACACCAAGGCGGCTCGGCCGGCACCGGACATTCGAACACGGGACGCCAAGGCGGCGCGATCGGCACCGGATCCTCTGGCACCGGGCATACGGCCCTCACCCCGCACCAGCGGAAGATGCTCCTCCAGCTCTTCCACCAGCAGTACGGCCGCTACCCGCTCACCGAGTTCGAATACGACCAGTGGCTCGAGGCGAATTGGTGAACGGACTCCCGAAGCGATCGCGTCCGACGCCTATTCGGTCCGCCACAACGCGAGCAGGAACACCGCCAGCATCCAGCCCAGCAGCGTGAGCGCCCCCTGGACCCGCCAGATCCTCTCTTGCGCGACGATCGCATCCTCCATCGCGCTCGTCGGTTGGTCGCCGCGGAGCCGCTCGATGGCGTTCGAATAGTCCTTGAGCAGCAGGAACGAGAAGGCGCAGGCTGAAATCGCCGCGATGAACGAGATCAGAAATCGATTGCCGAGCTTCGTGCTCACGGCGTCGGCGTAGAGGTAGGCGTAGAGCCCCACTCCCACCAAGCCGAGGAACGCGAAACCGGACGAGACGGCGATGATCCGCACCCAGGAACGGGTGTTCTCGAGCGACTCGACCATCGTCTCGGTGATCTGACCGAACGGCGCTTTGGGCGGTTTGGACGGCGCCGTCACCCTCGAATCGTCGAGCGAGGGAAGGGGAGCGACCGCGGGAACGGCACCGACCGTCGGGACGGGTCCGGTTCCCGGGCCCGTCCCTGGCGGACGGCTCCGAGCCTTGGACACCAGGACGCCGCAACGAGGGCACTCGGAGGCACCCGGCGCGATCTCGGCACCGCACTTGACGCAGCTCATGGGGATGGCGGGGATTGTCCGCCGCATCCGGAAATCCGTCAAGGGGCGGAACTCCCGAATCGCTCGCCCCGAAACGTCCCGTTCCGGCACTCCTTCAAAGAGAGGTCCAACGAATGAGAAGGAGCCATCGTCCATGCGCCGCACGCTTCTACCGGTAGCCGCCGCCCTCCTGTTTCTCGCCCTCCCCTCCCTGGCGCTTCCAGCCGCCGACACCGTCCTCTACCACGGAAAAATCTTCACCTCCGATCCCGCGCGTCCGTGGGCTCAAGCGGTCGCGATCCGCGGCGCGCGGTTCGTCGCGGTGGGCGACGACGCGCCGGTCCGCGCGCTCGCCGGTCCACATGCGCGGTCGATCGACCTCGGCGGCCGGACGGTCATCCCGGGTCTGAACGATGCCCACGTCCACCTGGGGGTCGGATTTCCGCGCCTCACGCTGCCACCGATCGACATTCCGGGCCCCGGGCCGACGCTCGCCCAGGCGGTCGATCAGGTGGCACGGGCGGCGGCGGTCGCCCTGCCGGGCGAATGGATCCTCGCGATCGTCGGCGAACGGCTGATCCTCGATCCAGCGGCCACCCGCCTGGCGCTCGATCCGGTCGCGCCCAACAACCCGGTCCTGCTCCTCACCTGGTCCTCCCACAGCGGGGTGATCAACGGCGCGGCAATGGCGGCGGCCGGGATCGCGCCGAACGCCGCCGATCCGTTCGGCGGCTCGTACGGCCGCTTTCCCGACGGAACGGTCAACGGCGTGGTCAACGAATACGCCCTTTTCCGCGTCATCTCGGCGGCCCGCGCGAGCGTTCCGGACGAGGTCCTCCGCGCCCAGTTCGAGGCGCTCACCGGCGCCTCCGCGCAGATGGGGGTGACGTCGCTTCAGGAGATGACGATCGGCGTGAGCCGCGAGCGGAGCGTTCGCGTCCTCTCCGGGGCGAACCTCGCGGTCCGCCTGCGCTCGATGTGCGTGCCGCTGTCCGGCGACGAGCCCTGCCGCGCGCCGCGTTTCGATCCCTCCGATCGCCTCACCTGGTCGGGGATCAAATGGCTGCTCGACGGCACGCCGATCGAGCGCAGCGCCTACCTACGCGAGCCGTACGCCGACTTTCCCGGCATCGGCCACTTCAACCTGACGCCGGCCCAGCTCGACCACGCGATCCGCCGAAGCCTCTTCGGGCTCCCGGTCCGGGATCAGCTGCTCTGCCATACCGTGGGCGACCGAGGCCTCGACAACCTCCTCGGCGCGCTCGAGCGGGCGGCGCCGCCGTTCGTCTGGCGTCTGCTTCGCCCGCGCATCGAGCACGGGGACTTCCTCCATCCCGAACAGATCGAGCAGGCGCGGAACCTCGGCGCGATCGTGGTCCAGAATCCGACCCACCTCGCGGTCGATTTCTCGCCGGCGATCGGCGCCGCCCGCGCGGCCGAGCTCCAGCCGCTCGAGACGCTCCTCGACTCCGGCATCCAGCTCGCGCTGGGCTCGGACGGCAGCTTGCCGAGCCCGTTCCTCGACCTCTTCCTCGCCACGCTCCACCCGTTCCATCCGGCCGAGGCGCTGACCATGGAACAGGCCGTCACCGCGTACACCCGGGGCTCGGCGGCCGCCGAATTCCAGGAATGGCAGAAGGGATCGATCCGCCCCGGCTATCTGGCGGACCTCGCGGTGCTTTCGCAGGACATTTTCACCGCGCCGCCGCCCGCCGTGCCCGGCACGACGAGCCTGCTCACCCTGGTGGGCGGCGAGGTCGCCTGGGACGCCGGAGATCTCCCCTGACGACGAGAGGGCATCGTCCTTCGGCCCTCAAACCGGCGCAGCCCGGGGCTCAATCCGGTAGGACGATCTCCGTCCTCCGGTTGAGCGCC
Source organism: Thermoanaerobaculia bacterium (assembly GCA_044226625.1). Lineage (GTDB taxonomy): Bacteria > Acidobacteriota > Thermoanaerobaculia > Multivoradales > UBA5704 > DASYKS01. The sequence goes on from JBGAGQ010000035.1 coordinate 16,532, forward strand.
CGGGCTTCCGGGCTCGTGTTCGGCGCGACCGGATAGTCCGCGGCAAACCCCTGGGACTTGAGGCGTCCCACCGCGACGCCGTGCTCGGCGAGGAAGCGGCTCACCGCCTCGGCCCGGCGTAGCGACAGGACGCGGTTGTGGTCCTCCTCGCCGGTCGAGTCGGTATGGCCGCAGACGAAGACCTCGATGCCGGAAAACGCGGTCGCGAGCAGCTCGGCCTGACGGGTGAGCAGCGCCTCGAAGGTCGGCTTGATCTCGTAGCGGTCGACCTCGAACGTCGTCGCGTCGCTGTAGTCGAAGACGATCACCCGCGTGAGTCCGAGCGCCTTGGCGAGCGGCGAAGGCTCCGAGCCGGTGCGGATCATGACCTCGACCCGGTCCGGGCCGACCACGCGAAAGCGACGCTCCGTGGTCTTCGGCTCGGACCGTACCGCCTCGAACTGCGAGACGTCGGCCAGGCTCGCGATCGGTAGGCGGAAGGGCGTCTGCCCCGCCGGCTTGCCGCGAAAGGAGACGGCGAGGCCCGGAGGCTCGGAGGCCACCTCGGCCACCAACCCTCCCGGCCGGCCCGAGCGCGCCCCGCCGCTCGCGCATCCGGCGAGGGCACAGCCGGCCACCGCGAGGGCGACGACGAAAGAGAACCTGGCGACGCGATCGGTCATTGGACCCCTCCGAGCTGAACGGAGATCGTAACGCCCGCGGACGTCGGACGTCCCTCGGCGTCCAGGGCCGGGTCGAAGCGATAGCGGAGCGCCGCCTCCTCGACCGGCGTGCGGCATTCGGCCGGGCTCGTACCGAGGGGACGGACGGCGGTCGGCCGGCCGTCTTCGCCGACCTGGATCGAAACGATCACCGAGGTACCGGCGCAACGCGCCGCCGATTCGCCCGCGAGCGCCGGCTCGCTCCGCTCGACCAATCGCGGCGGCCGGACCGCGCGGCGCGGCGGTGCCGGCGAGGCGGGAGCCGGGCTCGGTGCGGCGGCCGGCCGCGCGGAAGCCGAGGCGCCCAGGGAGGCCGAAGCCATCGGCCCGTCCCGCGGAACCGAACGGCTCCCCTGTCCATCGGCGGGCTCCGCTTGCACCGAGCCGGACGACGACCGGCCGGCGGCTTCGGCGGGAACCTCCGAGGAAGGCGACGACGAGGGCGAGGAGAGACGCTCGCTCGAAGCGGCGTCTGGCGCGGGAGCGGCGGCCGGCACCGAAGGCGTCGCGGCCGGGATGACTCCCGACGTTGCGGCAGGCCTCGAGCTCGACGCGGGGGCCGGCGAGCCGGACGACGACGATCCCGCGAAATAGAGCCATACGCCGACGGCGCCCAGGGCGACGGCGCTCGCGGCCGCGGCCGCCCACCGGAGCCAGACTGGAGCGGGACGCGGCGCCGCGTCATGGGTCCCGCCTTGAATGCCGAGCTCCGCGGTCGGTGCGCTCGGCGTCGGCGCGATCGGGCCTCCGGTCGACGGCCCTTCCGGCTCGAGCGGGACGGCCGATCCGGCCGGCGCCGCGAGCTCGAGCGGCGGCGGATCCCGCTCGTCGCCGAGGAACGCGACGAGATGCCGAAGCAGCTCGCGCGCCGAGGAGAATCGTTCCTCGCGGTCGCGCGCGAGGGTCTTCATCAGGATCGCCTCGAGCTCCGGATCGACCTCCGGCGCGAAGCTCGACAGGCGCGGCGCGTCGTCCCGCAGCCGGAGCAGGAGAAGCTGGACCGGCTCCTGCGTATCCCACGGAGAACGGCCGGCGAGCATCTGGTAGAGCACGAGGCCGAGCGAATAGAGGTCGGCCCGGCCATCGAGCGCCCTGCCCTCGGCCTGTTCGGGCGCCATGTAGGCGGGAGTGCCGAGGACACTGCCGGTCATCGTCTTCAAGTGGCTGTCGTCCGCCTTGGCGATGCCGAAATCCATCAGATAGGGGCGACCTTCGCGGTTCAGGATGACGTTGCTCGGCTTGAGGTCGCGATGGACGATCCCCCGCTGGTGGCTCGCGTCGAGGGCGCCGAGCAACGGGATCGCGATGCGCACGGCGGATGCCGAATCGAACCGTTTGCGCGCCGACATCTCGTCGCGCAGCATCGGCCCTTCGATGTACTTCATCGAGTACCAGAGGACCCCTTCGACCTCGCCGTACTCGTAGATCGGAACGATGTTGGGATGGTCGAGCGAGGCGACCATGGTCGCCTCGGCGACGAAGCGCGCGACCGAGTCGGACGAGAAGGTGTCGGCGAGGATCTTGAGCGCCTCGCGCCGCCGCAGCCTCACGTTCTGGACGAGATAGACCGAGGCGAACGCCCCGCGTCCCAGGAACGCCTGGAACTCGTAGCGGTCGCCCAAGACCCGCCGGAAGTGCCGGAGTTGGTAGCTTTCCAAGATCTCCAGTTTATGCGCTTTCGATCCTCGCGCCCCTCAATGCCCGCGCGGTGCGCCGGCGACGCCCAATCGATAGCGCATCAGGCTCGGTCGAAACGTCGTAGTGAAGAAAGGGAACGCTGCGTTGCCGATGTAAAGGTTCTTACGATCCTCGCCGCGCACACCGAAGGCGACCGAGGTCGGACCGTCGAGCCCGTCGGCGACCGTCAGCAACACCTCTGAGGACCCATCGGGAGAGACCTTGACCAGTCGGTTGAACGGGTCGGTCCCGCAATACAGGGCGCCGTGGACGTCGAAGGCGAAATCGTCGCAGCCGAGCGGCGGCGGGAGCTGCGCGTGGATCCGCGGCGCTCCGGCTTCGTCGCGACGCTCGAACGGAATCGCCACGATCTGGCCGGTGGCCGAAACGGAGACGTACAGCTCGCGGCGAAACACCTGCAAGCCGTTGGCTCCGGGGAAGGGCGATCCCGGAGGGGCGGCGAGCAGCGGATCCTCGATCCAGACCTCGGCGTCTCCGCCATCCATGGGGGCTCGCCAGATGCGCGGCGCCGACGAATCGGCGACGTAGACATCGTCGTGGTACAAGGCGATGCCGTTCGGCAGCGCTGAGGTCGGCAGCAAGGCCACGAGGCTCGCGGCTCCCGTGGCGGTCACCCGCCAAATTCCCCGGCTGGCCGCGTCGCAGGAGGCCACCGAAACGAACAGGTCCCCGGAGTCCTCGTCGAACGCGAGCGCGCCCTGGATGGCCAGAAATCCGAAGCACGGCGTGAGCGGCACGCCGATCGGCAGGAAGGCCAGGGTCGACTGCGCGCCGTTCGGCGCGAACTTCCGGATCTCGCCCGTGAGCGCCAGGCTCACGAACAGATTGCCCGCGCGATCGAACACGAGGCTTTCCGAAGTCTCGAGGCGCGCCGGATCGAAAAGGGCTAGCGTTTCGAGGCTGCCCACCGGCATCGGGGGATGGGCGAACAGCCCGGGCGGCAGAGCGAGGCCGCAGAGGATCAAAGCCACAAAGATCAGGCGCCGACGGAATTCGAACATGTTCTCGACTCTCCTCGAAAGGTGGGGGGAGCTCCCCACCTCTGAGTGTGTGTCGAGCCTCGGGAAGCGCGACCCGCGAGGGCCGCGCTCCGGATCCGATCCTCGGAATCGTGAAAGCGACCCGGCCTCGGTCGAAGGGCCGAGGCCGGAACGGTCTCGCTACCCGTTTCGAAACGCCACCATCGGATCGGTCTTGAGCGCACGCTGCGCCGGAAACAGGCAGGCGAGCAGCGTGACCAGGCCGAGCGCGAGCGGCACGGAGGAGAAGATCGTCGGGTCGGTCGGCCGCACCTCGAACAGGAACTCGGTGAGCACCTTCGAGGCGAAGAACGAAACCGGCAGTCCGAACGCGAGGCCCACGAGCAGCTGCCGAGCGCCCTGACCGAGCAGCAGCCGCAACACCCGCGAAGGCGCGGCGCCGAGCGCCAACCGGACGCCGATCTCTTGGGTCCGCTGGCCGACCGAGAAGGAGACCACGGCGTAGATGCCGACCGAGGCGAGCAGGAGCGCCGCCGCCCCGAAGATCGCGAACAGGGTCGAGAACAGGTCGAAGAAGAAGCGGGACTTCGCGATCGCCTCCTCCATCGTCTGGACGAAGTAAATCGGCAGGTCCTTGTCGACCGCGACCACCTGAGCGCGCGCCATGGCGGTGAGCGCGAGCGGGTTCTCGTGGGTCTTGACCGCGTAGGACATCCGCTGATCGTCGCGGCTCTGGCCGAGCGGCAGGAAGATCCCTTGCGGATCTTCCTTCTGGAAGCCGTTCATGCCGAGGTCCGGAACAACCGCGACGATCCGGCGCCAGGTCGTATCCGTGCCGCGGCCGAGCCGGACGCGGTGCCCCACCGCGTCGTCGCCCGGAAAGACCTTCGCGGCGAAGCTCTGGTTGACGATCACGACCGGCTCGGACCCCTCGCGGTCGAGCCGCGTGAAGTCACGGCCGGAGAGCAGCCGCGCGCCGAACAGGCCGAAGTAACCGGGCGAGACCGTCTGAAGGCGTGCCGACGGCAGGTCGTTCACCTTGGCGTAGGCGCGCCCCTCGACCGCGTACGACTCGGTGCCGGTGCCGGTGTAGGGCAGGGCGGTCGTCGCCACGACCGCGACGACGCCGGGCTGCCCCTCGAGCCGGTCGAGGATCCGCTCGTAAGTCTGGATCCGCTTCGCCTGCGTCGGATAGGCCGCCTCGAACAGCGGCACGCGGAAGGTGAGCAGGTTCGCGGTGTCGATCCTCGAATCCGCGCCGCGGATCTGCACCACGCTCTTCACCATCAGTCCGGCCATCACCAGCAGCAGGCAGGAGAAGGCGATCTCGGCCACCACGATCGACCGGCTGAACCAGCCGAGCCGCAGGCTCGACGAGCCGCGCCCCTCGTCCTTGAGCACCTCGTTGACGTCGGACCGTGAAGCCTGGAGCGCCGGGAAGAGGCCGCTCGCGAGGCCCGAGATCAGCGCAAGCGCAAGCGTGAACAGGACCGCCAGGCCGTCGAGCTCGATGTGGAGCCAGTACGGCGGCTCGGTCGGCACGATCGCCCGATTGAAACCGGCCACCCCCAGCCACGCGAGGCCGAGCCCGAGGGCGGCGCCGAGCGTCGCGATCAGGAAGCTCTCGGCGAGGATCTGGGTGAGCACCCGGCGCCGTCCGGCGCCGAGCGCCGAACGGATCGCCAGCTCGCGGGTGCGCGCCGAGGCGCGGGCGAGCATCAGGTTCGCGACGTTCAGGCAGGCGATCAGCAGGACGCAGAAGACCCCGGCGAGCATGAGGAAGAGCAGGCTCGAGACCTCTTTCGGGATGAACTCCTGCATCAGCGGCTTGACCACCGCGTCGATCCCGGCGTTGGTATCCGGATATTGCGCGGCGAGCCGCTTCGAGATCCCTCGGATCTCGGCCGCCGCCGTCTCGATCGTCACGCCCGGCTTCAGACGGCCGACCACCTCGTACGTGTCCCCTTCGCCCCGCTTCATCTTGGTCGGGTCGATCGGCAGCGGCGACCAGATCTTCTGGTTGAAGGGAAACTCGAATCCGGCCGGCATGACGCCCACTACCGTCGCGGGCTCGGCGTTCACCCGAACGGTCCGGCCGAGGATGCGCGGGTCGGAGCCGTAGCGGTCCTTCCAGACCTGCCACGAAAGGATCGCCACCCGCTGCGCCCCGGGCTGGTCCTCGCCGGGCAGGAACGAGCGGCCGCGCGCCGGCTTGGCGCCGATCAGGTCGAACAGATTCGCGGTGATGAACGCGCCGTCCAACCGCTCCGGCCGCGCGTTGCCGCTCGCCTCGCCGCTCAGGCTGAAGGTCGTGGGCTCGAACGCCGCCAGCCCGGTGAACGAGGTCTGCTGCGCGCGCCAATCGAGGAAATCGTGAAGCCCCACTTCGAGGCTCTTTTGGTCGCGCGACAGATTCTGGTTTTCGAGGTGGAGCAGGCGGTCCTGCTCGGGCAGCGGCAAGCCGCGCAGGACGACACCGTAGACGATGGAAAACATCGCGGCGGTCAGGCCGATGCCGAGCGCGAGGGCGACGACCGCGGCGGTCGTCTGCCCGGGCGACTTCGACAGCATGCGCAGGCCGTAGCGGAAATCTCGAAACAGGTGGTTCATGGCGGTCTCCAACGGATCAACCGTTCGACCGCTCTACGTCGAAGGCATGCCGAAAGTTACAGGGGCGAGAAAAATCTCAGGGGGGCGAGAGCAACAGCAGCGCGACGAGCGCCGCCCGCTCCGCGAGCCGCGCGACCCACAGATGCTCGTCGTCGGCATGCGCGCCCGCGCCCACCGCGCCGAGCCCGTCGAGGGTCGCGGTATGGAGGCTCGCGAGGCTGCCGTCCGAGCCGCCGCCGACCGACGCCTCGCCGAGCGTCTGGCCGAGGGCCGCGGCGCAGTCCCGCGCCCGGTTGAACAACGCGCGGTTCCGCGGCGTCCGCTCCAGAGGGGGACGCTCGAGCACTCCTTCGACCTCGATCTTCAAGCCGGGGAGCGTGGGCGAAAGACCGCGGATCTCCCGTTCGATCTCGGCGAACGCTTCGATCGAGGTGAAGCGGACGTCGACCTCCGCGCGCGCCTCCGCCGCGACCACGTTGCCCCGGGTCCCCCCCGAGACCACGCCGACGTTGACCGTCGTGCCGCGCGCCGGATCTCCCAGGGCCGACAACCGCTCGATCGCCCGCCCGAGCTCGCGGACCGCGCTCGCCCCTTGCTCGGGATGGAGCCCGGCGTGCGCCGGCCGCCCCCGAAAGCGCACCTCGAATCGGGCGACCCCTTTGCGTTCGGTCTTCGCCCGCCCCTCTGGCCCGAACGACGGCTCGAGCACCAGGGCGCGCGCCGCACGGCGCGCCAGACGCTCGATACGAGGGATGGAGTCGGGGCTGCCGAGCTCCTCGTCGGAGTTGAGGAAAAGGACCGGCGCGAGTACGGGAGAGATCCCCTCCTCCCGCTCGAGGTCGGCGAGCGCGAGCAGCGCGACGACCGCGATCGCGACGCCCCCTTTCATGTCGAAAACCCCCGGCCCGAAGAGCCGGCCGTCGTCCATGCGCACCGGCATCGAGAGGAGGGTGTCGTGAGGCCAAACCGTGTCGACGTGACCGAGCAGCAGCTGATAACCCGCGGCGCGAACGGACGGCGCGCGACGAGCCGGCCGCGCGAACAACTGGCCGCCGCTCGACCGGCCCGCGTAGTGCCTCACGATCAGGCCGGAAGGCGCCAGCGCCCGTTCGACGAGGTCGAAGACCGGTGCCTGCGCCGCGGGATCGTCGGACGGCGACTCGATCTCGGCGAGCCGGATCGCGAGGTCGAGAAGCTCCGTTTCGCGGCGCGCGATCCGGTCACGGATTCGCCCTGCGACCTCGCTGACCGGCGCTTCGGCGATCACTCCGAGCCCGCGCCGGCCGCCTGTTCGAGGCCGCGCCAGGTCGACTCGTCGTCGTCGAAGATCGGCAGCTGGGGCTGGATGCCGCGCGCGGCGTTGGTGTGCCAGCTCCACAGCAAGGCCCACTTGAGATAGGTGCCGTAACTCTGGAGCATGCAGAAGACCAGGCCGTGCATGCCGTCGAGGATGCCGAGCTGGAGCACGTAGGTGCGGAAGAAGCGCCAAGCCGAACGTCCCCAGATCTCCATCACCCCCGAGCGTCGCCCCTCCCGCCATTGCTGCGAGGCACCCCAGAAGCTGTATTTCTCGATCCGCCGCACGTATTCGTCCAGCGCGTCCGTCATGTAGTGCTCCATCGGGTTCTTGAGCAGCGGCGCGGGCCCTCGGGTCACCATGTCGGCGTGGACGCGGCGGTTGGGATAGCGCGCGGTCCCCTGGCGGACCAGGCGCACCACCTGGTCGTGCTGCCAGCCGGAGAACCGGATCAGCTTGCCCAGGAAATAGACGCGGCGGCGGATCGTGTAGGCGTCGGCCCGGGGTCCCGCGGCGAGCAGCCCTTCGATCTCGCGCTGGAGCACCGGGGTGCAGCGCTCGTCGGCGTCGAAGATCAGGATCCAGTCGTTTTCCACCTGGTCCATCGCCCAGTTCTTCTGCGACGCCGAGCCGTAGTAGGTGCGCTGCAGGAAGCGCACTTTCGGATACCCGCGGCAGATCTCCGGCGTCCGATCGGTCGAGAAGGAGTCGACGACGAAAATCTCGTCGCACCAGAGCAGCGACTCGATGCAACCGGCGATGTTCTGCTCTTCGTTGAAGGTCGTGACGATCGCCGAAACCTTCGGCCGCGCGGACGGCGCGGCGGCGGAAGGACGACGGTCGAGCGTTTCCTCGGGCATTTTCGCGGCTCTCCTGGAACGGTACGGCGCGGCGCGGAAGCGTATCATCCGCCCGCCGTTCTCCTTTATCATCCCGGCCGGTCCTCCCCTCGACCCCAACCTCCGCCCATGTTCCGAGACCTTTTCGTCTTCACGCTCCTGCTCACGCTGAAGGTATTCGCCCGCACCTTCTACCGGATTCGCATGGAGTGGATCCACGATCCCCCGCCCGAACCCTGGCGTCATCTGCGCTTGGTCGCGATCCTCAACCACACGAGCCTGTTCGAGCCGTTGTTCGCCGGCGGAACGCCGAACCACTTTCTCTGGCGTCTCGCCCACCACGGCCTGATCCCGGTCGCCAAGAAGACCACCGACCGCGCCGTGGTCGGGACCTTCTTCCGGTTGATCGCGAAAAACGTCGTGCCGATCACCCGGGCGCGCGACGAGAGCTGGAAGCAGGTCCTCGCCCGGATCGATCCGGACGCCATGGTGGGCATCCTTCCCGAAGGGAGGATGAAGCGCGCGAACGGCCTCGATTCCGAAGGGCGCCAGATGAGCGTCCGGGGCGGCATCGCCGACATCCTCGAATCGGTGGGCGAAGGACGGATGCTGCTCGCCTACAGCGGCGGCCTCCACCACGTCCAAATCCCCGGCCAGCGCTTTCCGCGCCTCTTCCAGACCATCCGCATGCGCCTCGAAGTCGTCGAGATCTCCGAATACCGGAGCGATTTGATGGAGCGAGGAGGCGGCACCCACGAGGGCTTTAAAGCCGCGGTGATCGCGGACCTCGAACACCGGCGCGACACGTTTTGCCCGGTGGGGGGGTAAGAGCGAGGCGGGCCTCCCGAACCGGAAGGGTGCGCCGAGCCGGAGCACTACAGCGCTTCGACGGAACACCACGGTTTGGCACCGGCTTCACGCTTGCCAAGCCCGCTTCCCCTGGCTACCCTTGTCGCGACGCAACGCTCGGACCTGGTCCGGACGCCATTTCGGAGGACGCCGCGGATGATTCAGACGGTTCGAGCCCAGACTTCCCTTCTCCTCTCCGCGCTCGTCGTCGCCTCCGCTTGCAGCTCGAATCCGAAGCCCGCCCCCGTCAAGGTCAGCTACACCGACATCGCCGCGCCCGCCGCGGTAAGCCCGAAACCGGAGACCGTTGGACCTCCGGCGCCGTCCGGAGCAGCCCTCGCCGCCGCGGCGGCTCCGTCTCCCGACGCCAATCTTCCCGCCGCGCCCGCGCCGCTTTCGACCCGGGAGATCATCGATCGCTCGATGAGCTGGTCGGTCGAAGGGCTCGGCGCCTACGCGCGGGGCGATTACGCGAAGGCCTACGAGGGCCTGAACGGCGCGCGAATCCAATTGCTCGAAGCCGACATGCCCGAGTATTGGAAAGAGCAGGGGCTCGCGGTGCTCCAGGCGGGGTTGCCGCGGGAGTTGCGCCGGTACGACCTCGCGGCCGTGTTCGACGAGCTGGAGCGCAATCGCGCGAACCAGCCGACCGAGAAGGCGGAAAGCTCCTACATCGAGACCGAGGTCGGCCGCATCCTGCGCCGCTTCGGCGAGGTCGATCCGGGCGCTCGCAACATGCCGGAGCTGGTCGCCGAAACCCATCGCTACGTCGATTTCTACCGCGGCCGCGGCCGGGAGTTCTACGAGCGCGCGCACCTGCGGAAACGGAAGTACTGGCCGACCATCCGTGAGGTCTTCGCCGCCCGGAACCTCCCCGTCGAGCTGGGTTACGTCGCAATGGTGGAGAGCGGGTTCAACCCGCGCGCGGTGTCCCACGCCAACGCCAACGGCCTGTGGCAGTTCATCCCCGAGACCGGGCGCCGGTACGGCCTTCTCGAGGCCGCCGACTTCTACGACGTCAGGAAGTCGACCGCCGCGGCGGCCGAGTACCTGATCGACCTGCTGAGCATCTTCGGCTCCCCGTCGTTCCTGCTCGCGACCGCGTCCTACAACGCGGGCGAGGGGAAGATCGTCTCCTGCCTGCGCCAGATCGACGATCCGTTCGAGAAACGGACCTTCTGGGAGATCCGCGGCTGCCTCGCGAAGGAGACGCGCGAGTACATACCACGCATCCTCGCCGCCGCCGTGATCGGCTCGAATCCGGCCCGGTTCGGTTTCGCCCTGCCCAGCGACGAGGAGATCGACCGCCGGTTCGACACCGTGGAGATCGCGCTTCCGCAGCCGCTCGCGCGCCTGGCCGAGCTGGCCGGGGTGGCGGTCGAGGACCTCCGCGCCGCCAACACCGAGATCTCGTCGGCCTCCGATTGGACGCCGGGCCGGAACTTCCCTCTCTACGTGCCGCACGGCGCCGGACAGCGCCTGGCCGAAGGGCTCACCACCCTGCCAGCCGATCTCCCCACCGCCTCGGGACCGGAGGAGACGCGGTTCGCGGACGTCCGACCGAGCTCGCCGATGCGCTACAAGGTGCGGCGCGGCGACACGCTATCGAAGATCGCCGAGCGGTTCGATTCGAGCGCCCAGGAGCTCGCGCAGCGCAACAAGCTCCGGAAGCCCTACCGGCTGCAGGTCGGCCAGAGTCTGGTGGTCGGCGAGCAGAAGTCGGCGGCGACCCAGTCCTCCTCCAACGGCGCCGGCGAGGCGAGCCATACCCTCGTGTTCACCGTCCGGCGCGGCCATACGTTGTCGGAGATCGCCGAGCTGTTCTCGGTCGACACCCGAGAAGTCATGCGCTGGAACCGCCTTTCGGGATCCGACCTCACGGTCGGCCAGAAGCTCACGCTCCACCCGAACCGCGTTTACCGCACCCGCACCCACCAGGTCCGCCGCGGCGAGAAGATCTCGTCGATTGCGCGAAAATTCGGGGTCTCGGTGGAGAGCATCCGGATGGCGAACGGCCTCGGCCCGGGCGAAGCGCTGCGGGCGGGTCAGCGGCTCACGGTGTACGTACCATCCTAACGGGACGCGCCCTCCGCGAGTCGATCGAAGCCGGTCGTTCTCGGTTCCGCCTCAGTCCAGACAGAGGGTGACGCTGTCGCCGACGGCGTGGGGCTCCCGCTCGAGCGTCCGTACACGCCGCTCGTCGAGCTCCTCCTCTCCCGCGGTTGCGAAGGCCGAGCAGCGCAGGACGTCCTCCTCCAGACCGAAGAACCGCGCCGCGTCGGCGAGCGAAGGCCGAGCGCCGGGACGGGGGGCCATCGCGGGAACGATCTTGACGACGGCCCGCGTGCGCGGCAGCTCGCCGGCGCTGGCCGTGGCGAGCGGAGCCCCGCCGGAGAGAACCCCGCGCGGGGGGTAGTAGCCGAGATCCAGGAGCGCCGCGGCGACGAGCAGGCCCAGGGCGGCTAAACCCAACACCGCCACGCGCGAGATCGGGAGCCCTTCCGGCGGGCTCTCGGCCTCGGCCTCGTCACCAGCCGTTCGTGAGCGCATCGCTCAAGACCTCCTCGATCAGCTTGCCGGCAAACGGCACGGCGATGGTCGGTCCCTTGCCTTGGCCTTCGATCACGATCGCGACCGTGAGCGCCCGCTTCGGCGCGCGGGAGATCACGTCGACCTTCGGCAGCTCCGCGCCTCCGCCGCCACGCCGAGCCGCCGCATCCCAGGCGCCCATCGTAAAGACGTAGGCGGCTCCCACCGATTCGATCTCACGGCGGCGGAGGGCGCGCACCAGACGGCCCCCCCGGCGCTCGAACTGCACGCGGTCTTCCGGCTTGCTGTCGTTCCAGCTGTCGCACGCCTGGATCACCGATCGGGAGGAGACGCCGAAGCGGCGGAGCACCGCGAGATCGCCCGCGTTCGCCCGCAGCGCGTCGAGCGAGCGGGTCGCCCGCCCCTCCTCCGTCCGATCGGCGTCGACCGGACCGGCATCGCGGTAGACGATTCGATCGGCTCCGTCCAGGGTGAGGGCGCGCCGTGCGATCAAGGCGTCGAGCGCTCGCGCTAGGCCGGTCGAGACGTACGTGACGTTGTCGGGCGAGCCGGTCTTCGAGAAGAAACCGAGAACTTCGCCGCGCGCCGCGATCCGGGCGCCGAGCGCGCGCAGCTCGGGAGCGAGCGCCGCCGCCGTACCACCCGGCCCCGCGACGAGCGTCATCGCGTCGGCAAGCCGCTGCCTCGTCGCCGGTGCGAGATCGAGGTTGGCGAGCTTCGCGGCCTGCGGCTTCGCGGCTTCGTCGCCATCTTCGGCCCCCTCGGGACGGACGCGGCGCACCAGCTGCGGCTCGATGCGCTTTCCGGTGATCAGGCGCGAAAAGACGCTCGCGATACGCGGCATCGTCCAGGTCGACTCGCCGCCGCCGAGAACCAGCGAAAGGTATTCGCGCCGGTAGTCGTCGATCAGGTTGAGAGCGAGGTTCTCCCGCTCGGGCGAGGCGCCCCGGAAGGTCGTCTCCTTGGGCAGCCGATCGCCGTAGAGCTGGGCGAGCACCGGCCGCCAGATCGAGGTGTCGATCAGGTCGTCCCCTTCGCTCGGCGCCCAACGCTCCGCGGAGTGCTTGGTCGTGAACGGCACGCCGAACAGCCGCCGCAACGACGCGGCGAAGTCGCGATGCTCGAGCGTGATGATCCGACCGCAGGCGGCCAGGCGGGCGAGCTCCGGGTCCTTCGCGCCGGCATTGGAGACGATCGGGAGATTGAGACCGGGGCGACGGTCGTGCTCGGTCCCTCCGAGCGCGAAGCGTTCCTCCGGATCGAGCTGCTCCGGGATCTCGGGGTCGCCCACCGGCGGGAGCAGGCCCGTTCGCGCCTCGTCGACTCCGGTGGCGAGCGTGAGGAGCGTCGCGCCGTACTTGTTCGACGAGTGCTCGATGAACTCTTCGAAGTCGATCCAGCCGTCCGAGCCACCCCCGATCGAGTGATCCTCGAGCGGCGGATCGAGCGCGATGCCGAGAACCTGATCGAACTTGCCTTCCGCGTAGCCGCGGATCCGTAGGTCGGCGAGAAACGGCGCGCGATCCAGGATCGCCGCCGCGAACGGGACCTTCGCCACCGAGCCGATGGGCAGGCGCGAGAAGTTGTGATTGCGCAGCCACCGCGCCCGCGAGCGCTCGCCGTCGCCGTAATCGCCCAGCTGCTCGGCCGTGGGATAGCTCGCGAGCGCGAGCAGCTCCCCGGTCGTCGCATCCATCACCGTCACGGCCGCCCGGAACGGCGGCTCGGTCCGGCCGCGCAGGGTGCGAGCGTAAGCGTCCAGCTCGCGTTGCACCTCGGCGGCGAGCCGCGCGTCGAGGGTAAGGGCGAGGTCGAAGCGCTCGCTTCCTGGCGCGGGCGCCTGATCCGGCGGACGATGGAGGGCGGCGTCGATCGCTGCGAGCATGTCCGCGGCGATCGGTGGATCGGGGCGTTCGGGAATGCGCCGGAAGCGGCCGTTGATCGGCCGGAAGACCGAGATCGGCGGCGCCTCGCCGAGGACCGAGCTCCAGAGCAGCGCGTACTGCGAGCCTCCGCCGAGGCGCCAGCGCAGCTTGAGCAGGTCGCCCGAGTCGATCCGCGCATGGCTCCCCTGCCGGACCTCGTCGCCGCTGATCGAGACCTCGACGCCCGCGGCCTGGCTCCGGTGGTTGAACAGCAGGGCGTCGCCGATCCGGTTCACCGTGCCGAGAAAAGCGCCGCCGCGGCCCGAGAGCTTCACCTTCTCGGCCTGAACCGCGCGCGGCGGCGTCCGGCTGGAGGCGCTCGTTCCTTCCGGCGCGCCGTCGTCGCCGCCCGCGCGCAAGGTGACCTCCGGGGGGTTCTCCAGTTGCCGCAGCGCCTTCGTCGGACCGACCAGCTCGAGCGCCACACCGCCGCCGCGCAGCTCGGCGATGCGGGTGAGGGTGGGCCGATAGGTCAACGCGCCGGTCCAGGCGCGCGACTCGGAAAACGGCAACGCGATGCGATGCCGCGACGGATCGAGGCCGAAGATCTGGTCGTTCTCGACCGAGAAGATCGCCCGATCCCCGGCGTTGAAATCAGCGACGTCGCGCGCGAGGTGGGAGCGCAGGAAGAGCTCTTCGATCGGCGTGCCGGCGAATTTCGGTTCGAGCTCGATGGTGCGCGATTCGGGTCGATACCGTAGCCAGCCGTGATGGATGTAGAGCTCGGCGGTTTCCCGGTACCCCTCCGGATCGTGGTAGGCCGGCAACGATTCGGCGCGCGACAATCCCAGGTAGGCCACGCGACCGAGCCAGGCCGCGAGCCAAACACCGAGAAGGAGGAGCACGGCGAGCGCCGCGCGGCGGTGGGCCGGAGCGTTCACGCGGCCTCCTCCGGGATCGGGGTGGGCGCGGGCGACGCGCTCTCCTCGAGCCGATCCGGCGCGGGTCCGAGCGCCCAGAGGGCGAGGAGGACCAGGAGCGCCCCCTCGACCGCATCCGACAACGAGGAGGCGGCGAGGAAGTAGATGTTCTTGCCGGTGAACAAGAGCAGCTCGACGTTGGCCGACAGCATGTAGAGCGCCGCGAACGAGAGCGTCCAGAGGAGGAGCAAGCCCCAAGCCGCGCGCGGCGGGAGCGAAGAGAGATCCGGCGCGCCCGGGGCTCCCGGCGCGCCCGCGACCGAGAGGGCGATCCAGCCGGCGAACAGGAGGAGCAGCGCGAGCGCGCCGACCCAGCCGAACGGCCCGAGCAGGTGGACTGCGCTCAGGTTGTCGTTCAGATGGGTGGCCGATAGCGGCACCGCCAGCGGCACCGCGAGATACCCCTTGCCGAGCGGCCCGCGCGCGGCATAGGCGCGCAGGTTCTCCATTACGGTCAGGAACCCTTCGGCTTCGGTCGTGCCGAGGCGTTTGAGCTCTTCCGGCGCGAGCCGGCTCCAGAAGCGCAGGTCGTTCCGTTTGACCTCGACCTTCTTTTCCACCAGCTCGGCGGCTTTCTCGGGGTCGGCGCGCGCCTCCTCGAAGGTCGGCAAGGGGCTCCAGTTGGGGGTCGCGGGGAGGGCGAAGAACAGGATCGCGAGCCCCAGGGGGACGGCGAGCAGCGCGTTGCGCACGCCCGGCCGGACCGCGAATGGCAGCGCGAACAGCAGGAGCGGCGGCAGCGAGAAGATCAGGATCGAGCCCAGGTCGCGCGCGAGGAACGGGACCAAGACGAAGAGCAGGCCGAGCAGGATCCAGGTCTGGGCCACCGCGACCGCGCTCCGTTTCGGACTTCTGGCCCCCGGATTTCGACCTGGGCCGAGCCGTGAGGCGAGCGCCATCGCGAGCAGCGCCCACGGAACGTAGAAGATGCTCACCGCGAACCGCGGCCCGAGGTCGATCCGCTCCTTCCATCCGAAGGCGTAGAGTGCGAAAAGCCGCCAGACCAGCAACGTCCCCGCCACCCAGAGAAGGGCTCTCGTGCCCTCGCCCCGCGCCTCGGTCGCGGCGAAAAACCGCGCGAGACGCGGCAGGAGCCAACGGCCGAAGAGCAACGGCAGGACGAGCGCGAAAGCCAGGGCCAGAGCGATCGACGGGAGTTCGACTCCCGCCCGGCCGAGCGCGATCGCTCCCGCCGAAAGAGCGATTGCGGCGTAGGCGATCCCGGCCGAACGAAGGTCCCGAGGAGATCCCGCGTCGCTCTCTTGCCCTCCGGAGGCGAGAAGGAGGGAGACCTGAACCGCGAACGGCACCAGAGCGAAGAGCGCGAGCGCCTCCCAGGCCGAGGAGGCCGAGGCGGGATCGAGATACGCCCCCTCGTAGGCGATCAGGGCGCGGAGCGCCAACAACACCTCCATGCCCGTGAGGACGGCGAACGGCAGAAGGCGGCGCCGGAGCGGCGCCGCCGCGAGGGCCGACGCGAGCGCCACCGCCGCCGCGAGGGGAAGAGCGCCCCAGGGCGCACCGAGCCGGGCGACGCGAACGATCGCCGCCGAGTCCTCTCCGAGCGGAAACGCCGCGCCGAGCGGATAGGCGCGCAGGCCCGAATGGGTCGTCACCTCGAGCCGGGTCGCGCCCTCCGCTGGGGGCTCGATGCGGCTGAACAGCTCGGCTCCGAGCGGCTCGCCGACCGCGGCGAACGAGAGGAGCATCTCTCCCGCGCCGGCGTAGAGCGCGTAGCGCTCGGGCGCGAGCGACAGGAGCGGGCGCCCCCCCTCCGCCCGGGCGCGCCGGGCGAGGTCGACGAGGTCGCTACGCTCGATCTGCACGTAGGTCGGGGTATCGAAGGCCAGGCGCAGGAAACCGTCGCGCTCGAAGCTCGCGCGGAAGCTCCGCCGCTCCTGGGCGCGGCTGGGAGGACGCAGCCGTTCGCCTCCCTTGAGACCCGCGACGACGTGCGCCCAGACCCCCTTCGGCTCGGGCTCGGGCGCGGCGGCGTCTTCCAGGTCGATCCGAAAGAGCGACAGGCGGAGTGCCTCCCCCCGGCGCAGTGTCGCGACCGTGGAGCGAAACTCGGTCGGCGCGCCGCCGGCTTTCGGTACGACGCGCGCCCCCGATTCGGTGAGGGCGAGGTAGACGCCACGCCGGAAATACCCGCCGCCGCGATAGGCGAACCCGCCGAGCGGGCGCCCTCCCGGACCCAGCACCGGCCGCGCCGGATCGACCGCGGCTAGCTCGCGTAGCGGAAAGATCGCCAGCTCCGGAGGCAGCTCGCGGCCGATTCCGAAGCCGAGCGCCCCGCGGCGCGACGGCAGGGACGGCCCCGCTCCAGACGCTCCAGAGAACCCGAGTCGCGAGGCTTCGAAAGTGAGCGGCTTGACCCCCGGAATCTCGAGCCGGTCGCCGTCCGCGAGGCGCACCGAGCCGAAGAACGGCTCGGCGGCGCAGGGCCAGACACGACAGGTCCAGGGGCGTTCCCCGGGGCGTGCTCGCACCGCTCCGACCGCCACGCGGGCCGCTCCCTCGTCGTCGCCGGACGGCGGGCCGAGATCGGGATGGACGTCGATCCGGACGTCGGCTCCCTGCGAGGTGAACGTCAGAAAGCCCGACGGAAGGCCCGCGACGACCAGCGCGTCCTGCTCTTTGTCCCCGCCGATCCGCACGGTGCGCGGTTCGGTGGGATCGAACCGGAAACGGAGCCCTTCGAGCGAGATCCGAAGGTCGCCGAAGCGCGCCTGCGCCGAGAGCACCACGCCGAGGAGCAGCAGGGGCGCCACCGCCGCGGCGAGCGCCTGGAGCGCGCCTCCGACCGGCTCGCCGCGCCGTGAGCTGCGGTAAGCCAACAGCCAAAGGGCGAGCAGCAGCGCGATCGAGGCGGAGAAGGCGATCGAGGAGAGCATGCGAAGTGTCCGGAGCGCGAAGCCTATCCCGCCGAATCGGGACGCCGGCCGATCGCCTGGTCGCGCGCGAGCCCTTCGGCGTAGGCGCTCGCGAAAGCGCGCCGATGGGCGAGGACCAGGCCGCGAGCCCAGAGAGGCGCGGCGAAGAACAGAAAGCCGAGCACGATCTCCACCGCCCACGGCCAGGCGTTGCGGAACCAACAGCCCACCTCGCCGAAGAAGCCCCCGCGCGCGAGATGGCGAATGCCCGGGGGGAACGCCGGATCGTCCGAGACGAAACGGCGGATCGTCCGCGCCTTGCCAGGCTCCCCCGGCTCGAGCTGGGCGGCGCGGGCGAGAGCCCGGTTGCCCAGCTCAGCCATCGCGTCCGCCCGCCAGGCGAGGAAGAAATCGCGCGAGATCCCGCGCAGGCCGAGCGCCCGGCCGAACTCCCGCTCGAAAGCCGGCAGCTCCCCTTTAGCGAGCAGATTCCGCCACAGATGGAGGAACAGCCAGTCGTCGAGCGTCGATTCGGTCGCCGCGGTGAACGCCGCGCCCATCGGGCGGAACTCGACCGGCCGCACGCCACCCGGCAGCTCGATCTCCCGGTCGGGGGGATAGAGCTTGCGGAACAGGGCGCGCGGCAAACTCGGCTCGCCGCGCGATGCCGAAGCGGCCCGTGGGCCGCGTCCAGCGAGCACCGCGGCCGCCGCCGCGAGCCGGTCGAGCCGCGCGGCGTCCGCCGGCACGAGCGACGTCGAGCTCTCCTGCGCCTGGGCGAGGTAGCTCGACGCGGCCTCGAACTCACCGAGCTGGGCCAGCAGGGCGCCCAGGTTGTAGAGCAGATGCGGATCGTCCAGGGTCGCGGCCGGGTTCTCCGCCGTCCAGTCGATCGCGTTCGACAGCGCCCAGAGCAGGTTTTCCTCCTCCCAGGCTCGGGCGTCCCCCCGGTAGTAGCGGTCGAACCGCTCGCGGAAGAGACTGTCGAACGGCGGAGCCGAGCGTTTGAGGCTGCGGCAGAAACCGCGGTCGCGGTAGCTCTTCTCGTCTCGGCCGCTCTTCGGCAGAGGATCGCAGGAGATCGGCTTGGGCCGCTCGTCGCTCCGATGGAAGCCGGGGCTCGAAAGGTAGCCGCCGATCAGGTCGCTCGCGAGCGATCCGGTCGACAGCCCGGTCGGCGGCAGACGAAAGACCTGGAGCGCCGAGGCGACGCCGGGAAACTCGGCGGGACATTCGTCGGTCGCGTGATAGAGCTCGACCAAGGCCCAGGAGAGGGAAAGCATCGCGCCCTCGCGGGCTTCGGCCGACGCCGAGCCCCCCGCCGCTCCGGTGACCGAACCGGCGATCCGGAGCTGCGCGTGTCCGAGCGCGTAACGCGTCGACAGGCTCGCGAGGTAGAGCGGCGTCCGGCCGCATCCGGAAGGGACGGCGCGAATCGCCCGGTCGATCGTCTTCTTGGCCCCTTCGAGCTCGCGCGCCGCCGCTCGCGCGTTGCCGCGACGCAGGTAGAGGACGCCGCGGTCGTAGTCGATCTGCCACGAGCCCGGTTGGCTTCGGCGTGCCAGACCGAGCAGGTCGATGCCCCGGTCGATCCGTTCTTCGAGCTGCTCCGGGTCTTCCGCCCCGGCGTCCTCCGCCGGATCGGGCAGGGTCCGAAGCTCGGCGAGCGCGGTGTCGAGCGCCGCCAGTGCCTCGGCGGTCGGCGGGCGCAACGCCGGGTCGGACGGTACGTCCGTCCAGAGCAGGATTCGCGCGGCCAGCAAGGGTTCTCTCAGACGGAATTCGCGCTCGATCCGGGCGCGCTCGGTCGCGGTGGTCGCCGGGAAATCGGCCCAAGGCCAGGCGAGACTTCCGGCGAGCGGCGACGGACGACCGTCGAGCCGCAAGGTTCCCCGCGCGACGAAGGAACGCAGGCCGAAGAAGGCGGCGAGCGAGAGCGCCATCGCCACCAGGGCCAGGGTCCAGGCGAACGTCGAAGCGCGACGCTCGGTTCGGGCGAAGGCGCCCAAGGGGGTGCGAGCGCTCAAACGCGGGCTCCGCGCCGCGCGCCGGCGTCCACCCGGCGCCGCAGCCAAAGCGGCCGGCCGGTCTCGAGATCGCCCGACAACAGCCCCCGTAGGACGCCGCCCCAACCTCCGCGCTCGACCTCGAGCTGGCGGTCCAACCAGTCGAACATCTCGACCACGCCGTAATGCGGCCGCGAGTAATCGACCCAGCCGTCGAGCCCCTCGTGACCGAAGAACGAGCTCACGAAATCGAAGCGGAAGCGAGTGAACCGATTCTCGATCGCCGCGGCGAGCACCGGCAGTCCGGCGATCCCGAACGAGAACGGATCGTCCACCGGCTCGGCGCGGTCCAATCGATCCGCTTGGGAAAGCGCGACGAACAGCGGCTCGGACAACCGCGGACCCGGGCGGGCGCGGATCGCCCGCAGGTCGTCTTTCGAGATCCCCTGGGCGAGAAATGCCTTGGGACCGAGCCTTGCGAGCCCCTCCTTGGCGAGGCGGATCGCGTCGATCAGGTCGTAGAACGACTCGGAGAGAGCGGCGACCTTCATCCGCTCCGCGACCGTGCCCCCCGCCGCGCGCGCCAGATGCTCCGCCTCGATGACGAAGATGTAGGCGCTCGCGCAGGCGAGCGCGGTCAAATACGAGCGGACGCCGATCCCCGACAGGCTCGCCCGGGTCGACTGCTCGTCGAACGCGCGTTGGAAGCTCTCTCCCGCGCAGTCGACCAATACGTAGGGGCTTCCGGATCCAGTGCGGGCGGGGTTGACCTCCGTGAGCCAGAGCCCCTCCGGCGTCATCTCGATCGTCTCCTGCTTGCGCGGGTGGACCGCCCAACGTCCGCCTCGGGGCAGGGCCTCGCGCAGGCGGTTGATCAGAAAGGTCTTGCCGCTCGCGCCGAATCCGATCACGGCGACGATGCGCCGGCTCTCGCCAAAGGCGGTAAAGGTCTCCAGGTGGTTCGGGTCGAGCTCCTGGTCCGCCTCGGCCGCATCGTCTTTCGGCGGGGCCGACGCCTGGATCTTCGCCCCGCCGGCCGTCTCGTTCGAAGGGAAGGGCCCCGTGCGCGGTGGGCGCCCCGCGAGAGGCGGAGGAGCGAGATGCGACAAGACCACCGCGCGGGTCGCGGTATCGGCGGCCGAAGCGGCGGACGAGGCGGCAGGCGAAGCGGCGGACGGCGTCATCCGGGGGCGACCTAGCGTCGCCCCGCAGTGCTGGCAGACCTCGGTCCCCGCGGAGTTCAGCGTGCCGCACTCCGAACAGGTGATCATCGATCCCTCCGATTCGATCGCATCTCGAGCCGCCAAGTAGAACGCGTCAGAGTCGCGACGCGCGCGGGGTCAGCGCTTCCAGCCAGATCAACACCGGCCACCCCTTTCCGCGCAGGGCGGATTCTCTCGCATCCCGGCAGGCCGCTGCACGAATCGCCGCGAGCACACGCGGCTCGAAACGAGGCAAAGGGCCGAGCGAACGCCCGAGGAGAGCCGCCGCGCGGACCGCGCGGGCGGTGAGGCCCGTCGGGCACGCCGCGAGGAGCGCGGCGAGCGCCGCCAGGAGAGGCGCGCGATCTACCTCGACGCGGCG
Organism: Thermoanaerobaculia bacterium; assembly: GCA_044226625.1. GTDB lineage: Bacteria > Acidobacteriota > Thermoanaerobaculia > Multivoradales > UBA5704 > DASYKS01. Next base: position 37,367 of record JBGAGQ010000035.1, read on the forward strand.
AGCCCCCGAGCCAATCAGCTCGAGCGCGGTACGAGCGAGGCGGTCGCCGGGGCGCTCCGGTGCGGCGAGGCGGTCCGCAACCCGAGTCGCCAGACGCTCGACGATCCGCGCCCGCTCGGGCCGGCGCGCGAGGTCCCACGCGGCCGAGCCGGTGCCGACGGAGCGCGCGGCGATCGCGAGGAGCGCCTCGAGCACCGGATCGGGCAGGGCGGCGAGGCGATCGTGGTCGAGCAACTGAGGAAAGCTGGCCGCGAGCTCCGGGAGGAGAGGCAGCAGTTCCTCCGCGCCCATCGAATCGAGCAACCCTTCCTGGCCGGCGATGCGGGCGGCGAGCGCAGAGGGCACCCGCGTGCCCAGATCCTTCCGCAGGAGATGAAGGTAGGCGAGGAACCAGGCGCGCCTCTCCCCCGCCGGACCCGAAGGGGCCGCCCGTTCGACCGCCGCGAGGGCCGGCTGCAGAGCCACGTCCACGGGAAAGCTCGCGAGCGAACCCAAGATCGAGGGAAGCGCGGCCGGGCCATCCGCTTCACGGAGAGCGGAGAAATACGAGGTGAGGAAGGGCAGGGCGAACCCGGGCGCCGATACGAGCAGCCGCTCGATCCAGGTCGGGCCGTCCCCCCGAGCGAAGGTCCCCACGGCGCGCAGGAGATCCGCGTCGCGGGCCGCGAGCGCGACCGCGATCCGGGCGGTCCGCGCGGCGAGCCCGCCTTGGCCCGCGAGCTCCGCGACCAGGTCTCCGGGGTCCACGGTTGCGATCGACTTTTCGCTTTCGGCGAACAGGCCGGCCGGATCGCCCGCGTCGAGCGCCGCTCTCGCGCTCTGCTCCAGACCATGGGCGAGAAGGCCGACCACCAGGCCGCCGAGGCGAGGAAGGGCGGCGTTCGCCGGGTGGCGCGCGATCTCGACGTCCCGGGCATCGGCACGGCGCAAGGTCTCCTCAACGAGACCCGGGGACGGCCCTGGCTCCCCGTCCTCCGGCAACGCCTGGAGGAAGCGGACTCTGGCGATCGCCCCCGCCGGATCGGCGAGCAACGACAGGCCCGACACCGGCTCGATGCCGACCGCCGCGGCGGCGAGCCACTCGCGGATCGGCTCCGACGCCGCGTCACCCTGGATGTCGGCGCCCAAAGGCCGGACTGCGCCGCGGAGGAAGCGCTCGGCGAGCGCTCGGTCGTCGGGCACGAAGGCGGCGAATCGGTACGGCAGGGCGCGAGGCTGGCAGAAGCGGGACGTGAAGGAGAGCGCCGCCCGGTCCTCCGGCGGCACGGTGGAAAGGACCGACCGGCAGACCGCGACGGCGAGCGCTCCGTCGGCGACGGGCACGGCGAGCGGCCCCGCCAGGAGAGCGGAGAGGAAGGGCGCGAGCGCGTCGAGCTCGATTCCGGCCGGGCGATCGACGCCGCACGGCCGGCGCGACGCGACCTCGAACCGCGCGGGTTCGACCTCCGGAGCGGGAAGGTCGTCTCCTTCGGGCTTCGCATCGCTGAACCAACCCGCATCGGCGAGCAGGAAGAGATCGCCCCGCAGCGTCTCGAAGAGAACTCGGGAGAGGATCAGGGCGTGGGCGAGATATTCGTTCCCTCGCGCGCCCCGACCGAGCACCGTCGCGCGAAGGAACGCATGGCGCCCCCGGGAGGCGTCGAGGGGAAACGCGGCGTAGATCGGCTCGACCGTGGCGGCGGTGAGCGCCGTGCCCCCAAGATTTGCGTGCTGCTCCAACAGATCGCGCTCGGCGCGGCAGACGCCAGGGGACGCCGCGAGGAGGCGGTAGTCGCGGTCGCCCGAGCGAGAGCCGTAGATCGCCTGATCGAGGCGGAAGTCCGACGAGCCCACGTAGCTCTCAACCCTGCGGCGCGAGCGCGAGCGCGCCGAGCGCGGCATAAGAAAAAGCGAGGTAGGCCTCGGCGGGGCTCTTGCCGTCGAACCGAAGCCCCTCGACCTCGAGGCATGCGCCGACCGCGTTCAGCACGATGAACGTCGTCGGTCCGGCGCTCCCGTCCGGTTTGAACTGCGACGGCTGGACCCTGCCGAGGTCCGCGTTCGGGCACCAGGGGAGCCCCGAACGATCCGTGCTCAGGAGGAGCTTCCGCGCCAGCGCCTGCGCAGCGAAGACGGCGGCGTTCGGGGTTCCCTTGGCGAGGGCAAAACGTTCGCTCACGCAGGGCGCGAAATCGCCCGGGAGATCTCCGTCGAGTCGTCGCTGCCGGTGGTCGAGCCGTTCGCGCGTCGAGCGCGGGAAGAAGCATTCGAGCTGCGCCTCCGCGGACTCGGACGAGAGCGGCGACCCGCCCGGCAGGGTCGCTCGGGCCGCGCGGATTTCGCGCAGCCACACGGCATCGAGGTCGGCTCCGGACGTCGCGCTCCCCGAGCCTTGAGTCGTTTCGGAGCTCTCGACTCTCGCGGAATCCGCCGCGGAGCCGCCCGGATCCTGAGGGCCCGAAGACCGATCCTTGAGCGCACCGCCGTCCCCCGAGGTCGAGCCGTTTTCGATCGCCCGCGATCGAGAGGTTCCTCGGCCGGCGAATCGGTCATAGGCGAGCCAGGTGGCTCCCGCCGTCACGAGGACCAGACAACCGGCCAGGAGCCAAACGATCCAGCTCCGCTCGCGCAGTCCGCCCGGGAGCCAGCTCCCTTCCTCCCGACGCTCGTTCCAGCCCCCGCGCGGACCGCGCCGCGAGGGGCTCGCCGCGGGCCCCGACCCCTCCTCGGCCAAGGAAATCCGGTCTCGCGAATCGCCCGCCGGCCTGCCGTACGTCTCGGACCCGAGGTGGCGCGCCTCCTCTCGGAGCGCCCGCTTCTGCCTCGATACGACCTCGCGAAGCGCCGCCTCGACCTTCGACTCCAGCTCGCGCCGAAACTCGGGTCGCGCCAGCTCCTCGCCGAGAACTCGGCGCACTACCGCCACGAGCTCTCGCTCGAGGGCGCGCGCGTCGTCCTCGTAGATTTCGTCCTCCGGATCGTCCATCCCGCGTCGGCTCATCGGGCGAGGGAAGAGCCTACCTCAGGAATACCCCGGTCCTTCCCGCGGCCAGCTCCGCGGCACCACGGGGTCTTCCAGGCCACTGCGGTAAAGTTTCGGCCGCCATGACTTCGAAGACCGGTTCGCCGTCCGGCCCTCCCTCCGCTACCGATCCCCGCGCGCGCGCCGCGGAGCTCGCGACCTTGATCCGTCATCATGACCATCTCTACTACGTGCTCGACCGGCCGGAAGTGTCGGATGGGCAATACGACATCTGGTTTCGCGAGCTGACCGCCCTCGAAGAGGCGTTCCCGGAGGCCCGGAGCGCCGACTCCCCCACCCAACGCGTAGGAGGCGCACCGGTCGAGAGCTTCCCCACGGTCGAGCACGCGGCGCCGATGCTCTCGCTCGAATCGGACAACGCCGAAGCCTCGCTCCGCCGCTTCGACGAGCGGGTGAGGAAGGGCCTCGGACCGGAGACGCCCGTTCGGTACGTGCTCGAGCCGAAGCTCGACGGTCTGTCGATCGAGCTGGTCTACCAAGACGGGCTGCTGGTCCAGGCGGCCACCCGCGGCGACGGATTCCGCGGCGAAGGGGTGACCGAAAACGTCCGGACGATTCCGGCGGTTCCGCTGCGCCTGCTCGGCAATGAGCGGCCGATCCCGCCGTCGCTCGCCATCCGCGGCGAGGTGATCATGCGGAACGCCGAGTTCGACAAGCTGAACGAGCGGCTGGTGGCGGCGGGCGAGGAGCCGTTCGCCAACCCGAGGAACGTCGCGGCCGGGGCGATCCGCCAGCTCGACCCCAAGCAGACCGCGGCCAAGCCGCTCGACATGTACGCGTACGATGTCCTCTCCTTTGGTGGCGAGGACGCGCGTCCCGCGGACATCCGGTCGCAGAGGGACATCCTCGCGGCGCTCTCGGCCTGGGGCTTCCGGGTGAGCGACCGGATCTCGACCGGCGATGACGTCGAGGCGATCCTCGCCTACCACGCGGCGACGGAGAGCGATCGCGACGACCTCGGCTACGAGATCGACGGCATCGTGATCAAGCTCGACGACCTCGCCCAGAGAGAGACGCTCGGCTTCACCGCTCGCCATCCGCGCTGGGCGTTCGCCTACAAGTTTCCGCCGAGGAAGGAGATCACCCGGATCCTCTCGATCTTCCCCTCGGTCGGCCGCACCGGCGTGGTCACCCCGGTCGCCTTCCTACTTCCCGTCGAAATCGGCGGGGTCACGGTCGCGCGCGCCACGCTCCATAACCGCGAAGAGGTCGCGCGGAAGGATGTGCGGGAGGGAGACCGGGTGCGCATTCAGCGCGCGGGAGACGTGATCCCGCAGGTCGTCGAACGGATCGAAGAGCCCGACCGCGAACGGAGCGAGCCGTGGCGGATGCCCGCAGACTGCCCGTCCTGTGGCACCTCGTTGATCGAGAGAGGTCCGTTCACGGTCTGCCCGAACAGTTTCGAGTGCCCGGCTCAGCTGGTCGGTCGGATCGTCCATTTCGCCTCGCGCAACGCGCTCGACATCGAGGGTCTAGGGGACGAGAGCGCCAAGCTGTTCGCGACTCAGGGGCTCGTCCGCCAGCTCCCCGACCTCTTCGCGCTGCAAAGCGAACAGATCGCTTCGCTCCCTGGGTTCGCCCAGAAGTCCGCGACCAAGCTGGTCGAAGCGCTGGCGCGGGCCCGCAAGACCGAGCTCGCCCGCTTCCTCTATGCCCTCGGCATCCCGGAGGTCGGGACCGCCGTCGCGCGCGATCTCGCGCGACACTTCCGTACCTTCGAGCGCCTCCGTTCGGCGAGCGCCGACGAGCTTCAGGGGATTACGGGCGTCGGACCGCGCATGGCCGAACAGATCCTCGCCTTTTTCGCCGAGCCTCGGATCGCCGAGGTCTTGGACGACCTGCGGCGCTTGATCGAGCTGGCGGAGGTCACGGCGCCGCCTCCGGCCGCGGCAAGCCCGCTGTCGGGTAAGAAATTCGTCTTCACCGGCGGCCTCGAGAGCCTGTCGCGCGATCAGGCCAAGGAGCGGATCGAAAAGCTGGGTGCCAAGGCGGTGTCGTCGGTGAGCAAGGCGACCGACTACGTCGTGGTGGGAGTCGATCCCGGCTCGAAGGCGGACGACGCCGCTCGGCTGGGAGTAAGGACGCTCGACGAAGCCGGCTTCCTCGCTCTCCTCGACGAGACCGAAACCTGACGACCCGAAGGGCTCCTGAACGCGCTGAACGTGGGGAAAAAGACAAAAAAAGAGCCGGGGTGCCGTCCACACCCCGGCCATCGCATCGCAAGGCGGACACCGGGTGGCCCCGATGCCCTCTGCTCCTAAAAGGGAGAGTCGAGCGACTTGTCAATTCCTACAGGCAATTACCGTGCCTGTTCGCTGAAGGGCTCCGCACCCCGAGAACCGGGGCCTCGAACGATCGGACGGGCACCGGGCGATGCAAAAAGGAAAACCGACCGCCCGTATCGGGCGGTCGCTCTGTAAATCTTGGAAAACGCGGAGAGCCCCGGACGGACCCGGGCACGGCCGCGAGATCCCGAGGAAGCGGCCGAACGGAATCCGGACGAGCGCGGCCGACTACCGGACGACGGGGGCCGGCGCGGAAGGGGCTAGATCGTCAATCGTCGCCGTGCCCCCCACCATGGTCGTCGTCGTCCTCGTCGTCATCAGCGTCCTCAATCGGGACCCGGACGATCCCCTGGCCGGTGATCCGAAGCTCGGCGAGCCATACCGAGCTCGCCGCCTCGGTGCGACGGTCCGTCCAGGCCGCCCAGCAGCGCTCGCCGTTGGTCACGAGCCCTTGGTAGTCGCCGTAGATCTGGGCGGGCGCCGCGAGGACGTCGGACCGCTCGGTCGAGATCTCCCGCACCGAACGCCAGGTCGCTCCATAATCGTTGGAGGTCACCGCAACCCGTCGCGTCGTCAAGCCGCCGGGATCTCCCGAAGTATCGGTGAACGAGACCGCCAGACGTCCATCGTGGCCATCGACGGCGATCGCCGGATGAAATTGGTCGGCGGCTCCGGCGATGGGGCTCACCTCGCGGGGGGCACTCCAGGTGGCTCCCGCGTCGCTCGAGGCGGCGAACCAGATCCGCGCACCGCTCGCGGGCGGGGTCGCCGGGTCATACCAAGCGACGAACAGCCGACGCCGGCCATGACGCTCGAGGATCGCCGTGGTGACGTGGTTCAGCGGGCTCCGCCCGGCGGCAGGGACGGAGAGGGTGGAAAACGGCTTCTCGATCGGAGCCACCGCGATCGGTGCACCGAACAGCGCGCCTCCGTCCTCGGAGACGGCTACGAAGATCGTCTTCCGGTTCGTGTCGGGCCAGAAGGCGAAGATCCTCCCCTCGGAATCGATCTCCAGGTCGCCACCGAACCCGTGTGCGTCGGTCGGACTGACCCGGACGGGCTCGCTCCAAGCGGTCGCTCCGGGGCTTCTCCTGGAAACGAAAACCGCGCCGTTGTGCCAGATGATGTAGCGATTGCCTCGGAAGCTCGAATCTCGCGAATCGTCCACGCGGATCGTAGGCCGGTCGGAGATCCGACTGGTCCCCGAAAACGATCCGGCATAGGTCCAGGTCGCCCCCTCGTCGACGGAGGTAAAGGTCTGACCTCTGAGGACCAGCCCCTGACTGATCAGCCCCTCGATCGCCGCCGCCCACAGCGTGCCGTCCTCGTCCCAAGCGAGCGTGGGATCGCTCTGGAGAAAGGCGAAGGGAGAGGTCGTCGGCAGCTGGCTGCTGCGGAAAGTGCGGCCGCGATCGTGGGATATGAACACCGCCTGCCGGAATCCCGAGGGCGTGCTCGCGTTCGCGCCGATCGCTAGGAGCTTCGAGTTCCGCTTCGAAACCGCGATCGCCACTTCGCTCAGAGGGAAGGTCACGTCTCCCGAGACCTTCCGATTCAGGCCGTGATCGAGCAGACCCGGCGGTTCGGCGGGGGCGGGTTTTCGGGACTTCGCCTCCTCCGACTCCGCCAACAGCTCCCGGATCCGCTCGGTGTACTGCGAGCCTTGGCCGGCGCTCCCGAGCAAACGCTCGAGCGCCTCGGATTCGACCGTCACGGAGTCCGGCGGCGAGCCGCCCTCACCAACGGCTCGCGCGATCGAGCCTTCGGACGACAGGAAGAGAAGACCCGAGAGTCCCAGGGTGAAGAACGCTTGTCGTTTCATGATGTCCTCCTCGGTTGCTGGTTCCGGTCCTGCCCGGTACGGCGGAAACGAAAGGGGGACCCAATCAACAGTGTTCCCAGGGAGCGCCGAAGAGACCGGCGCATCCGCCATGCGCCGATCGGACGTATCCTTCTCTCGCAAGCCGGCTCTCGAAGGGCCGGGCCGAATCGCCGGACACGGGAATTCGCCCCGAGACGGACGACCACCCAACCCGACGTCAATCCGGCCGAGAAAGAGAGAAAGGACCGAACGATGAAGATCCTCAGCGTGATGCTCCTGGTCCTGGTCGCCGGCCTCGTGGCGGCGTTCGCGTTCGCACGAACCGGCGCCAAAGAGGCTGCCGCCCATCCGACCGCACCCCAAAAAGGAACGACCGTGATCGACAAGGTAGAAAAGTCCGACGACGAGTGGCGTAAGTTGTTGACGCCCGAGCAATTCCAAGTCCTGCGCAAAGCCGGAACAGAACGCGCTTTCACGGGTAAGTACTGGAACAACCACGACAAGGGAACATATGTTTGCGCCGCCTGCAAGCTGCCCCTATTCAGCTCGGCGACCAAATTCGAGTCGGGCACGGGCTGGCCGAGCTTTTGGGCCGCGATCGACCCGTCGCACGTGCTCGAGAAGAGCGACTGGTCGTTCGCCATGCGCCGCACGGAAGTGCTCTGCGCCCGCTGCGGCGGCCACCTGGGACACGTCTTCGACGACGGTCCGAAGCCCACGGGTCTGCGCTACTGCATGAATTCCGCGGCCCTCGACTTCGTCCCCGACAAGTAGAAACTCGTTCGCTGTCGTTTCATCTCAAGGGGCTGCCCGCCGTACCGGGGTCGCCCCGTTTCCGTCCCCGCCCGCGATCCGCGCGCCTCGCCTGGTGCTATCGTCCCGCCCGATGCCCACGACATCCGAGGTGCCCATGAAGCTCCGATCGCTTCGATCGCTCCGCGTGCTCGCCGCGGTCGTGCTGTCGATCCTGTCGGCCCTGCCGCTGCCAGCCCAGAGCATCGCGTCGTTCGAAAAGCAGGTGACCGTGCACCGGCTGGCCAACGGCTGGACGTTCGTCCTGGTGAGGCGGCCGGTCGCTCCGGTGTTCACGTTCGTCACTTTGGCCGACGTCGGCTCCGCGCAGGAGGCGCCGGGGATCTTCGGTCTCGCGCACATGTTCGAGCACATGGCGTTCAAAGGGACGCCAAACATCGGTACGACCGACTGGCCTGCCGAGGAAAAAGCGCTCGCCGCGGTGGAGACCGCCTATCTGGCCTACCAGAAGGAACGACTTTCGGCGCGTCCCGATCCCCAGAAGGTCGCGGCGCTGCTCGCCGAGTTCAAGGCCCGAGAAGTGAATGCGGGGCGCTTCGTGGTGAAGGGCGAATTCGACTCGCTGATCCAGCGGGAAGGAGGCGTCGGCTTGAACGCCAGCACCGGCGCCGACACCACCCGTTATTTCTACTCGCTGCCGGCGAACAAGCTGGAGCTGTTCGCCTACCTCGAGTCGGAGCGTTTCTTCCATCCCGTCTTCCGCGAGTTCTACCAGGAGCGCGACGTCGTGCAGGACGAGCGCCGGTATTCGGTCGACAGTCAGCCCTTGGGCAAGCTGCTCGAACAGTTGCTCGGTTCCGCGTTCGTCTCCCATCCGTACGGCCATTCGACGATCGGCGCGATGTCCGACCTGGGAACTTTCACCCGAACCGACGCGGAGACCTTTTTCCGCTCCTGGTATGCCCCCGGAAATCTGCTCACCGTGCTGGTTGGCGACATCGATCCCACGACGGCGATCCCGATGATCGAAAAGTACTTCGGCCGCATCCCGGCGCGCGAGACGCCGCCGCCGCTGCGCACGGTCGAGCCCGAACAGATCGCCGAAAAGACCATCCTCCTCCGCGATCGTTCCGAGCCGCTTTATCTCGAGGCGTACCACAAGGGGGCGATCACCGATCCGGACGAAGCGGTGTGGGACGTGCTCGACCAGGTGGTGGCGAACGGCCGCGCCTCTCGCCTCTACCGCTCGTTGGTGCGCGACAAACGGATCGCCGTCTCGGTGAGCACCTTCAATGGCATCCCGGGCTCAAAGTATCCGAATCTGTGGGGGGTGTTCGTGGTTCCCGCGCAAGGAGCGGGCCTCGACAAGGTCCGCGACGCCATCCGCTCCGAGCTCGACCGGCTCGAGGCGGGCGACGTATCGGACGCCGAGCTCGCCCGAGCGAAACGAAAGGTCCGCGCGAGCTTGGTGAGAGACCTCCAGACGAACGAGGGCCTGGCCCGACAATTCGCCGACTTTCAGCGCTACTTCGGCGACTGGCGTGAGACGTTCCGCTACCTCGACCGGGTCGACGCGGTGTCCAAGGCGGACCTCTCGCGGATCGCCACGAAGACATTCACCGACGCACACCGGACCGTGGGGGAAATCTTGCGCGACGATCAGCCGGCCCCCGGCCCGACCACGGAGGACGGCGGCCAATGAACCGCGACAGGATGCCGAGAAGGGAGAACGCGACGATGAGTAGAACAACGAGAACGCGCGTCGGCGGTCGGCTCCCGGACCTCGTCGCGGGGCTCGCCATCCTCCCATTGGTCTTCGCTCTCTCCGCCCCGGGGCCCGCGAACGCGCAAGTTACGAAGGCGACCGAGCTGCGCTATCCGCCGCTCCGAGAAACCGTCGCCCCCGTTCCCCAGAGGGTCGTGTTGGACAACGGACTCACCGTTCTCCTGCTCGAGGACCACGAGCTTCCCCTGGTCGAGGTGACGGCCCTGATCCGAACCGGAGCGCTCTACGAACCCGAGGACAAGGTGGGGCTCGCCGACATGGTCGGTCGCGTCCTTCGAAGTGGCGGCACCCAGCGCCAAACGGGTGACGAGATGGACGATTTCCTCGAGAACCGGGCGGCCTCGATCGACGCGTGGATCGGCGACGACGCCGGGACCGTCCGCCTTTCCGCCTTGCGTGAAGATTTCCCTGAGGTCTTCCAGACCTTCGCCGACGTGTTGCGTCGACCGATATTCGATGCCACCAAGATCGAGCTCGCCCGCAACCGCGCGACCGCGGAGGTCGCGCGCCAGAACGACGACCCGCAGGAGATCCTGGATCGGGAATTCCGCGAGGTCGTGTTCGGCAAGGATTCGCCGGAAGCCCGGACGCCGACGTTCTCCTCGCTCGCGGCGATCCGCAAAGCGGACCTCGTGGCTTGGCACGCCAAATATTTCCATCCCGAGCGCGTCATCCTCGGCATCGTCGGCGACGTGGATGCCGCCGCGACCCTGTCGCTGGTGCGAGCAGCGTTCGGGGACTGGCCCCGGGGGCCTGCGCTCGAGGAGCCCAAGCCGGCGCCGCCTCGGGAGGTCAAACCGGGCGTCTACACGGTCGACCTCGACGAGATTCCTCAATCGAGCATCGCGATGGGCTATCTGGGCATCCGCCGCGACGACCCCGACTTTTTCGCGGTCGAAGTGCTGAACCAGCTTTTCGGAGGCTCGTTCGCTTCGCGCCTGTTCGCCGAGATTCGGACGAAGAAGGCGCTCGGCTATGTGGTGTATGGCGGGATCGCCAGCGACTGGACGCGCCCGGACCTCACCCAGCTCGTCCTCACGACCAAGGCCGAGACCACGGGCGCCGGAATCGCCGCGTTGATCGACGAGACGAAAGCGCTGTTCACCTCCCCGCCCACCGACCGCGAGGTCGAGGAGGCGAAGCAGGCGATCCTTTCCTCGTTCGTCTTCACCGGAGACTCGATAAAAAAGGTCCTTCGCCAGCGCCTTCCGCTGGAGTACTGGGGCTATCCCGCCGACTGGTACGACCGCTACCGCGCGGGGATCGAAGCGGTGACGACCGATCAGGTGCGGAAAGCGGCGGCACGCCTGCTCCACCCCGAGAAGTTCGCGATCGTGGTGGTGGGGCCCGCGGCGCCGCGGGAGCGACCCTTGTCGGATTTCGGCCCGGTGACCCCGCTCGACATCACCATTCCGGGCACCGCCAAGCCCTCCAAGCCCTGACCGCGCGCCCAAGAGGGCTGACCGACTCACCGGGCCGACGATCCGACCGGACCGTTAGCTGGCCCGCCTTCCTTTCCGCCACCCCCACGGGCGGTACGGCAGGGCTTTTTTCCGCTTTCTCGCGTTTTGGGCACGAAGTTTGCTTTTTAAATCTCGGTCTATTTCCACCGTCTCTTCTAATGAACGGCATATGATCGAGATTCGAGATTGGAATCGACTCGCGTGACCATGGTGCAAAACGAACGGCCCGCCACGCCGGTGCCGCAGGCCCCTCTCCAACCCACCCCCTCCGCGGCCGACCTCGCAGCGCTCGAACGGATCGCGCCCGCCCTCGCCCACGATTTGAGAGGGCCGATCAACACGATGAACTTCCAGCTCGAGCTGCTCTCCGACGTGCTCAGCGCCCGCCTGCCCCAAGATCCTTCGGCCGAGCGCTCCTTGCGCTATGCCCGAGGCTTGAAGAGCGAGCTTTCGCGCCTTCATCGCGGCCTGGAAGCACTGTTCGCCCAGATCGCCTATCCCCCGACCGACGTCTGGGACGCGACCGAGACGGTCGGTGACCTCGTCCTCCTCCTCGAAGCGGCAGCGCGGAAGGCACGCGTCGGCCTCGTGACCGACCTGCCGGACTTGCCCCTCGCGACGACCGGCGACCGCGCGACGTTTCGCCGCGTCTCCCTTTCGCTCGCGCTGGAGATCCTCGACCGGCTGGAACCGGGCGGATCGCTGGAAGTCCACCTGCTCACGACCGGCGACGGTCTTCCTCAGCTCGAGCTGATCGGCTCGGGCCCGCTCTCACCGCAGGCCGAGCCGCGGCTTGCGGCGGCCCGCTCGCGACTCGGCCATGCGGGCTTCGAACTCGCGCGCTCGGGCTCCGACGATCGACCGCGGCTAGTGGTGACCTGCGCCGGCACCTCGGAGAGCTGACGCATGCCTCACGCCCTCGCCGTCGACGACGATCCCAACTTCCTCCTCGCCCTGGCCGAGCTGATCGAGGGGCAAGGGTTCACGGTCAACACGGCCACCACGCTTCGCGACGCCCGCCAACGGCTCGCCCGCCAGATTCCCGACGTCGTCCTGGTCGACCTCTACCTCCCGGACGGCACGGGTACCGAGCTGCTCAAGGAGTTCGACCCGGTGCGCGCGACCCAGGTGGTCCTGATGACCGGCCACGCCGACCTCGAAAGCGCGGTCCAGGCGCTGCGCCTCGGCGCCAGCGATTACCTGACCAAACCGCTCGACATCGGCCGACTCAAAGGGATCCTGACCAAAGTCGCGAACGAAAGCATTGAGGAGCGGCCGGCCGTCGTCGAGATGCCGCAAGTGGAGGTGGGCCGCTTCGGCCTCCTGATCGGCGAATCCACCGCGATGCAGGAGGTCTACTCCCTTCTCTCGCGAGTGGCGCCCACCGAGGCGACGGTCTTCGTCATCGGCGAGAGCGGCACAGGAAAGGACCTCGCCGCGCAGACCCTCCACATGCTGTCGGCGCGCGCGCGCGGTCCCTTCCTGCCGCTCAACTGCGGCGCGATCTCGCCCAATCTGATCGAGAGCGAGCTGTTCGGTCACGAACGCGGAAGCTTCACGGGCGCGCAACGGCGGCATCAGGGTTATTTCGAGCGCTCCCACGGGGGCACCCTGTTCCTGGACGAGATCACCGAAATGCCGATCGAGCTGCAGGTCAAGCTCCTCCGTGTGCTCGAGACCGGCCAGGTGACCCGGGTCGGCGGCGATCAGCCGACCGACGTCGACGTTCGGGTGATCACCGCGACCAACCGAGACCCCGCCGAAGCGGTCACCCAAGGGAGACTGCGCGAGGACCTGCTCTATCGGCTCCAAGTTTTCCCGGTCACGATGCCACCGCTGCGCCAGCGCGGCGACGACGTTGAATTGCTCGCGACTCATTTCCTCTCCGACCTGAACGAGCGGAGCGGCGGCCACAAGACCTTTTCGAACGACGCGATCGACCGGCTGCGCTCCCACTCGTGGCCGGGAAACGTACGCGAGCTCAAGAACGTGATCCATCGGGCCTACATCCTCGCCGACGCCGAGATCGAGCCACGGCACCTCCCGCACGCTCTGGCACCGGAGGCGACGCCGTCCCACTCGCTCCACTTCGAGGTCGGAGCCTCGATCGAGGAGGTCGAGCGCCGGTTGATCATCGCGACCCTCGACGTCCACGGCGGCAACAAGCGGAAGACCGCCGACGTCCTCGGGGTCAGCCTGAAGACGCTCTATAATCGCTTGAATGCGTACCGGATGGTGTGAGGGAGGGTAGCGCCTTATCAGGCGATGTCCGGAGGGTTGGTTTTGACAGGCACGGCTCGGGCAACTAGGATTCGCCGGCTGCGCCGGTGTAGCTCAGTGGTAGAGCGCCTGACTGTGGATCAGGAGGTCATGGGTTCGACCCCCATCGCCGGTGCCATCCTCCCCCCTCTCCGTACGCCGTCCCGACAGGAAGACCTCTGATGGCTGAGAACTCCGAGCCCTTGGATTCCAAGGCATTCGTCGAACCGCGCCTCTCTCGGGGGCTTCGCGACCTCCTGCCCGAGCAGATGCTCGCCCGCCAGAAGGTGATCGACACGGCGCGTCGGGTCTACGAGCTCTATGGCTTCGTACCGCTCTCCACCCCGGCGGTAGAGTTCCTCGACGTCCTCCGCGGCTCGGCCGGGCAGGAAGCGACGCAATCGATCTTCCGCGTCACCAACCCGGAAGAGGAGGCGCTCGGATTGCGCTTCGATCTGACCGTGCCGCTCGCCCGCGTGGTCGCGCAGTACGTCGATCTACCGCGTCCTTTCCGCCGGTATCAGGTGTCTCCGGTCTGGAGGGCGGACAAGCCCGGGCCCGGACGGTTCCGCGAGTTCACCCAGTTCGACCTCGATTCCGTCGGAACCGAGTCGGAAATCGCCGATACCGAGATCATCGCCGGCATGTGCGACACCTTGAAGGCGCTCGAGGCGGGCCCATTCCGCGTGCGCTTCTCCAGCCGCCGGATCTTGAACCTGCTACTCCGCCATGCCGAGATCGCGGAGCGACAAGGGGTCGACGTCTTGCGGGTGCTCGACAAGCTCGACAAGATCGGTATCGAGAAGGTGCGCAAGGAGCTCACCGTCGGCTACTACGACGAGTCGGGGGACTTCATCCGAGGCCTCGGGCTCGCCATGGCGCAGGTCGAGCGGATCGAGCGCTTCCTCGCGATCCGGGGCGAAAACCGCCGCGAGGTCCTGTTCGCGCTTCGCGACTACTTCTCGGGAGCGTCCGACGCCGCGCCGGAGCTCGACCTGGTCGAGCGGATCTCAAATCACCTCTACAGCTTGGGCTATGCCGAGGATCAGGCGGAGCTCGATCTTTCGATCGCCCGCGGTCTCGCCTATTACACCGGTCCGGTTTTCGAAGGGGTCCTGCTCGACGCGCCCCAGTTCGGCTCCGTGTTCGGCGGCGGGCGGTATGACGATCTGGTCATGCGCTTCCGCGGCGAGCGGATTCCGGCGACCGGCGCCTCGCTGGGGGTCGACCGTCTGCTCGCGGCGCTCACCCATCTGGGGCTCGCCGGCGGACGCAAATCGACCTCGGAGGTCTTGGTGGCGCGGATCGACCCTGCCCTGGAGAGCGATTCGCTGGCGATGGTTTACGAGCTTCGGCGCGCGGGGATCGCGGCCGAGCTCTATCTGGGGACCGAGAAATCGATCGGCAAGCAGGTCAAGTACGCCGACGCGACCGGCATTCCGATCGTCCTCCTCTACGGCTCGAACGAGCACGAGCGTCAGGTGGTCACGCTCAAGGACATGGAGGCAGGGCGCGAGCGGGCGAAGAAGCTCGGCGATCGGCGCGAGTGGCTCGCCGCGCGGCCCGGCCAACGCGAGGCGGCGCGGGCGGATCTCATCGCGGAAGTGCGGCGAATGCTCGACGCCGCGGAGGGGTGAGGCCGTGGCACCGAACGATCCCCGCCCTCGCGGCCCCGGCGAAGCCGAGGAGCCTCCCCGGTATTGCGTCGTCCTCGACGGATCGAGCCTGACGCCCGCCGATCTCGCCCGGATCGCGCGAGATCCGGCGACCGAGGTGGTCTGTTCCGAGGAGGCGGTCGCGCGGCTCGGACGCGGTCGGCGCCGGATCGAGGCGATCGCCGAGGAATATACCCGGGCCTATCGCCGGCTCGAACGCGGCGAAGAGGGGAATCCACCGGTCCTGGATTACGGGGTGACGACCGGCTTCGGCGAGTTCAAGAACATCCCGATCGCCCCCGATCAACTCGAGCTGCTGCAACAGAACATCCTGCTTTCCCACGCCGTGGGCGTCGGCGAGGGGGCCGACCCGGACGATCCCGCCAGCTACTTCCCGGCCGAGGTGGTCCGAGCCGCCCTGGCGATCCGCCTGAACGCGTTTCTGATCGGTTGCTCGGGGGTCCGTGTCGAGGTCGCCGAGGCGGTGCGTCGGATGCTCGTTCGAGGCGTGATCCCCCGTGTGCCGATTCGCGGTTCGGTCGGCTCGAGCGGTGACCTCTGCCCGCTCGCCCACCTTTTCGTGGTCCTGCTGGGCGAAGGGGATTACTTCGTGGTCCGCACGACCGAGGACCTTAAGAACCGTCCCCGAACGCTCCGGCGCGGTCTCGATCAGCTGGCCGAAGATCTCGCCGATCCGGCCTCCGGAGCCCCCTGGCCTTCGCCGGGCGTGAGCTTCAAGGAAGGCCTCGCGCTCACGAACGGTGCGACCTTCTCGGCCGCGATGTTGGCTCTCGCGGTACACGACGGCGAAGCGGTCGCCGAGCACGCGGACCTTGCCGCCGCTCTCTCGCTCGAGGCGGTCCGCGGCTGCGCGCGGGCGCTTGATCCGAAAGTCCATCGGATGCGCGGACATCGGGGCGCGATCGAAAGCGCCGCGCGTATGCGCGAGCACCTCGCGGGCAGCTCTCTGCTCGATGGCGCCGGGGCTGTCCAAGATGTCTATTCGCTCCGCTGCGCGCCACAGGTCCACGGCGCCGCGCGCGACGCGATTGCCTTCGCGCGGACGGTTGCCGAACGGGAGATCAACGCCGCGACCGACAATCCCCTGTTCTTC
The DNA here is from genome assembly GCA_044226625.1 of Thermoanaerobaculia bacterium. Taxonomy (GTDB): domain Bacteria; phylum Acidobacteriota; class Thermoanaerobaculia; order Multivoradales; family UBA5704; genus DASYKS01. The sequence continues at coordinate 53,526 of JBGAGQ010000035.1, forward strand.
CCCGAAGCGGAGGACGAGCCCTGGGATTGGCAATTCCGCGCCAACTGGCCGGCGGGATATGACGGGACCCGGCGCGCCTCGTTTTCCGCCGGCAACTTCCATGGCGAGCCGGTCGGCATGGCTGCCGATTTTCTCGCGATCGCCCTCGCCGAGCTGGCGAGCATCTCGGAGCGGCGGACCCAAATGCTGCTCGACGGACACCACAACCGCGGCTTGCCGCCGAACCTCATCCCCTGGGCGGGGGTGAACTCGGGATTGATGATCGCGCAGTATTCGGCGGCGGCCGTCGTCTCAGAGAACAAAGTCCTCGCCCATCCGTCGTCGGTGGATTCGATTCCGACCTCGGCGAACAGCGAGGACCACAACGCCATGGCGACCTTTGCCGCCCGCAAGCTTCGGACGGTGCTCGGCAACGTTCAGGCGGTGCTCGCGGTCGAGCTTCTGTCGGCCGCCCAGGCGATCGAATGGCGTACCTTGATGGCCGCCGGCGGCGGCGCTTTGGCGGAGTCGGCCGTTCGAGCCGAAGATCCCGGGAGCCTCATCCGCGCCGCGCAAGAGAAGGCGAGCGCCTACGATGCCCAGCTCGCCGACTTCACTGCGTGGACGGTGGAGGAGCGGCGCGGGACGATCGCGAGCTTGCTCGGCGCGGGCACGGGGCCGGGCTATTTGGGCGTTCGGAGCGCAGCCCCGTCGATGCTCAGCGACCGGCGCCTGGACGTGGACGTCCGGGCGGTACGCGCGCTCGTCGAGCGGGGCGAGCTCGTGAACCGTTTGCCTCGTTGACCTTAGCTCTCCGTCTCCCCTTGAAATCGGTCGGGAAACTTGTATACTTCCGGGCCATTCACACCGCCCCAGAGCCCAGCAGCCAGATTTGCACGTTGCGAGTCTCCGGGGAGGGTGAGTGTACAAAGGGCGAAAGCCGACGAAATGCACGACCCAAAGTCGATTCCGATGGCGCTCTGCGGCCGGAAAAGTGAAATGATGCCGCTGAGCTTTGACCCGAACCGTGCGAGCGTCCGGGCTTAGCCGGATTCTCGTTCTGTCCTTAAATCCATAAAAGGGAGAAGACCAATGAAGAAGGCTCTGATTTCTCTGTCCATGCTGTTCGTTTTGGCCGCGCTCGTCGCTCCGATGGTCGGTTGCGCCAAGAAGGAAGAGCCGGCGGAGACCGCCGTCGAGACGACCACCGAGACCAGCGGCACCGAGATGACCTCCGAGGCTCCGATGAGCACCGAGATGACCTCGGAAGCTGCCCCGATGACCACGGGCCAGTAGTTTTAGATTCAGCCAGAACGTTTCCTCGAGAAACGAGCCGTAGGAACGGGCGCCGCAAGGCGCCCGTTTTCGTTGGTGACTCTCCCCTTCGGAGGAACCGTCCGTTCGATCTCATCCGCCGATTTCGGCGAGAAACCGTCCGGCGATCGCGCGGAACTCGTCGGTCCACTCGTGTCCGCCGGCAAAGGGAGCGGGGCGGGCATCGACGCCGGCCGCGCGGAGGCGTCGGATGTCGGCATCCAGCTTGGCGGGGGTGTAGAACGATTCGGCTACCCCCGCTCCGACGAGGACCGGAGGAAGCCCCGCGAGCTCAACGTCGGAGATCTCGGGCGGCACGTCGCCGCCGAGCGCGATTACCCCGGCGGAGCGCGCGCCGCTCTTGGCCGCCGCCCGGTAAGCCATCGCCACCCCTTGAGAAAAGCCGGCGAAGACGAGAGGACCCTCCGCTCGCTCCCGCAACCGGACCACAGCCGAGGCCACGTAGGCGACGTTGTCGTCGATCGCATGGTCGCGGTCGAAACGGGTCATCCAGGAGGCCACCACCTCTTGGGTCCGGGTATAAAAGGGATGTAGCGCCTGGACCGCCGCTACCCACCAGCGGTCGGTTCCCGGGATCTTCATCAGCTCCGCTAGATGGCGCTCGGCACTCTCGCCATAGCCGTGAAAACCGATCAGGAGAGGCGACCTCTCCCTCATCGCGAACGGCGGCCGGAGAAGGACCGTCCCGTGGACCCGCGCCGAAATGCTGAGAGACTCGGTCGCCGAGCTCCCAAGGATCATCGCCGCCCTCCTTTTCGAAGCGGCGCGGATAGCTCCCGCACGCTCGCCTCCAGCCGTTCGGCCAGATCGGCAGAACCGGCGTGTTCCTCGACCAAGCGCACGAGGGCGCTACCGACCACCACGCCGTCGGCGACCTCCCCCACCTCGCGAACCTGCTCGGGGGTGGAAATACCGAAACCGACTGCGAGCGGGAGCGAAAGACTCTTCTTCAACCGGCGGATCTCCGCGCCAAGATCTCCCGAGAGCGCGGTCCGTTCTCCGGTCACCCCCGTCCGGGAGACGTAGTAGAGGAAACCCGACGAGGCCTTGGCCGCTCGCCGGACGCGCTCTTTCGTGCTGGTCGGCGCGAGCAGGTAGATGGAGTCGATTCCGTGCGCTCCGAGGATGGGCGACAGCTCGCGCTCCCCCTCCTCCGGAGGCAGGTCGACGCAGAGGACGCCGTCCACCCCCGAGGCCGCCGCCTGCTCGGCGAAGCGCTCGATTCCGCGGGCGTGGATCGGGTTGAAGTAAGTGAAGAGGACGATCGGCGTCTTCACCCTCCGGCGGACGGAAGCGATCGTTTCGAGAACCCCGGAGAGGGTGGTCCCCGAGGCGAGCGCCCGAAACGCGGCTCGTTGGTTCACCGGACCGTCGGCGATCGGATCGGAGAACGGTAGGCCGAGCTCGATCAAATCCGCGCCGCCGCGCTCGAGCGCTTCGATCAACTCGCCGGTGGTCCGCAGGTCGGGATCTCCCGCCATCAGAAAGGGGATGAACGCCACGCGCTTCTCGCGACGACAGGCCGAGAACGCCTGCTCGATCGCTCCGACCGGCCGCCTCATCGCTCCACCTCCCCATGCGCGGCCTCATCAACCCGCTCCGTCTCTCGCTCTTGGGCTCGCCCGAACTCGAGCACCGAATCGAGGTCTTTGTCGCCGCGGCCGGATAGGTTCACCAGAATCACGGCGTCGCGCGAGAGGCGGGGCGCTCGCCGGATCGCTTCGGCGAGCGCGTGGCTGCTTTCGAGCGCCGGGAGAATCCCTTCGGTTCGCGCGATGCGATGGAACGCGGCGATCGCGTCGCGATCGGAGGCCGAGGTGTATTCGATCCTGCCCCGTTCGGCGAGCCAGGCGTGCTCCGGGCCGATCGCGGGATAGTCGAGTCCGGCAGAAACCGAATGGGTAAGGCCGATCTGGCCCTCCTCGTCCTGGATCACCATCGTCCGCGTGCCGTGGAGCACGCCCAACCCGGTTCCGCCCTTACCGAACCGCGCGGCGTGCTCGCCGGGGGCGTTGCCGCGCCCTCCCGCTTCGACGCCGATCATCCGCACCTTCGGATCGGCCAGGAATGCGGAGAACAGCCCGATCGAATTGCTGCCGCCCCCGACACAGGCGATCGCGAGGTCGGGGCTGCTCGTACCGGCCTGTCGCTCCAGTTGCCGTTTCGCCTCCTCGCCGATCACGCGATGGAAATCGCGCACCATGCGCGGGAAAGGATCGGGGCCGAGCACCGAGCCGAGGATGTAATGGGTGGTCCGAACGTTCGTCACCCAATCGCGCATCGCTTCGTTGATGGCGTCCTTGAGGGTCCGGCTGCCCGAGTCGACCGGCACGACCTCGCTGCCCAGCAAGCGCATTCTTTGAACGTTGAGCGCTTGACGCCGCATGTCCTCCGAGCCCATGTAGATGGTGCAGGAGAGCCCGAGCGCCGCAGCGGCGGTCGCGGTCGCGACCCCGTGCTGCCCCGCCCCGGTCTCGGCGATCACCCGTTCCTTGCCCATCTCCACCGTCAACAGCGCCTGGCCGAGCGCGTTGTTGATCTTGTGCGCGCCGGTGTGAAGGAGGTCCTCGCGTTTCAGGTAGATGCGGCCGCCCGAAAGCTCGCCCGTCAACCGCTCGGCGAAGGTCAGGGGCGTCGGCCGGCCAACGTAGGTCGAAAGCAGCTCGTCGAGACGTCGGCGAAATTTCCGGTCGCGGCGCGCCCGGTCGTAGGCGCGCGCCAGGTCTTCGATCGGCGCCATCAGCGTCTCGGGCACGAACCGGCCGCCGTAACGGCCGAAATAGCCTTGAGGGTCGGGTGAGGTGGGAGTCGATTTACGGAACATGAAGCTCCTCAGTGGCAGCGATTCGAGCGAAGAGTCGACGAAGACGATCGGGATCCTTTACCCCGGGGGCGCTCTCGACCCCCGAGCAGACGTCGAGGTGGGTGGCGCCGCTCGTTTCGAGCGCCGATCGTACGTTGTCCGGGCCGAGACCGCCGGCAAGAAAAACTAGCCTCGGGGCGAGGCGGGAGACGAGCGGCCCAAGCGCCGGATAGTTCCAAGCCCTTCCCGTGCCGCCCGGGATCGAATCCGACGGCGGGGCCGGAGCGTCGAAGAGAAAGCCCGCCACCGCCGGGTAATTTTCGACCTCGCCTCGCGGAACGCCGCGGAACGCTTTGATCGCGCGGTCCGAAAACGGCGCGATCGCCTCCGGGCCTTCGCCGCCATGAAACTGGAGCAGGTCGAGGCCGACGCGCTCGGCGATCTCGGCTACTTCGTCGCTCGGCGCGTCGACGAAGACCCCGACGAGCGGTACCCGCGAATCGATCCCCTCGGCGATCTCCCGCGCCCTTTCGATCGAGAGAAAGCGCGGACTCTTCGGATAGAAGTTGAGCCCGAGATAGGCGGCGCCGAGATCCGCCGCGAGCCGCGCGTCGCCGAGAGTCGTGACGCCGCAGACCTTCACCCGGATCCTCCCTGCGGCTCGCGGCGAGGATCCGCTCGTCATCCGAGCCGTCCCGCGCCGGTCATCTCGGCCAGGAGATCCCCGGGGCTCTCGCCCAGCAGCAGCGACTCCCCGACGAGAAAGGCGTCGAACCCCGCGTCCAGGAGGAGCGCCACGTCGGCGCCGCGCCGGATGCCGCTCTCCGCGACCTTGATCGCCCCATGCGGCAGAAGGGGGAGCAGCGTCAGGGACCGCTCCAGCGAGACCTCGAAGGTGCGGAGGTCGCGATTGTTGACGCCTACGATCTCGAAGCTCTCCTCGGCCATCGCTACCTTGGCGAGATCGTCCGGGTCGGTGGTTTCGACCAAGGGCACGAGCCCGAGGCCGCGCGCCCAGCCGGCGTACTCTTCGAGCTCCCGGGCGGAATGGAGGGCCGCGATCAGCAGCACCGCCGAGGCGCCGGCGTCGCGGGCCTGGACCAGTTGAATGGGATCGACGATGAAATCCTTGGCGATCGCCGGAAGTCCCGAGGCCTCGCAGCAGGCGGTGAGCAGCTCGTACGAACCGAAGAAGGCATCCGGCTCGACGACCACCGAAAGGCACGCGGCCCCTCGCTCGGCGTAGAGGCGCGCCTGCGCGATCGGGTCGAACCTGTCGCCGACGAAACCGAGCCGCGGCGAGCCGCGCTTGATCTCGGCGATGACCCCGGGCGCGCCGGCTCGCCGCTTGCCCACGAGACGGGCGAGGAACTCGTTGTCGGACGGCGTTCGGGGGGCTCCCGCGGAAAGCTCCGGAGCCGAACCCAGCATGCCCTCGGCCGAGAGGCGTCGGCGGCGCTGCTCGACGATTCGCTGAAGTACGTCGGGAGCGCTCACGCCTGAAACCTGCACAGCTCTTCGAGCTTCTTCGCCGCCGCTCCCGAGCCGAGCGCCTCGCGCGCGATCGCGACGCCGGCCGGAAGATCCTCGGCCAGCCTGCCGACGCGGATCGCCGCCGCCGCGTTCGCGACCACGACGTCGGCGAGCGGCCCGGGCTCGCCGGCCAGCAGGCGCCTCATCGCCGTGGCGTTTTCCTCGGGTCCCCCTCCGGCGAGGTCGGCGAGCGTGGCACGCGGCAACCCCAGGTCTTCCGGCTCGAGCGTGAACGTCCGCACGGATCCGTTTTCGACCTCGGCCACGCGGGTGGAACCGGTGGTCGAAATCTCGTCCAAACCGTCGTCCCCGTGGACGACGAGGGCGTGCTCGGCTCCGAGCTCCGCGAGCACCCGGCCGATCCGCTCGACGAGATGCGGCGCGTAGACGCCCATCAACTGGCGCCGCGCGCCGGCCGGGTTCGTGAGCGGCCCGAGAACGTTGAAGACCGTGCGGAGGGCGAGTTCGCGGCGGACCGGCATCACCTCGCGCATCGCTGGGTGCAGCACGGGGGCGAACAGGAAAGCGATGCCGATCCGGTCGAGCGCCGCTCCCGCGACCTCGGGGCTGACGTCGATCTTCACGCCGAGCGCGGCGAGCACGTCGGCGCTCCCCGACTTGCTCGAAACGGATCGGTTCCCGTGCTTGGCGACGGGCACCCCCGCCGCGGCGGCGACCAGCGCGGCGGCGGTCGAAATGTTGAAGGTTCCGTGGCCGTCTCCGCCGGTGCCGCAGGTGTCGACCACCGAGGCGCGCGTATGGGGAATCCGCACCGCTCGGCGCCGCATCGCGGCGGCCGCTCCCGCGATCTCCGCCGGCTCCTCCCCTTTCATCCGGAGGGCGATCAAGAGGGCCGCCTTGACCGGATCGGACAGCTCGCCGTCCATCAGGCGGCCGAACAGCTCCTCGGTTTCGGCGCGGGTCAAATGGCCGCCGCCGACCAGGCGCTCGAGCGCTTGTCGAGGCTCGAATCGGGACTCGCTCATCGCTGGGCTCCCGGGGTCATGGCGAGGAAGTTTCCCATCAAACGGGGTCCGGAGGCCGTGAGCACCGATTCCGGGTGGAACTGCACGCCCCAATACGGAAGGTTGCGGTGGCGCATCCCCATGAGGGTGCCGTCGTCGACCGTCCACGCGTTCGGCACCAGTTCCTCCGGCAGCGTGTCCTCCCGCACGCAGAGGCTGTGGTAGCGCGTCGCCTCGAACGGGTCGTCGAGACCTGAAAAGACCCCTTCGCCCAGGTGTCGAACGGCCGAGGTCTTGCCGTGCATCAGGCGCGGCGCGCGCTCGACCGTCGCGCCGAATGCAACCCCCATCGCCTGGTGGCCGAGACAGACGCCGAGGATCGGCACGGTCGTACCGGAGCGCAAAAGGTCGAGGCAAACTCCCGCTTCTTCCGGCCGGCCGGGCCCAGGGGACAGAACGATCCCCGCCGGCTGCCGGGCGAGCAACGCCGCCACCGGCTCGGCGTCGTTGCGAACGACCGCGACCTCTTCGCCTGCCGCCGCGATCATCTGCACCAGATTCCAGGTGAAGGAGTCGTAGTTGTCGATCATCAAAATCACGGCCGCCCCTCCGGCTTTTCGCTCCCTCGCTCTTCGGTTCGGGTCTCCATTCGCTCGGCGAGCGCCACGGCTGCGAGCATCCCCGCCGCCTTGTTCTCCGTCTCGCGCTGCTCGGAGAGGGGATCGGAATCGGCGACGATGCCGGCGCCAGCGGTGATCGAGGTCTCGCCGTTCGCTACCACCAGGGTGCGGATCGCGATGCAGGTGTCGAGGTCGCCGGTGAAGGAGACGTAGCCGACCGCTCCGGCATAAGGGCCGCGCGCCTCCGGTTCGAGCGCGTCGATAATCTCCATCGCTCGGATCTTCGGGGCGCCGGACACCGTGCCGGCGGGGAAGCAGGCGAGCAGCGCATCGAGGGCATCGAACCCTTCCCCCAGCTCGGCATCGACCGACGAGACGAGATGCATGACGTGACTGTATCGCTCGACCGCCATGAACTCGGGAACGCGCACGCTCCCCGGCGTCGCCACCCGACCGAGGTCGTTCCGGCCGAGGTCGACCAACATTAGATGCTCCGCCCGCTCCTTGGGATCGGCCGCAAGCTCTTCGGCGAGCCGCCGGTCGGCTGCCTCATCGACGCCGCGGGGTCGGGTGCCGGCGATCGGCCGGGTCTCGATGCGCCGGCCGACTTTCTTGACCAACATCTCGGGGCTCGCGCCGACCAGGGCCACCTCCGGCGCCTCGAACAGAACCATGTAGGGGCTCGGGTTCACCCGCCGGAGCGCGCGGTAAAGGGCGATCGGATCGGGAGCGCGCGGCACGCGGAACCGGCGCGCGAGGACCACCTGGAAGATGTCGCCCGCCGCGATGTGCTCCTTGGCGGTCTCGACCGCCCGACAATAGGCGGCGCCGTCGAGGCTCGCCTCGGCGAAGCTCGCAACGGCCGGCTTTTCGATCGGCGGCAGCGCCGAGGCGCGCGCCCCCCTGGCTGCCGTGAGCAGCCCCTCCAGTCGGTCCAGCTCGGCCTCGGCCTGTTCCGCGCTCACCTCCCCTTCGATCTCGTTCGCGACCGCGAGCACCCGCTCGAACGCGTGGTCGTAGGCGAGGATCGAATCGAACCGACCGAGCATCGCGACCGGCAGGCCGAACGGATCAGGGGGGCGATTCGGGAGCCGTTCGACCAGGCGGATCAGGTCGTATCCGAAAGAGCCGACGTAGCCGCCCAGGAACGGCACCGAACCGAGCGCGGGCGGCACGTCCGAAGTGATCCGCGACAGCTCCGAACGGAGGGCTTCGAGCGGCGCGCCGGGGCGCACCTCGATGACGCCGGAACCTTCCACCTCCAGTCGATCCGGATAGAGCCGCGCGATCGCGCGCGGCCCGGCACCGAGGAAGCTGAAGCGCGAGACTCGCTCGCCGCCGGTGACGCTCTCGAGCAGGAACCGGACAGGGGAGACCGCGGCGAGGCGACGGTAGGCGCCAAGCGGCGTCAGCTCGTCGGCGAGCAGCTCGCGGACGTGGGGAACGGCTTTCCGTCGCGGATCACTTTCCGGCATGGCGCCTCCCCAACTCGGCCGCGACGTCCGCGGGATCGACGCCGCACGCCTCGAGCAGTACGAGCAGATGGTAGAGCAGGTCGGCCGACTCCTCGGTCAGTCGCCGACGCCGGTCGGCATCGTCACCCCTCGCTTGAAGCATCGCTCCGGCGAGCGCCGTCTCGACGCCCTCCTCTCCGACTTTCTGAGCGATCCGCTCGATCCCCTCGGCGAGCAGGCGCGCGGTATAGCTCTGGTCCGGCTCGGCGCCGCGGCGCCCGGCGATCACCGCGGCGAGCCAACCGAGCTCCAGCCGCGTCGGATCGGACG
>JBGAGQ010000036.1:0-60784 GCA_044226625.1 Thermoanaerobaculia bacterium
AGCTGGCCGATCTTCTTGCCCTGGGTGACCCAGCTGGTCTGCAGGTGCACGACATTGTCGAAGAAGAGCCGGGTGACCGCGAGCGTCCGAAGGTACTCCTCGGCATAAGTCTCGGGAATGTCGGGTAGGTCGGTATGCTCGTGCTGGAACGTCCAGGAGATGAAGGCGGTGAAGCCGCCGGTCTCGTCTTGGAGATCGCGGATCCGCTGGATGTGTTCGATCCGCGCCTCTATCGTCTCGCCCATGCCGTACATCATGGTGGCCGACGTGCGGAGACCGTTCGCGTGCGCCTGCCGCATCACGTCGATCCACTCTTCCGACGAGCACTTCGGATAGGCGAGGACATCCTTACGTATCCCGTCGGAGAGGATCTCGGCGCCGCCGCCGGGGATCGACTGGAGACCCGCCGCCTTCAACCGGGCGATCACGTCGTAGAAGCTCATCCGCTCTTTCTTCGCGATGAACTTCACCTCGGGGGGCGAGAACGCGTGGAGGTGGACGGCCGGGTATCGCTCTCTGAGATACCGCAGCAGATCCTCGTAGTAGGAGAGCGGCAGGTCGGGATGGACGCCTCCCTGCATCAGGACGCCGGTGCCGTTGAGCGCGATCGTCTCCTCGATCTTTTTGCCGATCTCTTCGAGCGGCAGGAGATACCCCTCCGGATCGCCAGGCGGGCGATAGAACGCGCAGAACTTGCATTTGTAGACGCAAACGTTAGTGTAATTGATGTTCCGGTCGACGTTGTAGGTGGCGACCTCCGGGTCGTTCCACCGGTTGCGAACCTCGTTGGCGGCTTCGCCGAGCTCCAACAGGTCGCCGTCGAGCAGGAGAGTATGCGCATCGCCGGCCGAGATGCGCAGGCCGGCGAGAGCGTCGTCGAGAATCGAAGAGACGGGGCGTCCGGAAGGCGAGAGACTCATCCGGGCACTCTACCGAGATCGGGAAAGAGCGGCAACCGGACGGCGCGTATCAGGAAGGCTGATCCGCCGGGATCTCGGCCGCAGCCGGATCGTCCGGGAAACTTCCGTCCTCGGCCTGGTACTCCTTGAGCCAGTTGTAGAGCGTGCGCACGCTGATGCCCAGTGCCTCGGCCGTGCGGGTCCGATCGCCGCCCAAGGTATCGAGCGTCGCCAATACCAGCCGCTTCTGCACCACCGCCACGGGGGTCCCGGGAGCGAAGCGAAGCGCGCCGCCCGGCTCCTCCGCCGCCTGACCACCCCGGATCTCGGCCGGGAGGTCCTCCACCTTGACCTCGTCGTCGGCAAGGATCGCGGACCGGTGGACCGCGTTCTTGAGCTCGCGGACGTTGCCCGGCCAAGGATAGGACCGCAGCGAGGCGAGCGCCGAGGCGGCGAAGCGCTGCTGCCGACCTTCGCGCCGGTTGTGGTCGGAGAGGAAGCTCTCGGCGATCGCGTCGACGTCCTCGATCCGGTGCCGCAGCGGAGGAAGGGAGATGGGAAAGACCTTCAGCCGATAGAGCAGGTCCTGCCGGAACTTGCCCTCGGCGACCGCCTGTTCGAGATCGCGGTTCGAGGCGGCGATCACCCGCAGGTCGACGCCGATCGGCCGATCCCCGCCGACCCGGACGACCTGACCGGTCTCGAGCACGCGGAGCAGCTTGACCTGGAGGTCCGGCGGCATCTCCGACACCTCGTCGAAGAAGAGGGTGCCGCCCGAGGAGCGCTCGAAGACGCCGCGATGTTGCCGGTCGGCGCCCGTGAAGCTCCCGCGCTCGTGGCCGAACAGCTCGCTCTCGATCAACTGGGGCGAGATCGCCCCGCAGTTCACCGCCACGAACGGCTGGCTGCGGCGCTTGCTCCGACGATGGATCGCCTGGGCGACCAGCTCCTTGCCGGTGCCGCTCTCGCCCAGGATCAACACGGACGCCTGGGTGGGCGCGACCTTGCGGATCATCTCGAAGACTCTCTGCATCGCGGGCGAGGAGCCGACCATCCCCTCGAATCGTCCGAGGACGAGCAGCTCGCTGCGCAGCGCCCCGATCTCCTCGTTCAGCTCACGCTCGCGATGGAGATGGGCCAGGACCAACTTCAATCGGCCCAGGTCGATCGGTTTGGTCAGGTAGTCGGCCACACCGGAGCGAAGCGCTTCGATCGCGGTCTCAACCGAAGCGAAGCCGGTAATCAGGACGAACGACGCCTCGGGCGCGTGCTCTGCGAGCGATTTCGCCAGGTCGAGCCCATTGCCGTCGGGCAGCACCATGTCGACGAGAGCGAGGCTCGGCGGCTGCTCGGCGATCCTCCGTCGCGCGGCGGCCAGCGTCGAAACGGTATAGGGAACGAACCCGTCTTCTTTGAGCAAGGACTCGAGCGCTCGAGCCGAGATCTCATCATCCTCCACGATCATCGCGGTCAACATGCAGCAGCTCCTGGATATCGAGGCAAGGAGAAATCTATCTGAAAAACGTCCGAACCGGCGCTCTCGCGGCATTCTCCGCCGAGCCGACGGGCGAGCTCCCCGAGGTCCGCGCAGAGCCGTTCGGCTTCCCCCTCGCCACCGCTAGGGCGTCGGGGCTCGACCGTGAGGCGGATCTTCGCCTCGGCGGGGTCGGCGTTCAAGGACAGCGCCATCCGGGAGCCCGCGCCCGCCTCGGCGAGTCCTCGGCACAGAAGCGACAGAAGGGCCGGCGCCAGAAGGTCACGACGCGCCCGGACCGGCACGGGGTGGGGCGGGAGCTCAAAGCTCCAAGTAGCCCGCAGCAGAATCGACTCGGTGCCGCCCAACGTCGACAGGCGACGGAGCAACCGGACGAGATCCACCTCCTCTTCGCGCCGGGTCGCGGCGGGGAGGAGATCCAGTGCCGTCGCGGACGACTCCACGAGCCGGCCGTAACCCGCGCGCAACGCGGAAAGCACCGGTACGAAGGTCTCGCCGGGGCGGACCCCCACGGCGTCTCCCCGATCGACCTGCCTTTGGAGATCGGAAGTCTCCGCCGCCAGAAGCTCCACGTTGAGGCCGATCGAGTTGAGGGGGCTGTTCAAAAGGTGCTCGAACGAAGAGTAGAGGCGCCGCAGGGCGCGAAAGTGAGCGGCAAAAGTTGCCGCCTCGTCGGCTCGATTTCCATCGTTCGGGCCGAGGGAGGCAGGAAAGGAATCCTCGAAGGCACTCATCTTGCTCCTTACCGGATGATCGGAGTCGTTTGAACCTTGGTCTCAACGCGGGAGGTGGTGGAACCATGAATCCAGAACCCGTTTCGACGGAGCCTCGGACCTCGCAAAACACGAAACCGAAGATTCCGCCGCAGGTCTCGGCGATCCTGGCGGCCTTGCTCGCCGGATTCCTCCTGGGAGCCGGCGTCGTCCTCTACTTGGTAGCGAAAAAAGGGCTCACGTTCCGCTTCGCCTCGACCCAGACGGCCGTGGAATCTTCGAGCCCCGCAGTCGGGCGAGCCGCCCCCGCCATCCCGACACGAGCCCCGGCTCGAGGAGGTGGAACGGGAGCGCCCTTCACCACACCCGGCGCTCCCGCGACGGAACAACCCTCGGGGCCCCCCTTGGCACCGGGTCCGGCGCTCGCCGAGGGCGAGCTCCTCCAGACCCCGGGCGGTCCCCGTCAGCTGGCGATCCCGGTCGCCGGGATCCAACCGGCCGACCTTCGCAACACGTTCGACGAGGCGCGGAGCGGCGAGCGGAAGCACGAAGCGATCGACATCATCGCCCCGCGTAACACGCCGGTCCTCGCGGTCGACGATGGCAAGGTCGAGAAGCTCTTCTTCAGCCAACGTGGCGGCACCACCCTTTACCAGTTCGATCCCACGCGAACTTACGCCTACTACTACGCTCACCTCGACGCCTACGCGCCAGGGCTGGTCGCCGGCCAGGAGCTCCGAAGAGGCGAGCTGGTGGGCTATGTCGGTACCACGGGCAACGCCCCCCCAGAAACGCCGCACCTCCACTTCCAGATCTTCCGCCTAACCCCGGAAAAGCACTGGTGGGAAGGGGAGGCGATCAATCCCTACCCCTACCTGGCACGCGCCCATTAGCTTCCGAGAGGGACCGCTCACTCGACGAACTCGACCGGGGTTCCTACCGCGATCCGCGCCATCAGCCGCTCGGCGTCCCAGTTGGTCAACCGGACGCAGCCGTGGCTCTCGGCGTGCCCGATCGCCCCGGGAGAGGGCGTGCCATGGAGGCCGTAATGCTCCTTTGAAAGCCCAACCCAACCCAACCCCACGGGGTTGTTGGGCCCCGGGGGCAGCAGCGCCTCTTCTTCCTTCGGCTCAGCGTCCCAGAAGAGATCGGGGTTGTAGTGGAAGACGGGCTCGCGCGAGATCGAGACCACCTTCCACGATCCGATCGGCAGGGGGTCGTGCTCGCTGCCGGATGAGATCGGGGCGTAGAAGACCGGGTCTCCCCGGTCCGACACGCCTCGCATCGCGCTCTCCGACTTCGAGACGACGACCTTGGCGATCGAGGATGCCGCCCCCGATCCCTCCGCCGGTGACTCCAGAACGTTCGGCACCCGAAGGGTCTCACCCGAGGTGAGCTTTACGTTCGGGTTCAGCTTCTGAAGCAGCGCGGGGCTCGCGTGGAAACGCTCGCCGAGGGCCTCCGCGAGCGAGGAGTAGTCCATGCGGCCGAGCTTCGCCTGATCGGCGGGCTCGGCGGGGATCTCGACGAACGGACCCGCGGCCTCCTCGGGGGTCACCCGATGGAGTGTGAGAACAGGGGCCTGTGTCCTTAGTCGCAGCTCCCGCAGGGTCACGCGATCCAGCCGACCGTCTGCCGCCGACCGACGGATCCGACGCTGGAACTCGGCGAGCGCCCTGGCGGAGTTGGGTCCCTCGACGCCGTCGATCTCGCCGGGCGAGATGCCGAGCCGATCGAGCAGGACCTGCGCTTCGAGCCAGGGAGCGAGAGGCTCGGGCTGGCTCGACGCGGCTCGGGTTGATCGTTCTTTCGCCTTCTCAGCCATTCCAGGTTCGAAACAGCAGGCGGCGAGTACTCCGCAGATCAGGATGGCCCTCGTCGGGCGTCGGCTATCCGGATTCGTCACAAAGCTCCCTCCGTACGTACGGGGGAGCTTGAGCAAGGGCGGTGCCACGACGTGGCAAGCCGAGCTTCTCCTCTCGGGCCTCGATCAGCTCCTCGAGCGCCTCGCGCAACGTGGCGAAGGTGATTGGCTTCGTGAGGTGGCGGGAGAAACCGGCCGCGAGGCTGCGCGCGATCGCTTCCTCACCGCCGAGACCCGAGGTGGCGATCCCTTCGAGACGGTACCGCTGGACCAGCTCCGGCATCAGATCGAGCCCGCTGCCCGACCGGAGCCAGAGATCGCTCACCACGAAGTCGATCGTCGACTCCGGAGCCCCCGCCGCGGCCAGCGCCGCCTCCGCGCTGTCGGCGAGCGTCACCCGATGCCCCATTCGGCGCAACAGGTGGGAGATGGCAAAGGCGGTGTCGGCATGGTCCTCGACCAGGAGAATGTGAAGCCGGGGCCCGTCGAGCGTCGGATCCTCCGCCGGAGGAGCCGAATCGGACGCATCCGACGCCAGGGCATCCTCCGGCAAGGCCGTCGGCAGGAAGACGAAGAACGTGGCACCGCTTCCGGGTCCCTCGCTGTGGGCCGAGAGCACCCCGCCGTGGTCGTCGATGATCGACTTCGCGATCCACAGCCCGAGGCCGAGCCCCCCTCCTTCCGGAGCGCCGTTGCGCTCGAACGGCTCGAAGAGCTTCGGAGCGACCTCGGTGGCGAACCCCCGGCCGCTGTCGGAGATCTCGATCGCCACCCCGTCGGACTGTGGGAAGCTCGAACGAACCGAGACCTTTCCCCCGGCGGGGGTATAGCGAACGGCGTTGGTCAGTAGGTTGCAAAGCGCCTGGGTCAGGCGAATCGGATCGCCCCACACTCGCGCGCCGCGCGCCGCGAGGTCCGTCTCGAGCGCGAGCTCCCCTGTCGCGAGCGCAGTGGTCACCGCGGTCTCGATCGCTTCGGTGACCAGCCGGCTTACGTCCACCACCTCGCGATGGAGCGCGAAGGTGCCGCGGTTGATCCGCGTCAAATCGAGCAGGTCGTCGATCAGCCGGGCTTCGATCTCGGCGTTGCGGCGGACGATGTGGAGTTGCTCGCGCACTTCGCGAGGCAGCGCCTCGTCGATCTCCAACAGCGAGGAGATGCCGAGGATTGGCGCCATCGGCGTCCGCAGCTCGTGGCTCAGCCGCGCGAGGAACCGATCCTTGGCCCGGTTGGCGTCCTCGGCCGCGGTGCGCGCAGAGCGCTCGACCGCGAGGTCGACCTGCGCCTCCGCCGCCCGTTGCTTCTGCAAGGCATAGCGGATCGACCGGTCGAGTAGGGCCGGCGTCAGTCCGGCCTTCTCGAGGAAGTCGGAGGCGCCCGCGTCCATCGCCGCGAGGTCCACCTCGCGCGAGCCGGAACCGGTGAGGAGGATCGCCGGCGTCGCGGCGTGATGCCTCTTGAGATCGCGTACGAACTCGACCCCGGTCCGCGGCCCGAGGTAGTGGTCGACCAGACAGAGGTCGTACCCTCCCGAGCTCAGGCGCCGGAGCGCCTCCTCATAGTGCGGAACCCAGTCGAGCTCGAAACGGAGCTCAGGAATGTCGGACAGGAGGTCGCGCGCGACGACGAAGTCGTCTTCGTCGTCCTCGACCAACAGGATCCGCAGGACCTCCATGGTTCAAGCGATCCTCATCACCTCGTCCGGACGCTTGACGATTCCGAACCAGTAACGCCCGAGGCAGCTCATGGCGCGGACGAGCTCGTCGAACAACGCCGGTTTGGTGATGAAGGAGTTGCTCCCGAGATCGTAGCTCTGCACCACGTCGACATCGGCCGACGAGGTCGAGAGCACCACCACCGGGATCCGGCGCAGGACCGGATCCTCTTTGAGCTCGCGCAGCGCCTGACGGCCGTCTTTCTTCGGCATGTTCAGGTCGAGCAGGATCAACCCCGGCGGAGGAGCCGGCCCCGCGGATTCGAAACGGCCGCGGCCAGCGAGGTAATCGAGCAACTCCTCCCCATCTTCCACTTCGAACAGGGGGTTGACGACCTCGCCTTCGGCCAGCGCTTCCCGAGTCAGCATCCGGTCTTCCGGATCGTCGTCGGCGAGGACGATGAGGGCTTTGTCAGAGATTCGGCGCATGGACGGTTTCCTCGCCCCGGGACGGTGTGCCGATCGGCAACGTCACCTCGAACCGAGAGCCCCCGCCCGGATTGGCGAAGACGTGGATCTCGCCGTTGTGCCGCTCGGCGATCTTGCGGCAAACCGCAAGACCGATCCCGGTTCCCTCGTAGACGTCGCGACCATGGAGGCGCTTGAACATGTCGAAGATCTTCTCACGATGATGCTCTTCGATCCCAATGCCGCGGTCGGCGACGACCAGCCGACAGACGGCCCCCAAGGGACCCGGCTCGATGGCGCCCGAGATCTGGACCTGGGGGACTTCGCCCGGAGCCACGAACTTGAGTGCGTTGGCGACCAGGTTCTGGAGCAACTGACGCATCTGCGCCTTGTCGGCCTCGATCGTAGGCAGCGGCTTCAAGTCGATGATCGCCTGCGATTCCGCGATCCGGCCCTCGAGATCGGAGATCACGTCGGCCGCAATCTTCGCCAGATCGACCGGCAGATGCGGCTGGGCTCGCGTGGTCAATCGAGAATAGGTGAGCAGGTCCTCGATCAGCTGGGTCATCCGCTCGGCGGCGCGCGCGGAGCGGTTCAAGTAATCGCGCCCCTCCGGATCGAGCCCGGCCGCGTGGCGCTGCAAGAGCCGGTCGGAAAAGGTGCGGATCTTCCGCAGCGGCTCTTGAAGATCGTGCGACGCGACCGAGGCGAACTCCTCGAGCTCGCGGTTGCTCGCCTCGAGCCGACGGCTGGTTTGCACCAGCTCCTCGATCGTCCGTTCTTGCTCGAGGGTCTGAGCTTCGAGGCGGGCTTTCGAGTCCGCCAGGTCGGCCGTCCTCTGGGTCACCCGGGCCTCCAACTCCCGGGTCAAGGACTGCCATTGCGTGACGGCTCGCCATCGCGCCTCGCCGAACAGGGAAAGCAACGCGCCCTGGACGAAGAGGAGAAGGAACCCGGAGAACGTCGCGCCCGAGAGAGGAAGGACCCAGAGCGCGACGACGAGCAGATGGGATCCCGTGGCGACCAGGCCGGGAACGAGGCCCCCGAGCCAAGCGGCGATGATGACCAGGATCCCGTTGTGCAGGAACGGTGTCTGGGCCGGGTTTTCCTCGTAGTGGACGCGAAACGCGACCACCAGGACCGGGAGGACCAATCCGAGAAGGTTGGCGAGCACGGGGCGGCGTCTGCGATGCATGGTCGGTGTCCCTGCCGTTTACGGGTTGGCGCCTACGCCGCTGGCGAACCAGGCCTCGGCGCGCCGCCAGTGGATTTTACGGCCGCCACCCATGAGCTCGATGCCCAGCCGGCGACGGCCGATGCGGGCGAGGAGAGCGCCTTCGATTCGCCCTTCTTTGCCCGTGAGCCGGGCCTCCGCGGTGAGCCGGGGTCCGGCTTGTCCCTGCCCCACCGCTCGCCAGGAAGCGCTCGATAGCTCGACCCTGCCGGTGGCCGCCACCGCCTTGTCGCGGAAGAAGTGCGCCGCGATTCGGGCCCCCGGCCGATCGCCGAACAGGGCGAACAGCGGCAGCGCGTCGCGCGCTTCGGCCGCTCCGGAAAAGGCGAGGAAGCGCTCGGTGCCGGGCGCCACGAAACCCTCGCGAAGAGTCCCCTTTGCCCACCAGTTCGTAGAGGACGGGGGCTTCCCGCCCTCCGTTCTTTGGACGGTGACCTCGTCACAGCGGACCTCGGTCCCGTCGAGCGCGAATCGACCGCTCCGAACGTCTTCGCTCGCGATCGCGACCGCCACCCGGCAGCGGCCGGCAAGGGCCAGACGGCGAGCGGTCGCGGCGACGTCCTGGGTCGTCAGGCTGATGCGGCCACGCGCGCGGCCGGTCGGCGCGATCTCCACGTGGGTCGCAAGCCTGCCGCGCCCACCGGTGAGCTTCACCCCGGCTCCCGCCGGCAGGTAGGAGTTGTAGTAGCGGAGATCCGGCACCTCGGCGACGGGGAGATCGGCCCGGGCGGAGACTTCCGTAAGGCGGCCGTCGAGATCCAGATCCGGTGAGGCGAAAGCCAACGTCAGCCGAGGCGCCGTCGCGTACGGCACCGACGCGCCGTGCCGGCGGATTTCGCAGCGGGAAAGCTCCGCCTGGCCGGTCATCCCGCCACGCTCGGCCCGCCAGGTGAGAAGCGCCTCGCCCCGGGCTTGATAGTCGAGGAACTCGACCTTCGCGGCGTGCGCCCGGATCTGCGCGTCTCCCCCGGGCTCGAGCCGGCCGCGGACGAAACGGACGTGCGAGCGGAGGTCTCCCTCCCCGCCCTCTAGCGAAAGCCACGGAACCTTCGGCATCAGGCCGACGAGGAAGCGAAGCGATCGGAGGCGACCGTCGAGCTGCAAGCTGCCGGACACATGGCGCATCGCCGCCCAGCCCCGCTCGCGGCGGGGGGAGAAGGGATCGGTCGCGGCTTCGAGGTTTCCTCGCACGCCGGAGGCTGCCGGCAGGCCCACGACCGAGATCTCCGCGTCGAGCAGGTCGAGCCGGGTGGGAAACACCTGCGCGTCCCGCCCCAGGCGCAGCTTCAAGCCGCCCCGTGCGGCCATCGCGCCGGTCGCCCGCCACCGTTCGACCCAGAGCTCGCGAATCCGACGCATCGCGACCGATTGGAGCTCGATCGTCCAACGACTATTCCTCGGCGCCGCGAGCATCGTCTCGAATTCTTCGGGGGTCGCGCTGAACGCCGGCACGATCTCCGGCTGCCCCTCAAGCGGAGGCGCGCCGCTTGGCAGGATTCGTGCGATCCGGACGGCGACCCCCGAAGCTTCCACGCCACGAAACAAGGCGCGGCGGTTCAGGAGCGACGGGAGGTGCAGCGCTCCTTCCACCACGTCGGCATGGAGGCTCCAGCGGACCCGCCGGGTGCGGCCCGCGAGCTCGAGATCATGAACCACCAACCATCCTGGCCAGGGGCTCCTGGCCTCCCGCCAACCGATGCGAAACCGTTCGGGTTTGCGATTGAGCCGGCCGACCAGGTCGGCCGAGCGGAGGTAGCGGGCGGCCGCCAGCGTATACAGCCCTTCTCCCCCGAGCAGAAGCACCGCCGCGATGACAAGGAAAAGCCAGAGCTTCCGTCGTCTCGCCGGCATCGGGCTCTTCGTCGGGAGGTCCATCGGCGCTGGTTCGGGCGGTGATTCCGGCGGCCTTTCGTTTCGCTCCGCGATGGTACAACAGCGTTTCGCAGCCTCTCTTCCCGGCAAAACCTGCTGGCGAACCGTCGTTCGACAGCGCAGTTAATTCCGACGCTTGTTCCCAAAGATCCGACCGTCGAAAAGACGAGAAACAGGGCCGCCGACCGCCTTCGCGCCAACAGAGGGCAGGGTAAGATCGGCCGGCGCAAGAAAGGAATCCGTATCGTGCTTCTGTCTCGACTTCGCTCGGGGCGTCCGACGCCCGATGCACCCCAAGCCAGCGATATTGGCCTGGAGCGGTCCCATCGCCGCCGCGCCTCCGCGGCCACGGCGCTCGCCCTCGCGTGCCTCACCCTCGGCTTCCCGCCCGGTTTCCCCAATTCCCTAGGCAGCCAGGAGGAAGAACCGGCCCCGCAGGCGAACTGGCTGCGAATCGGCTCATTCAGCGGCGCGCCGGTCGAAGGGGCGGGCGAGTTCTTCGACAACGAGCTGTTTCGTGAGGCCCGCAGCGGCGACCTCTTCCAAGAGCTCGGAGATCTCGACATCTCGATCGGCAAGAGCTGGTCGATCCCGAGCGTCGACGGATCGATCGCCTACTCCCGGCGGGTGCTCGACAAACACCGCGAGCTTCCCGCCGGCACAGCGGTCGGCGACGGCGACCTCTCCTGGTTCCAGGCAGTCAACTCGGCCCGCGCCAAAGCCTCGCTCGACCTCGACTACCTCCCGGACTCGGGAGGGACGATCGGCGTCGGGCTCCATTCCGAGGCGGGCTTCGTCCTCACCGCCGCTGAGACCCAGGATCCCCGCCGGCTCGGCCTGGAATTCTCGCGGACGGTCAGCCGCGAGAGTCTGCGCGCCGAGCTCGCCGGCTATTGGGACAAGAAGGACGCCCGGTTTCGCAAGAAGATCCTCCCTCGCTTGAGCCGCACGCTGCTCGCGATGCTCGATGCGCTCGCCACGGAGGTCAACCTCGGCTTCGAGGACACGGAGAAGGGCGCGCTTTATTTCGAGGGCTTCGTCGAGCCGATGACCCTGTTCGTCGACCTCAGCTTTCCGCTCGAGACCGACCTGTTCACCTCTGCGGATCCTCGTCTCGCCCCGGGCGACGGCGCGACCTATACGGCGTTCGTGGGCATTTCGCCGCTCCGGATTTCGGCGCGCGAGATCGGCCTGCGCACGAGCTACGAGTATTTCTATCGCCTGATTCGCGAGACCACGGTGATCGAGCAGGCGGACGATCACGTGCTCGTGCGGGTGCGGACGATCGCGGCCAAAGGACAGGAGATCACGCCGATCAAAATCCGTCCGGAGATCCGTCTGGCGCTTCTGCGTTACGGCTACACCTTCCTCCAAGACCGCCGCGACGCGGGCCGGTTCCGAGTCGCCGATCTCGTCTACCGCTTCGACCTCGGCGTGCCGGAGGGGCGGGCGGCGCTCGACGATCTGCTCGGCGCGAAGAACCGCGTCCGGCTAAAGACCTCAATCGATGCCGCGAAATCGGGCCACGGCGTCGAGGTGCTGTCGGCCGAGCTCCGGACTGGGGATCGCCGAGACGCGAACTTGCTCGCGCGCCTCCCGTCCTGGTTCCGCGCCAAGCGGCAGAGCCTCGCCGTCGTCCAGGACGTCCGGATCGGTCAGACTACCCTTCGCGAGGCGACTCAAGGTCAACGGACCAGCCTGAAGGTCCGAAAGATCGCCCGGCGACGCGACCGCGGAGCGACCGCGGTCGTCACCCTGCAGGCGACGCCGCCCCAGGGCGATCAGGGAGCCCAGCCGCGCGCGATCGAGGTACGGACGACGATGAGCGACCGCCACACTCCGTCGACCCAGCGCCGTGCGGTGGCGGAATTCTGGCGCACCCTTCCCGGCAGACCGGAGCCGCCGCCCGAGTTGTTCGGCCAGGAGGACCTGGGCGTCGTCGCCTCCTTCACCGCTGGAGCGAGAGGCGCGGCGCTCGTCCGACTGCTCACCATGCATTCCGAGGAAATCTGGCGCGGAGTGGCTCAGGCGATCCTGGGTCCCGGCCAGGCGAAATCATGGGCGACCCCGGCCGATCGCGCGCTCTGGCGCGCGAGCCATGGCCGGAAAGATCGGCGACGGCTCGAAGCTGCCGAGCGCTTCACCGCCTGGTTCGACGATCTGCGCTATCGCGCCGCGCGTGGGGAGATCGACGGCCGAGGGTGGACGCGCAACGCGCTACGCCGCGAGGATTTCCCGATCCTCTCGCGGCTGATCCTCGCGGCCGGAGCGCCCCCTGCCGGCGGCGGAGACCTCGGATCTGACGGCGGCAGCGTTGCCGCCGAGATCTGGACCGATGAGATGCCGCGGCCCCTGCGTCTGGTGCGCGGCCGTTCGCCGATCTCGCGCCTCGGATCGCTGGCCGCCGAGCCCGAGGCCGCCCCCGTGGGTGCTCTGCCGACCCCGATCGGCACCAATGGATCACCGCAAAGGCTCGAGGGATCGACCGTCGAAACGGCCGCGCAGGCGCGAGACATCGACAGCCTTCACTCCTCGGCGCCGCGCCTGCTCGCGGGCCGGATGTTCCTGGTCCAGCCCGATCCCAGGGCGCCGGTGATCCAAGTGCCGCCGCGTTTCTTCCTCTCCCTGTTCAGCGACCTTCGCTTCGCCTCCGGGCACCGGGCGCGCATCGAGCTGCGTCGGTCGCGCATCCGCGCCGACCTTCCGCTCGCCGTGGCAATGGTACCGATGGGTGAGCCCCAACCGGTGCCGGAGGGGCCGTTCGCGGTCAGCAAGTTCCGTTACGACTTGAGGATCCCACCCGATCTCGCGAATCGCATTGATGATCGGAAACCTTATTCGGTATACGTCAGGGTGCTGAACTCCGCCGGCCTGCCGCTCACCGAAGAAGAGCCGCTCCACTTCCGGGTACCGAAAAAGAAAGCGGGCCCTCCCAAGAATCAGCGTTGAGAGGGCCGGACTGGCCTTTCGGTTTCGAGTCGGGGAGGGCGAAAAAGGGCCGGGTTGCCACGTCACGATGACGTGGCTCGCCCGGCGGGAGAAGAGTACAACCTCGGGGGGTACTCCTATCGTCAACGACCCGCGTTAGCGGCGTCGACGACCTGGAACCTTTCGGTATTCACGTTTTCGTCACCGATCCAGATCTCCGCTCGGTAATCGCCCTTGGCCCAGCCCTTGGTGTCAGCCTGGAAATTCAGGTAGGTCTGGCCGGTTTCGACGGTCTTGCTCTCCTCGTCGATCCGCTTGTCCTCGGGGCCGTACCAAACGACCTTCACCGCCGAGCCTGCGGGCGTATCGCCGACTTTCATCGCGATGTGAACGGTTTCGCCGGGAGCGAAATCGTCGCCCACCTGGCTGCTGTCGATCGAGCCGTCGGCGGCCAACGCATGACCGGTGGTCACGTCGTCGATCCGCGCTTCGGCGGCCGCCGGCGAGAGATCGCTCGGGCTGCTGGTGCCCGGAATCTCGCTCTCGGTGGCCATCGGAGTGGTCTCGCTCACATCGGGCTCGGCTTCCTTCTTCTGACACGCCGAGATACCGAACACGGAAACGAGCGCAAGGCTCAGAAGGATTCGGTTGACGTTCATGTTGCTCACCTCCGCATGGGAACTCTCGCCGTTCGGGTGACGTAGAGTTTCGTTTTCCGGACCCCCAAAAGAGCAACCGACATGCCAGAGCGCCTCGGGGAGCCGCTCCGGCTTTTCTCAAGGGAAATCATCCGGATCGCCCGCGAAAAGAGGCAAAGAATTCCGCCCCGCCGGTCGGCCTTGCCATTTTCACGGCAAGCTCTCCCACTCCCGCCGCCCAGGAACCCACGCGAACCGTTGAGAGATTCGGGCTAGACTGGCGATGCGTTGGAAGACCTCTCGCTCCTCCTTCAATCGCGCTACCCCATCCTCTACGTCGAGACGTTCGACGAGGAGCGGTTGCGCCGACGGCTCGGACGGACCGCGCGCTCGCTTGGCTTCACCTTCTACACCTGGTCGGTCTCGGGCGGCCTCGCGTGCGACGGCGGCCGTGACGAAGCGGCCGACGCACGCGAGCCGCTCGCGTTGCTCGGGGCGATCCGCAATATCGGTTGGCCCTCGGTCTTCCTGCTGCTCGATTTTCACCCGTATCTCGAATCTCCCGGAGTCGTCCGCGCGCTGCGCGAGCTCGCCGAGGAAGCGCCCGGAAAGCTCCGGACGATCGTCCTCTCATCGCCCTCGATCGACCTGCCGCTCGAGCTGCGGCGCTCGGCCGCGCGGTTCCGAATGGACGGACCGGAACCGGACGAGATCCGCGCGACGATCATCGAGACCTTTCGTTCCCTTCGCGGCACCCGCCCCTTACGTTTCGACCTTCCGGGCGTGCACCTCGACCGAATGGTTCAAGCGTTGCGCGGCTTGACGCTCGCCGAAATCCGCCGGCTGATCGCCAGGGCGACCCTCTCCGACGGTGCCCTGCATGCCGAGGACCTGCCGCTCATTCTCGCGGCTCGGCGCGAAGAGATCGAGCAGACCGGCGTGCTCGACCTTTGCGAGGTAAGCGGCGAGGTGGCCGATCTGGCCGGAGCGGACCGGCTCAAATCCTGGCTGCGGATCCATCGCGCCGGGTTCGGTGCCAAGGCGAAGGAGCTCGGACTGCCCGCGCCGCGCGGCCTGCTCCTCGTCGGCGTGCAGGGATGCGGCAAGAGCCTCGCGGCGAAGACGATCGCCCGCTCCTGGGGTTTGCCGCTCGCGCGCCTCGACCCGGCGCGCCTGTTCGACAAGTTCGTCGGCGAAACCGAAAAGAACCTTCGCCGAGCGCTCGAGACGGCCGAAGAGCAAGCGCCGATCGTCCTCTGGATCGACGAGATCGAAAAGGCTTTCGCGGGAGGCAGCGGCGACGCGGATGCCGGCCTCGGCCGGCGCCTGCTGGGGAGCTTCCTCACCTGGCTCCAAGACCATCGAGAGCCGGCGTTCGTCGTCGCGACGGCCAACGATCTCGATTCCCTCCCTCCTGAGCTGCTGCGGAAGGGGCGCTTCAACGAGATCTTCTTCATCGACCTGCCGACCCCTGAGGAGCGGCGCGAGATCTTCGAGATCCATCTGCGTTTGCGACATCAGGATCCAAGCGGCGTCGACATCGCCCGTCTGGTCGCCGAGTCGGAGGGGTGGAGCGGCGCTGAGATCGAGCAGGTGGTGGTCGCCGCGCTCTACGGCGTGCTCGACGACCCGGACGAACGTCTGACCACGGAGCGGTTGAGCGCCGAGCTGCGGGCCACCCTCCCCCTCTCCCGGACTCGAGCCGAGGAGCTCGAGGTGCTGCGTTCCTTGGCGCGGGTACGTTTCGTCCCGGCGCGATGAGAATCCTGCTACAGAGCCGAGTGGTTTAACCTGGACCTATTCCCAGAATTCGAGCGGCCGCGGCTCCAGGATCAGGCCGTGGGAGTGGGCTCGCCGGTAGAACTCCTCGAGGCCCGCGATCTCGTCCTCGCGCAGAAAGAAGCTCAAGCTCTCGGTGAGGTACGAGCGGACGTCCGCGGTGTCCAGATCGAGCTCCGCCGCGGCCTCGCGGACCAGGACGTCGAGCGAAGAAAGGCCGTACCGTAAGCTGCTCTTAAAATAGAATGCGAGCTCGGCGAGCTCGACCTCCGGACGGACCGCCCAGACCGCGAAAACGAAAGGCAGTCCGGTGAGCGCCCGCCATTCGGCGGCGAGGTCGTAAACGAAATACTTCTCCCGGTCGACCTTCAAGGCCGGATCGCCGATGACCAACGCGGCATCGGCCTCGGCCATCATCCGGTCGACCTCGGGCCGAAGCGGCAAGGTTTCGGGGCGCACGCCCCACCGCTCGGCGAGCAGGATGCGCACTAGCCCGGCCGAGGTCCGGCTATTCTGGTCGAGCGCCAGCCGCCGCACCTCTTCGATCGGGCCCTTGGTGACGAGCAGAACGCTCTTGACCTCGTGCGTCGCGGCGACGCAGAGGTCGGGAAGAACCTTGAGCCGAGGAATTCGCTGTACCTCGATCGACGGGATCAGACCGACGTCGAGGGAACCCTCGGCGAGTAGACGGGCCACCTGAGCCGGCGGATGGAAGCTCGGCGAGAAGAGGTCCGCGTGGTGCCCCTTCATGAAGCCCCAGGCGAGCGGTTTGCTGTTCAGGTAATTGACGATGCCGATGCGCAGCTTGGGCACGGCCCTCTCTCCCCTTTACTTCGACATCGCGTTCAGGAAGTCCTGGTTGCTGCGCGTCTTCGAGAGCTTGTCGAGCAACAGCTCCATGCTCTCGACCGTCGACAGGGGATTGAGGACCTTGCGCAGAACCCAGACGCGGTGCAGCTCGGACTCCGGCATCAGCAGCTCTTCTTTGCGCGTGCCCGACTTGTTGATGTCGATCGCCGGGAAGACCCGCTTTTCGACCAGCTTTCGATCGAGGTGGATCTCGCAGTTACCCGTGCCTTTGAACTCTTCGAAGATCACGTCGTCCATGCGGCTGCCGGTGTCGACGAGGGCGGTCGCGATGATCGTGAGCGAGCCTCCTTCTTCGATGTTGCGGGCCGCGCCGAAGAAACGCTTGGGCCGGTGGAGCGCGTTGGCGTCGATACCGCCCGACAGCACCTTGCCCGACGGCGGCTGCACCGTGTTGTAGGCGCGGGCCAAACGCGTGATCGAGTCGAGCAGGATTACCACATCCTTTTTGTGCTCGACCAGACGCTTCGCTTTCTCGATCACCATCTCGGCCACCTGCACGTGGCGCGTCGCCGGCTCGTCGAAGGTCGAGGAGACGACCTCGCCGTTGACGCTCCGCTGCATGTCGGTGACCTCTTCCGGGCGCTCGTCGATCAGCAGGACGATCAGCACCACCTCCGGATGGTTCTTCTCGACCGAGTGGGCGATCGACTGGAGGAGCATGGTCTTACCGGTGCGCGGCGGCGCGACGATCAGGGCGCGCTGGCCTTTGCCCATCGGCGTGGTGAGGTCCATCACCCGCGACGCCATGTCGCCCGCGACCTCGAGCTTGAGGCGCTCCTGCGGATAGAGCGGCGTCAGGTTGTCGAAGAAGATCTTGTTGCGGGCGATCTCCGGATGCTCGAAGTTGACCGCCTCGACTTTGATCAAGGCGAAGTAGCGTTCGCCCTCTTTCGGCTGGCGCACCTGGCCCGACACCGTGTCGCCCGTGCGTAGGTCGAAGCGTCGGATCTGGCTCGGCGAAACGTAGATGTCGTCCGGCCCGGGCAGGTAGTTGTATTCGGGAGCGCGCAAGAAGCCGAAGCCGTCCGGCAGGCACTCGAGCACCCCCTCAGCGAAGATCAGGCCGCTCTTCTCGGTTTGCGCCTGGAGGATCTTGAAGATCAGCTCCTGCTTGCGCATGCCAGTGGCACCTTCGACGCCGAGATCCTTGCCGATCTGGGTCAGCTCGGCGATGTTCATGTCCTTGAGCTGCGGCTTTGCCATGACGTTCCTCGCGATGATTCGTTGTGCTCGGTTTCGGCCGCCTCCGGAAAACCGGATGAAGGACCGGAGGAGGGTGCTGTACTAGCCCCGAGAATCCAGCGCGCTCCAGAGCGCCGGGATCCCGTCACCCGATTCGGAGGAGACGGGAAGAACTTGTGCGTCCTCGGCCGCGCCCAAGGCACGCCGGATCGCCTGCAACTGACCCTGCCGTTCGCCGCGCTTGATCCGATCGATCTTGGTCGCGACGATCAACGTCGCGGCTCCCATTTCGATCAGATAGCGATAGGCCTGCACGTCGAGCGGCGTGGCTCCTACCTTGCCATCCACCAGCAGCAGCACGGTCCGCCGCGGGACCTCACTGCGCAGGTAGTCGTCAACCAACGCCGCCCACTCCGCGCGGTCGGCGCGACCGGCCTTGGCATAGCCATACCCGGGCAGGTCGACGAAATAGACGCGATCGTTGATCAAAAAGTAATTGATCGCCCGCGTCCTACCGGGCGTCGAGCTGATTCGCGCGAGCCCTCGGCGGCCTAGGAGCCGGTTGAGCAGGCTCGACTTGCCGACATTGGAACGTCCCACGAACGCGAACTCCGGTCGCCCGTCGCGTACGAAGTCCTCCGTCCGATGTCCGGCGCGAACGAACTCCGCCTTATCGATTTTCAAGGGTTGTGCCACCGTAACGGGCCGCGACCGAAACGGGTGAACCGCCTCCGGGCCCTGGGGAAAACCAGCTTTCGTAGGGCACCCACCGGCCGTGTGCGCGGTCCGACGGGGTCATCGCGCGAACGGGAGCTGGCGACGAACCGCCTCGCTCCCGATCACGATCTTCAATGGGCCATTGAATCCGGCGCGATCGGAGTGTCGACTTTCCCTTCGGAAAACGCCTCTTGCCCCTTGCCCAACGGCAGAACCGGGCCGTCGAGCGCCAGGCGCAGGACCTCGTCCATCGACTCCACGAGGTGGAACTCCATCTGATCGCGCACCTCTTGGGGGATTTCGTCGAGATCCTTCTCGTTTTCCTTGGGCAGGACGATCTCGGTCAAGCCGCCGCGGAAGGCGGCAAGAACCTTATCCTTGATCCCGCCGACCGGCAAGACTTTACCTCGCAGGGTGATCTCTCCGGTCATCGCCACGTCCTTGCGCACGGGCGTCTTGGTGAGCGCCGAGATCAGCGCCGTCGCCATCGTGATACCGGCCGACGGCCCGTCCTTCGGAATCGCCCCTTCCGGCACGTGCAGGTGGACGTCGAGCTTCTCGTTGAAGTCCGGATCCACACCGAGCAGCTCGGCCCGCGCGCGCAGATAGGAGACCGCCGCTCGGGCCGACTCCTGCATCACGTCGCCTAGCTTGCCTGTGAGCGTCAGCTTGCCCTTGCCCGGCATCAGGCCGACCTCGGTTTCGAGCAACTCGCCGCCCACCTCGGTCCAGGCTAGCCCCGTGGCCACGCCGACCTCCGAGAGCTCGTTCTTGCGCCGTGCGCGGAACTTGAGCTTGCCCAGGTACTCGACCACCGCCTCGGGCGTCACGCGGACCTCGACCTTCGATCCCTCTTGGACGACTCGGCGCGCGATCTTCCGGCAGATCGAAGCGATCTCGCGCTCCAGGCTGCGCACGCCAGCCTCACGGGTGAAGCTTTCGATCACCACCCGGATCGCTTCCGGCTCGAAGGTCACCTTGTCTTTCGACAGACCGTGATTCGAAAGCTGCTTGGGCACCAGGAACTGCTCGGCGATGTTCAGCTTCTCGTTCAGGGTATAGCCCGAGAGCTGGATCACTTCCATGCGGTCCCGCAGCGGCGCCGGGATGGTGTGCGCGACGTTCGCGGTCGCGATGAACATCACCTTGGAGAGGTCGTAGTCGACGTCGAGGTAGTGGTCCATGAACGCGTCGTTCTGCTCCGGATCGAGCACCTCGAGCAGCGCCGCCGATGGATCGCCCCGGAAATCCATCGACATCTTGTCGACCTCGTCGAGCAGGAACACCGGGTTGACCGTCCCCGCTTTCTTCATCATCTGGATGATCTGCCCGGGGAAGGCGCCGATGTAGGTCCGGCGATGACCGCGGATCTCCGCCTCGTCGCGGACACCGCCGAGCGACAAGCGGACGAACTTGCGTCCGGTCGCCCGCGCGATCGACTTGGCGAGCGACGACTTGCCGACCCCGGGAGGTCCGACGAAGCAGATGATCGAGCTCTTCGTCTGCCCCACCAGCTGGCGCACGGCGAGAAACTCGAGGATCCGGTCTTTGATCTTCTCCAGACCGTAATGGTCCTCGTTCAGCACCTTGTCGGCGAGAACGAGGTCCTTCATCTCCTTGCTCTTCTTCTTCCAGGGAACGCCGACCAACCAGTCGATGTAGTTGCGCGAAACGGTCGCCTCGGCCGAGACCGGCGGCATCGCTTCCAGCCGTTTCAGCTCCTGGTCGGCCTTCTCGCGTACCTCTTTCGGCAGACCGGCCTTCTCGATCTTGTCCTTGAGCTCCTGCAGCTCGTCGCCGCGCTCGTCCTTCCTCCCGAGCTCCTGGTGGATCGCCTTGATCTTCTCGTTGAGGTAGTACTCCTTCTGCGCCTTCTCCATCTGCTTCTTGACCTTGACGTTGATCCGCTTGTCGATGTTGATCTTTTCGATCTCCACGTCGAGCAGATCGTGCAGTCGCTGCAAGCGCTCATACGGATTGAGCAACTCGAGCAACGACTGCTTGTCGGCGGTCGACACCATCAGATGGGCGGCCAGGGTGTCGGCGAAATGGTCGGCATTGTCGACCTTCAAGGTCGACATCAGCCCTTCGAACGCCAAGTGGTGCGACATCTTGGCGTACTGCTCGAAGGCCTGGAGCACTTTGTTCATGTAGACCTGGAGCTCTTCCGAGATCGGGAAGTTGACCTCGTAGGTCTCGACGTCGACGTTCAGCGCACCGTCGCGGTCGATCACCTCGACCACCTTGCCGCGCTGCACGCCTTCCACCATCACCTTGACGTTGCCGTTCGGCAGCTTCAGGTTCTGGATCACCGTCGCGATGACCCCCAGCTCGAAGACGTCGTCCCGCAACGGCTCGTCGATCTTCGGGTCCTTCTGCGCGACCAGGAAGATCCGCTTCTGCGGCGTACCGAGGCTCTGTTCGAGAGCTCGCACGGAGCTTTCGCGTCCGACGATGAACGGCGCCATCATGTGAGGGAAGACCACCATGTCCCGGAGTGGGACGAGCGGCAGGATTTCCCGTTTCTTGTCGATGAACGATGCGGCCATCGGTTCTCGCTTCCGTGGACGGGCCCGGGACGACCGGTCAGCCCGCCTTTTTGAGCATGATCGGCTGAATTCGACTCGCGACGACTTCCTCGTTGATCACGCACTGTTTGATGTCCCGCTGCGACGGAACCGTATACATCAAATCGAGCATGAGGTCTTCGAGGATGATCCTCAGACCTCGCGCTCCCACGTTGCGGGTCAGCGCCTCGCGCGCGATCGCGACCACCGCTTCGTCGGTGAACTTGAGCTCGACCCCTTCGAACTCGAACATTGTCTGGTACTGCTTGATCAGGCTGTTCTTCGGCTCCTTGAGGATACGCACCAACGCCTCCTCGTCGAGCTGCTCGAGTGTCGCCACGACCGGTAGGCGGCCGACGAACTCAGGGATCAGGCCGTAGCGGATCAAATCCTCGGGCAGGACCTGCTCGAAGACCTCGCCCTTCGAGCGCTCCTTCTTACCCCGGATCTCGGCGCCGAAGCCGAGCGACTTCTGGTTCAGACGGCGCTCGATCACGTCCTCGAGACCGACGAACGCGCCGCCGCAGATGAACAGAATGTTGGTGGTGTCGATCTGCAGGAACTCCTGGTGCGGATGCTTGCGCCCTCCCTGAGGCGGCACGTTGCACTGGGTTCCTTCAAGAATCTTGAGCAGCGCCTGCTGGACGCCCTCGCCGGACACGTCGCGGGTGATCGAGGGGTTGTCGCTCTTCCGGCAGATCTTGTCGACCTCGTCGATGTAGACGATGCCGCGCTGGGTCTTTTCTTTGTCGCTGCCCGAGGCCTGGTAGAGCTTGAGGATGATGTTCTCGACGTCCTCGCCGACATAGCCCGCCTCGGTAAGCGTCGTCGCGTCGGCGATCGTGAACGGAACAGAGAGCAGGCGCGCCAGGGTCTGGGCGAGCAGCGTCTTACCGGTGCCGGTCGGACCGATCAGGAGGATGTTCGACTTCGACAGCTCGACCTCGCCGTGGGGCGCCTTCTCGGCGAAGTCGATCCGCTTGTAGTGGTTGTAGACCGCGACCGCGAGCTTCTTCTTCGCCGTCTCTTGGCCGATCACGTACTCGTCGAGGAGCGCCTTGACCTCTTTCGGTTTCGGCAGCGAGGTGTCCTGCTGCTGCTCGAGCATCCGGTCTTCTGCGATGATGTCGATGCAGATGTCGACGCATTCGTCGCAGATGAAGACCGTCGGGCCCGCGATGAGCTTTTTAACCTCACGCTGGCTCTTGTTGCAGAACGAGCACCTCAAAACCTCGTCGCCGCTCTCTTTCTTCGGCATTTCTTCTCCAGTGCGGCCGGTGCCAAGGTCAGGGACGTTGAAGTCATGCTAGGAGCGATCCCCCGCCCTGTCAACTCTCGAAAACCCCGGCGAAAGCCGCCGACCTGCCCGTTACAACACCCCTCTACGCGAACCCTATTTCAAACTCAAAAGATCAGAGGTTTCAACTAGTTGCGCCGCTTGGCCATGACCCGGTCGACGATTCCGTAGCTGACCGCCTCATCGGCAGAGAGGATGCGATCGCGCTCGGTGTCGTGATGGACCTCTTCCTTGCTGCGTCCGGTGTGGAACGCCAGGATCTCGTCCAGGCGGTCGCGCATCTGCAGCAGGTCCCGGGCATGGATCTCGATGTCCGACTGCTGCCCGCCGAGCCCCTGAAGCCAGGGCTGGTGGATCAACACCCGGGAGTTCGGCAGCAGGGTGCGCTTTCCCTTGGCACCCGCCGCGAGCAGCACCGCCGCCATCGATGCCGCCTGACCGACGCAGTAGGTCGAGATGTCGGGCTTGATGTACTGCATCGTGTCGTAGATCGCGAGACCGGCCGAGACCGAGCCACCCGGGGAATTGATGTAGATGGAGATGTCCTTTTCCGGATTCTCGGCTTCCAGGAACAGCATCTGCGCGATCATCAGGCTCGCCACGTCGTCGTCGATCGGACGCCCGAGGAAGATGATGTTGTCCTTGAGGAGACGCGAGAAAATGTCGTACGACCGCTCGCCGCGGTTGGTCTGTTCGAGGACGATGGGAATCAACATCGGGCTCTCCTTACTTCGACGGCTCATCGGCGCCCGTCCGCTCGTCGCCGAGCAGATGGCGGATCGTCTTGTCTCGGCGCAGCTGCTGGCGCAGCGCCTGGAGGCGCCCGTCCGCATCGAGCGCCTTGCGCAGCGCGGGAGTCGAGGCGCCCTGAGCGCGCGCGAGCGTCGCGAGCGCCGATTCGAACTCGGCCTCGGACACGGCGAGCTTCTCAGCGTCCGCCACCGCGTCGAGCACGAGGCGGGCATGGACACGCTTCTCGGCGAGCGGCTGCATCTCGTGTCCCAGGCGATGCCAGTCGATCCCCGCCTTCTCGAGATCGACGCCGCCTCGCGCGAGGTTCTCGGCATAGTCGCGCAGCAACGTCTCGGTCTCGCGGCGCACCACGCCCGCGGGCAACTCGAGCGGATGGCGCTCGCGCAGCTGGTCGAGCAGATTCCGCTCGCGCTGCTCCCGCCGGTTCTGGCTCTTCTCGCTGCGGATTCGGCCGGCGACCGCGGACTCGAGCGCCGCGACGTTCTCGAACGAAGCGTTCACCTTCTGGGCGAAGGTGTCGTCGAGCGCGGGGAGGTCGCGCTCACGCACCGCGTCGACCGCGACACGGAAATGCCGGAGAGGAGACTCCCCGCCTTCCGTGGCCCCTTCCGAGCCCGCCGCTTCCTTGCGCTCGAAGCGCCCTTCACGTCCGGCCGCAAGGCCGGTGAGCGCGAGCGACATCTCTTCCCAAACGCGGGGGTCGCCGATCTCGACCTCGAACGGATTGCCCTCGCTTTCGCGGTCCTCCGCCGGGAAGCGCTCGTAGATCTTGCCCACGACGAGATCGCCGCGCACCGCAGTCCGCTCGACGTCGCGCCAATCGGCCATGCGCTTGCGCAGGTCGTCGAGCGCCTCTTCCACCTCGATCGGAGCGGGCTCGGTCGGGGGGTCGGGAAGGTTGAATCCCGACAAGCTGCCGAGCTCGATCTTCGGCCGGATCTCGACGGTGGCGGTGAATTTCATCGGCTCGCCAGGTTGGATCGGATCGACCGAATCGACGTCGGGGGCGAGCAACGGCTCGAGCTCCGCCTCCGCCTGCGCCTGACGCCAGTAGCGCGGCACCAGGCGCTCGACGACCTCTTGGTCGATCTCTTTGCCGAAATGGCGGCGAACCAGCGCGCCCGGGACCTTGCCCTTACGGAACCCGGGGATCCGCGCCTTGGCGCCGTATTCGTGCTGCACGCGCGCCGCTTCCGCTTCGACCGCAGGCGCCGGGATTTCAATCGTCAACTGTTTGCGGCAAGGACCGACGTCCTCCACCGAAAGGACCACGCTCATCGATCTTGGACTCCAGAGTTGCCCGGGAAAACGCCATCCATCGGAACCTACCGGCGAGAGTGCGGCGAGAGTGCGAAAGAGGGGACTCGAACCCCTAACCCGATCTCTCGGGACTAGATCCTAAGTCTAGCGCGTATACCAATTCCGCCACTTTCGCGAAGGGCTCACGGCAGCAAGTTACCCGGAAAAGAGGTCGGCAAATTCATCGACAGATGCTGTCGCAGAGGTTGTCGGATGATGGGATGGTGAGCCGAGAAGGAATCGAACCTTCAACCCGCAGATTAAGAGTCTGCTGCTCTGCCAGTTGAGCTATCGGCCCGTCGAGGAGATTTTATGCCCTGCGAGGGTGGGACGCAACCCTACGACCCACGCGGCGGAAGAGAACCGGTGGGAGAGAATCTCTATTCCACTTTCCGGGGAACTGCCGCGCAAGCAGCCTCTCAACCGCCCTGCACGAAGTGGACGATCTCGATCCGATCTCCCTCAGCCAACGGGGAAGCGCCGTATTCGGTGCGCGGGACGATGAGCCCGTTCTTCTCGATCGCCACCGTGCGCGGATCCCGCCCGAGCGCCGCGAGCAGATCGAGCAGCGTCTCGCCGGTCACGGCGCTGCGGGGCTCGCCATTCAGGAACAGCTCGAAGATCTCAGCCATGAATCGGGAAACCTAGCCGGATCTCTAGAGGAGGTGCTTGAGCTCGGCGCGGCCGATCGCCGAAACGGCCGAGACGATCAGGGCCGCCGTGCCCCGACCGAGCGCGGGGATTTCGAAACGAAGGGCCACCAGCCCCATCTCGTCGCTCTGCCCGGTCGCAAGCGTGCGCGGTTCGGCGATGGTCGAGATCATCTTGACGATCACCTGGGCTCCCGTGACCGGCTGGCCGCTCTTGCTCGAGCTGGCACGAAGCATCAGGCTCGCTGGCTGGCCGATCGTCAGCTCCCGTTCCCCTTCCAGGGTCACCACCAGTTGCTCTTGATCGGCCTCGTGGGTCAGGTACTCGAGGATCACCTGATCGAGGCTCCGTTCGGGCGCCATCGTGGCGTCGCCGCGGATCGGTCCGTTCCGGGTCTCCTCCGCCTCCTCCGGCTTCGGAGTGCGGATGATCGGTACCTTGACGGAGGTGTTGCCCCCGCGGGCCGCCGCCATCGCAGCCCATTTCTCGTCGAGCTTGCCGTGGCGGATCGCGGCGATCATCGTCCGGTGCTGCTGATCCATCAGGGCGAGGATCGCCTTCTCTCCATGGCCTTCCGCCAGGAGCCCCGCGTAGCTCGCCTTCTTGCTCACCAGGACCTGGCCGCTCACGTAGACCAGGCTTTCGATCTGGGGGTTCGCCGCGCCCTTGTCCTCGGTCTGGACGTGAAAGACCACGTCTTTATGCCGGACGTCCGTGTTGTAGCCGGTGATCATCGTGGCCTTGGGGATCGCGGAGTCTGGCGTTGACGGATGAACAGACCGCGGATTGGGCGCCATTTTAAGAACAGGCACCGCCCGAATCAAGGACGCCGCCTCGCGGGCCCGCGAGGCGCGACGTTGGCAGCCGACCGCGCGCGAGCGTAAGATGAAAGTGGCCCTCCGAGCTCGGCCGCCCCTCCCCGGAGACAACGGCGGGAGGCCGAGCCGCTCGAAACTCCAGGGTGGCCGGGGAAACCCGGTCGCCTCCCGCGCTCGGAAAGGTGGGCCGGCCCGCCGCAGGCTCCCGCGCCTCGGCCGTCCGGCTCTTCGTTTCGGCCGGGCGAACCGAACACGCGAAGGCGTCCATGGAGCAACTGGTACAGATCGGGATGAGAAAGCCGCCGAGCTCACCGGGACTCAGCTCGTACGTCCGGGCGAGCGAAGCGTCTGCGGATCTTTCGACCCGAGCCGACGACCCGGAGGAAGCTCATCCGAGCACCCGGTTGGTCGACGCGTTCGGGCGGGAGCTTACTTATCTGCGGGTCTCGGTCACCGACCGCTGTAACCTGCGTTGCGTCTACTGCCTGCCAGAAGGCTCCGAGCTGCCGTTCGGTGAGCGCGATTTCCTTTCGCCCGCGGAGATCGAGGCCCTCGTGGCTGCGCTGGTCCGGCTCGGGATCAGGAAGGTGCGCTTGACCGGCGGCGAGCCGCTTGTGCGCAAGGACCTCCTGGAGATCGTCAGCCGAATCCGGTCGCTCGGGGGTGTCGAAGACCTCTCCCTCTCGACCAATGGCATGGAGCTCGAGCGCCTGACTCCCGCTTTGCGCCGGGCCGGTCTCGACCGGGTGAACGTCAGCCTCGACACCCTCGATCCGGTGGAATTCGCCCGAGTCGCCCGGCGCGGCGATCTCGAAAAGGTCTGGCGCGGGGTCGAGGCGGCCCTGGACGGTGGTCTCCAACCGGTCAAGCTCAACGCGGTCCTGCTGGCCGGCGGCAAGCTCGAGGAGATGGAGCGTCTGGCCGCTCTCACGCTCGACCGTCCGCTCTCGGTTCGATTCATCGAGATGATGCCCACGCCGGCCAACCGCGACCTGATCTCCGGCGAGCTCACCTGCGACACCGTGCGCGCTCGGATCGAGCGGCGCTTCGGTCCCCTGGAAGAGGCAGGATCGTTTCGCATTCGGACCGGACCGGCCCGGGCCTATCGTCTGGCGGGCGCCCGCGGGGAGATTGGCTTCATCACGCCGCTCTCCCATACCTTCTGCGCCGACTGCAACCGCTTGCGATTGACTTCGCGCGGCGAGCTGAGGCTCTGTCTGTTCGATGAGCGAAATCACCCGCTGCGACATCTGCTCGGCGCAACGGATCCCGAGCGGGCGCTCGAGGCCGAAATCTTGCGGGTGCTCCAGGAAAAACCCGCGGAACACCTGCTACTTCAGGGTAAGAGCGGGAACCTCGGGAGCTTCATGTCGATCGGCGGCTGATTCCGCAGCGGTGCGGCCGCGGGCTCCCATCTCCATTCCCTTCCTTCTCTACTCCTCCCCCTCCTCCAACAGCTCTTCCAACCGACCGGCGAGCGACTCGACCCGCTCCCGGATCGCTTCCCGCTCCTCCCGCCAGGCGGCGGCCCCGTCGCCCGGCTCCTCCGCTTCGGCCAGCCGCGCTTCGAGGTCGGCGACCTTCCGCGCGAGATCTCGATTTTCGGCCCGCAACGCACGAAGCCGCTCCGACGCCTCGTGAATCTTGGCCTCGAGGGCATCCAGGAATTCGATCGCGGGGGCCTCGACGACGGGGGTCATCAGCGGGTCATCCTTTCCAGCCGAAACGGCTCTCGAGAGCGCGGACCAGCTCCATCTGCCGCTCGTTGACCTCGGCCTGCGTCAACGACCGGTCGCCCGCGTTGTAGAGGAAATAGAGGGTGGTGTTGACCGCGCCCTCGGGCACGCCTTGGCCCCGGTAGCGGTCTTTGAGTCCATGGGACACGAGATCCGCGGGCGAAAGCTCCGCGATCGCCGCCGCGATCTCCTCCCACGATACCGAAAGCGCGTGGGTGATCGTCGCGTCCGCGGCGACGCTCGGGAACCGGGACGGTGCCTCGACCGCGAGGCCTACGATGGCATCGGTCTGCTCGGCGCGATCCTCGGGCGCCCCGCCGCGGGCGAGGAATCCTTCCGGCTCCGCTTCGAGGGCGTCGGCTTCGAGCTCGGCGACGAACAGGGGATACCCTTCCTCACTCGCGAGCCGCCCGATCACTCCGATCGTCCGGTGTTCCGCCCCTTCGTTCACCAGGATCTCCGCCGCAATCCCCGGCGCCAACCCTCGCGGGGTGGCGGCGTGGAAGGCAAAGGTTTTGCCGAACTCGCTCCCCAGGCTCTCGAGCACCCCCTTGAGGTCGAAGAAGTCGAGCTCGGTCTGGTGCTCCCAGGGCGTACCGACCCGGCCGCCCATTACCAGGCCGACGCGCTCCGGCTGAAGTGGCAGCGAGCTGCCCCCGAGGTCTTGGCCCGGGTCGCGGTAGTACACGCGTCCCACCTCGAACAGCCGAACCGCCGCGGCGCCCCGGCGCTTGTTGAAGCGGGCGGTCTCCACGAGGCCGGGAAGGAGGGACCGACGCATCGAGCCGAGCCGCTCGGAGAGCGGGTTGATCAACGGCACGGCAACCCCGTCCGGCGCGAGCAACGGCAGCTCAGCCTCGTCGCGCGGATCGAGGAACGCGTACTGGACCGTCTCGGCGAGACCGCAGGCGGCGAGCCGATCCTGGATCCGCGACCGGCGCGCGAGGACCGGATTCTTCGGCGCGTCCGCGCCGGAGAGCGCCGGAAGCGTCGGCGCGATCGGGTCGAACCCGTGAAGGCGGAGAATCTCTTCGTAGAGGTCGGCCGGGTAGATCTCCTCGCTCTCGATTTCCCCTTCGTTTCCATCGTTCCGATCGTTCCCTTCGCTCGGTCGGGGCGCGAAGTCGAAGTAGCGCCACGAGGGGACTTCGACCTCCCACGCCTCGGCTCGGCCCGATTCCGATCCGGCCGGACGGGGCGAGAAGCCGAGGTCGGCGAGCCAGCGCTCGACCGAGTCCGGAGCGATCCGGGCCCCGGCGAACGCCTCGAGCTTGTCGTGCTCCAACCGGCCACGCCGGGGCGGCCGGCGGCCGGGGCGGACGTCGATCGCCCCTTCGAGCGCCTCGCCGCCCGCGATCTCGACGATCAGGCGGGTCGCCCGGTCGACTCCCGCGCGGCACGCTTCGAGGTCGGCGCCGCGCTCGAACCGATGGCTCGCGTCGGTCTTCAAACCGAGCGCACGGCTCGTCCGGCGCACCGTCGCGCGGTCGAAATGAGCGCCCTCGATCAGCAGGTCGACCGTGCTCTCGGTGACCTCGCTCTCGTAGCCGCCCATCACCCCGCCGACGCCCACCGGCACCGAGGCGTCGGCGATCACCAGGATCTCCGGATCGAGCGGGCGGTCGACGCCGTCGAGCGTCTTGATCCGCTCCCCTGCGCGCGCGCGCCGGACGAGGATCTTCGCGCCACCGAGCTTCGCGAGGTCGTAGGCGTGGAGCGGTTGGCCAAGCTCCCAAAGCACGAAGTTGGTGACGTCCACCACGTTGTTGATCGAGCGATGGCCGATCGATTCGAGCGCCGCGCGCAGCCAGTCCGGGCTCGGGCCGATGCGCACACCGCGCACTACCCGCCCGACGAAGCGCGGGCAGAGCCCGGGCTCGGCGATCTCGACCGTCACCACGTCGACGCTGCGGCCTCCCCCTTCACGCTCCGGGGCGACCGGCGGCCGGCGCAGCGGGCGATTTAGGATCGTCGCGATCTCGCGCGCCAGACCGAAATGGCACATCGCATCCGGGCGGTTCGTGGTCACCTCGACGTCGAGGAGGGTATCGCCGTCGCGGCGCTCCATCGTCTCGACCGCAAGCCCGGCCGCCGTGAGCCGGAGCGACAGCTCGATCGGATCGGGCAGGTCGACGTAACGCGAGAGCCATTCACACGAGAAGCGCATCAGCGGCTCACCTGACGTAGCAGACGCTCGTCGTTGTCGAACAGCAACCGGATGTTCGGAATACCGTAGCGAAGCATCGCAACCCGATCGACGCCCATGCCGAACGCAAAGCCGGAGTAGATCTCCGGATCGATGCCGCACCCTTCGAGCACGCGCGGATCGACCATGCCGGAGCCGAGGATCTCCATCCAGCCGCTACCCGAGCAGGTTTCGCACCCCTTGCCGTGGCAGAAGACACAGGTGATGTCGACCTCGGCCGAAGGCTCGGTAAACGGGAAGTGGCTCGGCCGGAGTCGAACTCCAGTGTCGGCCGAAAACAGCCGCCGCACGAAAGCGAGAAGCGTCCCTTTCAGATCGGCGAAGGTGATCCCCTCGGCGACCGCGAGACACTCGATCTGGTGGAACATGGGCGAGTGGCGCAGGTCGTTGTCGCACCGATAGACCCGGCCCGGGCAGATCACGCGGATCGGCGGCTTCCGCGAAAGCATGGTCCGGATCTGCACCGGCGAGGTGTGGGTGCGCAACAGCAGCCCCCCTTCCACGAAGAAGGTGTCCTGCGTGTCGCGCGCCGGATGGTCTTCGGGGAAGTTGAGCGCCGTGAAGTTGTGGAAGTCGTCCTCGATCTCCGGCCCCTCGGCGACGCTGTAGCCGAGCTCGGCGAAGATCCGCTCCATCTCCCGCATCACGCGGGTCACGGGATGGAGGCTGCCGAGCGCGGGGCGACGGCCGGGCAGCGTGACGTCGATCGAGGCGGCGGCGAGGGCCGCCTTCCGCTCGCGCTCGGCGAGCTCGGATTCTTTGGCGGCGAGGCCGGCCTCGACCTGGGTCTTCAGCCGGTTGACCTGCTCACCGTAGGCCTTGCGTTCGGCCGGAGGGATCTTGCCGATCGCCTCCAGGAGCGAGCGAAGGACGCCCTGTTTCTTACCGGTCCAGCGCAGACGCAAAGCTTCCCACGACGGCCGGTCGACGACCGTCGAGAGAGCGGCTTCGAATTCCGAACCGAGATGTTCCGGGGCGTTCGCGGCCCC
Organism: Thermoanaerobaculia bacterium; assembly: GCA_044226625.1. Classification (GTDB taxonomy): domain Bacteria; phylum Acidobacteriota; class Thermoanaerobaculia; order Multivoradales; family UBA5704; genus DASYKS01. Next base: position 30,630 of record JBGAGQ010000036.1, read on the forward strand.
GGGGGCCGGGGCCTCGGCCGAATCGCCCGCGGCCGACACGCTACGCCCCTGACGCGCCCTGACCGAGAGCCTGCTTGGCGGCCTCGGCGAGCCGCCCGAACCCGGCGGGATCGACCACCGCGAGATCGGCGAGCACCTTGCGGTCGAGCGTCGAGCCGGCGGCCTTTAGACCGGCGATCAATCGACTGTAGGAGAGGCCGTGGGTGCGCGCTGCGGCGTTGATCCGCACGATCCAAAGCGCGCGCATCTGGCGCTTGCGCTGCCGGCGGTCGCGATAGGCGTAATTGAGGGATTTGTCGACCGCCAGCTTGGCGATCCGGTGGGCCTTCGACTTCGTGCCGTAATAGCCCTTGGCGAGCTTCAAAATCTTACGGCGACGATCGACCCGCTTGGTTCCGCGCTTTACGCGTGCCATCTTCTAGAACCTCGTTTCTGCTCGCCGAGCGTCTCGGGAGCGGTCAGGGTCTTCCGGGCACTTTCGATCGGGCGAAAGCGGTGCGTCGCTCGGAGGACCGACGGCGCCGGTGGACAGGTTCGTCCCACCGGAGGCCGGGCTGGTTTAGACAGGTCTCTCGGGGCGCGAACGAATCGCGCGGCCCTCGAGCGCTACTGGTGAAGCATCGACTTGATGATCGCCTCGAACGCCGGGGAGCAGACCACGGCCTTGCGCAGGTTCCGCTTCCTCTTCGTCGTCTTCGAGGTCAAACCGTGGCGGTGTTCCGCCTGGTGGCGCACCACTTTGCCGGTCCCGGTGACTTTGAACCGCTTGGCAGCGCCCTTGTGAGTCTTCTGCTTGGGCAAGGGCTTCTCCTTTTCTCTCTCGACTTCTCTCGGGTCTCTTACTTCTCGCTCGGGCCGTCGAGACACACCTCGACGGCAAAAGACGCGAGATGGTAGCACAGTCCATCCCGGATCCGCGCACGGCGCGCGATCCGCGAGATTCCTCTACCCGGCTTCCTCTCCGGCCGGCTCGGCGACCGTCAGGCTTTGGTCTCGACCTTCTTCACCGGGTTCTTCGGTCCGCCGAAGATCGCGTGCATTCGATTGCCCGCCATCTCCGGGTTGCCTTCGAGCGTGCCGTTTTCGCCGATGTCGGCCGCGAGGCGTTGGATCAGCTTGAAGCCCAAATCGGTCCGCGCCATCTCCCGGCCGCGGAATTGGACCGTCGCCTTGACCTTGTCGCCCTCCTCGAGGAAGCGAATCGCGTTCTTCAGCTTGAAGTCGTAGTCGTGGTCGTCGATGTTCGGCCGGAACTTCACTTCCTTGACGTGGATGATCTTCTGCTTCTTCTTCGACTCATGCGTCTTCTTCTTCTGCTGGTAGAGGAATTTGCCGAAGTCCATGATCCGGCAAACCGGGGGCTTCGCCTCCGGCGCCACCTCCACCAGATCGAGGAGGCTTTCCTTGGCACGCCGCAGGGCATCCTCGATCGGCACGATGCCGACCTGCCCACCTTCGGCGTCGATCAGCCGCACCTCGCGGACGCGGATTCGCTCGTTGACTCTCGCGGTCTTGTCGATGGCTAGCTCACCTTTCCTTTCGGTCGCATGCGACCGCTCGAACCGCGGCTTCGTGCCGCCGTCCGCCTCTGCATCTCGAGGAGCCTCAAAGCTCCCGGCTGCGCGCCGACACCTGGGTCTGGACCCGCGCTGCGAAGTCGGCGATCGAAGTCGCGCCCAGGTCGGCCCCGGCTCGGCGGCGCACCGACACGGTGCGCTCCTCCTGCTCTCGGGCTCCGACCACCAACATGTAGGGAACCTTCTGCAGTTGCGCCTCGCGGATCTTGTAGCCGAGTTTCTCGTTGCGCTCGTCCACCTCGACGCGCACGCCCGCCGCCGTGAGCTCCGCCCGCACCTCTTCGGCGTAGGCAGCGAACTTTTCGGAGATCGGCAGCACGACCCCTTGGACCGGCGCGAGCCAGACCGGAAATGCGCCCGAGGTCTGCTCGATCAGCACGGCGAGGAAACGCTCGAGGGAGCCGAGCATCGCGCGGTGGATCATCACCGGCCGATGCTCCTCTCCGTCGTCGCCCACGTAGGACAGATCGAAGCGCTCGGGAAGTTGGTAATCGAGCTGGATCGTGCCGAGCTGCCAACCGCGGCCCAGCGCGTCCTTCACGTGGAAGTCGATCTTGGGCCCGTAGAACGCGCCGTCCCCCGGGTTGATTCGATACGAGAGCCCCGCCTTGTCCAGCGCCGCGGCGAGCTTGCCCTCCGCGCGCTGCCACAGCTCGGCTGTGCCGATCGACTTCGCCGGACGCGTCGAAAGCTCGATCTCGACGTCGTCGAAACCGAACGTGGCGTAGACCTCGAAAATCATCCGGCCGAGCGACAGCACTTCGCTCTCGACCTGCTCCTCGGTGCAGAAGACGTGAGCGTCGTCCTGACAGAACGAACGCACACGCAGGAGCCCCGCCGTCACCCCGCTCCGCTCGTATCTGTGGAGCCGACCGAAGTCCGCGTAGCGGATCGGCAGATCGCGATACGAGCGCCGCTTCGTCCCGTAGATCAGGCAATGGGTCGGGCAGTTCATCGGCTTGAGCGCGAGCTCGCGCTCGTCGGCCTCGACGAAGAACATCGAGTCGCGATAGTTGTCGTAATGGCCCGAGATCTTCCACAGCTCGACGTCGAGCACCTGCGGCGTCAAGACCTCGCCGAACCCGTACCTCTTCTGAAGCTCGCGCACGAAGTCGACCAACTGGTTGTAGACGAACGCCCCCTTGGGATGGAAGAACGGCATCGCCGGCGCAAGCGGAGAGAAGCTGAACAGGTCGAGCTCCGGCCCGACCTTGCGGTGGTCGCGAGCCCGCGCCTCTTCCTGCATTGCAAGGTGGGCATCGAGCTCCGCCTGTGAGGCGAACGCGGTGCCGTAGATCCGCTGCAGCTTCTCGCCCTTCTCGTCGCCTTTCCAATAGACGCCGGAGGCTTCCAGCAGTTTCACCGCGCCGATCTGAGATAGGCGCTGGACGTGCGGGCCGCGGCAGAGGTCGGTAAAGCCGTCCGCTCCCCCATGGCGGTAGAGCGTGATCCGCTCCCCCTCCGGAATGTCCTTCAAGCGCTCGATCTTCAGGCGCTCTCCCATCGCGGAGAATTTCTGCTCCGCCTCTTCGCGCGAGATCTCGCTCCGCTCGAACGACAGGTCGCCGCCGGCCGCCACGATCGCGCGCATCTCCTGCTCGATCCGCTCGAGATCCTCGGGCGAGAAGGGGCGCGAGATCCGGAAGTCGTATTGGAACTTCTCGCTATGGTCCTTCCGGCCGACGTCGATCTCGACCTCGGGGAAGAGGCGCTTGACCGCGTCGGCGAGCACGTGCTCCGCGCTGTGGCGGATGAACTCGCCCGCCTCCGGGCTCTTCGCGGTGAAGATGCGGAACGCCCCGGAGGCGCGGATCGGCTCGCGAAGATCGATCTTTCGGCCGTCGAGCTCGGCGCCGATCGCGTCGCGGCCGAGGCGCGGACCGATCGAGTGCGCCACGTCGAGCGCCGTAGCGCCGGGCGCCACTTCGCGCACCGCCCCATCGGGCAGCGTTAGACGGAGAACTTCCGTGATTGTGCTCATCGCCAAGAAAGCGAGTCCCTACCAGGAGCCGAGGCTCCGCGGACCGCGGTATTCACAAGCTCATGAATTGAAAGGGTGGTAGGCGCTGACGGACTCGAACCGTCGACCTCTACCGTGTGAAGGTAGCGCTCTAACCAACTGAGCTAAGCGCCCGGTCATGAACTTCCCGAGGGTCGAGATTTCGGCATCATTTGCATCAGAGGGTGCATTCTGAATGCATTCGAGGGCTTCGAGCTTCTCCGTCGAGGCGCGGCAGCGGCCTCGCTTTCGGCGCTCGGACTTCCCCCTCGTTCCCTCCAGTCGATACCGATCTCCTTCCGATCCTCGCTCCTACGAAGGCTGCCTACGGATTCGCTGGAGGCTATCTGGTAGGCCCGAGCGGACTTGAACCGCTGACCTCTACGATGTCAACGTAGCGCTCTAACCAACTGAGCTACGGGCCTGTAACGTCCTCGGCTGCGCTTCTTGCTACCGGGGACGGGAAACTAGCAGAGCCCGGAAGAGGGTGTCAATGGCGGGCGGCGGCCCGGCAGCGACGGGACGCTCACTGGCATGGTGCTTGTAGAACCCCGCGCCATGAAGCCACCGGAACCCGATCTCTTCTCGGCGGAGCCCCGAACGCCGCCTCCGAGCTTGCGGGCTCTCGCTGCCGCGGAGCAGGCTTGCCGGGCGTGCGGCCTCTACCGTAACGCGACGCAAGCGGTTCCGGGAACCGGGCCGGCGCGGGCCTCGCTCCTCCTGATCGGCGAGCAGCCGGGAGATCTGGAAGACCTCGCGGGGCAGCCGTTTGTCGGGCCCGCGGGCAAGGTGCTGGACGAGGCGCTGAGCGCGGCCGGGATCGATCGCCGCGAGGTCTACGTTACGAACGCCGTCAAGCATTTCAAGTGGGCGCCACGCGGCAAGCGCCGGATCCACCAAAAGCCCAATCTCACCGAGGTTCGCGCTTGCCTGCCGTGGCTCGAATCGGAGCTGGCCCTGGTTCGACCCGAGGTAGTGGTCTGCATGGGCGCGACCGCGGCTCAGGCGTTGATGGGCTCGACGTTCCGCGTGACCCGCGACCGCGGCCGATTCTTCGAGACCTCCTGGGCCCGTTGGCTCACCGCCACGATCCATCCCTCCGCCGTGCTTCGCATGCCGGACGAGCCGAAGCGCAAAGAGGCTTTCGATCAGCTGGTCGCGGACCTCGCCCAAGCCGCGGAGAAGGCGGCCCACCCCCACCGCTAGAAGGTGGCAGGAGATCGCTGAGATCTAGATCGCTCGCTGAGCCGAGAATCACCGGCTCCGAATCGCCGCCTGCGAACACCCTACCTTTAGGAAGATTCTCTTTCGGCTCGAAGATCCGTCTCGACGAAGGTCCGACGCGTGAATCCGGCTTCTTTCAGCTCGCCACGGGCGCGAGGCATTCGCCTCGCCCCTGTCTGAGGGGAGGCCGCTTCGCCGCGGCGGCTTCTCGTCCCGCGGGAGCGCCCACGGCGTTCGCGAGCGCCTACGATCTCGTCGAGACCCAAGGGCACTGACATCTCGGGGGAGACAACCCGAGCGAGAGGAGGACCGGCAGAGCTCCACGATCGAAACCGCGCCACCGTTCCAGCCCACCAATCGTTCAACCGAGAGCGGCCCACCGTCCGGGGATCCCACCTCTCCGCTCTCTCGAGGAGGCAACATGAAACGTGGCCTGCTGTGGCTGTTCGCCGTTCTCGGAGTCCCCGCCGTCCTGCTCGGACAATCGCAAACCACGGGAACCATCTCGGGTCGGATTCTCGACGACGCCGGCCAGCCGGTCGTCGGGGCCGAGGTCACCGCGACCGCCGAGGAGCTCTCGCTCGAGCGCAAAGCCGAATCCAGCACGGAAGGCGATTTCCGCATCTCCCTGCTGCCGGTCGGCTCCTATAGCGTCCTGATCGAAAAGTCCGGTTTCCAACCCGCCGTCTACACTTTCCGTTTGAGCGTCGGCGCTAACGTACCGCTCGAGGTCACGCTCGCGCCCGGCGAGGCTGTCACCGAGACGGTGAACGTCTACGGCACGGCGAGCGCGCTCGAAACGACCGCCGGCGGCGAGACGTTCACCTACGAAAAGCAGATCGATGCGCTGCCGGTCAACGACCGGCGGATCGACAGCGTCGCCGAGCTGTCGCCGAACATCGCCCACGGGCCGACCACCGACTCGATCTCGATCGCCGGAGCTCCTTCTTTCGACACGGTGGTGCTGCTCGACGGGGCCGAGATTTCGGATCCCTATTTCGGCAATTCCCCTTCGCTCTACCTCGAAGACGCCGTCGAAGAGGTGCAGGTCCTCACCTCCGGCGTCTCCGCGCGCTACGGCCGCTTCCAGGGCGGAGTGATCAACGCGATCACCAAATCGGGTAGCAACGAGTTCAAGGGGACCCTGCGCGCCGAGCTGGACAAGGAATCGTGGAACTCGAAGACGCCTTTCGGCGAGACCCAGAGCGACCACCTGAATCCGACCTATCAGGCGACGCTCGGCGGTTACGTGGTGAAAGACCGGCTTTGGTTCTTCGCGGGCGGTCGGAAAATACCCACCACGTCGGAGAACAAGACGACCGAATTCACCAACGAGAGCTTCACCGAATCGAGCGACGAGAAGCGCTGGCAAGGCAAGCTCAAGGGCGCGATCACGCCGAGCCATCTGATCGACATCTCCCATCTCGACTTCGACGCGACGACTACCGGCTACGAAGGGCTTCCCGCGGGCGACGGTCGGGCGCTGGGTACCCGGCTCGATCCGCGCACGACCGACACCCTGGGTTACCAGGGCGTGTTCACCTCGAACACTTTCGCCGACTTCCAGGCGACCCGAAAGCGGGTTTCGATCTCCGCGGGCGGCGATCCGAGCAAGGGCGATCCCTTCATCGATCTCACCAATTTCCAGGTGTTCCACAACCATTGGTGGGACGTCAACGATCCGAGCCTGCGCGATAACGACACGGCGGCCCTCTCGCTCACCCATCTTCTCGACGCCGGACGCTACGGCGCCCATACGATCGAGGGCGGAATCCAGTACGTCAAGTCGCTCACCGGCGGCGAGAATCGACAGACCTCGACGGGATTCAACCTGCTCGCCTTCAATCCGGACTTTCTCGCCGGAACCGTCAACGGCGCTCCGCGTTTCAACTTGCGCTCGGGTGGCGCGCTGCGCTGGGAAGCGCTGCCGCTCGGCGGCGACCAGACGCTCAAGAACACGGCCGCCTACGTCCAGGACACGATCAACTTCTCGAAGGTTCGCCTCGACCTCGGCGTCCGGTATGACAAGTACGAGGGAACCGGGCCGCTCGCGCAGTTCAACCTCTCGTTCTCCGACGTCTCGCCCCGCCTCGGCATCACCTACAGCGTGACCGACACCTGGCAGCTGCAGGCGACCTACGGCAAATACTCGAGCCGGTTCAACGACAGCGTCGCGAACAGCGTGACGGGCGTTTCGGCCGCGCCGCGGATCGAGACCTTCTACCTCGGCCCCGATCTCTTGAACGCGACCGCGGACGAGGTCCAGGCCGCCTTGCGAAACGACGAGAACTGGCCGGTCGTGACGAGCTTCATCAGCCCGCAGTTCCCGACCACCTACCTCGCCCACGGCATCGAGGCGCCGTACGCCGAGGACATCAACCTGTCGGTGCGCCACGCCCTGCCGCGCAACACCGGCTCGGTCGTGCTCACCTACACCAACCGTCAATACAAGAAACTGCTCGACGATTTCGTCGGCGGCGCCTGCGATTTCGGGTTGAGCTTCGACCAGCCCTGCCCTGCCGGCAACGTCACCACGGTCCCCGGACCCGACGGCACGCCGAACTTCGCCACGGTCGACAGCATCGTCTGGGCGAACAACCGCTTGGCCAAACGGAAGTACCAGGCGCTCACCGCGGTCTGGAACTACCGGCCGAATTCACGGCTCCAGTTCGTCGGCAACTACACCTACTCCCGCCTCCGCGGTAACTACGAGGGCGAAGGAGAGAACACGCCGGCGTCCGGCTCGCCGATCGGCAACTATGCCCGCTCGACCGACGTCGCGGCGGCCAATCCGTACGGAACCCTCGCCGAGGACATCCCTCATCGTCTGAACGCGCTTGCGACCTACCGCTTCGACTGGCAGCAACGCGGCGCCTTCACCCTCGGCAGTTCGTTGCTGTATGAGTCGGGCCAGGCCTACAGCCGGACCGCGCTGGTGCCCTATCTCGACGATCCGGCCTACCTGGGTGACAGCGGCACCTACACCCACCACTTCAGCCGCCGCGGTGCGTTTCGCTTCGACGACTGGTGGAGCCTCGGCCTCTCGGGCCGCTATGACCTGCCGCTGATCCGCGACTTCCGCACCTTCGTCAAGGTGAGCGTCGCCAACGTCACCAACAACCACGCCCTGATCGAGTTCCAGACCTCGGGTCAATCCGGACGTGACGCGAACGGCAACGTCCTCCCCTGGCAGCCGGTCGGCAACTGTGGCCCAGGCGACAAGCCGTCCAAGAGCTGCACGGGCTACGGTCGGATCACGAGCGAGGACGACTACCAGACGCCGCGCGAGTTCCTGGTCACCGTGGCGTTCGAATTCTGATCGGGCGATTCACCGCTCCAACGGGCCGCCCGAGGTTTGGGCGGCCCACCTGCCGACGCGCTCGCGCCATCCCCGCGCACCTCAATTTTCGTAACCGTCCGGAGCCGCGCTCCGAGGAGGATCCCATGAAGAAGCGGACCCAGAAGCTCCAGCTATCCCGGGAAACCGTCACCATCCTGCAATCGACCGATCCCCTGAACCGCGCCAACGGCGCCACCGAGCCCACCGGGCCGCGCGATCAGAGCTTCTGCGTCGAGTGCTACTGGCCTTCGATCAACTACCCCTGCGACTGAGGCTCGACGGCACGATTAGGGCGCCGACTGATTGCGGTCGGCGCCTTCCGCTACCGAGGCCAGGCCGCCCAGTCCCGCCGAAAAGACGGCCAAGCGTCGACGAGGTACAGGCCGAACGGCACCCACCAGATGAAGTCGTTCGTGGCGCAGAGAACGATCGATCGCAGAGGCCACTCGCCGCGAGCGATGAGCACCGCGAGGCCGATCGGTCCGAGGATCTTCCCCGTCAGGCCCACCGCCGCGAGCGGCCATCCTCTCTCGGGCATCCGCGCAACCTCGAGATAGATCACGCCGTATAGCCCGATCACCATCGCGAGGCAGGCGAAAATGCCGGGGTGGTTGAGCGGCGGCATCCCGCTCCACCGAAACAGCCACTGCGGATCGAGCGCGGAGAAGATTCCCCACGTAATGTTGTAGACGCCCGCGGCGAGGAAGATCGCGCGGTGGAAACGGCGACGGGGCATGACGAGGGAATTGTAGCTTCACAGCTCTATGTCCGAAGCCGTTTCCACTCGATCCAGCGCTCGAATCTGGCCCGTGCCCAGGAGGCTCAACTCCCGAATCGGACCACGACTCCAGAAATGCTCGCGAAGTCCTCCGAAATATTGATGATGGCGTCGCCACCCAGCTGGATAGCCTGGCTCTTCAATTCTTCGTCTATGGCGTCACGCTTCTTCGTCCTACCGAACGTACTGTACTTGCTCACGCTGACTCGACCCCGCTCGACGAAAGGCTGCGATGGTCTTTCCGTGAAGAAGAGCTTCACTTCCGGTGCGGATTGAGCATGGACAACAAGTGAGTCTTTCGGGGGGGTTGTGGACGCTTGCTTCTGTTCTGGCTTGGGTACAGATGAGGGCGCCTGTGCTTGCACCAGGAGTCGCTCACTGACGGCTGTCAAAATCGGCTGATGGAGTCCGGCATCTCGAAGTGCGTTGAGGGCAGGGAGGCTACCGTCCAATCGCTGAAGGGGCGAGCCTTGGATCGCAGCCAAAATCACGCTTTCGCCGATTCCGGCTCGCTTCATCGCGACGATGTCTGCGTTTTCTAGAGGCTTGTCGCCGTCGCCTACGGGCGACTGGGCCGCCAGAGATGTGCTCAAAAGGACAACTTGGACAGTGGCGATTTGTGCCAGTCTTAGCAACATCGGTTCGTCCTCCCAGCCGTCGGCGCAACGAGTGATGGATGGCTCTAGATCGGTTCAAAAAACGATACTGATCACCCCAAGTTCGACAGCCCAAGGATCGCCGAGCTCAAGGACGAAACGCGGACTTGTCGACGACTCCGGGCAGCGTATCGCTATCCGTGGCAAGCTGAGGAAGCAGGTAGTACTGGATCACCCCCGTGCTGATCTGCTGAATCCATACTTCGGTCTTCGTTGTATTGAACCTCACGATGTTCGACCACAGGTAGCCATTAGACTTCGGTCCGACGATACGAACCAACACCTCGGCGCGCGTTGGGATCGATCCGGCAACACAAACCGTTTCCGGTAAGCAGTCGGCCACCGAGGTGCCGATTCGCGTGTCGCTAATCCGCACCCAGAAACGGAAGTTCGGGTACTGCGCCGAGGTGATTCCCTGAACCGAAGGCGGAACAGGATCGGGGGGTGGTGGCGGAGGGGGAGGAGGTGGCGGCGGAGGTGGCGGCGGAGGTGGCGGAGGGGGAGGAGGCTCGTTGCTTTCGGTGAATCTGTACCTAATGCCTACCCCATGCATCTGAATCGACCCTTGAGGACCGTTGGCAAACGGGGGCCTTGCGCCTCCGATCTGAACGTCGAAGACCGTGCCCGAATCGGTAGCTGGCAGGCCAAGAAACACATTGTCAGAATCAAAAATGTCGTATGAGACCTCGACCTCATACGCCCCGGGCTTGACGGTCGCATTGAATCCGGTGAGCGTGTGGCACGTGAAGGATTGCGAGGGGAACGTGCGGGCGAAGGTGATCGACTGGATCGTCGAGTGCTCTTGAGTGACAGACGCCGTTGCGGTGAACGTGCGGGTAAACGCCGACTCGTTGTAGAGACAGGCCGTAACCTGAGAAACGATGCCGCCATTCGTCGTGGAGGCGTGCCCGATCATGCTCAGATCGGTCGAACCAGCCTGGTAATACCAATTCAACGCGCCGCTATAGAAGGTGAAATCGGCAGGAGCGGCATCGCCGAGCAATACCTGACGCGCGATGGGTTGCTGAGCCGCGACCGCACCGACCGACAAGGATCCAAAGAGAATCAAACTGAAAGGTCTGAGCATTTCGGCTCCCGATGATGCAAATACGCACTGCCAGGTTCCACGCTAGGGTTCGGCCCTAGGGCGATACCGATAGAACGCAGGGTTGATAAGCGTCCTCTATCCATTTACGCGACGGAACCCCTGCGGTCGGCTCATTCGAGCCTCAAGTGGGCAACACATATTTGAGACATGGAGACGGCTAAGGCTAAGGAAGCGCTCTTCGTCGAGCGCATCGGGCAACGACGGACGTCCTCCCCATCGGAAGGGTGGGCGCCGCGCCAGCGCCCTACGGCAATCTCGGGCTCCTGGCGCTACTGGCGGTTGGTTCGCGCTGCGGCTTGGGAAGGGTTCGTTGGAGCCGGCCCCAGCCGCCAGACCTCGCCTTACTCCACCCGCAATACCTCCCCCGCCGAATACGCCACGAACTCGGGCGCGTACAGGCTCTGCAGCGTCGCCGGGCCGACTCGGAAGGTGCCGGCGACGTTCGCTCGGACGCGGTACTTCAGGGTGTATTCGCCAGCCGGGAGCCATTCGAAGAAGAAGTTGGTGCCGGAGTCGCGGGTCTCTTCGTAGCGGATGAGCCCCAGATCCCAACGGTAGCCCGAGACGACGATTCCGGGCTCGAAACCCGCACCTCTCGGATCGCGGAGATGGACGTATTCGGCCGCGGCTCGGCTGCGAATCGAGAGCTGGACCTCGACCTCGTCGCCGACCGCGAGGACCGCGTTCTCGGCGAGCGGCTCGAGCGTCGTTTCTGCGCCGGTGCGGACGCGTTTCAAATATCGCCTCTCGACGTGGAACAGGTCGCCGCTCGCTTGTTTCGGCAGCTGATCGGTCGCGAAGTGCCAAGTCGCCGAGGCGAACATGAGCCCCGGCGTCTCCTGCCGGATCTCGACCTTCGCGCCGACGGTCTTCGCCGCGGCGTCGACCTCCGGGCCGGGGACTACCAGCTGGTTGTGCTTGCCGGTGTAGCGGTCGGGCTCGAAGACGAACTCTGTCGATTTCCCAGCGACCGCGACACGAGCCGCCTCGCGCACGCCGAGCAGGTTCTCCTTCTTGAGATAGGCCGCGAGCGAGTAGAGAACCTCGGCGGTCGCCCTTGTGCTCTGCCAGTGGCCGAGCTTCTTCTGGAGGAAGATCCACTGGACGAGACCGGCGAGACGCGGATCGTCCGGGCGGAGCTCCAGCAGCGTCCGCAGGGCGAAGGCGTGAGTTTCAATTGTGTCGTTGTACCAGAGCCAGGCACGATCCTCGGGCTGCCAGAAGGTCCCCTCGTCGCGAGTGGTCTTCGCCGTATCCATCACACTGTCCCAGACGAGATTCGCGTCGGCCTTCCGTCCCATCCGGTGCAGGGTGAGCGCGAGCAGACCCTTTAGATAGCCCGAGTGCTCGCGCCACTTCGAGAAGCTCCAGTCGGCGATCTTCGCGCGGTCGGCCGGGTCGAGCGCGCCGCCCATCCATGACGGATCGGGATAGGCCGAGGCGACGTAGTTGAGCAGCGTGAGCAGCTCGACGCAGCAGCCGTTCTTCTTCCCCACCTCTCGCGACCATTCCTCCCGGTAGCGGGCGCCGAGATAGCTCCATCCCCGCTCGACCATCTCGCGCGGGACCTCGACACCGAACTCACCCGCCTTGGCGAAGCCGTAGAGGAGGTAGATCGTCATGTAGTCCGACGGCGGGCCACCCGGCCACCAGGGGAAGGCCCCGCTGCCGAGCTGGGCCTTGCGCAGCTTCGAGAGGGAATCGTCGCGCTGCGCCTCGGCGATCTTCGGATCGAGCACCTTGAGCAGGGCGGGATCGCCCTCTCCCGGGATCTTGCCGCCACGCGCTGTTTCGAGCCACGGCGACTCTTCGAGGGCCATGCGCCGGTTCGGGTCGTCGGCGTTCCAGGCTTCGTACGGCGTCTCACGCTTCGCGAGCGAGGCGGACATCTCCCCGACCGCCGGGTAGCGGTCGAACAGGCTGCGCAGGATGCCCGTCGAAAGGAACCGGTTGAGCGTCTGCTCGGTGCACTCGTACGGGTAGTCGATCAAGTAGGGAAGCGCGTCGAGCACGCCGTAGAAGAGCTGGCCGTCGAGCGTCACTACCAATTGCTCGGTGACGCGCGTCGGATCCTCCGGAGCTCCGGGCGCGAGATCGGCGAAAGCGAGGGTTCGAGCCCCGCTGCCGCGCAGCGCCGCGAAACGCGATTGCGCGAGATGGAGCCGAGAAGGCAGGACAGGCAGCGCGCGGCGCTCACCGTCCGAGGCCGCTCCGGCGCGAGCCGTCACCTCGAAGGCGACCTCACCCACCCGCTTGGGAACGACGATCGGGAAGGTGACCGTGGCGGAGCCTCCCGGCTGGATCGAGAAACGCGCGATCGCCTTCTCCGGGGTGAGTCCGAAGTCGGCGAGCCGGCTCTCCTCCGACTCCGGATCGCGGAGGTCGAAGCGGACCTCGCCCGAGAGCGAACTCTCCCCCGCGTCCTGAACCACCGCGCGGATCTCCGCGCGGTCCCCTTCGCGCAGAAAGCGCGGTAGGTAGGGGCGGACCATCAGCTCCTTGGCGCTCCGCGTCTCGCGCTCGGCAGATCCCGAGCGGAAGTCGCGGGTGAGCGCGCGAACCCAAACCTTCCAGGCGGTGAGCGAGTCGGGGACCGTGAACTCGATCGCCGCCGAGCCGTCCGCGCCGGTGATCAGGTGCGGCTGCCAGAACGCGGTTTCGACGAAGTTCGTCCGCGGCACGACGGGCTCGGCTGCCGGCCCGGGCGCGGCTTCGCCCGGAGCGGGCGGAGCGGGGGGCGGGGGTGGCACGGACTGCGGCTTGGGTACCTCGAGAGCCGCATCCTCCGGTGCCTCCGCCGCGCGGCCGCCGGCACTCGGCGCCGCCATCGCGAAGCTCATGGACCTGCGAGTCATCAGGAAGGTCTCGAGCGATCGCAGTACGTCCCGTTGGAAGATCGGCCCGTCGGGCAGGACCACGAAATCCTCGTCCGACACCTGCCAGCCCGTGGTCGAACCGAGGCTGATTCGGGCGTCGTAACTCCCCCGCGCGCGGTCGGGGAAGAGGTCGAGCGGCGCCGGGGGCCGGTGCTCAACGAACGCGTCGAGGCTCCGGTCGTACATCGAGGCGAGCAGCTCCGCCGCGGCCACCGGAGCGCCGGGCGAATCCCCTTCTTTCTTCCCGGGCTCCCGAACGGTCACCCGCCAGGTCTCGCGATCACCGGGGCGGATCCGATCGCGGAAGGTCGAGAGCTCCACCTCGACCTTCCGGTCGTCCCACGGCACCCGGATCGTCGCCTGGCGTTCGAGCGCCTGGTGGTCGCGCAAGGTGAACAGCCGGAACAGCACGCCGCCTCGATCGGCGGGCCCCACGGGCCAGGCGATCTTCGTCGGGGCGGGGCCGGCAATCAGCCGTCGGCGCTCGCGCAGCTGGCCGGATTGCCAGGTCTCGAGCACCAGCTCCTGGCCCGGAAAGCCGGAATGGACCACCAGGTTCGCCGTATCGCCGACCCGCAGATCGGCGCGCTCGACCGAGAGGAACGCCGCCAGGGCGAGCTGGCCCGTCTCCTTGCCCTGCCCCGGGTCGCCCGCGACGACGATCTCGCGTCGCGCCTCGGCTTTCTGGCCGAGGTCGTCCATCGTCTCGTAGCGCAATCGATAAGCGCCCGCGCCGAGCGCCGGCAGGGAGACCTCGGCGCGGCCGTCGGCACCGTGGACCGCTTCGCCCCGCGCCACCTCGCGGCCGTCTTCCCAGCCCGCGAGCGCGCGCTCGGAGCCGCCGTCCGCTTCCCAACGCGGCCGGAGCGCATCGCCTGGAGTAGTAAAAGCTCCTGGGGCCGCCGTGGGCGTTCCGGGCGCCTCCCGAATCGGCTCTTCGCTCGGTAGGAGCGGGTGCGTCGGCTGGATCAGCTCGACGAGGCGCCACGATCCCCGGCCCGGTCTCGGCGCGCCGTCGAGGTCGGAGCGGTCGATTCCGAGCCGAGCCGCGCGCCCGGCGGTGAGGAATCCGGGCTCGCCGTCGATCCTCGCCTCGACCGAGGTGAAGCCCACGCGGTAGGCACGGTCGGCCTCGCGTGTCTCTCCCCCCTCGTCGGTCACCTCGACGCTCACGCGGAAGCGGTAGCTGAGATCGCGGGAATCGCCCTCTTCCGCCTCGGGCGTGAAGGTGAGGGAGAACGCGCCCGTGTCGTCGAGCGCCGACTCGCCCCAGGCGACCCGCTCGGCCTCGCTACCCCCGCCTCCCGGCGGACGGAACCACCAGCCCCACCACCACGGATAGACCGGCTCGCGCGTCACCTGCCAGCGGGCGGAAGCTCCGACCACCGGCAGGCCGAACAGATACCGGGCGTTGCCGCCGAAGTTCGCCGGCCGATTCAAGCGCAACGCATCTCGCGGCGCGTCGAGGGTCACCTCGAACGTCGGCCGCTTGTACTCCTCGACGCGGATCGAGGCGTTTCCCCGCGGCTCGCCACCCACCGTGGAGGCCGCGAGGGTCCAAGCGCCGAGCGGCCGGCCGGCGGGGATGACGAATTCCGCCGCCGCGGTGCCGTATTCGTTGGTTTTGACCGTCGTCGCGGCGGCCTCCTGACCGTTCGGGTCGGTCAGCGCGATCTTGAGCTCGGTGTCAGGCGCCAGATGGAGATCCCCCTTCTCGACGAACCCGCGCCAGGCGAGGACTTTCCACAGGACCTTCTGCCCCGGCCGATAGATCGCCCGGTCGGTGTAGAGGAGGGTCGAGGCGATCCCGACGGTCGGCTCCGGCGCGGAGACCCAGCCCAGGTCGAGATAGGCGAGCGAGGCGCCGCGCCGCGCGGCTACGGTGAAGCGTCGCGAAAGGGACGAATCGTTGCCGCTCTCCGGACCGGCGGCCTCGGAGTACCGGACCGTTCCATCGGCACCCGAGGTCGCGACCGCCACCCGCGTGCCGCCGTCGTCGTAGCTCATCCGATACAGGCGGACCTCGACCCCCGGCACCGCGCGGCCGGTCTCGCCGTCCAGCGCGAGGACCACGAGCTCGCCGTGATCCGTACCGCGGCTCGCGAGGACCAGGCCGCCGATCAGCATGCGGAGCGAAACGCGCCTGTTGTGGGCCCGGCGAAAATCCTCGCGGGCCGAGACCAGCACGGCGTACAGACCTGGCTGCGCCAACGGCGGCTCGACGTAGGTCGAGTGGACGCGGTAGTCCGGCGTCGTCGGCAGCTCGACGCGCCAGCTCGCCGCGGGCTTCCGGCCGGCCAGCGTCTCGAACGGATCGGAGTAGTCGGAGAGCGGGAGCTTGCCGCCACGCTCGAAAAAGCCCGCGAGATCGAGCGGATAGGCGCGGAAATAGAGCGCCGGCAGGTTCGCATGGCGAACCCGGATCGAGCGACGGCCGGGCGCGTCGCTCGCCATCGCCTCGACTGCGAGGCTGGGCGCCTCGATCTCCCGCGCGATCCGGCGGCACGCGGCGCCGCCGGGCGAGCCGGGATAGGCCTCGACGCCCTCGAGTGCGATCTTGCGTGCCTCGACCAGGGCATCCGGCCGATCGAAGGCGTCCTGCTCCCGCGTCCAATCGGCGAGCTGCGCCATCCCCATCGCCCACCACGAGATCTGGCGATACCGAGGGAGCCGCGCCGCGAGGTCCTCCCGGACCCGCGCCCGATCGGCTTTCGAGCTCCAGGCGGCGTTGAGGCGACGAAGCCTCTCGAGCCGCGCCTCGAGCTCCGCCGCCGGTCGAGCGGAGGCACGATGCCAGGCCTCGAGATCGGCGAGCACGAAGGCGAGCTTCGCGAGCGGATGGGTGGCCGGGTCGGCGATCGCGCCCGAGGACGGAGAGTCAGCGAGCAGCTCCGTCCGGTCGAGCCGCCAGACACCGTTCGACTGCGCGGGCGACCAGAGCGAGCCGTCCGCGAGCAGCTCGACGAAGAGATAGGAAACCGCGTCGCGCAACGTGCCGCGCACCTCCGCCGGGTAGTCGTTCGGCGTGAGGAAATCCGACCACTCGGAGACCTTGCGCGTGCCGAGCGCCTCGCGCAGATCCCAAGCTCGCGCGTACGCCGCCACTGCCTCGGCGGCGATCTGATCGCGGGTCCAAGCCTTCAGATCGACCGTCTCGGTGCCGACCGTCTTCTCGCGGTTTTGAATCTCCCAACGGTAGGCGCGGAGGTAGTTGACCAGAGCCGCGCCGTAATAGAGGTCGAGGATCGCCCGCTCCTCCCGCGCCTGCGGCCAGGTCTGCTCGCGCAAGAATCGGACCGCCGTCTCGAACCCCGCGAGGTTCGTCCGCAGCTCGACGGCTTTGACCAGAGCCCGCGTCAGCATGCGCTCGTCCTTTGCCGCGCGGGCCTTCTCGATCAGCGCGACGGCGCGGTCGTACGCGGTCTGCATCTTCTGCTCCTCATGGGCCAAACGGTCGATCTCAGCGAGTTCCACGCTCAAGGACGGGCGCTTCGCCGGCCGTTTCTTCGCCGCGAGGGAGGCGTTCGGCGCGCAGAAGGCGAAGACCAGACCAAGGACGAGACCGATGCGGACGACGGAGACCGGGCGCGATTTCATGATCGAAGCTTAGATCATGCGGCGAGCCGGAGGTTCCTGGTCGAGGGTGCCGCCCCAAGGGAGGCTCGGCCGCGGCGGACCCTCGGATCAACGGTTCGTCTTAGGAGCTACGGACAGCACTGAGAGAGCCGGGTCGGATCGCAGGAGGTGATGTTGGTGCACTCGACGTCCAGAGTGTTGCAGGTGGCGGCCCTCGTCGCCCCTGCGGCCACTCCGGTCAGATCGCGATCCGCGAGTCTGCGGACCGTTTCGCGGGACAGCGTGAGCTTGCGGTGGCGCTTTACCATGGCTTTTCTCCTTTTCGGAATTGCCGCGCCGGGCCTCCGAAATTCATGGTGCGCACGCGTCGGAGTGACGCGCCTCCCACGCAAGAGGGGGAGGCTAGAAGGGGGTTGATTCAAGGAGGGTTGCTCTCAAGCCTCCATCGTCTGCTCAAAGCGGTAGACCCCCACCTCGGTCCTCCCCCGCAAGCGGGGGAGGAAGAACTGCAAGCTTTGCGGTAGACACATCGAGCGCCTGGCCGGGCAAGCGCTCAATCCCTCCCCCCGCCTGCGGGGGGAGGCTAGGAGGGGGGTTGTTGAAGCATCAGGGAGGCTGGAGCCGTACCCCCGCCTCATCCGTCGTGCGATCGCACCCCACGGGCCATGAGCCCGAGGCCGCCGAACAGGAGCACGAGCATCAGCAGCGTATTGAACAGGCTCGTCCGCTCGAAGTAGATCTCCAGGTGGGTGAGAATGCCGGCCAGGATGATCACCGAGCCGGCGACCAGCAAGAGCCATCCGATGACCGAGCGGCCGTTCCAGAAGAGGAGGCCGACGCCGATGAGCATCGGGATCAGCGAAAGGCCGAACGCGCTCCGCCCCCAAAGCACCCAGGCGCCGCTCGTGACCGTCACCTGGTTGGTCAGCAGGTAGCCCCCGGCGACCGCCATCACCAAACCGATCAGGAACTCCCCCATCCCGCCGGGAGTGCCCCCGGGGCCTCGGCGTTCGGCCATGTCCCTACGATCGCCTCAGTCGAGCTGGCCCGATTTCGCGATGACGATCCGCTTGCTCGTCCGGCCGTCCTGGCTGCCGTAGGACTCGACCTTCTTCACCACGTCCATCCCTTCGGTGACCTTCCCGAAGACGACGTGCTTGCCGTCGAGCCAGGCGGTCTGGATGGTGGTGAGGAAGAACTGCGAGCCGTTGGTGTTCGGACCGGCGTTTGCCATCGAGAGGATGCCCGGCCCGGTGTGCTTGAGCTGGAAGTTCTCGTCCGCGAACTTGGCGCCGTAGATCGATTTGCCGCCGGTGCCGTTGTGGTTCGTGAAGTCGCCACCCTGGCACATGAAGTTCGGGATGACGCGGTGGAAGGTGCTGCCCTGATAACCGAAGCCCGGCTCGCCGGTGCAGAGAGCGCGGAAGTTTTCGGCGGTCTTCGGAACGACGTCGGCCGCCAGTTCCATGACGATGCGGCCCAGAGGCGCGCCGTCGGCTTCTATGTCGAAGAAAACGCGTGGATTGCTCATGGCGCGGGAGAGTACCACCCTCACTCCCGGGCTCGCCACCATGCTTCCGCCTCGGCCATCCCCTGCTCGTAGGTGCGGACAGGCGAATATCCCAGCTCGCGGCGAATCCGTTCGTTCGAACAGCGCTCGGCGAACGTGCACGAGGGAGGAGCCTCGACGACCGGGGCGGGCAGGGCGTCGGGAAACCAGCTCCGCACCTGCTCGACGTAACGCCGCATCGTGACGTGGCCGTCGACCACGTTGTAGGCGCGGCCGATGGCTTCCGGGTGATCGACCGCGAGGTCCACCGCCAAGGCGACGTTCTCGACATGTGTCCAGGGGAGCGGACCGAGGCCGCCTCCGACCAACGGAACCTTGCCCGCGCGGATCGACGACGGAACCTTGACCGCCCAGTACGAGCCGGGATGGACGCCGAGCACGGCGCCGAGCCGGAAGGTCGTCGCCGGCAGCCCGGCGGCGATCTCCTGCTCGAGCGCCCGCTCGGCTTCCGCCTTGGAGATACCGTACCAGGGGGTCGCCGCGGGAGAGTGAGGAAAGGCCCGATTCTCCGCTTTGAGCGGCGTCGTCTCGTCGAACTCGGCCTGGAGCCCCAAATCCGGCTGACCCTCGCGCGCCGCCCGGGCGGCCTCCCAGTCGTAGACCGAGATCGTCGAGACGTGGAGGAATCGCCGGCAGCCGGCCGCGCGGGCCGCCGCGGCCATCTCGGCCGTGCCGCGGGCGTTGACCCGTCGGGCATCCTCCGCATCACCGCCGATCGAGGCTGCGGCGTGGATCACGATCTCCTGGCCCTCGCAGGCCCGGCTCGCCGTTTCGGGCTCGACGAAATCCCCCTGCACCTTCTCGACCTCGGCAAGCCAGGGGAAATCGTCGAGGCGCCGAACGATCGTGCGGACGCGGGCGCCGGCCTGAGCCAACCGTTCCGCGATCCGCCCACCGACGAAACCGGTACCCCCGGTGATGAGAACGGCCCGATCTTTCCAGCTCATCGGTCGATCCTACCTTGGAGCTCTCCGTTCAAAGGCCGACTCGGCTAGGCCGTTCCGAACCATCGGGCCAACGCGTCGGCGAGGCCCGCCCACGTCCCTTCGCCCACCCACGCCACGACGCCGTCGGGCCGGATCAAGACGGCGCTCGGAGCGGCGACCTCGCCGAGCGCGGGAAGCTCCCACGGTCCCTTGTGCTCGGCGGCGGCAAAGCGCACCCGATCCGCCCAGGGAGAGAAGTCGAAGCTCTCGAGTCCGTCCGCAGAGAGGCGAGAACGCAAATCGAGCAGGACCGGCCGCGCTTCGTGGAGCAGCGTGAAAACGCGCACCGCACCCTCGACGGTGACCAATTCGAGATCGGGCATGCGGCGACCGAGCAGCGGATGCCCCTCGCCGAGGTCGTAGCGAAGGCCGAGGCCCGATAGCTCCGCCGCGAGACGCTTGCGTGGCGAGTCCAACGGGAGGATCTCTGCCAGGATCTCGCGCAGCGCCGCGGTGCGATCGTCGGTGCGGTGGATCGCGACCTGGGCCATCGTGAGCCGCAGGACGCGCGCCCCGACCGGATGACGCTCGGCTTGGTAGGAGTCGAGAAGGCTCTCTGGCGAAGTTCTCCGGACCACCTGTGCAAGCTTCCAACCCAGGTTGAAGGCGTCTTGCACGCCGGTGTTCAGGCCCTGGCCACCGATGGGAGAGTGCACGTGCGCGGCGTCGCCCGCGAGCAGCACGCGGCCGGCACGGTAGGTGGCCGCCTGCCGCGACGCATCGGTGAACCGGGAAATCCAGGTCGCTTCATGGACGCCGTAATCGGTTCCGCAGACCGCGAGGAGCGCCTCCCGCAAATCCTCGAGAGTTGGCTCGGCTTTCGACCCGACCCGCGCTTCGGGCACCATCACCCGAACCGGGCCGACGTCCTTGAAGATCACCTCGCCATTCTTGATCTCGTATTCGATCCGGCCGAAAGAATGGACTCCCGCCTGCGTGCGATGGATACCCATCGGCGGCATCTCGGTCACCTCGACCTCGGCGATGAGGTTGCTGCTCGTCGCCTCCCAGCCGGGAAAGTCGATGCCCGCCACCTTGCGGACCACGCTTCGTCCGCCGTCGCATCCGACGAGATACTCCGCCCGTAGGCGGCGCCCCCCGGATAGATTCACGTCCACTCCGAGGTCGTCCTGCTCGAACCCTTCCACCACGCTTTCGCGGTAGATCGGCACCCCCAGCTCTTCGACCCAGCCGGCGAGAAGGCGCTCGATGTGGTTCTGCCAGAGGGCGAGCCCGTAATTGTGCCGGGTGGGAAAATCGCTGATGTCCAACCGCGTCGCGCCGAATCCGGTCACCTGCGCCTTCTGCCCTTCGGCGAGGAAGCGGTCGACGATCCCCCGCTGATCGAGGATCTCCAGCGTTCGTGCCGAAAGCCCGCCCGCGCGCGCACCGACGAGCGCCTGGCTCGCGCGCCGCTCGACGATCGCGACGTCGATCCCGGCCAATGCGAGCTCCGCCGCCAGCATCAGCCCGGTCGGTCCCCCTCCCGCGATCACCACGGCATGTCCGGGCTCCGCGCCCGATTCGGCCCGCGGTTCGAAGTGCTCGGTGGCTCGTCGTTCACCCATTTCGTGCCTCCTTGTCTCGCCGGCCTTTCGGCGAAGGAGCGCGATGGTGCGGCACGGCACCCGCCTTGTGGCAAGCCCATGGGCGGGCGATAATGTAGAAGTGGGAAGGGACGATGCTGCGGGGTCGGAGCCGGTGCGCGATGTTTTACCCCGCCGATTCGTCGTTCGCCGCACCCTCCGCTTCGCCGATTGCGACCCCGCGGGCATTGCGTTCTACCCGCGCCTCTGCGGTCATATCAATGACTTGGTCGAAGACTGGTTCCGGGACGGGCTCGGTTACGGATTCCCCGTCCTCCACGGCGAGCTCAAGCGCGGCATCCCCATCGTCCGCCTGGAGGTCGATTTCACAGCACCCGGTCTGATGGGCCAGGAAATCGACTGGAGCCTCGCCGTCCGCGAGGTCGGGCGCTCGTCGGTCTCGATCGAGGTCCGCGCCGATCCGGCCGAAGGCAAGCCGGTCCTCGTCGCGCAGGCGCGCCTGGTCCACTGCGACATGACGTCCGGCGCTCCCGTGCCGCTGGCGTTTCCGGACGAGGTCCGGGCGCGGATGGCGGAGTTCTCGATCGGCTGATCTCGTTCCGGTCTCATTCGGGAACCGCACGCCGGCACCGTCGATCCAATCGAGGCGGGGAGGGTTCCACGATGGCCTTCGATCGAAACAGCCTCGGCTCGGCCGCTCCGGTGCGGGCGGAGATCAACGTTGCCCCGCTGGTCGATGTTTGCCTGGTCCTGCTGATCGTCTGCATGGTCATCACCCCGACGATCTGCGGCGGCCTCGTGGTTCGGGTGCCGCAAACCCGAAATCCTCGCTCGCTCGCGGCGGACGAGCCGCGGATCACGCTCTCGATCGAACGGACTGGCTTGGTCTATGTGAATTCCCGGTTGATCCCCGACGAGCGTTTGGACGCGACGCTCGCCGAGATCGCGGAGCTGGAGCCCGAGAAGAGGATCTTGATTCAGGCCGACCGCGAGCTGGCGTATCGCGACGTCCGCCGGCTCGTCGAGCGACTCGACGCCGCGGGTTCGCCGCGCGTGGCGCTCGCGGCCGATCCACGGTTCCGCTGAGCCCACGGCGGCAACGCAGATGGGATTGCGCGGCCGCAGACCGATTGGCGCGCCCGATAGGTCCGTATCCGGGGGTTCCACCTCCCATTCCGGGACCGCTGATCCCAAGCGGGGACGGATATTCCTATTCCGGGACAGATAGTCCTTTGTGGGGACAGAAAGTTCCTATTCCGAGGCCGACACCTCCCGTCACGAGGCCGCAGATCCCGTGTTGGGACCAATACTCTGATGCCGGGACAGAACTTCCCATTCTGGGACGGAAAAATCGCGATCCGGCGCGGAGTGTCGCTTTCGCGCGCCGATACGGACGATCCGGCGCCGATCTTCTAAAGGGACGTTCAGTAGCCCTATTTCTGTTCGATCCGCTTCAAATTCTCCTGGGCGTTGGCGTCGCGCGGATTGATCTCGATCACTCGCCGCAGGAGCTCCACGGCCTCGGCCTTTTTGTTCTGGACGCTCAAGAGAATCGCGAGGTCGCTCATCGCCGCGGTGTTCTTCGGATCGACCGCGATTGCCCGGCGGAAGTCGGACTCGGCGTCTCCTGCGTGGCCGAGCGCCATCTGCACCGCTCCGTGCTGGTAGATCATGTCGGGATTCTGGGGTGCCTGGCGCAGGGCGGAGTCGGCCGCCGCGAGCGCCTCGGTATATCGCTTGGAGGAAAGCAGCAGCCGGACTTCGAGCGCCCGGGCCACCAGATCGTCGGGAGCCGCCACCACGCGGCGATGGATCGCGGTGATCGCGCCCGCCTGGTCGCCGGAGGCCATCTTGCGCATCGCTTCCTGCATCTCGGGAGAGGCCGGGGCTGGAGCGGCGGCGAGGGTCGCGGGAGTGGCGGCGGGCGCGGCAGCGGCAAACTCCTGAGCCGCTTTCTCCGCTTCGGCGCGCGCCTGGGCGCGGCCCGCGGCGAGCTCCTGCGACTTGGCGAGGGCCGCCTTGCCCTCCTCGCTCCGCTTCGCCGCGTTGAGCGCCTCGCCATAGGCGCGGAACGCCTCGGGCGAGACGGGATTGAGCTTCGTCGCCCGCTCGAGGTAGGAAAGTCCCTCGGCCGCCCGGCCAGCGCCGATCAGCAACTGGCCGTATTCGATCGCCATCGCCGCTGCGGGGCGCGGATCGCCGATCGCCGCCGGATCGGCCGGCATCTTCTCGGCGAACGGCTGGAGCGTCGCGAGCGCACCGGCGGCGTCCTTGGTCTGCCGCTGCGCCCGGGCGAGCAGCAGGGCGACGGATGGGACGTTGCCCGCCTTCCCCTTGAGCAGCGTGAGCGCCTCGGCGGGAGAATCGGCGAGCAGGTAGGCCTCGGCCTGGGTGCGCGCGAGCTCCAGGTCCATCGCCGGCGGATGCTTCGCGGGGACCGACTGGAGCACGGCGAGCGCCGCGGGCCCGTCTCCCTTCTGGATCGCGACCTTGGCGCGGAGCAGGAGGATCGCCGGATCCTGGATGTTCTGGCCGGAGAGGAGCTGCTCCGCCTCGAACGGTCGCTCGAGCTGGAGCGCGAGCACCGCCGCGGTGAGCCGGGCCTCGCCGTCGCGCGGGCTGCGGATCGCCCAGGGGCGGAGGCTTCGATAGGCCTCGACGACCTGGCCTTCACGCGCGAGGAGCAGACCCAGCTCGCGCGAGGCGGGCGAGGCCGGTTCCTTCGACACGGAGAGCGCAAAATCGCGGCGCGCTTCAGGGATCTTGCCAAGCGCGAGCTCCGCCCGGCCGGCGTTGTAGAGCACGGAGGCGTCAGCGTCCGCGGCGGCCGCGAGCGGTCCCAGAATCTCCAGGGCCGGCTGCGGCTTGCCGGCGTCGACGTAGAGCGCGCCGAGCAGCGCGAGCAGGGGTGGCTGACCGGCGAGCTCGGCCTTGTGCGGCTCGAGGATCGCGAGGGCGCCGGCCGCATCTCCCGTCTTGTACTTCTCGATCGCGTCGTACACCGGCTTGTTGAGCGCGGTGCCCACGGGCGCCGCGCCCGGAGCGCCCGCCGGCTTCGGCGCTTGGGGCGCGGCGACCAACTGCGCCGCGGCGAACAGCCAGACGGCGACGACGGAAGTTACCTCGAAACGGTTCGATCGCTTCATGAGCACGGTACTCCTTTGCGCTTCGGCGGCGAAGGGCTAGAGCCGGCGGAGCTCGCGGCTCTCCGGAAACTGGGTCTGGGCATAGCGCAGGAGGCGGCCGGCGCTTTCAGGGTCGCCGAGCACCCGCAGGGTGCGGACCGCCTCGCCATAGGCCGCGGGGGTATGGTTGGTCTCGGTCATCTTGCGCAGCATGCCCACCGCCTCTTCGGCGCGCCCCTGCGCGGCGTAGAGCGTGGCGAGCCGGCAATAGGTCGGCAGGGCGCTCGGGAACTGGGTGATCTCGCTCAGGAAGGCGTTCTCCGCCTCGGCCGAGCGTCCGAGCCTGGCGAGCAGGTCGCCGCGCAGGGCTTGGAGCCCCTCGTGCTTTCCACCACTCCGCGCGAGATCGGCCGCAGCCTCGTCGACGTTCCGGAGCGCCTCTTCGGTCTTGCCCTGTTTCTGGAGGAGCTGGGCGAGCGACACGAGCGGCTGGATGCGCGAGCCGCCTTTTTCGAGCGATTGGCGCACTTGCTTCTCCGCCCCGGCGTAATCGCCGCGCGCCTCCGCGATCTGGGCCATCAGGTCGCGACCCGCCGAGGGCGAGCTCTTCATGCCGATCTCGGCGTACTTCTCCGCCTCGTCCAGCCGGCCGAGCATGACCAGGACCGAGGCGGCACCGATCGCGATCTGCGGCGATCCGCCGGTCACCTCCATCGCCTTCTCGTACGCCTGGAGCGCCTCGCGCGGACGGCCGACGCGGGACTGGGCGACGCCGAGACCCACCCAGGCGTCGATCATCTTCGGGTTTTCCTCGACCAGCCGCGAGAGCTTCGGGATCGCTTCGGCGAAGCGCTGGTCGGCGACGGCCTGCATCGCCGTTCCGAAATCGGCGAGGCTTGCGATCCGGCTCTTCGGATCGGGCAGGACCGCCCCAGGGTCCGAGAGGCTGGTGCCTCCGAGGTAGCCGAGGGCGGCGAGCTTCTGCGAGGTCTCGGGATCGACCTCGGTCGGTTTGGCGAGCGGGCGCTCGATCTTTGCGAGCGCGTCGCGCATCTCGGCAAAGGCGCGCCGCTCGGAGCGCAGCACGTCGTTCTTCTCGCCCGGATCGGCGACTAGGTCGAACAGCTCGGGGGCCGGACCTTGGATGAGGTGGTGCGGCCCTCGAATGAGCGAGGTGAGCTCGTTCCAGCCCAGGTGGAGGCGCGGATAGAACGTCTCGGCGTAGATCGTCCTGGTTCCCGCGCTCGCCGCCGGCTCCTCCTTGGGCGTCTCGACCGGCAGCGGCCGGCCGTCGAGGTCAGGGGGGAGGGCTACGTCCGCGAGCTGGAGCACCGTCGGCGCGACGTCCACCAGGCCGACCGGCGAGGCGACCCGGCGGCCGCCCAGGCGGCCTTTCGGCAGCTTGAGGATCAGCGGCACCTGGAGCGCCTCGCGGTAGAGCAGGATGCCGTGCTCTTCCTCGCCGTGATCGCCCAACCCTTCCCCGTGATCGGAGAGCAGGATCACCGTTGCGCGGTCGTAGATCCCCGCTTCCTTGAGCCCGTCGAGGAAGCGGCCGACGATCGCATCCGCCGTCGCGATCTCGCCGTCATACGGTCGCGCGTACTTGGACCGGAACGGCTCGACCGGCTCGTACGGCGTGTGCGGCTCGTAGAGATGCAGCATCAAGAAGAATGGCCCGCTCCCCTGCTTCTTCGCCCAGTCGAGGGCGAGCGAGGCGGTTTCTCCTCCGGGCCGTTGGCTGCGGCCGAGCGCCTCGCCCGTGCGCAGATCGATCGCCCCTTCGTAGTAGTCGAAGCCGGCAGCGAGCCCCGTCTCACCGCGCAACACGAAGCTCGAGATCGCGGCGCCCGTGGCATACCCCGCCTTCTTGAGCAGCAGGGGCAGGAACGGGTGCTTCGTCGCCTCGAACAGATAGCCGGTGTTGTCGCGCACGCCGTGATCGGCCGGATACTGACCGGTGAGGATCGAGGTGTGCGACGGCAGCGTGAGCGGGATCTGGCTGTAGGCGCGCTCGTAGACGATCCCTTCCTGGGCGAGCGAATCGATCGCCGGCGTCTCGATCCCCTGCGCGCCGTAGGCGGGCAGGTGGTCCGACCGGAGCGTGTCGATCGAGATCACGATCACCGGCGCGTTCTTCGCCGTGCCGAGGGTCGATCCCCCGCCGAGCCCGCAGCCGGCCGCGAACAGAGCGACCGACACCAAAGCGGCCGTCGCCGCCGGCAGGCCAGATCGCTGTAGTCCAAAGCGGGACGACGTCTTGCCGTGCTTCATCCTCATCCTCCGGCCTGCGCGAGCCAGCGGCGGGCCTTTTCGAGATCGGGTCCGAAGCGTGCCGGCGGCGCGGTCGCGACGAACCGTCGGAGCGCCTCGATCGCCTCGGCTTTCCGGCCGGCCTGCGCCGCGACCAGCCCGAGGTTGAACAGGGCGTCGAACTGGCGGGCGTCGAGGGCGACGGCTTTCTGCCAAGCGGCGAGCGCGCCCGCCGCGTCGCCCCGCTGATAACGGATGACCCCGAGGGTGTTCCAGGAGATCGGCAGTTGGTCGTTCTCCCGGAGTGCCTGCTCGAGGCGTTGGCGCGCCTCCTCCAAGCGCCCCTGCCGCAGCTCGATGACGCCCAGGTTCTCGAGCGTCTTGGGATCGCGCGGAGCGGTCTTCAAAGCCTTCTCGAGCATCGCTTTGGCGTCGCCGAGCCGGCCGGCGTCGGCGTAGGCAATGCCTAGTGCGTTCTGCGTCGCCGGGTCGGTGCTCTCGGCGAGCGGCCGGAGGACCTCGACGGCCTCGGCGCCGCGACCGTTTTCCGACAGCGCGAGCGCCAACTGGCGGCGTAGCGATTCGCGGTCGACTCCACGGCGCAGGGCGGCCTGGAGCGCCTCGATCGCCTCGCCCGGACGCTCGAGCTGGCGCAGCGAGAGGGCGAGGTTCTCGTACGCCTCCGACATGGTCGGCCGCGCCGCGATCACCTGCCGCGCCAGGCGGATCGCCCCCTCGAAGTCGCCGCGGGTATAGCTCTCGACCAGGCTCTGGAGTTGATGGTCGATCTCGAGCAGGCGTTTCGGATCGTCGTCCGCCGTGTAGGTCGTCTTCGCCACCGAAGCGCCCGTCATGTAGCCGAGGCTGCGCAAGCGGGCGACCTCCTCGGCCGAGGCTTCCTGCTCTCGGCGTGGCGGCCAGACCGATTCGGGAGGCAGCCGCTTCGCGAGCTCGGCCTGCCGGCGGGTCGCTCCGGGCAGCAGGTTCTTCTCTTCCTTCGGGTCGGCGGCCAGGTCGTAGAGCTCGGGCAGAGGCAGCGAGATCCACTTGTCGCGGCCTGCGAGAACTCCCCGCAGGGGCGCCCAGCCCCGGTTCAGGTTGGTCGAGAGCGACTCGAAATAGGTCGAGAGGCCGGCCGGTTCGGGGAGCAGCAGCGAACGCCCCGGCAGCCCGGCGGGCGCCGGCAGGCCGAGCAGGCCGAGGATCGTCGGCACGAGGTCGACGTGGCGCGCCGGGCGGTCGTCGCGGCCTGGAGCGATTCCCTTACCCCAGAGCACGAGCGGCACTTTGAGCGTCGCCTCGTAGGCGAACAGGCCATGGGTCAGCTCGCCGTGGTCGCCGAGCGCCTCGCCATGGTCGGACGTGAGCGCCAGGATGGTCGGACGGGCCGGGTTCGCCTTGCCCGACAGCAGCGGTTCGAGCAGCGGCGCGAGGTACGCGTCCGTCGCCGCGACCTCCCCCAGATAAGGCCGCCCTTTGTAGCGCTCGGCGTACGGGGCCGGCGGCTGATAGGGCGCGTGCGGGTCGTAGAGATGAACCCAGAGAAAACGCTTCTTGCCGGCGTGCTTCAGCCACCAGGCGTTCGCCGCCCCCACCACCTGGTCGCCGCGGCGCTGGACCATCTCGAATCGGTCGGGATGGGTGCCCAGCGGGTAGGAGTCGTCGTAGACCGAGAACCCCTGGTTCAGTCCGAACCTCCGATCGAGCGGGAACGCGGCCACGAACGCCCCCGTTTCATAACCGGCCCGAGCGAGCAGGGTGGCGAGCGTCGGTACCCGCGGCGAGAGCGAGAACCCCGTGTTCTCGCGGACCCCGTGCCCGTACGGATAGCGACCGGTGAGGATGTTGGTGTGGGACGGCAGCGTGACCACGTTGTGGGCATGCGCGAAGGTGTAAACGCGGCCCGCCCCCGCGAGACGGTCGAGCAGCGGCGTCTGGACGTCGCGGTTGCCGGAAAATCCGACCGCGTCGGCCCGCAGCGTGTCGATCGTGATCAACAGGACGTCGGCGCCCGAGGCGAGGCCGGCGCGATAGCCGGGAGAGCCGCCCGCGAGCGCCTGCGGGCTATCCCCCCCTCCGCCCTTGCCAAAGAAACGCCGAGCTCCCATCGCGGCGCCGAGTAGGGCGAACGAGAGGAGCGCGGCGAGCGCCCAGCGTGCGAGACGGGGAATGCGGCGCACCGGTCGTGTCTCCGTGGTCTTGGCGATCGATGCGGCCGGAGCCCGATGACGCGATACCCCGTCTCGCGGGTGGGCGGCGGAGGGGACGGCCTCGATCAGAGCGACTTCAGGAATTCGCGCGCGTCCGAGGCGTGCGAGTTGTTGGGATCGAGCTCGATCAGCTTCTTGAAGTCAGCCTTCGCGGCCTCGATCTTCGACAGGCCGAGGCTGCACAGACCACGGTAGTAATAGGCCTCCGCCATCGCCGGGTTCTCCTGGACCACGCGGTCGAAGCTCTGGAGCGCCTCGGCGAGCTTTCCGTCGTTGTACTGACGGATGCCGATGTTCAACAGGCTGGACGGATCGACCTTGGTCCCCTGCGGCAGCTTCGCCATGTAGGTTTTCGCTTCTTCCTCACGGCCGGCGTCGACCAGGAAGTTGACCAGCTGCTCGAGGAGCGGAACGTTGTCCGGGGCGACGGCCACCGCCGCCTTCAAGGTGTCGATCGCCTTGTCGGTTTGTTTGAGCTCGTACTGGGTGGCGGCGAGGATGGTGATCGCCTCGATGTTGTTCGGCTCCAGCGCGAGCACCGACTGAAGGGTCGAGGACACCTTGTCGTAGTTCTTTTCCTGCAGATAGGTCTTGGCGATCCGCAGCTCCAGCTTCGGTTTGTTGGCCGCGTCGATCTTCTCCAGGGCCTTCTCGTAATTCGCGCGGGCGTCGGCCCACTTGCCGGCGGCAAACTGCTTGTCCCCTTCGTCGATGACGCCCCCGGTGCTCGCCTTCTCGGCCGCCTCAATGACCTCTTTGGGGATCACCTTGAGGACGATGTTGACCGGTTTCGTGGGCGAGAACTCGTCCACCTTCACAGTGCCCTCCGAAGTCAGATATCCCTCTTTCTCCAGGAGGACGCCCCACGACCCTCCGGCCAGCCCGCCGATCGACCACTTTCCGTGCTCGTTCGAAACGATCGGCTTGGGCCCCGACTTGTTCACGTCGACCCGGTCCGTGCCGATGCGAAACGTCACCTTGACTCCCCCGAGAGGCTTGCCCTGCTCGTCCTTCACCTCGCCTTGAAGCCTGCCCCTCCCCGCCCATTCCTGCGCGGCGAGCGACGAGCCGATCATGAAAATCGCGGCAACCACCGCCATCCAACGCTTGCGCAACATGGTCCTATCTCCTCTCCTGCCGGTTCGATTCGGCCGCGGGTCGATCGGCGGAACGTCCCTGATGGGATGGTCTATGCAGGATGCGGTCCAGCGGCCGCCCGGCGTGTCGGACCGAGTCTATCGAACTCGGTTCGAACTCGGTCGAAGCTCCGTCGAAATCTTGACACGGGGAGATCGGCAAGGGGCGGGGACGACTGACGGCAAGGCCCCAA
>JBGAGQ010000037.1:0-60182 GCA_044226625.1 Thermoanaerobaculia bacterium
TCTTCCTGCTGATCCAGCGCGAGGGGAGCGTCCACTGGTTCAGCGGGTTGATGACCGGCTGGATCGCCTGGGTCTTTCGCGGCCCGCTCCTGGTCGTTTCCGTCGCCGCCGCGGGCCTCGATCCCAAACCCTACTGGGGCATGTCGTTCCGCTGGTGGATCCTCTACTCGACCTGCGGCTTGGTGCTCGGAATTCTGGCGCGCCCCGCAGAGCCCCGGCCCGATCCTTCCGCGGAGCGCGCCGAAGCGCCTGAGACGATGAGACCGGTGGGACCCGAACCGCCTGCGGTTCCCGCGCGGGCGCCCGAACCGCCGCTCGGTTCGCTCGGAGAGCGGGAGACCCCGGTGCCCCCAGTAACCCCGGCAACTCCGCCCTCCGACGAGCCGCCGGGCACCGCGGGGCCCGCCGCTTGAGAGTCGCCGCCGTCGGCTCCGCGCTGCCGACCCACTTCTACGACCAGGCAACCCTGCTCTCGGCGCTCGAGAGGCGGTGGCAGGACCGCCTGTTCAATCTCGACCGGCTGAAGCGGCTGCACGAAAACGTCCTGGTCGGCGGGCGGTACCTGGCCTTGCCGATCGAGGAATACGACCGGCTCGAGACCTGGGGCCAGGCGAACGACGCCTGGATCCGCGTCGCCCAAGAGGTCGGGGACCGGGCGATCCGCCGGGCGCTCGAACGCGCGGGGCTCGCCGCGACCGACGTCTCGGCTTTCTTCTTCACCACCGTTACGGGGGTCGCCACCCCGTCGATCGACGCGCGGCTGATCAACCGTCTGCGCATGTCGCCCCGGATCAAGAGGCTGCCGATCTTCGGTCTCGGCTGCCTCGCGGGCGCCGCCGGGATCGCACGGGCGGCGGACTACGTGCGCGCCTATCCGGATCAGGTGGCGCTGCTGCTCTCGGTCGAGCTCTGCTCGCTCACGCTCCAGAGCGAAGACCTGTCGATCCCGAACCTGATCGCCTCCGGCCTGTTCGGCGACGGCGCGGCGGCCGTCCTGGTCGCCGGAAGCGAGCGGACCGACCTCCCGGCCACGGCCGGCCCCGAGATCGTCGCGACCCGCTCGATCTTCTACCCCAATTCCGAGCGGGTGATGGGCTGGGACATCTCGGAGACCGGCTTCAAGATCGTCCTCTCGGCCGACGTGCCGAAGGTCGTCGAAGAGCACATGCGGGAGGACGTCGACGCCTTCCTCGGGGACCACGGCCTCACCCGCGCCGACATCGCGAGCTGGGTCTGCCACCCCGGGGGCCCGAAAGTGCTCGAAGCGATGCAGTCGACGCTCGACCTTCCCGAAGGCGCGCTCGACGTCACCTGGCGGAGCCTGCGCGAGGTGGGGAACCTTTCGTCGACCTCCGTCCTGATCGTCCTCGAAGAGACGATGGCGAACCACCGTCCGCCCCCGGGCTCCTGGGGACTCCTCACGGCGATGGGGCCGGGGTTCTGCTCGGAATTGGTTCTCTTGCGCTGGTAGGTCAGAGCGAGGCGTCATGACCGACCTGCGGGACGAATTTCTGAGCGAGGAAGATCTGGACCTGCGGAATCTAACGGAGGCCGAGCTGAACGCGGTCTGGAACCTTTGGTTCAGGCAGGCCCAGGCGACGAACGACCTCGACGCGGCGCTCTATTCGCACGGAGTGTTCGACCTCGACCCGGCGCCCAACCCCTCTTCCCGGCTTGGGGGGAGCGGAACCGTGCGCTCGGCGTATCGAGATCCCCGACGGTAATCGGGTGCAAGAGGCGCCCCTTCTGAAGCGAAATCGCTCCGCCCCTTCACCGTGCTCCCCTCCTGAAGACCGCGATCGGCCGTCCGCAGATCGAAGAAATCGGTGGGGCGGTCGGCATTTCCCACGAGAGTAGGCGGGCGACCCTTGCTAGCGCCCGCCCCAAGGCGTCCCTCCCCCCGCTTGCGGGGGGGTACGGCCGGAGACATGGGTAACACTTCAGAACGGGGACATGGGTAACAGTCCTGGGAGCGGTTGATCGATGGATCCCGGTCCGCAAATGGGGCGGCGGCTCCGAAGGGAGCCCGGAGGGCGACCGAAGGGCCGCCGCGCGCGCTGCATTCCCGGGGATTAAAACAGTTTGCCCTCGGCCTCGTGAAATCGCGCCAGCTCGACGGCGCAGAAGTGCACCGCCCAGATCCGTTCGTCGACCTCTTCCAGGCCGATCCGCTCTCCTCGGAGGGTCTTGCTGACCAGGACCTCCCGGCCGCGCCAGTAGATGAAGCCTTCCGATTGAACGCTGCGCACTTCGTAGTGCCCCGGGTACTCCGGCTCCGGCAGCTTCTCCGGGTAGGGCCGGCGGGATGGCTCGTACACACGGGCGGGCGGTTTCTGGTCTAACCCCTCGTGCGGTCTCTCTTCGTTGTAGCTGCGCCGGAACTCCTCGAAACGAGCCTGCTGCAATAGGCCGTTTCCCGCGGGCGGCCGCGCCGTCTCGGCTTTCAACGTCCGATGCATCCGCTCGTGACGGCCATTCTGCTCCGGGTGCCCCGGCGTGATCCGCTCCGGGCGGATTCCAAGTCGCAGCCACCGCACTGAGAGGCGCGATAGGTGCCCCAGACCCGACGACGCGAAAGGGCTGCCGTTGTCCGTGCGAATGCCCGACGGCAAGCCATACTCGCGGAAGAGCCGCTCGAACTGAGGCCACGTGACGGCCTCCTGAACCGAGCTCAACCCTTGAACCTTCAGCAAAAACCGGCTGGCCGCATCGACCACCGTCAAGGGATAGCACAGCCGATGATCCCCGGTGAGAAACTGGCCCTTGAAGTCGCTGGTCCACAGATCGTTGGGCGCCACCGGCTGGCTCAACGAGCCGAGCGCCGAGCCGACCTGCCGCAACGGTCTCCTGCGAACGGCGACCAGTCCATGACGCTTCAGAACATCGCCGATCGTGCTCGCGGCGGGCCACGAGATCTCGGGACGCCGGTCTTTCAAGTACGCCTGCAGCTTACGTGGTCCCCAGAACGGGTGCTTCCGTCTCAGAGCGACGATCGCAGCTTCCAGCTCTTCCGACGTGCGAGAAGGGCAGCTTTTCGGCCTCCGGGATCGGTCCCTCAGGTCGGAGAACTCCGCTTCCTCATACCGGTCAGACCACTTGTAGCCGGTTTCCGACTGATCCCGAATCGACGACACAGCTCGCTCATCGAGTAGAGACCGCTCGAAAACTCCAACAAAAATCGAGCTCTTTGTTGCATTTGAGTCGCCTCGGTCCAAGGCATTGAGGGCCTCCTCCAGCCCTCAATGCTCTCCCAGACGACTGTTACCTATGTCCCCGGTCTGAACTGTCACCCATGTCCCCGGTTTGTACCGGAGAGGGGCTGGGGGTGAGGGCTGAATAACCAGAGGGGCCGGGGGCGAGGGCTGAACCATCGAGACGTCGCCCCTGGTTCGCGTCTTTTCTAGGGAACACTTCTGCCGAAAGGAGGCGTTGACTATGAGTCCACATGTAGCTACATTGCCGGACATGCGAGACGTAGGAATCCGCGAGTTGAAAGCGCAGCTGAGCCGGGTGGTCCGCGAAGTCGAGGAGGGAGAGACCGTGATCGTCACCGACCGTGGGCGGCCCATCGCCGAGATCCGGCCCGTCGCCGTGGCCCCGCCGGCCGAGGAGCACCCCGGCCTGCTCAAGATGGCGCGAGAGGGTCGGCTCCTGCTCCCCCAGGTGCGCAACCATCCGGGCCTCTACGCCCGCCGTCGATCGCTCGGCCGAGCCCACCCGACCGTCCAGGAGCTGCTCGACGCCGGCCGCGAGGAGCGCCATGGATAGCGACCCAAGTGCCGATCGACCGGACGAGTCCGCGCCCACCCTCTACGCCGAATCGAGCGCGATCCTGAACCTCCTGCTCGGCGAGCCGGGGAGCGACCGCGTGGCCGATGCGCTCGGCAAGGCCGGCCGCGTCGTGGTCTCCGAGCTCACGCTCGCCGAGACCCACCGCACGCTCCTCCGCGCTCGGGCCGTGGGCAAGCTCACCGACGCGGAGCTCGACCAGGCGCGCGCCGACCTCGAGCACGCCGGCCTCGGCTGGTCGCTCCAGCGGCTCGACGCCGAGACATACCTGCGCCTCCGCCGCCCGTTCCCCGCCGAGCCGATCCGCACCCTCGACGCCCTCCACCTCGCCGGCGCGCTCGCCGCGAAACGCGAAGTCCCGGAGCTCCGCCTGCTCAGCCTCGACGCCCGGATCCGCGACAACGCCCGCGAGCTCGGCTTCGCGGTCGAGCCGGAAGACGACCGATCGGCCGAATGACTCCTCACGCCGGCGGCTGGATCCCCGCGTAGGCCGAGGCCGCGCGCAGAAGGTTCCAGACCGCTTCGGGTTCCCGCTCGAACGAGCGGTTGAACAGCTCCTCGGCTTTCGCGCGGTCGCCTTTCAGCATGTAGTAGCTGCCGATCTCGGCCAGCCAGTCGGCGTCCTTGGGATCCAGCTGGAGCACCTTGTCGAGAGCGCGCTTCGCTTTGTCCCATTCGCCGGCCTCCCAATAGATGCGGCCGGCGCGGATCCACTCGCCCCCCTCGGCTTTGGGGCCGGTGAACCTGTCGATCATCGCTTGGCCGGCCGCCTTGTTACCCGACAGGTAGATCACACGGGCGACGCCGAGGTTCTCCCAGGTGCCGTCCTCCGCCGCCTCTTGCGCCAGAGCGAGTAGCGCGGCGCTGGCATCCTTCGGCTGGGATCCGACGTAGAGGCTGGAGACGTTGGTCTTCTTCGCGGCGTAACCGACCGCCGCACCGAGCGCGAAGATCGAAACGAGGACGAGAGCTTGAGCTTTGCGGGTCATGGCGATCTCCCCTGAACGGAACGAGGTCAAAGAGTACCGATGAAATCTCTACAAATTTTACCGCACCTCCGCGCACGGGTCGCCGTGCTAGCCTCGGTCGTGCCCAAGCCGCCCCGACGTGCCGCTGTTCGCTGCGCCGGCCAGCTCCTTCCCCTCCTCTCTCTGATTTCTCTAGCCGCCGCGGGCTGCGCGTCGTTTACGCCGTACGCAACGATTCGCGCGTACTTGCCGCCTAGCGACCTTCTCTCGATCGACGGCCGAAGCGTCCACGTCGAGCAGCGCGGCGCGGGCGAGCCTCTGCTCCTGCTCCACGGCTTCGGCGAGTCGACCTACACGTGGCGCGAGGTGGTCCCGGCGCTCGCGGAGCGCTATCGGACGATCGCCGTCGACTTGAACGGGTTCGGCTACACCGAGCGGCCGAAGGAGCCCGCCGCCTATTCGCGCGACGGCCAGCTGCGGTTGATCGTGAGCGTGCTCGACGCGCTCGGGATCGATTCGGCGCACGTGGGGGGGCATTCCTACGGCGGCGCGCTGTCGCTCGCGCTCGCCGCGCGGTTTCCCGATCGAGTCCGGTCGTTGATCCTGATCGACAGTGCGGCGCCGACCTATCCCGACGAGACGAAGAGCCGCCTCGCGCGCTCGCGCACCCTCTCGCGCCTCGCGCTCGGGATCGCGCTACGGCCGGGATCGATCCGGCGGAGCCTCGAACGGGCCTACTTCGACGATTCGCTCGCCACGCTCGAAACCGCGCGGGCCTACGCCTCCCGGCTCGCGATCGAAGGGGTGCTCGATGCCTACGTCGGCCTGTCGCAGCCTCCCCCGTCGGCCGGACCGCCGATCGACCTCACCGCGATCGCGAAGCCGTCGCTCTGGATCTGGGGGGTCGAAGACCGCACGGTGAAGATCGAAGGCGGCCGCATCGCGGCGGCGAAGATGGCCGGCTCGAAGTTCGTCGCGATCGAGCGCAGCGGGCATTCGCCGATGGAAGAGAAGCCGGACCAAGTGGTGCGCGCGATGCTCGACTTCCTCGACGACCCGACCGGCGCGCGCTGAAGCCGGGTCCTCGCGTCCCGTGCGCGCCTTCAGCCGGCCGCCCGCAGCGCTTCGATCCGCGACACCCGGCTCTTGGGGCTGTCGAGGCTGAACGAACGGGCGTCTTCGGGGTCGTTTCGAACGTAGCTCTCGGTCGCCGCGACCGCCTGTTCGAGCGCGGCGTTGCGCGGGACGAACGAGGTCCAGGCGATCGAGGCGCGGTCGACGTCGTACTCCCAAAGCCCGACGATCCGCCCGCGGTCGACGATCGCGTGATTCGGTAGGTCGGCGAGGCCTCCGAGCGGCTTCGAGTCCTTCTCGACGAAGACGCTCCGTTCCTTGTCCTCGTCGGCGATCAGGCTCGTGAGGTTGCGGCGCAGCAGGAACAGCGCGTCGAGCCCGCTCACGAGCGAGTATCGCGGCTCCGTAGGTGGTTTGAAAGCGAGCAGCGCGTCGCGATCCTCGGGGAGCAGCAAGCGCTCGTCGCCGGGGCCGAGGGGAACGAGCTCGAGCAGCTCGACGGCGGACTTCGCCGCCTTGACGCCCAGCCCCGAGAACCCCTGGAACTGCGCGAGCGTCGCGGGGCCGATCCAGCGGAAATAGTTCGCCGCGATCTCCACGTACGCCTCCTCCAGCGTCAGCCGATAGCCCGCGAGGGGGTTCGGGTTCCAGAGGGCGTAGCGGTATCTCTGTTGATCGAGCCGCCCGTCGGTCGGAATCCGGCGGATCTCCCCCTCGGCTTGGAGCTTGCCGAGCGCGAGCGGCAGCGTCGTCGTGAGGCCCTTCTTCTTCCCTTCGGCTCCGAGGCTCCGAACCGCCCCGCCGGCCGCCGCGCGCAGCTCGTCCGTCCCAAGGGGGCCACCGGCGAGAGCCGCCACGACGGCGGTCGCCAGGCGATCGATCTCCTCGTCGGTCACGCCGATCTTCCGCGCGACCTTCATCTCCTGATCGTGGCCGAACCCCTGCCCGACCTTGAGTGCCAACGCGAACTCGGGCGCCGGGACGACGTACGTGCAGCCCCGAGCGGACGGAAGTTCATGGATCTCCAGCCGCGCGACCGCGGCATCCGCCGCCGCGCGGCCGATCCCCGCCCGCGCATGGAGCGTGAGATAAGGCCCCACCCCACCGACCGACCGCGCCCACCCGGTCTGGGCGAGAACCTCCAAAGCCGATGCGTTCTTGAGAGCACCGTCGAGGCCTTGCCGATGCCACCACCAAGCGCGGAGTTTCGAGTCGTCCATGGGTCGGGGTTCCTCCGGGGCGAAGGATAGCCCAAGCGTCCCGGGCGTCGGCGCCGCGAGGGGGAGCCCCGAACCGAGGTCAAGCCGCCCTAACCCATGAGTCGGCGACCCGGCGCGGGATCGCGGAGCCCCCTCTCCCCGCCAAGCCCTTCGAGATCGGGGGAGGAGAGCGACTCCTCCCCCACACCGCCGCTACGCGCAGCAGATTTGGACGGAGCCGGTGCAGGTGTACTGGCAGGTGAACTCGCAGGTCCCGTTGCACGACCGCTGGCAGGTGAGCCACCAGGAGACCGGAATGATCGTCGCGTCCGCGTCCGCTTCGATCTCTGTCCCACCGCGCGCCGCGGCCATCTGGGGGTGAGTCAACGAACCGAGGGTCTCTTTCGCCAGGTGCAGTTTGCGACGCTTCTTCTCCACGAGTCTCTCCTCTTCCAGATCACCGGGGACGGTCCCGAGATCGAACCTCTTGGATTGCGGGTGCCAGATGCTTCGAGACGAAGGAAAGTGGATGCTCGAAGTTTAGGTCGGCCGGCCGGCCGGGGCAAGCGTGGACTCCCGAGCCGGACCGGCTACAGTGGTGCACGTCTTTTCCAGCCGACAATCTGTGGCCTCTGCAGCACGGATCGAAGCGCGCCGTCGCTCCCGTTTCCCTACAGATCCACCCGCCGCAGCCTCCGCAGCGCCCACAGCGGCGGTCCGACAATCCAGAACAGGAGCGAGGCCCCGAGGCAGATTCCGGCGCCGAGGGGTCCGTGGGTGAACCGCAGCAGGGCGAGCGATCCGGCGCCGAAGGCGGCGGTTCCTTCGATTCCGAGCATCGTGCCGGTGCGCACTACGTCGACCGGGTTGGCGAGCACGGTCGCGATCAGGACGCGCGAGGCGGAGAACGACGGGAGGAGGGACGCCACTCCTAAGGCCACGACGTCGATCAGGACGACCGCCGCGAACCAGACGACGAGGGCCAGGGCGAGCGCCCGCGACCTCTTGCGGCCGACCGCCGAGGCGGAGAGCAGGGCGGCCAAGCCGAGGAACACGGCGGTGAGGGCCAGCGAGCCGAGGAAGAGCAGGACGAACCCGCCCCAGCCTTGCCCTCCCGACTGGGCGAAGATCACGAGACCGGCGGCGCCGAAGCCGAGCGCCTGGGCGGCGGCGAGCGCCTCGAACAACCCGAGCAGCTTGCCGAACAGCAGCATGCCGCGGCCGATCGGCTGCGAGAAGAGGAGCTCCGCGGCGCCGCGCTCGGGCGCGAGCGACGTCACGCCGATCAGGAGCGAGGTGAGCGGCACGAGGAGGAGCACCAGGCGGACCAGCGACGAGGAGGTCCGCGCGAAATCCTGCATGCCGCTCCCCCCCGAGAGGACGTAGCCGGACGCCGCGACCGCCAAGGACAGGGCGGCGAAGACGATCGCGAACACCTGGGTCCATCGCGAGCGGAGCGCGAGCGTCAGTTCCAGGCGCGCGAAGAGCCCTAAGGATCGGCGATCGAACATCGGAGCCCTGCCTTTCTCGTCTCGAGGCGTGGACGGCAATCGGTCCTCGCCTCAGTTGCCGCCGGCGGGCGGCCCTTTCGGTCCGAACAGCTCGTGCATCTCGACCGGCACGCTCCCCTTCGCCTGGGGATCTTCGCGCCAGGCGAGGACGTTCCGGTGGGCGATCAGGCGCGACCCCATCGGCGTCTCGAGGCCGGTCGCGCGGTGATAGGTCGCCTGGTCGGCGCGGAGCCACTCCCCGCTCCGATGATCGGCGACGTAGGCGACCGCGCCGGACGGCAGGCTGGTCTGCGCCGCCAGATAGTCGCGCAGGCAGCCGATCTCGTCGAAGAACTTCGGCTCCTCGTTCGGCGCCACGAGCTGCGCCGCGAGCCTGTGGTCGGAGATCGCCATGCGGCACCAGGCACAGCTGTCGTTGTGGAGATCCAGGTCCTCCGGGGCCGGCATCCCTCCGGCGCAGCCGAGCGCCACGCACAGCGCGAGGAGCAGCGGACCGTGGACGACGTTTCGTTTGGGTTTCATGGAGTGTCCTCCTTCTGACGAACGATCTTCGACCCGGCTCCGCCGCGGTCCGCGAGCTCGACCAGCTCCAGATAGAGCTCGTCGAGCCGCCCTTCTTCGGCGGTGAGACCGCTGATCCGCGCTCCCGCCTCGCGCACCAGGTCGAGTACCGTCGGACGCATCGCCGCGGGCCCGGGCACGCGAAGCTCGTCGTCCGACCAAGCCGCCTCGGGAGCGAGCCGACGGACCGCTTCGAGCAGCCCCGGCGGCCGGTTCTCGAAGCGGAGGCGCAGCACCCCGCGCGACGCGAGCCGGTCGGCGAGCTCGCGCTCGGAGAGCGTCGCCACGAGCCGCCCTTCGACCAGCACCATGAAGCGATCGGCCAGCCGCTCCACGTCGCCGAGGTGATGCGAGGTGAAGAGCACCGCCCGGCCCGCGCTGCGGCCGTCGCGGACCAGGTCGTAGAAAGCGGCGAGGCCGGAGGGATCGAGCGCCGCGGTCGGCTCGTCCAGCAACAGGACGGGCGCTTCGGGCAGCGCGGCGACCGCGAGGCCGAGGCGCTGCACCATGCCGCCGGAATACGTGCCCACCGCCCGAACCCCCGCGCCGTTGAGCGAGGCGAGGCGCAAGACCTCGTCGCTTCGCGCGGGTGGGGCGCCGCGGAGCGCGCGGAAGAACTCGACGACCTCGCGTCCCGAGAGCGCCTCGGGAAACGAGACCCGCTGCGGCAGGTACGAGAGGATGCGGCGCGCCGCGGGATCGGACGCCGGCAAGGCGCCCTCTCCGAGGAGCACGCCGCCGGCGCTGGGATGAAGCAGACCCGCGGCGGCCTTGAGGCAGGTCGTCTTGCCCGAGCCGTTCGGTCCGAGCAGGGCGACCACCTCCCCCGCTTCGACTTCGAACGAGACGTCTTCGACCGCCAGGCGATCGCCGTAACGCTTGGTGAAGCGGTCGAAGCGGATCATCGAGGTCCTTTCAAGCCACGCGAGAGGACGAGCGAGCCCAGGCTCACCGCGGCGAGCGAAACGGCGAGGCCCTTGGCGTCGGCGGTTCTCTCCCGCTCGTCGGGGCGCGGCACGCGCGGCAGCGACGGGGGGCGGGCGAGCGGATTGGGGTCCTCGACCGGCAGCGCCTCGAGCACCGGAAACGCCTCTTCGGCAAGCGCCAGCGCGGAGGCGGCGAAGCCCTCCGCCATCAAATCGGCGGCCGTGAGATTGCCGCGGAAGTGGTCGAAGACGTCGCTCAGGCGGTAGGGTCGATCGCTCCGTCCGTCGCCGTCCAGATCGGGGACGCGATCGTCGGACCAGTAGTTCCCTTCGAACCGGGTATCGGTGCGCCGCCCGACCAGGTTGAGCGGCGAGAGGTTGCCGACGAACGAGTTGCCCAGGAACCGGTTGTCGCCGCACGAGTCGTAGAGCACGAGCGCGGCGTCCGACTCGGCGATGACGTTGCCGCGGAAGAGGTTGTGGTACGAGCCTTCGAGGAAGATTCCGCGGGCGTTGTCGGCGATCAGGTTGTCTTCGGCCACGATGTCGTCGCACGCCTTGAGCAGCAGGCCTACCGACGCGAAGCCGCGGTTGTGAAGGAAGCGGTTGCGCCGGAACACGATCCGCTTCGAGTACATGAGCGCCGTGCCCGCCGCGCCGTTTTCGAACGTGTTGTCCTCGAACAGGTTGTCGTCGGAGAACATGTAGTGCAGGCCGTACCGCAGGTCGCGCGCCGTGTTGCCGCGGATGACGCCGTGCGACGAAGACTGGATGTAGACGCCGTCGCGCACGTCGACGATCACGTTGCCGGTGAGCTGGAAGCCCTGGGTGTTCCAGACGTGGAGGCCCGACCCCTTCTCCCCCGGCTCCTTGCCCGGAATGCCCTGCACCGTGGACCTCTCGACCACCGCGCCGTCCGCCTCGCGCAGGTAGATGCCGAACAGGCTGCCGGCGACCCGGCAGTCGCGGATCGTCGCCGCCTTGCCCGAGACGTGAATTCCGGAGGTGTCCCGCCCGAGATCGCCGCCGCCGCGGCCGTCGACGTCGAAACCCTCGACCGTGACCCGATCGGCGCGCACCCGTACCACGCTGCCCGAGCCCGAGCCGACCAGCCGCGGTCGCCCCTTGCCCACCAGCCGGAGCGGTCGGTCGATCACCAGATCGCCCCGGTAGATGCCAGCGGGCACGACCACCGTCGAGCCCGGCGGCGCGGCGTCGATCCGCGCCTGGAGCGGCGAGGCGTCGCGCGCGGCCGGCCGCCCTTCGAGCGTCGTCGCGGCCGGCATCGCGTCCGACGGCTCGGCGGCGCTTAGAGCACCAGCGCTCGTGGCGGTCCCCACGAACAGGACCAGCGCGAGGCCCCAGGCGGCCCGGCTCATCGCGGCTCCCAGCTCCTCGCGCCGCGCCAACCGAGCGCGAGCGCCGCAAAGAGCAGCAGGGCCACCGCCCCGAGACAGTACGAGGCGGCGGCGGGGTACGAATAGACCTGGAAGTTCGCGAGCTGCTTGAAGCCGAACAGCGGCGGCATGAACGGCGGCACTTTGACCGCCGCCGTGGGCAGCAGGTGATGCCCGTAGCTCCAGAGCTTGTGGGCGAACGACCAGAGCGAGAAACCCGCGAAGTAGACGTAGAGCACGACCACGTCGACCAGCTTGCCGAGCTCGCCATGGACCGCGGCGCGCAGGAATAGCAGGCCGAGCCCGCCGATCGCGAGCGGCAGCCAATGGAACTCGGTGAAATCGTCGGCCGCGAGGTCGTGCATGCCGATGTAGTGGTTGAGGAGGTTGATTTCCTTCAGGTCCTGGCCGGCGTTGCCGCCGACCAGTTGGTAGCTGTAGATGTGGAGGCGCAACCCGTCCGGATACTGGGGCGCGAACATCGTCATGTCCCAGAGCGGCGCGAGATAGGCCGGGATGAGCAGCAGGGCCGCGAGCACAAGCAGCAGCCGCGGCGCGCCGCCGAGCGGCGCGTGCAGCAATTTCGTCTCTCGATCCAGCTTCGTGCCCATGACAAACCTCGCTTCCGCTTTCCGGACGGGAGCGCTCCCGTCCTCCGTTCAGATCGTCAGTTCTCGACGATCAGGTAGCCCTGCATCTCCTGGTGGAGCGCCGAGCAGAAATTGGTGCAGTAGTAGGGGTAGACGCCCGGCTTGTCAGCCTTGAAGGTGAACGTCTTCGTCTCCCCCGGATCGACCACGATGTTGACGTTGTAGTCGAGCAGGCCGAAGCCGTGCAGCTCGTCCGTGGTCTGCTCGATGTTGGTGATCGCGACGGTGACCGTGTCCCCCTTCTTCACCGAGAACGAGGTCGGCGTGATCGTCGAGCGCACTTCGACGACCTTGACCGTGACGTGATCTCCCTGCCGCGTGACTCCCGCGTCCTTGACGTCCCAGGCCGCGAGCGGATGGTGGTTCTCTTCCTTCGGATAGACCTCGATCGGATGGAGCTTGTCCGCCTTGATCATCTGGGCGTAGTGCGGCTCGGGCTCGGTGAAGGCGTCGTAGAGCAGCTTCATCTTCTCGCCCGAGATGTCGACCAGCTCGGAGGATTCCGGCTGCGACGGGCCGACCGAGAGGTGCCGGCCGTGCGACAGCTTGTTCAGACCCACCAGGTACTCGCCCTTCGGATGCGCCGTGTCCCCTTCGGCGGCCGTGAGGTGGCCAATCGAATACGACATCGGAACCTTGTCGACCACTTCCCAAGTGCCGAGCTTCCATTTCGCGATCGCGCTGTCGACGAACAGCGAGGTGTAGGCGAAACCGTCGGGACCGAACTGGGTGTGCAGCGGACCGAGGCCGACCGGCACCTCGGCGTCCTTGATCGACTCGTACTTCAAGACCGGAATGCCGTCCTCGTCCCCGGTGAAGTCCTTGTTGCGGATCGCCGTCTGGATCTTCTCGAAGTTGAAGACCGTGGTGACGCCCTGGAGCTTGCCCGAGCCGACGACGTACTTGCCGTCCGGCGAGACGTCGACGCCGTGGGGCGACTTGCCGCAGGGCAGCAGATAGACGAGCCCCGGGACCTTCGCCGGATCGATCACCTTGACGCCGCCGATCAGCTCGCCCGCCCCGGCGGCCGCCGCTTTCTCCGCGGCGCGCCAGTCGATCGCCGCGATGTAGTCGCGGTCGCGCTGGGTCGAGGTCGTCTCGAGCTTGCCCGTAGCGCGCTCGGTGTTGTACGAGGTCCAGAACATCCAGCCGTCGGAGGCGCCCTTGCCCGCGTCGCCGAGGTCGTAATCGAACGGCGGCATCAAGATTTCCCAACCGAGCGAGAGCTCGCCGCTCTTCGGTTCGATCTTGATCGCGGCGACGACCCCTTTATATTGCGTGCCGTAGCTGTCGACCGGCGCCACGGTCCCCTTGGGAATCGGGATCGAAAAACGCGAGGCCATCATGCTGTACTCGCTGTTCGGCGTGACGAATGCGGACGCGTGGTTGCCCGAGACGTTCGGCACCGGGCCGAAGATCTGCTTGGTCTTGAAATCGCGCAGGTCGATGCGCGCCACCCGGCCGTTCATCTCGTTGACGAACAGCCAACGCCCGTCGTAGTCGC
The DNA here is from genome assembly GCA_044226625.1 of Thermoanaerobaculia bacterium. GTDB lineage: Bacteria > Acidobacteriota > Thermoanaerobaculia > Multivoradales > UBA5704 > DASYKS01. The sequence goes on from JBGAGQ010000037.1 coordinate 13,580, forward strand.
CGTTGGTCTCGGAGAGCGCCGGATGGTGGACGTCGCCCCAGGTCAGATTGCCGAGCATCTTCTTCGAGTCGTCGTCGAAGCCGTAGCCGGTCGCCGGGTACGGCGTGAACACCGGAATCGTCGAGATGTGCCGCATCGACGGCACGCCGTAGACGTAGACCTGGCCGGAATGGCCGCCCGAGGCGAAGAGGTAATACTGGTCGAGGTCACCGGGGGCGACGTAGGTCTTCTGCGCCGCGTACGCGACGTCGGAGACCGCGCGCCCGGGCTCGGCTCCTTTGGGCGCCTTCGGTGCGCATCCCCAGGCGATCGCGAACAACAGGGCGGCGGATGCGATCCCGCCCACGATCAGGTTCTTCTTGCTCATTTCGTTCTCCCTCCCAGCGGTTGGTTCGCAGTACTCCGTCCGCACGCCGGGCTAATGGCCCGGGAGCGCGCCGGCAACCGGAGCGGCCGACGGATTCGAGGCGGCGAGCGATGCCGGGGCGGCCGATGCCCCACCCGCCGCGGTTTGACGTTGGTGCTCGAGGAAAGCCTCGCGAAGCTTCTGCACCGCGATCGCCTTCTCTTCGGGCGACAAGATGATTTGGCGCGACAGGACCACCGACATCGTGCCGGTCGGCTCGCGCAGGAAGTCGTCGATCGTCCGGCCGAAGCGCGATTGCACGTCCTCGACCGCGGTCGAAAGGTCGGGGCCGATCTGCGCCGGGCTCGTGACGCCGAGCGAAGAGATCGAGTGGCAGACGAAGCAGCCGGTCTTGACGAACCAGGCGCCGGGACCGTTCTTCATCGCCGCTTCCTTCGCGGCCTCTTCCGGCGTCGTCGGATCGGTGCGCGGCGCGCCGGCGAGGTATTGGGCCGGCAGGTCGCTCCGCTTCCACGACAGGACGAGCATGGCGAGCGCCTGCGCCTCCTCGGTCGTGAAATCGAAGCTCGGCATCACCGTGTCCTCGACCATCGCGCGCGGGTTCTTGAAGTGCGCCACGTGCCAGGCGAACGCCGTCTTCTGGCCGAACGTGCGGCTGTAGTCGTACTGCTCGGGCGCCTTGTCGCCCACGTTCGTGAGATCGGGGCCGATCGTGCCGCCGCGACCGTTGATCACGTGACAGGCGCGGCAACCCTTGCTCTGCACCAGCGCCTTCGCCCGATCGATCGCCGCCATCCCCGGCGTCTCGCGGTCGTAGCGGTGACATACGTTGCAATTCATTTGGAGCAGGGAGCCTCGATCGCCCGCGAGCGTGTAGGCCTCGCCGAGCCGTCGTCCGAGGAGCGGCTCTTCCCAATGGGCCATCTCGCCGTGCGCCGCGGCGGTGTCGATCGCCCATCCCTGACCGCCGTGGCACGGGGTACAGCCGAACTTCTCGACCGGATGTTTGGCGAGCGGCTCGACCGGGTGCGTGCGGAACGGCTCCTCGGCGTTCTCGAAGCCTTTCCAGGTCGTCGCCTGATGGCAGGTGATGCAGCGGTCCGCGCGTCCGAGGTCGGCGATCCAGTGCTGCTCGATTCCTGCCGGGATCGATTTGGCTTTGTCCGCGCCGTACTTTTCGCTTACCTGGCGGCGGAATTCGTACTGGTAATAACGCCAGTCGTGCACCCGGTCGCGCCAGGCGAAGAGGGCGGTCGAAATCACCAGCGCCACGCCGACCAGGGCGAGGATCGGCCGATCGCGGCGCGGGTAGGGCGAGCTCGTGCGCTGTTCCATGGTCAGATCCTCGACGGGACTTCGGGCCAGCTCTCCCAGGGCCAATAGAAATGCCAGTAGGGGCCGCGGCAGAGGGTGCCCACGAGAGTGAGCCCGAGGATCAAGAGACAGAGGAGGAGGAAGACGAGGTTCTGCCGCTTGCGCTCCGCCGCGAACCAGGCGCCGGTCGCCTCGCGCGAGCTGCGGTCGAGCCAGGGCCAGACCGTGAGCAGGCCGACGAGCAGGCCCGGCAGGATCACGCCGCCCAGGAACGCGCCGTTGATCGTGAAGCTCCCGAGGTGGATCGTCGTGTCGGTGACGATCTCCTGCAGCCAGAGGAAGTACCAGGGCGCCTTGGCCGGGTTCGGGGTGACCAGCGGGTTCGCCGGCTCTTCGAGCGGCGACGGGATGAACAGGGCGAGCGAGCCGACCAGCGCGAGCGTGCCGAGGACGACGATCGCCGCGCGGCGCAGCAGATCGGGGACGGAGTTGACCGTCGCGTCCGGCGCGTCGAGCGTCGCGGCGTGGATGCGCGGCGACGTGCCGCGCGCGACACCGAGCAAGGTGTAGGTCTTCGTCTTGCCCGCGGGGATCTCGCGCTTCTCGGCCAGCAAGACCGAGCGGTCCGCCCGCGCGAGCCCGCCGTCCTTGCGGATGCGCCACATGTGGTAGAGGAACAGGCCGCCGAGCAGGCCGGGCAGCGCGAGGACGTGCAGGACGTAGAAGCGGATCAACGTCGGCTGCTCGATCGTGCGGCCGCCGATCAGCAGCTCGCGGACCGAGGCGCCGATCCAGGGGATCGACGAGGCGATGTTGGTCCCCACGGTGACCGCCCAGTAGGCGAGCTGGTCCCATGGGAGCAGATAGCCGGTGAACGAGAGGAACAACGTCGCGAGGAACATCGCGACGCCGATCACCCAGTTCCAACGCCGCTCCTGGCCGCGACCGACGCCGTTCTTGTAGGCGCCGGTGAGGAAGACGCGCGCCAGGTGGAGGAAGGCGACCGCCACCATCAGGTGCGCGGAGATCCGATGCACGGCGCGGATCCACGAGCCGAAGGCCACGACGTATTCGATGTCCTTGACCGAGGCGTACGCCCGCTCGACCGAGGGGATGTAAAGGAAGAGGAGCGGCCCGCCCGAGAGGATCAGCAGCAGGAGGAGCGCGGCCGACACCGTGCCGAGCCAGTAGGAGTAGTTCCAGTCGAGCGACGACTTCGCGATCTTCGCCGGGAACCAATGGAGCAAAAAGTTCGAGACCACCGCGTCGCCCGCCTCGCGGTCGGAGCGCGGGCGCAGGCTCCAGAACCTCCGCGGGTGGACGCCCGGCGCGGACGGCGCGATCGTCGCGAGATCGGTGGGGATCGGTTTCGGCTCGGCCATGGCGACTCCCCTACGCCAGCGTCAGGCGGAAATCGGGATCGACTTCGGCCGCGAGATCGACCACCAGTTGGCTGTCGTCGGGAGAGACCGAAAGGCGATACCAGGTGAGCGGTTTGGGCGCCGGGCCGGAGACGTTGGTCCCGTCGCCGTCGTAGCGCGAGCCGTGGCAGGGGCAGAGGAAGCGATGGGTCAAACGGAGCGGGGCGCCGCCGACCTCCTTGGTCTCCGGACGCGACAGAGCCTCCGCCCGGACCGTGCAGCCGAGGTGGGTGCAGACCGCCGAGATCGCATGGAAGGTCTTGCCGTCGCGAAAGACGAAGAGCCGTTGATCGGGAAGGTATTTGAGACCGTCGGGAAACTCTTGGGTGAGACCGAGCTTCACGGTCGTCGGAGCGTCGTAGGAGACGTTCGGAACCAGCGATCGAAGCGAGGCGACCGCCTGGCCGCCGAGCGCCGCGATGCCGGCGCCCGTGCCCAGTTTCAGGAGGAAATCCCGGCGGCTCTCTCCGCGCGCCGTTTCGGCCGTGGGTTGCTCGTCGCTCATCTCGCGGCTCCCTCTCGGGCCGGGAGAGCCTCGGCGGCTTCGGCCCAACGTTCGGTGATCGTGAAGCGCTCCATCGTCATGGCGTCGGTCGGACAGCGGATGGCGCAGAGGCCGCATCGAATACAGCGGTCGTCGTCCTTGATCATCGCGGCGAGCGGCAAGCCGTCCGCCGCGGCGCGCTCGGACAGCGCCTGCCGTTCGTCCTCCGGCAGATCGAGTTCGGACAGCGGCACGATCGCCAGGCAGTACTCCGGGCAGGCGTCGACGCAGCGGCTGCAGAGGACGCAGAGCTCCGGGTCGTAGATCGTCTGGACGTGGCAGACCAGGCAGCGCGCCGCCTGCTCGCGCGCGGCCTCGGCGTCGTAGCCGGTCTCGACCTCGGCGATGCCGGTGCGTCGCCCGACGTCGAGCGTCGGCGGCACCTCGCGGTCGAACAGCTCGAAGCCGGCCGCCATCCGGTAGCGGGAGGTCGGGATCTTCTCGATCTCGAGCAGCGCCTCGATCCGCGGCGGCTCCTCCGCTCCGAGACCGGCCAGGTGCTCGTGGATCGAGCGCGCCGCGAGCTTGCCGTTCGCGACCGCCTCGATCAGGTTGCGCGGCCCGAACGCGACGTCGCCGCCCGCGAACACGCCCGGGGCCGACGTGGCGAGCGTCTTCGGATCGACGCGGATCGTGCCGCCCGGCGTGAGCTCGACGCCGTCCTCGGGGCGGAGGAACGAGAGGTCGGCCCGCTGGCCGATCGCGAGGATGCAGGCGTCGGCCGGGATCGTGATGCAGTCGCTCGGGTCGTACGCCGGAGCGAAGCGTCCGGCGTCGTCGAACACCGCGGTCACCTTCTTGAGCTCGATCGCTTCGAGCCGGCGCTCGCCGAGGAATCGTTGCGGACCGCGCCGGGTGAGGAAGTGGACCCCCTCCTTCTGCGCTTCGACCAGCTCCTCGTGCCCCTGCGTGGTCTTGAGCACGGGCATCTCTTCGAACTGCTCGAGCGAGACGATCGTGACCTCGGCGGCTCCGCCGCGCAGCGCCGCGCGCGCCGAGTCGAACGCCTCTTTGACCCGCGCGTCCGCCGCGCCGGCCCCTTCGGCCGCTTCGACGTGACGCTCCAGCTCGTCGACTTCCTCTTCGCTCTCGAGGTGTCCGAGGCGCAGCGCCGTGCGCGCCGCGTCGAAGGCGACGAATCCGCCGCCCACCACGACCACGCGCCGGCCGAGATCCATCCGGAATCCGCGGTTGACGTTCAACAGGTAGTCGACCGCCTTGACCACCCCGTCGAGCTCGACGCCGGGAATCGCGAGATCGCGCCCCGCCGAGACGCCGACCGAGAGGAAGGTCGCTTCGAAACCCTGCTCGCGCAGCGCGGAAAGGCCGAAGTCGGCCGAGAGCGGAGCGTTCAACCGAAGCGTCGCGCCGAGCGCGAGAATCTTGTCGATCTCGGAGCGGATCAACGTCCGCGGCAGGCGGTACTCGGGGATGCCGAAACGCATCATGCCGCCGGGCTCGGCGGCGGATTCGAAGACCGTCACCGCGTACCCGAGCAGCGCGAGGTCGTGCGCCGCCGCGAGCCCCGCGGGGCCGGCGCCGATCACCGCGACCTTGCGCTCGCGTCCCGATGAAGTGCTTCCCCGAGGGCTTTCCGCAACGTCCTGGCCGACGACCGGAAAGAGCGTCCGGACCGGCCCCGTCGACGAGTGCCCGGGGTAGCGGTTTCCTTCGCCGAACCCTTCGCGGAACAGGCGATCCTGCGTGTCCGGGCGGATCGACTCGACGCCGAAGCGCTCGGTGACATAGCGCTTGAGCGCGCGAATCGAGACCGGGGCGTCGATCGCGCCACGGCGGCAGGCGTCTTCACAGGGGGCGGCACAGACGCGCCCGCAGACCGAGGCGAACGGGTTCGGCGAGCGCGCGACGAGGAACGCGTCCTCGAGGCGACCCTCCGCGATCAACTGCACGTAGCGCCCGGCATCGGTGCGAACCGGGCAGCCGGTCTGGCACTTCACTTGGCGCTGCCAAGCCGAAAGGTCGGGTGCCTTCGCGCGTACGCTCATCGAGGGTTTCTCTCGAGGCGAAACCTCTCGCGAGAGAACCCCGCCGGCCTATGACCGGCGTCATACCCCGAGCCCCGGAACCGCTTTCCGCGGCACGCCGACGGGGAGGTGTGGGCCTACCCCTTGGGGCGGTTGACGAATCAGCCCTGCGCGATGTCGCTCAGAGCGTCGCGATCGAGCAGGAGAAACCCTTCGGGCTCGGTGCGGACGATCCCGTCCTTGCCCCACCGGCTCATCACCCGAATGGCGGTCTCGATCGTCGTGCCGCAGAGATCGGCGAGCTCCTGGCGGGAGAGGCGTACCGGCACGAACAGCCCGTCGGCCCGCCGTTCGCTCTCCGTCTCCGCAAGACCGAGGATCGAGCGCGCGATCCTCGCTTCGACCCGCAACCCGGTCAGGTCGGACAGCCGCGCGGTCAGCTCCACCAGGCGGAGCGAGAAGCCCGAGAGAAGCCCGCGCACGAGCGAGGGATGGGCATCGAGCGCGGCCAGGAACGCGTCGCGCTCGAACCCGATACAGGTTGCGTCGACGAGCGCGATCGCCGCCGCGGGAAACGGCCTCGCTTCGAAGACCGCCACGGCGCCCACGGGATCGCCCGGTCCGAACAGGTCGAGGATCAGATCGCGACCGCTCGGCGTCGACTTGACGACTTTGATCCGGCCGGTGACGACGAGGTAGAGGACGAGCGACGGATCCCCTTCGCGGAACAACACCTGGCCTCGCGCGAACGTCTCCAGGCGAGCAAGCCCGGCGAGCCGCGCACGATCCTCCGCGGCCAAGCGTCGAAACATCGGCACCCGGGCGATCTCGTCCTCGAGCGTCATCCTCGTCCTCCCCGCGAAACCCGACGATATGACGGGGATCATGCACGCCTCGCGCGGCCCGCGCTAGGGTCCTCTCGATCGAGCCTTTGACGAAACGAGGAGACGCGCCATGACCCCATTCCAAACCGACCAACCCGTGGGCGACATCGTCGCCCGGTTCCCCGGCGCGAGCCGGCTGTTCGAGCGTCACGCCATCGACTACTGCTGCGGCGGCCGGACCTCGCTCGATGACGCCTGCGCCGAACGCGGCCTCGAGCCCGGAGCGATCCTCGCGGAGATCGAAGCCGCCCGTGCCACCGCCCCCGCCGTCGATCGCCGCGACTGGACGACGGCCCCGATCTCGGAGCTGATCGACCACATCCTCGTCGCGTACCACGCGCCGCTCCGCGAAGACCTCGCCCACCTCACCCGCCTTTCGAGCCGAGCGCTCACGGCCCACGGCGACGATCGGCTCCCCATGACCAGGCTCTGCCGCGTGCTCGGAGACCTCCGCGCCGAGCTCGAATCGCACCTCCTCAAGGAAGAGATCGTCCTCTTCCCGGCAGCCGGACGCCTCGCAGCGGCAGCCGCGGCACCCTCCTCTGGCGTGAGGGTCGCCGAACCCTGCGGCTCGATCGCCGTCCCGATCCAGGCCATGGAGCACGAGCACGCCGACGCGAGCGCCCAGCTCGCCGCCCTCCGCGAAATGACCGGCGGCTACGCCGTCCCCTCCTGGGCCTGCCCCACGTTGACCGAGCTGATCCAAGGCCTCCAGAAGCTCGAGGAGGATCTCCACCGGCACATCCACCTGGAGAACGAGGTCCTGTTTCCGCGGACTTTGGAGCTGACGTCGCGGAACGCGGGCTAGACGGCCGGCCGCGCGAGCCCCTTCGCCGCGCGGCCGATCGAGGCTCCCGATCGGGCGGAGGATTCCTCTGAGCATCTCGGACCGGACGCGATACAATTTCTCGCGTTCGTATCCAAGGATTCTCCCCCGGTCAGGAGTCCTATGCCGCGACCCAAAGCCACACCTGTAGACGCCCCCTCCCCGCTCGGCTTCGAGGCGAAGCTCTGGGCCGCCGCGGACGCCCTGCGCAACAACATGGACGCGGCGGAGTACAAGCACGTCGTCCTCGGGTTGATCTTCTTGAAGTACATCTCGGACGCGTTCGAGGCGAAGCACGCCGAGCTCGAAGCGCAGACCGCCGAGGGGGCCGATCCGGAAGACCCGGACGAGTACCGCGCCGCGAGCATCTTCTGGGTGCCGATGGAGGCGCGCTGGTCGCACCTCAAAGCGAGCGCTCCGCAGCCGACGATCGGCGAGGTCGTGGACGGCGCGATGGCGGCGATCGAGCGCGACAACCCGACGCTCAAGGGGGTATTGCCGAAGGAGTACGCCCGCCCGGGGCTCGACAAGCAGCGCCTAGGACAGATCGTGAATCTCGTCTCGGATATTGCGCTCGTCGACAGCGTCTCGAAATCGAAGGACCTGCTCGGAAAAATCTTCGAATATTTCTTGAAACAGTTCGCCAGCGCTGAGGGGAAGAAAAGCGGCCAGTTCTACACACCTGAGCACGTGGTGCATCTGCTGGTCACGATGCTCGCCCCGTACAAGGGGCGGGTTTACGACCCCTGCTGCGGATCGGGTGGGATGTTCGTTCAGAGCGAGAAGTTCATCGAGGCGCACGCGGGCAAGCTCGACGACCTTTCGATTTTCGGCCAGGAGAGCAACTACACGACCTGGCGACTCGCCAAGATGAATCTCGCGATCCGCGGTATCGACGCGCGGATCGAGCACGGAGACTCGTTCCACAACCATCGCCATCCGGACCTGAAGGCGGACTACGTGCTCGCGAACCCTCCGTTCAACGACAGCGACTGGCGCGGGGAGCTGCTGGCGAAAGACCCGCGTTGGGTCTACGGGCAACCGCCCGCGGGGAACGCGAACTTTGCGTGGGTGCAGCACTTCCTCTACCACCTCGCGCCGAACGGCATCGCGGGCTTCGTGCTCGCGAACGGCTCGATGTCGACGAATCAATCGGGCGAGGGAGAGATCCGCAAGGCTATCCTCGAAGCCGATCTCGTGGACTGCATGGTGGCGCTGCCCGGGCAGCTCTTCTATTCGACGCAGATTCCGGTGTGCCTGTGGTTCCTCGCGCGGGGGCGACAGAACGGACGGTTCCGCGACCGGCGCGGGAAGACGCTTTTCATCAACGCACGCAAGATGGGCACGATGGTCGATCGCGTGCATCGCGAGCTGACCGACGGGGACATCGCGCGCATCGCCGGGACCTACCACGCCTGGCGCGGCGACCCGGGCGCGGGGGAGTATGAGGACGTGGCGGGGTTCTGCAAGAGCGCGACGATCGATGAGATCCGTTCTCACGGGCATGTGTTGACGCCGGGTCGGTATGTCGGTACTGCGCCGCTGGAGGAGGATGAGGAGCCGTTCGAAGAGAAAATGCGGCGGCTGGCGGCGACGTTGCGGGAGCTGCAGGCGGATGTGGCGAGACTAGATAAGGAGATCGCCGCAAACTTGAAGGAGCTTGGGTTTGGTGGGTGATTGGGAACGGACCACGCTCGGCAACATCGCCAGCCTCTATTCGGGCGGGACGCCCTCGAGAGACCAAGCCCGCTATTGGGGAGGCACGATTCCCTGGGTCTCGGCTAAGGACATGAAGCGATTTCGGCTGGATGATTCCGAAGATCACCTCACCGCAGAGGGTGCCGCAAATGGGACCCGGTTGATCCCGGCTGGCACTATCCTCCTACTCACTCGAGGAATGACGCTTCTCCATGACATTCCCATTTGTGTAACCCAGCGGGAGATGGCTTTTAATCAAGACGTAAAGGCCATTCAACCAAAGCGGAATGTCAGCAGTGACTTTCTTGCATATCTACTCCTGGGAAATAAGGAAAGATTGCTAGCCGCCGTAGATCTAGCAGGCCATGGGACGGGGCGCCTGAATACTGAAGAAATCAAAGGGCTCGAATTCTTGCTGCCGCCCGAAGCCGAACAACGCGCCATCGCCGGGATCCTCAGCACCCTCGATGACAAGATCGAGCTGAACCGGCGGATGAGCGAAACGCTAGAGGCGATGGCACGGGCACTGTTCAAGTCATGGTTCGTGGACTTCGATCCCGTCCGCGCCAAGATGGAGGGCCGCGACCCTGGCTTGGCCAAGCCGCTCACCGATCTCTTTCCCGACCGACTGGTTGACTCGGAGCTTGGGGAGATCCCGGAAAGATGGAAGGTCGAGCCCATTTGCGCGCTGGCGGATGTTGTCGGTGGGAGCACGCCAAAGACTGAGCGCACAGAGTATTGGGATGATGGCACCCATCACTGGGTGACACCAAAGGATTTGTCGGGACTCTCAACCCCTGTTCTGCTCGCAACCGAAAGAAAGATCACCGCATCCGGCTTAGCTCAGATTAGTTCAGGACTCCTGCCAGAGGGAACCGTCCTTCTCTCATCGCGCGCACCGATCGGTTATTTGGCCATCGCGGAGATTCCAGTGGCAATTAATCAGGGTTTCATTGCAATGAAGGCACACACCGGTATCTCGAACCTGTATCTCCTTCGGTGGGCCGAGGCGGCACACGCTGAAATCGAAAGCCGCGCCAACGGCTCGACTTTTCTTGAAATCAGCAAATCGAGTTTCCGACCAATTCCCGCGGTCGCACCTTCCTCCGCGGTCATGGATGCATTCGACCGGATCTCACGTCCTATGTATCGCAGCCTGGTAAACCTGCAACGTGAATCGCGCGCTCTTGCAAATCTCCGCGACGCTCTCCTACCCCAATTGGTATCTGGAGAGTTACGTGTATCGGACGCGGAGCGGATTATGGCAAGGCGCAGCAGCTAGTGGCGCAAATATGCGACTGCACATTCACCGTAGTCAGTTCGAGGCATGCCCTCCCTATAACGACTGGCTGGATCGAAACCATGCCAATGAATACGGAACGCTCGACATCCACGGATTCCAGCCTCGACCGAGTGAAGTTCTTTTCATTTTGAGCCCCGATACTTATCAGGCAGCCTTCGAGGACTTTCAGAGAGAATGGGAGGAAGATCTTAAAGAGAGGGTCTTCACCGCCTTCCCATCGCCAATTGCTCACTACTTCTACCGCTTTGTAACCGGCTATGAAAGCGACCTCCAACGATTGCACTTCCTGCGTGATACATGGGAGTCAATTGTGGATATTCTTCACGCGATCGCGATTTCTGAATGCAGACATATTGGCTTGTCGCTCGCCGAGCCCATGAAGTTTTCAGATCTCATGTCGGACAAGATGTCACTACGCTTGTTGAACATAGAGCGAATCATCCTCGCGGGAGAGAGCGCCGGCCGTACATTGAAGATTGCGGGAATTGTGTCTACCGCTACGCTCGAGAAGATGCGCGAACTGAATCAGACCAGAAACGCCTTTTCCCACGGCGCGGCTCTGTCTGAAGCCCAAGCACGAGTTTGGATTTCGGAATGCTATGCAGACGTTATCGACGTGCTCGACGATATTGTCGGTCTGGCCGATGTTGAAGTTTGGCGATACTTCGGCCAGTCGGATGGAAATACTTTGCGCTGTGAGACATTCCGCGGTCACGGATTGACGCGCACTATTAAGAGTATGTCCTTGAGTCCAACTCAAGTTGCCGAATCGCGACAGTATTTTCAACAGGGTCAGATCCTTGTCTCTTGCGCTGGGGACCTTTTCAGCCTCCGCCCGCTTGTTTACTTCAAGGAAGATACGTCGGGGCACATGACCAAGCTGTGCGTCTACCGCCGCACACATGGAGATACGTCGGGCCGAAAGGTGGAATATGAGATCGTTGGTGAAGGATCCCGCCTGAGCGAGGACCGAGCCACAGTCCAGTCTGACATTAACGATCTTCGATCCTTGTTCGGCCTTTCTCCGGAGTAGGGAAATGACCACCTTCTCCGAATCCCTCGTCGAAGAGGCCGCCCTCGGCTGGCTCGCCGACCTGGGCTACACCGTCCTGCACGGAACCGAAATCTCCGTCGGCGCCCTCTACGCCGAGCGCCACGATGCCGCCTATCGCGACGTCCTCTTACTGGGCCGGCTGCGCGATGCCCTAGCCCGTCTCAATCCCGATCTTCCACCCGAGGCCCTCGACGACGCGTACCGCAAGCTCACCCTCTTGAGCGGGCCCTCTCTGATCGAACGCAACCGAGACCTGCATCGCCTGCTGGTCAATGGCGTCAACGTCGAATACCGCCGCCCGGACGGCTCGATCGGCGGCGGGCAGGCGCAGGTGCTCGACTTCGACGATGCGGAGCGAAACGACTGGCTCGCCGTGAACCAGTTCACCGTCTCAGAAACGCACCACACCCGCCGGCCCGACGTCGTCCTGTTCGTGAACGGCCTTCCCCTAGCCGTGATCGAGCTCAAGAACGCCGCCGACGAGAAAGCTACCGTCGCCTCCGCGATCCGGCAGCTCCAGACCTACCAGGAACAGATCCCCTCCCTCTTCAACACGAACGCCCTCCTCGTCGCCTCCGACGGTACCCAGGCGCGCGTTGGCTCGCTCGGCGCCGGCCACGAATGGTTCAAGCCGTGGCGGACGATCGAGGGCCAAGGAGACGCGCCTTCGTCGATGTCCGAGCTGCACGTCCTCCTCGAAGGCGTCTTCGAAAAGCGGAGGTTCCTCGACCTCGTCCGCTACTTCGTCGTCTTCGAGGACGGAGGCACCGGAAAGCTCGCGAAGAAGGTCGCGGGCTATCACCAGTTCCACGCCGTCAACGTCGCCGTCGAAGAGACCCTGCGCGCGGCCGTCACTCAATCTCTCCCGTCGATGATCCGCGAGACGCCGGGCCGCTACGGCGCGGGCCCGGGACCGGGCGGTGACCGGGGCGATCGGCGCGTCGGCGTCGTCTGGCACACCCAAGGATCCGGCAAGAGTCTCACCATGGCGTTTTACGCCGGGCGCGTGATCCTCCATCCGGCGATGGAGAACCCGACGATCGTCGTGCTCACCGACCGCAACGACCTCGACGATCAACTGTTCGGCACCTTTGCCCGCTGCCGCGACCTGCTGCGCCAGCCGCCGGTCCAGGCCGCGGATCGCGCCGACTTGCGTGCCAAGCTCACGGTCGCCTCGGGCGGAGTGGTCTTCACCACGATCCAGAAGTTCTTCCCCGAAGAGAAAGGGGACCGCCACCCGATCCTCTCCGAGCGGCGAAACGTCGTCGTCATCGCCGACGAGGCCCACCGAAGCCAGTACGACTTCGTCGACGGGTTCGCCCGGCACATGCGGGATGCGCTCCCCAACGCCTCGTTCGTCGGCTTCACCGGTACGCCGATCGAGAAGGCCGACGCCAACACCCGCGCCGTTTTCGGCGACTACATCAGCATCTATGACATCCCCCGCGCCGTCGCCGACGGTGCCACGGTCCCGATTTACTACGAAAACCGCCTTGCCAAACTGGAGCTGCTCGAAAGCGAGAAGCCGAACATCGACCCCGACTTCGAGGAGGCGACCGAGGGCGAAGAGGTCGAGCGCAAAGAAAAGCTCAAGAGCAAGTGGGCGCAGCTCGAAGCCGTGGTCGGCGCCGACGCGCGGCTCGATCGCCTGGCGCGCGATCTCGTCGAGCACTACGAGCGCCGGTGCGAGGCGCTCGACGGCAAAGCGATGGTCGTCACCATGAGCCGGCGCATCGCCGTCGAGCTCTATCGGAAGCTCGTCGCCCTGCGACCGGAATGGCACGCGGACGGAGACGAGAGCGGCGCGCTCAAAGTGATCATGACCGGCTCGGCCTCCGACCCGCTCGAATGGCAGCCGCACATCCGCACCAAGGCGCGGCGCGAGGCGCTCGCGAAGCGCTTCCGCGATCCCGCCGATCCGTTCCGCATCGTGATCGTGCGCGACATGTGGCTTACCGGCTTCGACGCCCCGAGCCTCGCCACCCTGTACGCCGACAAGCCGATGCAGGGGCACGGCCTCATGCAGGCGATCGCGCGGGTCAACCGCGTCTTCAAAGACAAGCCGGGCGGCCTCGTCGTCGATTACCTGGGGCTCTCGAACGAGCTCAAAAAAGCGGTCGCCACTTACACCGAAGCGGGCGGCACCGGCCAGGCAAAGCACGATCAGGCCGACGCGGTCGCGGTGATGCTCGAAAAGTACGAGATCTGCCTCGGGCTGTTCCACGGCTTCGATTGGAGCGCGTGGCATACGGGCACGCCGCAGCAGCGCCTCTCGCTCCTCCCCGGGGCGCAGGAGCACGTGCTGGCGCTCGACGACGGCAAGAGCCGGATCCTGCGCGCCGTCGACGATCTGTCCAAGGCCTTCGCCCTCGCCGTGCCGCACGACGAGGCGCTGCGTATCCGCGACGACGTCGGCTTCTTCCAGGCCGTGCGGGCGGTGATCGCCAAACGCGCGCCGGGCGAACGGAAGTCCGACGAAGAGATCGAGCATGCGATCCGGCAGATCGTTTCCAAGGCCGTCGTTTCGGACGAAGTCGTCGACATATTCGCCGCCGCCGGCCTGAAGAAGCCCGATATCTCGATCCTCTCGGACGAGTTCCTCGCCGAGGTGCGCGACATGCCGCGGCGGAACCTGGCGGTCGAGCTGCTCCAGAAGCTCCTCAAAGGAGAGATCCGCACCCGTCAGCGGCGGAACGTCGTCCAGGCGCGCTCGTTCGCCGAGCTGCTCGAGCAGGCGATCCGCCGCTACCAGAACCGCGCGATCGAAGCGGCGAAGGTGATCGAAGAGCTGATCCAGATGGCGAAGGACCTGCGCGCCGCCGACGCTCGCGGCGAGACGCTCGGGCTCTCGGACGACGAGCTTGCCTTCTACGACGCGCTCGAAACGAACGACAGCGCGGTGCAAGTTCTCGGCGACGAGGCCCTCCGCGCGATCGCCCGCGAGCTGGTGGCGACCGTGCGCAAGAACGTCACCATCGACTGGACGATCCGCGACAACGTGCGCGCCCAGCTCCGCGTGCTGGTGAAGCGGATCCTGCGGAAGTACGGCTACCCGCCGGACAAACAGGAGAAAGCGACCCAGACCGTGCTCGAACAGGCGGAGGTCCTGTCGGAAGCTTGGACCGTCGCATAGGCGGCCCGGTACGCGGCGCCCGAGGTCCCATGGTAGCCTCCGACGTGCCCGTTCCCTCCCGTTCCTCTTCTTCCCTGCTCGGCCTGGTGGCGACCTGCGCGCTCGGGCTCGAGGATTTCGTTGCGGCCGAGCTCGCCGGGCTCGGCATGGCGGGGATCGAAAAGAGCCGCGGCGCGGTCGCGTTCCATGGCGGATGGGACGAGGTGTACCGCGCGAATTGGCGGCTGCGTACGGCGAATCGGGTCCTGGTCGAGATTTCGAGCTTCGAGGGGGCCGACGGCGATGCGCTGTACCGGGGGGCCAAGGGGCTCGTCGGCCGGGCCGGACGCCCCGGCGCTCCTCGTTGGCTGGCTGAGCTGTTCCATCCCGATCGATCGTTCGCGATCCATGCGACGGCCGCGGTCTCGGAGATCCGCGACTCGCGGTGGGCCGCGCTCAAGGTGAAGGACGGGATCGTCGACGCCCAACGGGATCGCTACGGCCGGCGCGGCAACGTGCAGAAGGACGATCCCGACGTCTCGTTCCGCCTGCGACTCCACGAGGACCAAGCGACGTTGCTCCTCGATACTTCCGGCGAGCCGCTCGACCGTCGCGGTTATCGATTGGACGCGGGGACCGCTCCGGTCCGCGAGCACCTCGCCGCGGCCTGCGCGATCGCCGCGGAATGGGATGGGAACGGGCCGATCGTCGATCCGATGTGCGGCGCGGCGACGCTCTTGATCGAGGCAGCGGACCTCGCTCTCGGTCGTGCTCCGGGCCGGTTGCGGAAGGCCTTTGCCTTCGAGCACCTGCCCGGGTTCGAGCCGAGCCGTTATGCCCGGGTCCGCGCCGAGGTGATCCCATCGGTCGCCACGCCGGAGTGCCTCGCGCTCTACGGCAACGACCTCTCGGGCGCAACGCTCGCCGCCGCGACAAAGAACCTCGAGAGGGCCGATCTGCTCGGTTGCGCCCGGCTCACCCGCGGCGATGCGTTTGCCCTCGAAGCGCCCGCTCCCCCGCCGGGTCTCGTGGTCGTCAATCCGCCGCACGGCCACCGGCTCGCCGAGGCCGGCGCGCCCGACGACCTCTGGCGCCGGCTCGGGGATCTCCTCAAGCAGCGGTTCCGCGGCTACCGCGCCGTCGTCCTCGCGGGCGAGGACCGCGGCAAGGGGATCGGCCTCAAACCCAAGCGCAGGATCCCGGTCTGGAACGGTCCGCTCGAGGGTCGGATCCTGGTCTTCGACCTCTACTGAATCGGAGCCCTGAAAACGAAACCGCCCGCGCCTCCGGTCCGGAGGGCGGGCGTGCGTTCGAGGTCTCTCTCGGACCGCGGCGCGGCTTTCGGCCTACTTGATGCCGACCACCGTGAGGCGCGAGAACTTCCAACCGTAGGGCGGGAAGTACGCGTCGTCAGCGACGCCCGGAAGGCCAAGCTCCAGGAGCGGCTGCGCGTCACCCACGGCGTTCAGGTCCTCGTTGAAGAGCCCCATGACGAGGTTCATCTTGGTGACGCCGTCGCTGTTCCTGACCAGGTAGGTGATCGTCCGGGTCTCCGTGTTCAGCTCGATCTGGAAATGGAGGAAGTTCACTCCGGAGAAGTCGAGCGCCCGCTTGACCGTGGTCTCGATGTAGGGCGTCCCGGGATCGATCAGGATGCGCGGTCCGCCGGTGCTGTCCAGTCGGTCGTAGCTGCCGAAGAAGAGCGTCGTGTTGAACCGGCGACCGCCGGAACGGAACAGGCCGACGATTCCGCGCAGGACCGAGAAGCCTTCCGGATCGGAGGTCCTCACGTCGAAATCGATCTTGATCGAGCGATACCGCGGACCGGCGGCGCCGGGGGTGGTGGATTTCTCGAGCGGCAGGACGAAGTGGGCCACGGGGTTTTCGGGCGCGACGGTGAGGAACGTTCCCGTCCGGCTCGCGAGAGTCACCGGCGTACCCGCCGGACGCAGCTCCCGGACGGGATAGAAGACGCGGACCTTCGTACGGTCCGCGCTCGGCAGCGCGCCCAGGGCGTAGAACGGCTGGTTGCAGGTGACCGAGGCGTTCGCCTTGCCGTTGCCGGTGATCCGGCGCAGCACGTCGTCGAAACGGACGGCGCCCACGGCCGGCACGTTGATCCCCGTCCGCTCTTCGATCGTCGTTCCCACCGGGCGGAGGACCTTGAAGCTGCAGGTCGCCGCGGCCGGCCCGAGGTTAAAGATCGAGAGGTTCGAGGTATCCGCGCCGCTCTTGGTCAGGTTCAGCACGAAAGCCGTCGTGTTCGGGTTGAAGTCGCTCGCGTCCGAGAGAAGCGGCAGCTCCCAGGCGCCGTTGGTCGGCGCCTTCCCGGCTTCCAGCGACACCTCGTTCGAGGACAGGCCCGGCTCGGCGTTGAGGATGATCAGCCCCGAGGTCGAGGGGGTGATGTTCAAGAGGGGGAAGAGCTTCTTCGTCGAGGGGCCGGTGTAGACCTGCGCCCGCACGGGTTGCACGGTCGTGCCGGAGACCCCTTCGGCGATGCGGGTGATGTCGACGTTCTTCGGGGCGTCCGTCTGCCGCTGGTACTCGGCCAGGATCTTGATCGTTCCCGAGCCGACGTTCGGGATGGGTACGTAGCGCAGCTCGGCGAGCGACGGAGCCGCGGCGGCGAGCGCCAGGCAGGGCAGTACGAAGGCGAACCGTTTCATCATGTCGTGCTTTCCTCTTCTTGGACCACGTTGTCCGGGCGTCGGCGATGGGGTCGCCCTGTGAAGCCCCTTACGTACATCGGCGTTTCGACGTTCAAGGCGGGTACGTCCCGGCCGTAACGTCCACCTCCCGCGTCATCGACTCGGGGCGCCGACGGCGCGCTACGCGAAACGCGGAGCGTGCAATCTGAAACGAAGCTCGATTGTAGGGCATTCTCGACCGGTTGACTGCATAGAAACCTGTGCAAAATGCCCGGGGTCTCCCCTCGATGGCGCGAAACCGAAGCCTGAAACCCGCCATCGAGGCATTTCCTGCGTCGGGCGCCGGAAGCGCCTTCGGCATTGCTCCTCGCCGGGCTCGTTATTTAAACTTGACCCCTGAAGTCTTAATAGCGGACCTCGCTATTCAGTTTTCCTGAATCGGCAGCTGCACCGTTACGGCTCTCCCCCCTAACCCCCGGACGGTGATGCCGCATGCCGCCGGATGATGATCGGGCCTTTCTCCTCTTCCCCGCCCTTCTCCTCGGCGGTCTCGATGTCGAAGCCGATCTTCCCCTTGCCTCCGGGGACTTGGAGCGAGAGACGGTAGAGACTCCACGGGTCGTCGCTCCACCACATGGCGTGGGTGGCGCGTGGGCTTTCGAGATGGAGGACGTAGGCGATGCCGCCGTCGGGGCGGAGGATCCTTTCGCCCAGGGTGCCGCCTTTTACCTGCAGAGTGCTCGGGGCGTTCGGGGCGAGGTCGATCTGGACGGCGAGCAGCGGCTTCGGGCTGCCGAGCAGGATCTCTGCCCGGCCGTCCCCTTCGATGTAGGCCCGGCCACCGTCTTGGCCGGCGGGCCCGTCGAGGAATTTGATCCAGAGGCCGTGCTCGGAGAGATCTTGCCCGCCGGGAACGTGGCTCTGGGTCGTCTCGTACGGCAGCAGGGCGCGGGCGACCGAGGAGGTGTGGGCGTAGCGGCCGTCGGGCGCGATCGGGAACGCTCGCGGATGGCTCCAGAGCGGCCAGAGGAACGGCGCCGCGAGGGCGGCGACCGCGAGCGCCCGGGCGACGCCTCCCCGGCCCGGGGGAAGACGGGCGGCCAGGAACCAGAACGCGGGATAGAGCGGCAGGAAATAGCGGTTGCCGATCGCCCCTCCCCCGCCGTAGAAGTTGAACGGCCGGATCGCGAGGAAGCAGAGGGACGCGACCGCGACGGCGATCGGGATCGCCCACCGCCCGCGATCGCCCGCGTAGGCCAGGAGCGCGAGCAGGATCGGCAGGAAGTACGGCAGGATGCCGACGTTCTCGCCCGCGATCAGGTAGACGACGTTCCAGCCCCAGAGCTTCGGATCGGCGCTCGGGGTGATTGCCCCCTCCTGCGTCCACGAGGTGTTGCCCCATTTCCGGATCGACCGGTCCCAGTCGCTCGCCGGGAAGTCGACCTCCGGATAGCCGGTCCGCGGATAGAACCCTTGCCGCTCGCCGCCGTAGCCGGTGAAGCTGCCGCCGGCCGCCGTCTGGATCGCGCCGGTAGCGCCGAGGAGCAGGACCGCTCCCAGCGCGAGCCCCGCGAGCCCCGCGCCGCGCTTGGCGCGCGGTACCGCGAGGGCGGCGGGTACGAGCAGCGCCAGATAGAAAGGCCGGAACGATCCGGGAATCGCGATCAACACGCCCGCGGCGAAGTAGCGCCAGAAAACGCGCGAGGAGGGAATCGTCTCCTCCCCCTCGTAGATCTCGGGCAGAGGCGCCTCGCGGGTCCGGCCGCCGCCGTAACAGACCGCGAAGCCGGCGGCCACCGCCGAGAGCAGGAACAGGTCGGCGTGCACCCAGAACGCGTAGGCGAACGACACCGAGGCGAAGGCGAACACGGCGACCCAGAGCGGAGCGACGCCGCCGATCCGGCGCCGGAGGGTCCGCGCCGAGAGCCAGCACGCGAGCGCGAAAGCGAGGACGTTGCCGATCAACGCGCCGCCCTGGGGCGACGCGCGAACGAAGGGCGCCGAGAAGAGAGCGTAGGCGGCCGGTTTGCCGTACGTGAGCGCGCGGGGCGCACGATCCGAGGCGCTCCGCTCGCGGGTTTCCAGGATCAGGCCGTCCGGCGGGCCACCCCAATCGTGGACGAAACGGTCGTAGTCGCCCCGTGTGTAGCGAAGGTCGAAATCGAACGCGAGCGACGCCGCTTGCATGGCGTAGGTCGCTTCGTCGCCGACGAGCGAGGGTCGGCCGACCCGCGAGAAGGTGGCGGCGCCGACGAGAAGGGCCAGGAACAAGGCGGCCAGGAGGCCCCAGCCGGCGCGCTCGGTTGTCCCCATGCGGGGCCCCATCCGGGGCTCCATCCGGGCCCCCATCCGATCCATCCGGAAGTCCGGACTTTCGCTCACAGGTCGCGCTCCCACCAGGGCCCCGAGAGGCGCGAGAAGCCGAGGCCGCCGAACAGGTGCGGCTCGATGCGCAGGCGCGCGGGCCCGGGCGGCCGGCGGACCTCGGTGACGAACCGCGCCTCCTCCCCTGGAGCGAGATCGCGCGGCAGGGGCAGCCAATGGCGGTTTTCGAGCAGATCCTCGCCCCCCTCTCCGCCGTCGAAGAGCTTGATCACTAGGGCAACCCCACCGGGGCCGCGCTCACCCCCGAGCCACCGGGCGAAACCGCGATTGGCGAGGCGGATGTCGAGCCGGCGCCGCTCGCCGGGAGCCCAGGGGAGGTCGGCTCCCTCCACCTCGATCGCTCCCCGACATTCGTGCCAGGTGAGGCTCGTGGGCGGAGCCGCTTCCGTCGTCCGAACCGGCGCCGGTCCCGGAGGTGGCAGGTCGCGCCACTCGAGACAGGCCGCAACGATCGCCTCGGCCGCCGCTTCCGGCGCGTTGCGCAGGCGGACGTGCTCGCGCGCCGCCTCCCCCATCGCACGCAGCCGGTCGGGCGTTCCGAGCAAATCCCGGAGGGCCGCGGCGAGCGCCGGGACCTCTCCGTCCCCGACGGGAACCTTGAGCGCGATCTCCTCCGGCAGATCGGAGAACTGGGCGTAATCCGAGACGATGGCCGGCCGGCCCACGGCGAGCACCCGCAGGAGCGACGCCGACGTCTCGCCGGCCGTGGGATAGCGGAGGTTCAAGCAGAGGTCCGACGCGGCGATCGCCAGCTCGAGCTCGGCGAACGGCAGGAAGCCGAGATGGGTCACCCGGTCGGCGACGCCCGCGCGCCGCGCGAGCTGCTCGATGTCGAGGCCGGACGATTCGCCGACCACGAGAAGGTGGAGCCGTTCGAGCCCGGGGGCCGCGAGCGCCTCGATCGCCACGCCCGTCCGCTTGATCGGAGTCTGGAAACCGAACGATCCGAGGATCGGCGTGTCGAGCGGCAGACCGTGCCGGAGACGAAAAGCTCGGCCGGCCTCGGCATCCGCGGGCGGCGGCAGCGGGATGCCCATCGGCACCGCGCGAACCCGCAGGTCGGGATCGTCCCGGAGCAGCTCGCTCGCCGCCCAGGCCCCGTGGACCAGGATGCCCCGGTGTCGGCGCAGCAGCGCGCGCCGCGCCGGCAGGCCGAAGACCGGAGCCTCGCCGTACGCGCTCCACCGTTTGACCAGCGCGGTCGCCCGGCCGATCCACCCCTCGTCCTCTTCGAGCAGATCGCAATAGAGGTCGAAGTCCTCGCGCCCGCGCTCTCGGCCGAGCGTCGCGTCCAGGCGCAGGTGATGCAGGAACGGATCGTGGAGCACCAGCACGCCGGGCCTTTCGAGCGCCCATCGCAGGACGTCAAAGTGATAGCGGTTGTTGCCCATGTGGTAGAGCGGCAGCCGCCCCCCCTCTCCCACGCGCTCGGAAGGCTCCGGATGCCAGGCCTCGCGGACCTGCTCGGAGACCGGTAGGCCGTCCGGAGCGAGCACGCGGACGTCGGCGCGCGCGGCGAGATGAGGCAGCAGGTCGGTCGAATAGTCGGCGATACCCGACCGGACCGGCGGGAGCGGCGAGAGGTAGTCGAGGGCCAGAGCGGGTGCGCGCGGGGTGCCGGACATCGGAGGCGGAGTCTATCCGCAGCCGTCGCGCGCCGGCCGGAAGGGATCCTCGTACCCCATCCGTCGGTTTGTCCCGTTCCCCCTTCTCGAAGCACCTCCTTTTTTAGACGCTCGTTTATCCAATCTGCCCGAACTCGGCTCGGCTTTCGAGAGCTGTGTGCCGTTCACGCCCGGTTGCCCCGAGGTTCGCCCTCCCAAGGCGCCCTCGAGGATCCATCCCTCCGGTGCGTTCTTTGAAGGTAGAAGGAGAAGCGACATGAGCAGAGCGACGAAGTGGATCCGCCGGCTGGCGATCCCGGTAGGGATCGTGTCGGTCCTCGGAGCGGTCCCGTTGATGTTGAACGGCGTCACCGCCACCGAGGCCCCGACTGGATTCGACGGCCTGACGAACGGCATGGTGTCGCAGGCCCAATTCGACCTCGACAAGGAGACGTTCGAAGGACGCGAGGACATCGAGGATGGCCTCGGCCCGCTGTACAACGCGCAAGCGTGCGCCGAGTGCCACCAGACTCCGGTGACCGGCGGCACCAGCCAGATCACCGAGCTGCGCGTCGGCCGCTACGACGGCTTCACGTTCACCGACCGTCCGGGCGGTTCGCTGATCAACGACCGGGCGATCAACGCAGCCATCCAGGAGCGGGTCGGCGGCGAGGACAACGTGGCCGATTTCCGGTCTTCGTTGAACGTGTTGGGCGACGGTTTCATCGAGGCGATCGCCGATTCGACGTTCACGACGATCCGCAACTCGCAGCCCTCGAGCATGAAGGGGCAGATCATCAACGTGCCGGTCCTCGAGGCGCCGGGCCAGACCCGCGTCGCGCGCTTCGGTTGGAAGAACCAGCACGCCAGCCTGCTGTCGTTCTCGGCCGACGCCTATCTGAACGAAATGGGGATCACCAGCCCGCTCCAGCCGACCGAGAACACCTCGAACGGCACCTCCGTCGCGGCCTATGACACCGTGCCCGATCCGGAAGAGGCGGCGACCTCCGGCAATCCGTTCGGGCCGGACGTCGAGTTCTTCGCCCGCTTCATGCGAGCGAGCAAAGCTCCTCCGCGCGACACCGTCGCCGCGGCGACGGCCGACGCGGTCGCCGGAGCGAATCTGTTCACCTCGATCGGCTGCGCCAACTGCCATCGGACGTCGATCACCACCGCTCCGGCGGGCACGGTGGTCAACGGCGGCACGTTCGTGATCCCACCGGCGCTCGGCGACAAGATCATTCACCCGTACAGCGACTTCATGCTCCACGACGTCGGCACCGGCGATTTCATCGTCCAGAACGGCGGCCAGAGCACCCTCACCAAGATGCGCACGCCGCCGCTCTGGGGCCTGCGCACCCGTTCGCGCATGATGCACGACACGGTGACGTTCACGCGCAACGACGCCATCCTGCGCCACGACAACGAGGCGTACAACCCGGCGGCGACCTACTACTACAACCTGAGCCTCACCCAGAAGAACCAGCTGATTGCTTTCCTGAATTCGCTCTAGACAAAAAGAGCCATCCATCGCGTCGCAGGAATCGAGGGCCGGCCGATCGTCGTCGAACGATCGGCCGGCTTTTCGTTTTCAGCCCGAATTTCTCACCGGGTTTCGTAGCGAGGCGGAAGTGATGCCGGTGAATGCAAGGCGCGCGAAGGGAGGACGACGTAGGCGTAGTTGGCACTCCGTCGAGGAGTGCGAGCGAGCGCAACGTAGCACGCGCCGGCAGATTTTCCGCCGCAGCAGAAACCCGGTGAGAAGTTCGGGTTAGAGCTGGCCCCGGATCAACGGCGCGAGCAGCTGCAGCCAGCGGAGCTTGCGGACCTTCGATTTCGGCACGCCGGGAAAGCGCTCGTTCGCTCCTTCGGGCAGGCCCCGGCGATCGATGCGCCATGAGCTTCGGAGGTGGGCTTCCATGATGCCGATCTCGGTCGCCGCGAGAGCCGGGCTGTCGAGCTCGACCGCGACCTCCGAGTTCAGGTATTCGGAGCGCGGGTCGATGTTGAACGACCCGACGATGAGATATCGCGAGTCGATCACCGCGACTTTCGAATGCAGGCTCTCCTCGCCGTGGTACTCCCAAAGCTCGATGCCGCCCTCGACCAACTTGCGCTCGCTGCCGACGTAGCCGGCCTGCGCCCAGAGGTTGTCGGTGGTCGCCAGCGAATTGGTGAGGATGCGGATCTTCACGCCCCGTTTCATCGCCCGCACGATCCCCTTGCGGAACGACCGCGTCGGAATCAGGTACGGCGATTCGATCGAGACCGAGTCGCGCGCCGAGTCGAGCCGCGCGAGCAGCTCCGGGCCGACGCCCCGCTCGGGGTCCTTCCGGCCGATCGGATCGTGGAGGAACCGCAGGCTCGCGACGTCGACCGGCTCGTCGAGCAGGGGCACGCCGGTCCGGCGCGCGGTCGCGATCCTCGCGTCGAGCCACTCCTGGTAGGAGTCGAGGCGGCGGGCCGCCTCGGCTTTCTGCGCCGGCGTCGCCCGCTTCTTCCGCTCCTTGACGTGGTGGCTGTTCCAGAGCGCGAGGAAGTAGTCGCGCGCATCGGCGGCGAGCGGCCCGCGCACCTCGACGTCGCAATCGATGTAGTTGCGCCGTCCCATCTGCGACGGCCCGAGGCCGAAGTAGGGGCTCTCGATGTTGCGTCCCCCGGCGATCAGGATCTCGCCGTCGATCAGGACCAGCTTGTCGTGCAGCCGGCGGGTGAGCCAGTGGAGGTTGCCCCAGGTGAACGGGTGATAGGTCCGGATCTCGATCCCTTCGTCTCGCAGATGGGCCTGGACCGCGACCGGGATGCGGTTCCACTGGCTGTCGATCAGGAGCTTCACCGAGATGCCGCGCCGCGCGGCGTCGCGGAGCAGCGCGAGAGCGCCGAGCGAAAAGGGATCGTCGCCGACGATGAACGACGACGTGAGGATCTCCCGCTTCGCTCCGAGCACGCCGCCGACCCGAGAGGCCGCCGCCTCGAGCACGGTGTCGAGCAGACGGACCTGATCGGCCCGGCCCGGCACCGGGGCCCAAAGCAGCGAGGCGACGACGGTGAGAACGGCGAAGGTGCGATACGAGCCACGCCGGCTGCGAAAAGGCGAATCGGTCACGATGCGCAAAGTGTACGATGCCCCGCCATGACGAACCCCGATTCGGGAGACGGAGCCGGGCTGGAGACCGGCGGGAAGAGCGACCCGAGCGCGGTCGCGACCGTGGCCTCGCGAAGGGTGTGGCTCGCCGCGGCGGGCGCGGTGTGGGTCTTGCCGCTCTGGTTCGTCCGCTACTTGCCGATGGTCGACTACCCGCAGCAGCTCGCGGCGGCGGCGATCCTGCGCTTCTACGGCGATCCCTCCCGGGCTCTCCAGGCGACGTTCGAGATCGTTCCGTTTCGGCCACAAGGGTTGTTCGAGATGCTCGTGGCGGCCGTCGCCTTAGTCCTTCCGATCGAGGCGGCGGGAAAGCTCGTCCTCTCCCTATCGCTCCTCGCGGTGCCGGTCGCCACCGCGCTCCTCTGCCGCCGGACCGGCCGGCCGGCGGCCTATGGGCTGCTCGCCCTCGCCCTCACCTACAACCACGCCTTCGCGTGGGGCTTCGTCGACAACCTGCTCGCCTATCCTCTCGTCCTGTTCGGCCTGGCGCTCGCGGACCGCCTATTCGACCGGCCGTTCGGCGTGAGCGCCTGGGTCCGGATCGCCCTCGTCGGCCTCGCGTTCTATACCGTCCACCTCGAGTTCCTGCTGATCTTCGCCGGCGCGGTGGGATGGCTCGCCCTGGTGCGGGCATCCGGCGCGAGACGCCTCCTCGCCCAGCTCTCGACGCTGCTCCCCGGCCTCGCGGCGGGGATCGGCGCGCTCGCCTGGGCGCACCGGAACCCCGAATCGGCGATGACCGCGTACCAGCAGAACCTGGCCACGGAGGCTTCGCAATACGCGCCGATCGCCACCCGGCTGAGCCAGATCCCCTCGAATTTGTTCGCGGGGCCGAAGGACCTCGGGGCCTGGGCGCTGCTCGCCCTGGGGGCAGCCCTCGCGCTGCTCGCGCTCTCGTCGCGCGGGAGCTCGGATCGGGAGACCGAGGGTAAGACGCTCGTTCGCACCCGTTTCCTCACCCTAGCCGCCTGGGTGCTCCTGCTCTATTTCGTCCTGCCCAACTACACCCGCGGCTACCTGGTTTCGGACCGCCTCCTGCCGCTCGCCGCGATGATCGCGATCCCCGCGTTCCCGCGCCTGCCGATGAGCCCGGCGCGGGTCCGCCTCGCGGCGCTCCTGCTCGGCGTCCTGCTCGCGGGCCAGTGGATGCGGACGGCGACGGGAATCCTGGCGTTTTCGTCCGAAGTGGAGGGGCTCGGAGAGCTGCTCGATTCGACCGCGCCGGGCCAGTCGCTCGCCGGGTTGATCTATGAGCCCGGGGGCGAGCAGGGGGCGAACGGTTGGGCGGCGCCGCCCTATCTCATCCACACCCCCGCCTACTACCAGGTCGGCAAAGGTGGGCGCGTCCACTTCTCGTTCGCCCAGTTCTTCAACTCGCCCGTCGCGTACCGGCCCGGCAAGAACAAGGACGATCCGCTCCTCGCCGAATGGGACGAGTGGAACCCGCAGCGGTTCCGCTACGACCGCCACGCCTCGCACTACCGCTACTTCCTGGTGCGCGGCGGGCCGGAGCGGATCGCCCAGGCGTTCGGCCCCCATCTCTGGGGGCTCTCCGTGAAACGCGCCGGACGGTGGTTCCTAGTCGAACGGGCGCCGGGCGTGGCGCAAAGCACCTTCCCAAGCACCTTCCCCTAACGCCCGCCCCCCCGGCGTTCGGAACGCCGTCGGAGGCGGGGCCTACCCCTCCGCGCCGCCCGGTTCCATCCGCCGCGCGAGGATCTCCGCAAGGCGATCGACGTTCGGCGGCTGCAACATCGACTCGTGGTCGCCCGGCACGTCGATCCGCTCTACGCCTTTGGCGAGCGGAAGCCAGGAATCCTCGGGGTGATCGGGCTCGCCGGGACGCCGCACCTCCGCTCGGCAGAAGACGAGCTCGCCGTCGAAGGTCCGCTCGCGATAGCCCGCGCGCGCCTTGAGATTCGCCTCGATCACCGCCCGCAGCCGGGCGATCCGCTCGCGGCTCACCCCTTCGGTCGAGATCCCGTGCGCCGCCGCTTCCGCGAAGACCCGCTCGACCTGCTCGTCGGGCGAGAGGCCCATGAGCTGCTCGGGCGGGATGCGGAACCGGCCCTCGGAGAGCATGTGCACCATGGCCATCAGCGCGGCGCGATCGTCGATCGCGGCGGAGGCGCTCGCCGCCACCGTATCGAGCAACGCCACGAGGCCGACGGCTTCTCCCCGGGCCGACAGCGCGCGCGCCATCTCGAACGCCACCACGCCACCCATCGACGCGCCGGCGAGATGGACCGGGGCGCCGGCCCGTCGCACCGGAGCGATCGCGGCGAGGAAATGCTCCGCGAGCGTCTCGAGGTCGTCGATCGGCCGTTCGTCGCCGTCGAGCCCGGGCGACTGCAGACCCCAGACCGGCTGGTCGGGTCCGAGAGCCTGGGCGAGCGCGCGGTAGAAGTAGACCGTGCCGCCGATCGGCGGCAGCACGAACAGCGGCGCCTTGGTGCCCGCGGGCTGGATCGGAACCAGCGCGCTCGGCCGGCCAGCAACCTCGCCGGGCTCGAGCGCCGAGGCGAGCTGGCGGATCGTGGGATTGCGGAATAGGAGGACGAGCGGCACGCCGCGGCCGAGCGCGCTCTCGAGCCGCGCCTGGACCTTGAGCGCGACGAGCGAATGGCCGCCGAGGTCGAAGAAGTCGTCGTCTCGTCCGAGCGGCGCCTCGGGCTGGAGGTGCAGCACCTCGCGCCAGGTCTCGGCCACGCGCCGCTCCATCTCGGTGGCGGGCGGCTCGCCCAGGGCGCCCGTGCGGGCTGCCCGGACGGGATCCGGAAGCGCTTTGCGGTCGATCTTGCCGTTCGGCGTGGTCGGGAAGGCGTCGAGGCGGACGAACCAGGCCGGGACCATGTAGTCGGGGAGCCGCTCCTTCAAATGGGAGCGCAACGCGGCCGTGGCCGTATCCTCGGCCTCGGGATCCTGAGCCACGTAGTAGGCGACGAGCTCGCGCTCCTGCCCGGCCGCCGCCGAGCGCGCCACCACCACGGCCTGGGCCACGCCGGGGCCGCTCGCGAGCGCCGATTCGATCTCGCCCAGCTCGATCCGGAAGCCGCGGACCTTGACCTGGTTGTCGATCCGGCCGAGGCATTCGAAACGTCCGTCGGGCAGGATCCGCGTGAGGTCTCCCGTCCGGTAGAGGCGGGCGCCCGAGGCGCCGGAGAAACCGTCGGGGACGAATCGCTCGGCGGTCAGGTCGGGGCGACCATGGTAGCCGCGCGCGACGCCCGCGCCGCCGATCCACAGCTCGCCGGGCACGCCGACCGGCAGCAGGCCGCCCCACGCGTCGACGACGTAGAGCCCGGTCGCGGCGATCGGCCGGCCGATCGAGATTGGAGCGATCGGAGCGGTCGCTCCACCCCCCACCTCGTCGGCCGCCGACCAGACCGCGGTCTCGGTCGGGCCGTACATGTTCCACAGCCGTTTCACCCGCGGCGCGAGCTCCGCCGCGAGCGCCGGCGGCAGGGCCTCACCGCCGATCAAAGCGGCGAGGTTCGGGTCGCCCTGCCAGCCCGAGCCGAGCAGGACCCGCCACCCCGAAGGGGTCGCCTGCAGCACGGTCGCGCCGCTCTCCTCGAGCAGCCGCCCCAGCAGCGCGCCACCCAGCACTTCTTCCTGCCGGGCGATCACGGTACGGGCGCCGACCATCAGCGGCCCGTAGAGCTCGAGACCGGCGATGTCGAACGAGAGGGACGTGACGGCGACCAGCACGTCCGAGGCGGAGAGCCCCGGCCACTCGATCATCGCGTCGAGGAAGTTCGCGAGCGCGCCGTGGGACAGCTCGACCCCTTTCGGTCGACCGGTCGAGCCCGAGGTGTAGATCGTGTAGGCGAGATTCTCCGGCGCCACGCGCACGCCGACCGGCGGATCGATCGACGGATCGGCCGGCCGTTCGATCCGCCCGTCGGCCTGGATCGGCACCACGGTCGGCGCGTGCGAGGCGAACCGATCCGCGAGATCGACGCTCGCGACGAGCACCGTCAAGCCCGCGTCGGCGGCCATGTAGGCGAGACGGTCGGCGGGATAGGTGGGATCGAGCGGTACGTACGACGCGCCGGACCGAAGGACGCCAAGGGTCGCAACCGGCAGCGCGAGCGACCTCTCGACGGCGACGCCCACGCGGGACTCGAGGCCCACACCGAGTCGCGCGAGGCGCCGCGCCAGGCGGTCCGCCCGGGCGACGAGCTCCGAATAGACGAGCGTCTCGGCGCCGCAGACGACCGCGACTGCGGACGGCGTGCGCCCGGCCTGCGCGACGATTCGCTCGTGGACCGGCGTCGAGGGGACCGCCGCCGGGCCGGTGCCCGAGGCGATCAGCTCGATCCGATCCTGCGGAGCGAGCAGCGGCAGGTCCGAAAGCCTCGCCTCCGGATCCGCGGCGGCGGCCGCGAGCAGCGTCTCGTAGGCGCGGGCGAGACGGCGCATCGTCGGCTCTTCGAAGAGATCGGCCGACCATTCCCAGAACAGGTCGAACGAGTCGCCGGTCTCGATCAGGTAGAGCTGGAGGTCGAACAGCGCGGTCGCCGGCTGGGAGCCCGCGGCGCCCGCGGCGCTTCCGCCGGAGGCTTGAGCCTCGGCCGCTCGCGCGCCGACCAGGTTGAACATCAGCTGGAACAGCGGATTCTTCGACAGGTCGCGGCGCGGCGCGAGCTCTTCGACCAACCGCTCGAACGGCAGGTCCGGATGGGCGAACGCCTCGAGCACGGAGTGCTTGGCGCGATCGACCGCGAGGGCGAAGCTCGGCTCGCCCGAGAGATCCGTGCGCAGGACCACGGTGTTGACGAAGAAGCCGATCAACCCTTCGACCTCGCGCCGCCGCCGGTTCGCGATCGGCGTGCCGACCACCACGTCGTCCTGGCCGACGTAGCGGGCGACGACCGCGTCGAACGCCGCGAGCAGGGCCATGAACGGCGAGGCCTGGCGCTCCCGGGCCAACGCGCCCAGGCGAGCCACGGTCGCGGCGGCCAGGGTGGTCCGGAACCGCCGGCCGCGGTAGGTCGACACCGGCGGACGCGGCCGGTCGGTCGGCAGCTCGGTGGCCGGAGCCCCGGCGAGGCGGCCGCGCCAGAATTCCAGCTGGCGCCCGAGCTCCCCGCGCTCGAACCAGGCGCGTTGCCAGAGGGTGTAGTCGCCGTACTGCACCGGCAGCTCGGGCAGATGCGGCGCGGCGCCGGACGCGAGCGCCGCGTACGCCGAACGAATCTCGGAGATCAGAACGCCCATCGACCAGCCGTCCGAGACGATGTGATGGATCACGTAGAGCAACGCGTCTTCCGCCCGCAGGCATACCAGCCAGAGGCGCAGCAAAGGCGGCCGCGAGAGGTCGAACGGCCGGCCGACCTGGAGGGCGCCGAGGCGCTGGAGCTCCGCCTCGTCCCGCGCGACGGAGCCGGCGAGCGCCGAGAGGTCGATCCGTTGCGGGCGGGACCGGACCTCCGGATGGACGGTCTGGAACGGCTCCAAGCCGACCTCGGAAAAGCCGGTTCGGAGCGTTTCGTGCCGGCGCACCACCCGCTCGACCGCGGCGTCGAAGAGATCGAACCGCAGCCGGCCGCCGAAGCGCTGGAGCCCGCCCATGTTGTAGAGCGAGAGTCCCGGCAGGAGTCGATCGAGCAGCCAGAGGCGCCCCTGCGCGTACGAGGCCGGCAGCGGAGCGAACCGCTGGGCTTCCGGCCGGGGAACGAGCGGCGGAATGCCGAGCTCGTCGCCGGAGAGGCCATGCTCCCCCGCCTCGGTCGCGATCCGGCGCGCCAGGGCGCCCAGCGTGGGCTCTTCGAACATCGCCTGCACGGGGAGGTCGACGCCGAGGTCTTCGCGAATGCGCGAGGCCATGCGCATCGCGAGCAGCGAATGGCCGCCGAGCCCGAAGAACTCCGACTCGAGCCCGACGCCCTGGACCCCGAGAAGGTCCTCCCAGACCGCCGCGAGCCGCCGTTCGAGCGCGGTTTCCGGTGGCGTGAGACCGGCGCCGGCCTCCAGCCGCACCTCGGGCGCGGGCAGCGCGCGCTTGTCGACCTTGCCGTTCGGCGTGAGCGGCAACGCCGCGAGCGGGACGAGCACCGCGGGCACCATGTGCTCCGGCAGCCGCGCGCGCAGGTGATCGCGCAGATCGACTTCCGGGAGGGCGCCGCCGGCCGAAACGAAGTAGCCCACCAAGCGCCGGGCGTCCCCTTCGCCGTCCACCACCACGACCGCCTCGCGCACGGCGGGATGCGCGACCAGCGCGGACTCGATCTCCCCCAGCTCGATCCGGAAGCCGCGCACCTTGACCTGGAGGTCGATGCGGCCCAGATATTCGAGGTCGAGCCCGGTCGGCAGGCTCGGCTCCGGCCGGTAGCGGACGAGGTCGCCCGAGCGGTACGACCGGGCGCCGGGAATGCGCGAATAGGCGTCGGGCAGGAAGCGTGCGGCGGTCAAGTCGGGGCGGTCGAGATATCCCCGCGCCAGGCCGTCGCCCACGATGTGCAGATCGCCGGGCACGCCGAGCGGCATCAGCGCGCCGCGCGCGTCGAGCACCCGCAGCCCGAGATCGGGGATCGGCTCACCGATCCGGTTCGCCTTGCCCGCGTCCGCGCGCCGCACCGGGCGATAGGTCACCACCACCGAGGTCTCGGTGATGCCGTAGGCGTTGACCACCCGCGGACGCTCGTCTCCATACCGCGCGAACCAGGGCTCGAGCGCGGCGAATTCGAGCGCCTCCCCGCCCAGGATCACCGTGTGGAGCGCGAGCGGCGGCTCGGTCTTGACGGCTTCCTCGTCGACCCGTTGCAGCTGGTGGAACGCCGACGGGGTCTGGCAAAGAACGGTCACCCGCTGTTCGACCAACAGACGGCGGAAATCGCGCACGGAACGGCTCACGGCATACGGCACGATCACCGATCGGCCGCCGTAGAGCAGCGCCCCCCACATCTCCCACACCGAGAAGTCGAACGCGTAGGAGTGGAACAACGTCCACACCTGATGCGGGCCGAACTCGAACCAGCGCGCGCTCTCGGTGAACAGGCGCGCGGCGTTCGCGTGGCTGACCACGACTCCCTTCGGCCGCCCGGTCGAGCCCGAGGTGTAGATCACGTAAGCGGCGTTGTCGAGCGACGGCGCGTCGCCGAGCGGCTCCGCGCTCTCGCGTTCCAGGTCTTCCTCGTCGAGCAGCAGGAAGCGCGCTCCATGGGCAGGCAACGACGCGACCAGGGCGCTTCGCGACACCACGACCGCCGCCCCGGCGTCTTCGAGGATGAAGCCGAGCCGCTCGACCGGATAGGCCGGATCGAGCGGCACGTAGGCACCGCCGGCCTTGAGCACCGCGAGGATCGAGATCGGCAGGTCGAGCGTCCGCTCGATGCACAGCGCCACGCGGGTCTCGGGGCCGACCCCGAGGGAGCGCAGGCGCCGGGCGAGCCGGTTGGCGCGCGCGTCGAGCTCGGCGTAAGAGAGCGTCACGTCCTCGCACGTCGCCGCCGGCGCGAGCGGCGCCTCGTGGACTCTCTGCTCGAAGCGACCGTGGAGGAGGAACGGCGGCTCCGACGGGGCCGCCGGCTCCGCGGCGAGCTGGCTCGCCTCCTCGGCAGAGAGGATCGGCAGGTCGGACCAGCGCGCCTCGGGACGCGCCGCGGCCGCCGTCATCAGGATCTCGAATCCGCGCGCGAGGCGGCGCACCGTCGCCTCCTCGAACAGGTCGATCGAATACTCCCAGTAGAGCTGGAACGCTTCCGGCGCTTCGACCGCGTAGAGCTGCAGGTCGAAGAGCGAGGTCGAGGTCTGCAAGTCGGGACCCGAGGCGTCCGTCTCGCGGGCGACCGAGCCGGCGACGCGCTTGGCGTCGTTCGGGGTGTTGACCAGGTTGAACAGCAGCTGGAACAGAGGGTGGCGCGCCGGGTCGCGGCGCGGCGCGAGCTCCTCGACCAGCCGCTCGAACGGCAGGTCCTGGTGGGCGAACGCTCCGAGCGCCGTCTCCTTCGTGCGGTCGAGCGCCTGCGCGAAGCTCGGCTCTCCCGACAGGTCGGTGCGGAGCACGAGGGTGTTGACGAAGAAGCCGATCAGCCCTTCGACCTCGCGCCGTTGTCGGTTCGCGATCGGCGCGCCGACCACGACGTCGGTCGTGCCCGACCAGCGCGCGACGAGGGCGTCGAAGCCGGTGAGCAGCAACATGAACGGCGAGGCCCGGTGCTCGCGAGCGAGCGCCGTGAGCGCGACAACCGTCGGGCCCGAGAGGGCGGCGCGGAAGCGCCGGCCTCGATAGGTGGAGGCGAGCGGCCGCGGAAGATCGCCGGGCAGCTCAGTCGGCCGCGCCCCGGCCAGGCGCTCGCGCCAGTAGCCGAGCTGGCGCGCGAGCTCTCCCCCTTCGATCCACGAGCGCTGCCAGACCGCGAAATCGGGATACTGGACCGGAAGCTCGGCGAGCTCCGGCCGCCGCCCCGCGGCGATCGCGTCGTAGGCGGCGGACAGCTCGGAGATCAACACGCCCATCGACCAGCCGTCCGAAATGATGTGGTGCATCATGTAGAGCAACGCATCGCCTTCGGCGCCGAGCCGCACCAGCCAGAGCCGCAGCAGAGGAGGACGGCCGAGGTCGAACGGCAGGCCGACCTGGAGGGAGCTCAAGCGGACCATCTCGAGGGAGGACCGAACCCGGGCGAGGCCTGACAGGTCGATCGTCCGCGCGCGGACCACCACGTCGGAGTGAACGGTCTGGACCGGCTCCGTGGCGACCTCGGAAAAGCTCGTCCGCAGCGACTCGTGCCGACGAACCACCTCGGCGATCGCCGCGTCGAGCAGGTCGAGGCGCAGGCTCGCCCCCAGCCGCTGCGCGCCGCCCATGTTGTAGAACGTGCTCCCCGGCCGCATCCGATCGAACAGCCAGAGCCGCGCCTGGGCATAGGAGAGGGGCAGCGGTCCGCTGCGCTCCGCGAGCGGCAGCGGCGCGAGCGCCGACCGACCGGAGCTCGCCGCGAGATCGTCGTCCTCCCCTTCGACGGCGCCGCCGAGGCTTTCGACCAGCCGGACGAAGGCGCCGAATCCGGGCGCTTCGAAAACGGCGGTGACCGGCAGGTCGAGGCCGATCGCGTCGCGCACGTGCGACGAGAGGCGCATCGCAAGCAGCGAATGGCCGCCGAGGGCAAAGAACTCCGACTCGAGTCCGATCCCGGACACCCCGAGCAAGTTTTCCCAGATCTCGGCCAGGCGCCGTTCGAGCGGCGTGCCGGGAGCGGTGAGGCCGGTTCCGGCCGCCGTCACCTCCGGCTTCGGCAGAGCCTTCTTGTCCACCTTTCCGTTCGGCGTGAGCGGCAGCGACGCCAACGGGACCAGCAGCGACGGCACCATGTGGTCCGGCAGGCGCGAGCGAAGATGCTCGCGAAGCTCGGACTGCATCCGCTCGGCCGCGTCCGGATCGGCGGGTACCACGTAGCCCACGAGCCGCCGCGCCTCCCCATCGCCGTCTACCACCACCACCGCCGCGCGCACCGCGCCGTGCGAGGTGAGCGCGGCCTCGATCTCCCCGAGCTCGATCCGGAAGCCGCGGATCTTTACCTGCAAGTCGATCCGGCCCAGGTATTCGAGGTCTCGGCCGCCGGGGCGCCCGGCCGCCGGACGCCAGCGCGCGAGGTCGCCCGACCGGTACGAGCGCGCGCCGGCGACACTCCCGTAGGCGTCGGGAACGAACCGCTCCGCGGTGAGATCCGGCCGCGCGAGGTAGCCGCGCGCGAGGCCACCGCCCACCACGTGGAGATCTCCGGGCACGCCGAGCGGGACCAGCTCGCCGCGGGCGTCCAACAGCCGCACCGCGAGGTCCGGGATCGCCTCGCCGATCACGCTTCCGGCCGCCGTCTCCGTCGCGGAGATCGGGCGGTAGGTCACGTGCACCGTCGTCTCGGTGATCCCGTACATGTTGATCAGGCGCGGGCTCTCGGGATGGCGGCCGAACCAGCGCGAGAGCGCGCCCAGGTCGAGCGCTTCGCCGCCGAAGACCACGGTCCGCAGGGCGAGGGGCGCGAGGCCGTCGCCTCCCGTTTCGGACGCTTCCCGATGGGCGTCCTCGTCCGCCCGATCGAGCTGATAGAACGCCGAGGGCGTCTGGTTGAGCACCGTCACCCGCTCGCGGGCGAGCAGCGCGCGGAAATCGCGCGGCGAGCGGCTCACCGCGTAGGGAACGACGACCAGCCGGCCGCCGTAGAGAAGCGCTCCCCAGATCTCCCAGACCGAGAAGTCAAACGCGTAGGAGTGGAACAGCGTCCAAACGTCCGAAGGGCCGAAGGCGAACCAGCGATCGGTCGCCTGGAACAGGCGCGCGACGTTGGCATGCGTGACCACCACCCCCTTGGGCCTTCCCGTCGAGCCCGAGGTGTAGATCACGTAGGCGGCGTTGTCGGGAGAAAGGGCGACCTCGGGGATCGGAGCCGCGCTTTCCGCCGCAAGGTCCTCGCGGTCGAGCGAGAGGTCCTCGCGTTGGAACGCGAGGTCCTCGCCATCGAGAAGAACGAGCCGCGCATCGTGGTCGGGCAGCGATGCCGCGAGATCGCTTCGCGTCACGACCACCGCCGCTTCGGCGTCGGCGAGGATGAAACCGAGGCGCTCGGCCGGATAGGCCGGATCGAGCGGCACGTAGGCCCCTCCCGCCTTGAGCACGGCGAGGATCGCGACCGGCACGTCGAGCGTCCGCTCGAGGCAGAGCGCGACCCGCGACTCGGGGCCCACTCCGAGCGTCCGCAGCCTTCGGGCGAGGCGGTTCGCGCGCGCATCGAGCTCCGCGTAGGAAAGGGTCTCCGCTTCATCCGTCGCCGCGGGCGCTTCCGGGTCGGCCGCGACCGCCGCTTCGAAGCGGCGATGCAACAGGTAGGGCGCCGCCGACGGCGCTTCGGGCTCGGCGCAGAGCTCGGCCACCTCAGCGGCCGAAAGGATCGGCAGCTCGCCGAGTTGCGCTTTCGGCGCCTCGGCCATCGCGCCGAGCAGGTTTTCCAGGTGGTCGAGCAGGCGCCCCGCGGTCGCCTCGTCGAAGCGGTCGGCGTCGTAGGAGGCGCGCAGGAACAGCCGGTCGAGCGGCGCCGCGACCAGGGCGAGCGGCAGGTTGGTGCGCTCCTCGAAGCTCACGTCGACGACGGCGGCCAATGGAGCCGCCTGCGCGGAGCCCTCGGCGCTCGACACCAGCGCCTTTTCCCGCGGATAGCTCTCGAACACGAGGATCGCCTGGAACAACGGCCGCCCCGGCTCGACCTCGCTCCACGATTGGACATCGACCAGCGAGCTGTGCTCGTGCTCGCGCATTTCGAGCTGCCGCCCCTGCACCTCGCGCAGCTGATCGCCGAGCGCGCGGTCGCGCGGCGAGCCGACGCGGGCCGGCAGCGTGTTCAAGAACAGCCCGAGCATGCTCTCGATGCCCGGTAGGCCCGGCGGGCGGCCGGAGACCGCGGTGCCGAAGACGACGTCGTCGACCCCGGCGTAGCGCGCGAAGAGGAGGCCGGTCGCCGCCTGCACCACCGTGTTGAGCGTCACCTGCTCGGCGCGCGCGAGCGCTTCGAGCGCATCGCTCGTCCCTCGCGACAGCGACCGCTCGACGGCGCCCGCGTGCTGGCCGGTCCGTCCGGGCGGCGCCGGACGGTCGACGACCAGCGGCGTCGGCTCGCGGAAACCCGCGAGCGCGCGGCGCCAGTAGCGCTCCGAGGCGCCGCGGTCGCGCGATTCGAGCCAGGCGATGAACTCGCGGTACGGCCGGCGATGCGGCAGCTCCGGCTCGCGGCCGGCGCCGAGGCCGGCATAGAGCGCGAACAGCTCGCCGGTGAACGACTGGTAGGACCAGCCGTCGAGGATCGCGTGGTGGTTCGCGAGGACCAGCCGCCGCTCGTCGTCGCCGGTGCGGATCAGCCGGGCGGAGACGAGCGGCGCGCGGTCGAGCGCGAAACCCTGCCGGCGGTCCGCTTCGAGCAGCGCCGCGAGCCGGCCCGGGATTTCGGCCGCCGGGACCTCGCGCCAGTCCTCGACCGAGAGCGGCGTCTCGACGCCGCTCTCCACCACCTGGAGAAGGCGCGGGATCCCCTGCCAGCGGAACGACGTGCGAAGGATCGGATGCCGCTCGAGGACGCGATCGAGCGCGCGGCCGAACAGGTTGTCGTCGAACGGGCCGGACAGCGTCGCCGCGAGCTGCTCGTAATAAACCCCGGACCGAGGCGCCGCGAGGGTCTGGAAGACCATCCCTTCCTGGAGCGGCGCGAGCGGATAGGCGTCCTCGATCCTCCGATCGTCGCCGAACAGGCGGTCGACCGTCTCCTGATCCAGCCGGGCGAGCGGAAAGTCCGAGGGCGTATAGCCGAACGCCTTGGGGGCCGAGCAATCGTCGGCGAGCGCGAGCGCGTGGGCGCGGAAGGCC
This sequence comes from Thermoanaerobaculia bacterium, assembly GCA_044226625.1. Lineage (GTDB taxonomy): Bacteria > Acidobacteriota > Thermoanaerobaculia > Multivoradales > UBA5704 > DASYKS01. The sequence goes on from JBGAGQ010000037.1 coordinate 50,228, forward strand.
TCCGCCCATCGCTCGACCGTGGACGCCTCCAGGCGCTCGCCGCCGTACGTCCAATCGACGCGGAGCAGCCCGCCCGAGACGACGCAGGAGACGGCGAGCTCGTGGGCGCGGAGGGCGCGCGGCGAGAGCGTAGGGCCGGGATTTTCCCGTGCCATGGAGAGCAACGGGGCCGAGGCCGTCTGTCCCGCCCCGCGGCCGGCCGAGTCGGCCTGGCCCAGGTAGTTGAACGAGATCTCGGGATGGGGCAAGGCGGCGAGCGCCTCGCGCGTTTCCGGCCGGCCGAACCGGCGGAGCGCGCCGAAGCTCAGGCCGCGGCTGGGGATCGTGCGCAGGCGCTCTTTGATCGCCTTCAGCCGCTCCGCCGGGCCGGCTCCCGCCGGCGTTTCGAGCACGACCGGATAGAGGTCGGTAAACCAGCCGACGGTGCGCGTCAGGTCGACATTGCCGACCAGGTCCTCCTCGCGGCCGTGCCCTTCGAGCTCGATGGCGAGCGGCGCGTCGCCCGCGAGCGCGGCCTGGAGCGCGGCGAGCAGCAGGTCCTGGACCTGCGCGCGATAGGCCGCGGGCGCTTCGAGCAGACGGCGGGTCTCCTCGGTTCCGAAGGAGATCGCGAGGCTCCGGGCGGAGGAGACGAGATTCGGGCCGCGCGGCTCGAGCGGCAGGCGGACGGAGGCGTCCGGCCGCCGCACCCAGTCGGCGGCTTCCGGCTCGAGCTCCGAGGTGCGCGCCGCGAGCTTCTCTGTCCACTCTTTCCACGAGGTCGTCTTGGCCGGCAGCTCGCCTCCCGACAGAAGGCGCTCGAGGTCTTCCAACAGGATGCGCCAGGAGACGCCGTCGACCGCGAGGTGATGGATCGCGAGCAGCAGCCGCCGCGGCTCGTCGGGAGCCAGATCGAACAGCGCGGCGCGCACGATCGGTCCCCGCGCCAGATCGAGGCTCGCCTGCAGCTCGGCGCACTTCGATTCGAGCGCCGCCCGGCGATCCGCCGCCGCGAGGGGTGCGAGATCGACCCGGACGAACGCCTCGCCCGCGCGCGCGACCGGGGCCATCTCCTGCCGCCAGCCCGTCGCGGCCTTCTCGAACCGCAGCCGGAGCGCGTCGTGGTGGGCGATCAACCGATGCACGGCCCGTTCGATCGCTTCGGCATCGACCGCGCGGTCGACGGCGAGCAAGAACGCCTGGTTGAACCAGTGAGCCTCCGGCCGGTCGCTGTCGAGGAACCAGCTCTGGATCGGCGACAGCGGCGCCTCGCCGGTCACCTCGCCCTGCTCGGCCTCGACCGCGTCGACCGTCCCGGCGACCGCCGCGAGCTCGGCGACGGTCTGATGCTGGAACAGCTGGCGCGGCGCGATGCGGCAGCCGGCCTGGTTGGCGCGCGCGACGATCTGGATCGACAGGATCGAGTCGCCGCCGAGCGCGAAGTAGTTGTCGTGGATCCCCACCCGCGCGAGGCCGAGCACCTCGGCCCAGATCGCCGCGAGCAGCGTCTCGGTCTCGTTGCGCGGCGGCGCGTACCCCTCGACCGTCGCCACCTCGGCGGGCGGCGCCGGAAGCGCCTTCCGATCGACCTTGCCGGTGGGCGAGAGCGGCAGCTTCTCGAGCGCCACGAACGCCGCCGGCACCATGTAGGCGGGAAGCTCCTCGGCCAAGCGGTCGCGCAGGGTGCGTGGTAGATCGGCCGGCGCGCCGGCCTCGGCCACCACGTAGGCGACGAGCCGCTTCTGTTCAGGCACGTCCTCGCGGTCGATCACGGCGGCCTCGCGCACGCCCGCCTGGCGGTGGAGCGCCGCCTCGATCTCCCCCAGCTCGACGCGGAAGCCGCGAATCTTGATCTGGCCGTCGATCCGGCCGACGAACTCGATAGCGCCGTCGGCGCGCCATTTCGCGAGGTCGCCGGTCGCGTACAGGCGCTCGCCCGCCTGATCGGCGAACGGATTGGGCACGAACACCGCGGCGGTCGTCTCCGGCCGGCCGAGGTAGCCGCGCGCGAGGCAGAGGCCGCCCAGGTGCAGCTCGCCCGCAACGCCGACCGGCGTGGGCTGTCCCTCGCGGTCGAGCAGGTAGACCTGGGCTCCTGCCGTCGGCTTGCCGATCGGGAGCGAACGCTCCTCCACCTCGGGCCGACAACGCCAGGAGGTGACCGAGATCGTCGCCTCGGTCGGCCCGTAGCGGTTGTAGACGTCGATCCAGGGCAGCCGCTCGTGGACGCGGCGCGGCAGGTCGGCGGGCACCGTCTCACCGCCGGTGACCAGCAGGCGCAGGTCGCGGCAAGCGTCGAGCGCGCCCGAGTCGAGCAGCAGCGTGAGCGTCGACGGCGGAAACGACGCCTGAGTGATTCGACGCTCGGCGATCAACCGCACCAGGTACGCCGGATCGCGGTGTCCCTCGGGCTCGGGCAGGACCGTTCGGCCACCCGAAACGAGCGGCGCGAACAGCTCGAGCACGGAGACGTCGAAGCTGATCGTGGTCTTCTGGAGGAACGCCTCGGCGTCGCTCTGGAAATCGGTCGCGACGGCGTAGTGGAGCCGGTTGCCGAGCGCGCGATGGGAGATCTCGACCCCTTTCGGCTGGCCGGTCGAGCCCGAGGTGTAGATGACGTATGCGGGGTTGTCGGGCAGCGCGGCGCGGCGTGGGCGCGACGAGGGCTCGGCGGCGATCTCGGCCTTTTCCGTCTCCTCGTCGAGCAGCACGAGGCGCGGCGCGCCCGCCCCCCGGTCGCCGGACCGGTCATCGGATGAATCGCCGGAGAGACCCAATCGCTCGACGTGGCGGCTCGCGGTGACGACCACCGGCGCGGCCGCGTCCTGTACCAAGTAACGGAGGCGGTCCTCGGGCAGGCTCGGATCGAGCGGCAGATAGGCGGCGCCCGCCTTGAGCACGGCGAGCAGCGCCACGGGCAGATCGAGCGACCGTTCCAGGCAGACGCCGACGCGGACCTCCGGCCCGACACCCAAGCGCGCAAGACGATGGGCGAGCCGGTTCGCGCGGGCGTCGAGCTCGCCGTAGGTCAGGGTTTCGAGCGCTGCGGCTGCCGGATCGAACTCGACCGCGATCCGCGCCGGTCCCGCGTCCACCTGCTCTTCGAACATTCGCGGCAGGTAGCCTTCCGTCGGGTGCTCGACCGCCGGCTCGTTCCAGCCGACCAGGAGCGCCCGGCGCTCCTCGGGCGCGAAGAAGTCGAGCGTGCCCACCGGCCGCTCGGGATCTTCGAGCAGCGCCTCGAGCAGCGCATGGAGATGTCCGAGGATGCGCTCGACCGTCGACCGCTCGAACAGCGCGGAGCTGTAGACCACGCGGCAGGCGAGCCGCGGCCCCACCTCGATCGCGTTCAAGGTCAGGTCGTATTTCGAGACCTCGCCCGCCATCTGCAGGGCGGAGATCTCGATGCCCGGCAACTCGAGCGGTCGGTCCGGGTTGTTCTGCAACACCAACATGGATTGGAACAGCGGCGAATACGACAGGTTCCGCTGCGGGGCGATCGCCTCGACCAGCTTTTCGAACGGCAGGTCCTGGTGCGCGTACCCTTCGAGCGTCGCCTCGCGGACGGCGGCGAGGAGCGCGCGGAAGCCGGCGCGGGGCGTCACCCGCGTGCGCAGGACCAGGGTGTTGACGAAGAAGCCGATCAGCCCTTCGACCTCGGCACGGTTCCGGTTCGCGATCGGCGTACCGATCGGCACGTCGTGCTGGCCGGTGTAGCGGGACAACAGCGTCGACCAGGCGCCGAGCAGGGTCATGAACAGCGTCGCGCCTTCACGCCGCGACAGCTCGTGCAGCCGCTCGACGACGCCCGGCGCCGACGGGCGCGCGACGGAGGCACCGCGGTAGCTCTGGATCGCCGGCCGCGGCCGATCGATCGGCAGGGCGAGCAGCTCGGGAGCGCCGAGCAGGTGCTCGCGCCAGTAGTCGATCTGGCGCTCGAGCACCTCGCCCGCGAGCCATTCGCGCTGCCAGGCGGCGAAGTCCGCGTACTGGATCGGCAGCGGCGGCATCACCTTCGCGTCCGGCGCGCGCCCTTCGACCAGCGCCGAGTGGACCTCGGCGAGCTCGCGGACGAACACCCCCATCGACCAGCCGTCGGAGATGACGTGATGGACGGTGAGCAGCAACGCGTTCTCTTGCGCCGGCAGCGTCGCGAGCCGCGCGAGCACCACGCGGCCGAGGGGGCCGGTCGCGAGGTCGAACGGCCGGATCGCCTCGGCGACGGCGAGGCGCAGCGTCTCCTCCTCGCGGCGATCGAGCGCCAGATGCGTGAGGTCGACGACCGCGAAAGCCAGCGTTCCGCGCCCGGCATCGGCGGACGCGATGTTCTGGACCGCGCGCCCTCCGCGCGTCGGGAACGTCGTGCGCAGCGACTCGTGGCGGCGTTCGAGATAGCGGAGGGAAGCTTCGAGACGGGCCGGATCGAGCGCGCCCCGGACGCGCAGCGCGGTCGGGATGTTGTAGGTCGGGCTCCCCGGTTCGAGCTGGTCGAGGAACCAGAGACGCTCCTGCGCGAACGACAGCGGCAGCTCGGCGCCGGCCTCCCGCGAGCGGCGCGGAATCGGGCCCGATTCGAGCCCGCGCGCCTCGCGTTGCGCCGCCTCGATCGCGCGCGAAAAGCCCGCCACCGTCTGCGCTTCGAAGACCTGCCGCAGCGCCATCTCGACGCCGAAGGCGTCGCGCACGCGCGACAGCAGCTGGGTCGCGAGCAGCGAGTGGCCGCCCAGGTCGAAGAACGAGTCGTGAATCGAGATCTCGCCCGAGAGCGTGAGGACCTCGGCGAAGATCTCGGCCACCAACGCCTCGATGGCGTCGCGCGGCGCTTCGTAACGCACCCCTTCGACGTGCAGGTGCGCGACCTCCGGCGCCGGGAGCGCCTTGCGGTCGACCTTGCCGTTCGGGGTCAACGGAAACGCCGGGAGCACCACGAACGCCGCCGGAATCATGTACTCGGGAAGCCGCGCCGCGAGCGCCGACTTGAGGTCGGCCGGAAGGAGCTCGCGCCCCTCGTCGGCGAGCAGGTAGGCGACCAGCCGATCGGCGTTGCTTCCGCCCGAGTCGTTGCGCGCGAGCACCACGACGTCCTTGACTCCGGCCTGCGCGCGTAGCGCCGCCTCGATCTCGCCGAGCTCGATGCGGAAGCCGCGGACCTTCACCTGATGGTCGATCCGGCCGAGGAACTCGACCCGGCCGTCGGCGAGACGCCGTACCAGGTCGCCGGTGCGGTAGAGCCGGGCGCCCGCGTCGCTCCTCTCGCTGGCGAACGGATGCGGAACGAAGCGCTCGGCCGACAGATCGGGACGGTTCAGGTAGCCGCGCGCGAGTCCGCGCCCGCCGACCAGCAACTCGCCCGCCACGCCGGTGGGAAGCGGCTCGAAGCGAGGCCCCAGCACGTGGATCTCGACGTCGCCGAGCGGCTGACCGAGGGTGAGCGCGCGCCCCTCCTCGTAGACCTCGGCGGCGGCGCAGACCGTCGTCTCGGTCGGGCCGTAGGCGTTCACGAACCGGCGCCCGCGGCTCCATTTCGCCGCCACCTCGGGCGAGCAGGCCTCCCCCGCGACCACCAGCGTCGCGAGGTCCGGCAGCTCGTTCTCGCTCCCCTCGGGCAGCACCGCGAGCGCCGAGGGCGGGATCGTCGCTTTGGTGACCCGGCGCTCCGCGAGCAGCCGGACGAGGCCCGGGCCGGGCTGCAGCTCATCGCGCGTGGCGAGCACCAGAGCGGCCCCGGCGCGGAGCGCCACCGCGATCTCGGCGACCGACGCGTCGAACGACGACGAAGCGAACTGGAGCACGCGGCTCTCCGGACCGACGGCGAAGATCTTCGCCTGCTCCGCGCACAGGTTGGCGAGCCCGTCGTGGGCGAGCATCACCCCTTTGGGGCGGCCGGTCGAGCCGGAGGTGTAGATCACGTAGGCGAGATGCTCGGGGGCCACCGCCGGAAGCGGCGCCTCGTCGCCGACGCCGCCCATCAGCGCCGCCATCTCGTCGGTGCGGTCGAGATTGATCAGGTAGGCGGTGCTCGCCGGCAGCTGGTCCGCCGTCGCGTCGTGGCACAGCAGCAGCATCAGCCCCGCGTCCTCGATCATCATCGACAGGCGATCGAGCGGGTACGACGGGTCGAGCGGCAGATAAGCGCCCCCCGCCTTCTGCACCGCGATCAGCCCCACCACGAGGTCGAGCGAGCGCTCCAGGCAGAGGCCCACGCGCACCTCGGCTCCGACGCCGAACATCGCGAGGTAGCGCGCGAGCCGGTTCGATCGCTCGTCGAGCTCGGCGTAGGTGAGCCGCCCCTCCCCCATCTCGACGGCGATCGCGGTCGGACGCTCGGCGGCGTGCGCGGCGACCAGCTCCGGCAGGAGCGGCAGCCGTTCGAACGCGCCCTGCCGCCGCACGAACGGCGGGTTCCATTCGACCAGCAGCTGCCGCCGCTCCTCGTCGCCGATCATCGCGATCTCGGAGAAGTGGCGGTCCGGGGCGCCGACGAACGCGGCCATCAAGTTCTCGAAATAGCCGACCAACCGCTCGGCGGTCGAGGCGTCGAACAGGTCGCGGTTGTACTGGAGCGCGAGACGCCGCCCCCCTTCCGCGACGCTGAGCGAAAGGTCGAACAGCGACAGCTCGTCGCCCGCGAGAAGAGGCGTGAGGACGAGCCCCGGCGCCGAGCGCGCGGGGTCGTCGGCCGCGCCCGCCGGGGTCTCCGCCCGGCGCGCGGCGTCGAACGTCATCAGCTGGACCTGATAGATCGGCGTGGTCGCGAGGTCGCGTTCCGGGGCCAGCGCTTCGACCAGGAGGTCGAACGGCAGGTCCTGGTGCGACAGGATCGCGAGCGTCTCCTGCCGCGTCCGCACCAGGAGCTCGCGCGCGGTCGGATCGCCGCCGAGCTGGGCGCGAAAGACCAGGTTGCTGACGAAGAAGCCGATCAACCCTTCGGTCTCCACCCGGTGGCGGCCGGCGATCGGTGAGCCGATCAGCGCGTCGTCGCTGCGGGAGAGCCGGCCGAGCCAAGCGTGGCCGAGCGCGAGAGCGGCGGCGAACGAGGTCACGCCCTCGCCGCGCGCGAGGCGCGCGAACGCCTCGGTCATCGACTCCGCGACCAGTCGTACCGCCTTGCCGCCGCGGAAATGGCGCACTCGCGGCCGCGGCCGATCGATCGGCAGCTCGGCGACGAACGGGGCGCCGGCGAGATGCTCGCGCCAGAAAGCGAGCTGGGTTTCGAGCACCTCGCCCGACAGCCAATCACGTTGCCAGAGCGCGAAGTCGGCGTACTGGATCGGCAAGGGCGGCAGCGTCACCGGCTCGCCCTTGGCGAACCCCGTGTAGAACGCCCCGAACTCGCGATGGAAGATCGCCAGCGACCACCCGTCGGAGATGATGTGGTGCATCGTCACCAAGAGGACGTTGTCGTCGGGAGCCATCTCCGCCAGCGCGAAGCGGATCATCGGCCCCTTTTCGAGGTCGAACCCGCGAGCCTGCTCGCAACCGGCAAGGCGCAAGGCCGTCTCAACCGCGAGCTTGCGGGGCAACAGCGTCAGGTCGATCCGCGGCAGGGGGACCGTGCGCCGAGGAGCGATGACCTGAAACCCTTCGCTTCGTCCGCCGACGACCTCGCCGGTCGTGAACGTCGTGCGCAGGCTCTCGTGCCGATCGACGAGCGCCTGAAGCGTCGCCCGCAGGGCGCGGCGGTCGAGCGTTCCCGACAGGCGCTGGGACGCGGGAATGTTGAACAGCGGCGTTCCCGGATCGAGGCGGTCCGCGATCCACAGACGCCGTTGAGACAGCGACAGGGGGATGCGTTCGGCCGCCGCGGCGTGGACGATCGTCCCCGCCTCCGGCTCGGCGGCCGCGGCCTCTTCGGCCTCCTCCTCGAGCAGCAGCTCGAGGAGGGCGAGCCGCTCCGCTTCGAGATCCGCGTCCGTCTCGGTGGTGAGACCCGCGATCTGCGATTCGGGATCGGTGATTTCGCTCAACCCTGACCTCCCTGCTGTTTCTTCGCGCGCTTCTCGGCGAGCAGCTTGCGAATCGCGTCCGGCGTCATCGCGGCGAGCTCGGTGCGGAGCTTCTCGGCATCGCGCGGCGCGGGCGCGGCGGCGGCTTCGGCGCGACGCGGCGCGATCCGTTGCGCCTCCGCCTCGGCGCTCGGGCCCTTCGCCATCAGCTCGCCGACCGTCGCGGCGAGACGCTCGATCGTCGGCTCCTCGAACAGGGTGCGCATCGGCACCTCGAAGCCGAACGTCTCGCGCAGTCGGGCGAAAACCTGCGTGGCGAGGATCGAATTGCCGCCGAGGTCGAAGAAGCCGTCGCGCACGCCGACCTTCTCCACCCGCAACACCTCGATCCAGATCGCGGCGATCTTTTCCTCGAGCGGGGTGCGCGGCTCGACGAACTCCCGTCGCGAGCCTTCGCGCGTCCCGGCCGGCAACGGCAGCGCGCGAAGGTCGACCTTGCCGTGCGCGGTGAGCGGCAGCTCGGGCAAGAGCACCACCGCGGCGGGGACCATGTACTCGGGAAGCTTGGCCCGGGCCGCGGCGCGCAGCGCGTCGGCGTTCGTGGCGCCGTCGTCGGAGACCACGTAGGCGACCAGCCGCTTGTCCCCCGCGACGTCCTCGCGCGGCACCACGATCGCGCGGCGCACGCCGGCCTCGGCGGCGAGCGTCGCCTCGATCTCCGCGAGCTCGATGCGGAAGCCACGGATCTTCACCTGATTGTCGATCCGACCCAGGTATTCGAGGTCGAAGCGGCCGCCGTCGCCGACCCGCCGCGCGAGATCGCCGGAGCGATAAGCGCGGGCGCCAGCGCGGCCGGAGAACGCGTCGGGTACGAAGCGCTCGGCCGAGAGCTCCGGCCGTCCGAGGTAGCCGACCGCCAGGCCGGAGCCCGCGACGATCATCTCTCCCGGCACGCCGAGCGGCGCCGGGATGCCGAACGCGTCGGTCACCTGGATCGCGAGATCGGGGATCGGCACACCGACCAGGCTCCCCCGCTTCGCGTCGACGTCCGCCTTCGAGATCGGCCGGTAGGTGACGTGCACGGTCGTCTCGGTGATGCCGTACATGTTGACCAGGCGCGGCCCCGCCACGTCCCCACCGCCCGAAAACTCCGGATGGCGTTCGAACCAGGGCGCGAGCGCAGGCAGATCGAGCGCCTCACCGCCGAAGATCACGTAGCGCAGCGAAAGCGGCGCCGCCCCGTCGGCTTCGATCACGCCGCGCTCGGCCCAGACGAACTGCTGGAACGCCGACGGCGTCTGGTTGAGCACGGTCACCTTGCGGTCGCGGACCAGGCGATAGAACGTCTCCGGCGCGCGCGAGATCTCCGTCGGGACGACCTCCAGGAGGCCGCCGTAGGCGAACGCACCCCAGATCTCCCAGACCGAGAAGTCGAAGGCGTAGGAGTGGAAAAGCGTCCAGACGTCGTCGGGGCCGAATCCGAACCAGGCCTCGGTCGACGAGAGCAGACGCGCCACCTCGCCATGCCGCACCGGCACCCCCTTAGGTTTGCCGGTCGAGCCGGAGGTGTAGATCACGTAGGCGACGTCGCCCGCATCAACCTTCGGCAGCTCCGCCCCGTCGCCATTTCCGAGGTCGTGGTCCAGGTCCGCAAGCATGCCGGCGTCGATCGTCAGCCGCGCGCCGGAATCCTCGCGGAGCAGAGCTTTCCGATCCTCGGGATAGGTGGGATCGATCGGCACGTACCCCGCGCCGCTCTGGAGCACCGCGACGAGCGCGACCGGCAGGTCCAACGAGCGATCGAGCGAGACGGCGATGAGATCGCCGGGACGGACGCCGGAGCGGACCAGCCGGCGCGCGAGGGCTTTCGCGCGAGCGTCGAGCTCGGCATACGTCAAGACCTGGTCGCCCGCCCGCACCGCCTCGCGCGCGCCATGCGCCGCGGCGGAACGGCCGAACAGGTCGACCAGCGTCGGCATCGCCTTCGAATCGACGGCCGGAGGAAGAGCCGAGGCGGCGCGGATCTGCTC
>JBGAGQ010000038.1:0-58848 GCA_044226625.1 Thermoanaerobaculia bacterium
TGCTCCTGATGTTCTATTTCCTCGGGCTCTCGAAGGTGGCCGAGCCGATCTATACGCTTCGCATGCCCGGTCCTCTTCGGAAGATTTGGAGCTGCGAGCGGGAGGGAAGGCTCTACCGTAGGCTGCTCGTTCCCCAGTTCGGGCAGGTGTTGCGGGACACGCCGCTACGGGTCCTCAACCTGGCGGTCTATGTGAAAAAGGGCCGGCCCGACCTGCGGGTGCTCGTCCGGTACGTCGAGGCGGCGGAGGCTTCCCATTTCTGGGTCTCCATTCCGTTCGTCCCTTACGTCTCCTACCTGTTTTTCACGGGTCGTCCGGGGTTCGGCGTGTCGTTTCTCCTCGTCGAAATTCTGTTCAACGTCTACCCGGTGCTTCACCTGCGGACGGTGAGAGACCGTCTCGAGAGGCACTTGTCGCGGCGGAGAAGTGCCTTGCCCGAAGCGCCACCGGCCGCCTCGGTGGGCTAGCTCGACCAGCCTCCTCTCCACGATCGCCGCATGGCCGCGCGCGGCAGGAATGAAGGAGTCCGGCGAACGAGCCGAGCTTCAGGGCTCTGCTTAGACCTGGCTCGATAGCTGCAACAGCTCCCGGCCCAACGCCGACTTCCCCGCTCTCGGTTTGCAAGATTGAGATTGCGGAATTCCGCGGGCCGGAGGCTCATGCAAACATTTGGTACCGCCCATCTGATCTTCTGGGGGCTCGCGCTGGGGATGATGACCGTCGCGGTCGCTTACGCCGTGCTCGGCTGGCGAACCGCGCGAGCTGGAGATTTCGACACGCATCGGCGGCAAATGATCCGTGCCTGCCTTTGGATCGTCGCCTTCCTGGTCGCCTACCTGGCAAAGGTGGCCTGGTTAGGGCATGAGGACCTGGCTCATTGGAGCCCGTTGCGCCATCTGGTGATCAACGTCCACCGCTCGATCGTCTTTGCGATGCTCGGCCTGGGGGGCTTCGCCTGGGTCCTTGGTTCTCGAGTCCTGCCGCGCCGCGATGATTTGAAAAATGTTCACCGCTGGCTCGGCCGTGGAGCCCTAATCGCTGGAATCCTGGGATTGGCGACCGCGACGATCGTCTTCTGGCAGATGTTAGCGGCCGCCGCGCAGCCGTAGTTCACCCGTAAGGGCTTCGTCCCGCCCTCTACCGACCGCTCCCGCTCTCGATATGATGGCTGCAACTTTCAATCGAGGGCCGAAAGATGCCTCAGCCTCAGCGCGCGGTCGTCCTTTCCGATCTTCATCTGGGCCCTGACAACGGGCTCTGCAGCTTCTTGGATGACGAGCCGCTCGCGGCGCTTTTGGGGCGGATCGCGGAGGAAGAGGAGCCGCTCGAGCTGGTGCTCGCGGGCGACATCTTCGATTTCCTCCAGGGAACGGGCTACGACGGCTACCGGCCGGAGAAGGCGGAGGAACGGTTCGAGGAGATCCTGCGCGCGCCGCGGACGGCGCGGGTGGTCTCGGGCATCGCCGCCTGCGCGAAGAAAGCCTCGGTCGAGATCACGCTGCTGGCCGGCAATCACGATCCGGAGCTGCTCCTTCCCGCGGTTCGGCGCCGGTTCGAGCGGGCGATCCAGCGGCTGGGCTCGGTGCGCTATCCCGAGGACGAGCCGCTCGTCCCGGCGCGGGGGGAGCCGGACGAGCGTTGGGCCGTTCACGGCCGGCGTTTGGGCGATCCGGACGATCCCCATCGCGCCGTCTGGGTGGTTCACGGCGATCGCTGGGATTCGAGCAACGCGGTCGACCGGGAGGCGTTCCTCGGCGTCGCTCGGCCGGAGCGGGATCCCGTTCTCCCGTCGGGGTCCCATCTGGTCTACGAGGTGCTCCAGCCGCTCAAGGGGGATCATCCCTGGATCGACACGCTCAAGCCCGAGGTGGCGGTCCTGTTGCTGCTGCTCTATCTCGCACCCGAGGCGGCCGGGAACTTCCTTTCGAAGCACCTCGGCCTCTCCCGCAACCTGCTGCGCGGCGCGATCGAGGCGCGACTCGGACGCGGCCCGCTGCTCCGGGTACCTGCGGCGCCCGCGGAGAAGGAGCCGATTTCGGTGGGCGAGGAGCTCGCCGAGCTGCTCGCCGAGGACCTCGAGGAGGAGGGGGGCGATCCCGATCTCCGGCTCGCCGATCTCGACGCGCTCCTGCGCGGTGATGGCGGCGTACGTGCGGGCACCCTGGCTGCCCACGGGGGCGCCGCGCGGTGGGCGGTGCGGGCGGCGCTCAAGCGGCTACGGAAGAAATCCGAGGCGCTGTTCGGCACCGAGGGGGACGGCATCCTGGAGAACGCCTGGCGGGTAGCTCCCGAGGGGCTCTCCGGGATCGTCGCCGGTCATACCCACGACCCGCGCGCCGTAGCAGAGGGCTTCCCACGCTACGTCAATACGGGGACCTGGCTGCCGATCGCGCGGGTGCCGAGCGGCGACGTCAAAGAGCTGATCGACGATCTGGACGAGAAGCGACCCTGGCCGTCCTCGACGCCGCGAACGTTTGCGCGCGTCGCCTGGGGCGAAGGGGTGCCTACCCTCTCCCTGCGGGCTGCGGACGAGCGCGGGATCGAGAGGGTGCTGGCCGATGTCTGAGGTGATCCTGCGCGTCGACGCGCTCGATCCGGGCAAGACCTGGAGGGTGGAGATCGAGGACCAGCGCGGCCGGGTCTTCGATCGTTGCGTAGCGCTCGCCGACGCGGACCTCGCGGCGATCCCCGACCTCGCGGCGGCGCACCGGACCTGGCGTGGCTTCGTTGCCGGTCTCGCGCCGGGCGGCGCGTTTCGACCGACGCCGGAAAACTTGAAGGCCGTGGGTCAGCTGGTTCGCGAGCGGATCTTTTCCAACAACAAAGTCGAGCAGCGGATCGAATCGATCCAAGATCTGATCGAGGGGAGGGAACGCCTGCGGGTCGCAATCGAGGTCGACGAGAGCGACCCGGCGCTCGCCGTGGTCCCCATGGAGCTCGCCTGGCAGCCGAGCGCGTTCGTTTTCAAAAGCGACGATCGGGCGGTTTTCCGCGTCCTTCCTTCGTGCTCGAAGGCGAACCTGCGCATCGGCCGCGGCTCGCGGGTCCTGATCGCCACCGCGCACGCGGACGACATTCCGCCGCTCCCCGCGGAGCTGGCCGCCCACGCGGAAAAGATCGAGGCGGCCCTGCAGGCCGCGGGCTTCGAGGTGGAGATCCTCGCCGACGCCACCGCCGATTCGTTGTTCGAGCGCCTCGGGGCCGCGCCCGGTTTCGACCTCCTCTACCTCGTGGCTCACGGGGTCGAGGACGCCGGTAAGGGCGGGCTCCTCGTGCTGCGCGGCAAGTCGCTCTCCGGCGACGAGCTGTCCAAGAGGCTGCTCGCCGTGGGACGACGCCGCAAGACGCTCCAGGCGGTCGTCTTCTGCTCGTGCGGTTCGGCCCTCGCGGAGCACGGCACCCTCGGCCTCGCGCAGCGGCTCGTCCTGCCCGCTTCGGACAGCGACGCGCGGCCGGCCGCGCTCGCGACGATCGGCTTCCGGGCGCCCGTTGGCGTCGGGTTCGCGCTCCGCTTCTTCGAGCGGCTGTTCGCGAGCCTTGGGCGCGAAGGAAGCCTCGAGGACGCCTTCGCGGAAGCTCGGTTCCAAGAGGAGGACTCCGAGCCGCAGTGGGTGCTGCCGCTGCTTTACAGCCGGCATCCGCTGCCAGAGGTGGCGCCATCCCTCGAGGGCGATCCGATGCGCGGGCCGACCACCCGGGGCGAGCGGCCGAGGGAATTCGACCTCGAGCTCGGGCGCCTGCCGGGCGGCCTGCCTTTGGAGCTTCGGCGAGCTTCGGCGCATCGCTCCGGCCTGCCGCGGCAACCGCGCCCCGATTTCGTGGACCGCGTGCAGGCGCTCGACGATCTCAGGGAATGGCTCGGCCCGAAACGAAGCCCGTCGAGGCTCGCGATTCAAGGTGTGGCCGGTGTCGGCAAGACGGAGCTGGCGCTTCAGTTCGCGCGAGAGACGGAGGAAGAGTGGGGTCGTCTCGGCCACGGGCTCGTGGTTTGGCTGGACCTCTCGGGGCTGGCCGTGCGCGATGCTCTGTTCGAGATCCTAGAGCTCGCGGGCGTGCGGCTTCCGGAAGGTGACCTGACGACCGGCGAGCTGTCCGTTTCGGTTCAGGAGACCCTGGGGGCGCAGCGAGGCCTGTTGATCCTCGACGACCTCGAAGACCCCGAGCTCGCCTCGATCCTCACCCCCGGTCCCCGCTGGAAAGTGCTCGCCACCACTCGGTACGCGGGCTTGCTCGGGCAGGCGGTGGAGATCGGCCTCGATCCCCTGGATTGGCACGACGCGATCGAGATGCTGTCGCGGATCGTCTGGGGCCTCGACGAGCCTCCCGCCGAGGGCTGGAAGGAGCGGAACGCCGTCGAAGGGATCATCGATCGGTTTGGAGGGCTACCGCTCGCCCTCCAGGTGGCCGGCTCCACGATCCGGCGGGAGTCGAAGTCGGCGGCGGAGTATTTCGCGAGCTTCGCCCGCGGTCCCTTCCCCGGGGAAGAGAAGGGATTGGAGGAAATCTTCCTTCGAGCGCTCCGCTCGATGGACCAGGACGACGAGCGAACGCTCCTCGCCCTCGCGAATCTGCCGTCCCGGGGCGTGACGCTCGGCGCCCTTGCGGCGGCCACGGACGTGGGGGTGCTTCCGGCCTCGCGGCGTGTCGAGCGGTTGGTCAAGAACGGCCTCGTCGCCTTTTCGCCGGAGCGCGGGAGGTACGGCCTCCACGGCCGCCTCCGGGAGCTCGTCCAGCGCCGCTTGGGAAGCGCTCCGCTCCCGCCGCCGGCGCCGGCGTCCGAACCGTCGAGCGCGGCGGAAGCCTGACGCCACCGTAGGAGAGATCGATTGGGGAAGATCTAAGGCCTTCTTCTCTAACGGTTTCGGCACGGCATTGAAATCGTCTTGTAAGGCGAGGCTCGCTACCCGCCCAGGGCTCGCAGCGCGTCCGGCCGGATCCGTTGCTCGATCGATCCGAAGCCGTCCCAGGGATCTTTCTTGAGCCGCTTGAGGCGGCGGGGCACGGTCGCGTAGTCGAAGTCCCCGGCATGGCTCTTGGCGAGCTCTTTCCAGGTGAGCGGGGTCGCGACGGTCGCGCCCTCGCGGGCCCGGGTGGAGTAGGGGACGACCGCGGTGGCGCCTCGAGCGTTGCGCAGCCAATCGATGAAGATCTTCCCCTTTCGGGCGGCTTTCGAGGCCTGGCTCACGTAACGGTCGGGGGCGATCGAGACCAGACGCTCGGCGTAGCGGCGGGCGAATTCCTTGACCTCCGCCCACGGGCGCGTGCGGTCGAGCGGCGCCACGACGTGGAGGCCCTTCCCGCCGGTGGTCTGGACGAAGCTTTCGATTTCGAGATCCTCGAGCCCGTGGCGGACCAGCTGGGCCGCCTCGACCAACGAATCCCAGGGGACCGACGGATCGGGGTCGAGGTCGAAGACCAACCGGTCGGGATGCTCGACGTCGTCCGCGCAGGCCCCCCATCCGTGCAGCTCCAGCACCCCGAACTGGACGAGCCCGACGATGCCGGCGAGGTTCTCGACGTAGATGTAGGGCTCGCGCTCCCCCCCTTCCTCTTCGATCGGCACCGAGCGGATCGCCTCGGGCATTCCGTCCCGGTAATGCTTTTGGTAGAAGCACGCCTTCTGCCGCCCTTCCGGGCAGCGCACCAGGGTGAGCGGGCGCTGGCGGGCGTGGGGAAGGATCCAAGGCTCGACTGCCTCGTAGTAACGGGCGAGACCCGCCTTCGTCACCCCCTGTTCGGGATAGAGCACGCGGTCGGGATGGCTCAGGCGGACGCCTGCGACCTCGATCTCGCCCGGGGCCGGGGGTCGCGTCGCGACCTTCTTTCCGTTCATGGAAGGGCGGACCTCTGATCCACCGCGGTCACCCGCCAGATGACGTTGCCCACGTCGTCGGCGAGCAGCAGGGCGCCGCGCCGATCGATCGCAACGCCCACCGGGCGGCCCATCGCGTCGCCTTTCTCGGTGACGAAGCCGGTGAGCACGTCGATCGGTTCGCCTGCGGGGGCGCCTTCGGCGAACGGCACGAAAATCACTTTATAACCGCTGCGGGGTTTGCGATTCCAAGAGCCGTGCTGCCCGACGAACATGCCGCGCTGGAACCGGGAGGGGAGGGTGGTTCCCTCCGCGGAGGCGAGCCCCAAGGAGGCGGTATGGGGCCCGAGTGCGTAGTCGGGCACGATCGCCTTGGCGACCAGATCGGGGCGCTGGGGCTTCACCCTCTGGTCGACGTGCGCGCCGTAGTAGCTGTACGGCCAACCGTAGAAGCCGCCCTCGCGCACCGAGGTCAGGTAGTCCGGCACCAGATCGCTGCCGAGCTCGTCGCGCTCGTTGACCACCGTCCAGAGCTTGCCGCTTTCGGCCTCCCAGGCGAGACCCACGGGGTTCCGCAGGCCGGTGGCGAAGACGCGGTGGCGTCCGGTCGCGGCGTCGATCTCCCAGATCGCGGCGCGGTCCTTTTCTTCCTCGATGCCGTTCTCCGCCACGTTGCTATTCGAGCCGACCGTGACGTAGAGCTTCCTACCGTCCGCCGAGGGGATGACGTTCTTCGTCCAGTGATGGTTGCGCGGCCCCGCGGGCAGGTCAGCGACCTTGGTGCCCGCGGCTGTGATTTGAGTGGTGCCGGGGCGATAGGGGAATTTCATCAAAGCGTCGCTGTCGGCGACGTAGAGGTCGTCGCCGACCAGGGCCATGCCAAACGGAGAGTAGAGACCGGAGAGGAGGACCGTTCGCGTCTCAGCCCTGCCGTCGCCGTCCGCGTCGCGCAGCAGCGTGATCCGATTGGCGCTCGGCGCAGCGCCGCCCGCTTTCTTCTGGAACAGCTTGAAGAAAAACCCTTTGAATCCCCGATTGTCGCGCGGACGCTCCGGCGCGTTGGTCTCGGCGACCAGCACGTCGCCGTTCGGCAGGACGTAGACCCATCGCGGATGCTCGAGATCTCGGGCGAACGCGGCAACGGCGGTTCCCGGCGCGGCGACGGGCGTCTGCCCCTCGGACCACCCTTTCGCTTTGACGACGTTCACGAGCGGGATGAGTGACTTCGTGGGCGGTGGCAGGGTCGGGTTCGGGCCGGTTCCGGCCGAGACGGGAAGGCGAGCCTTGCCGGTCGCGCAGGCCGAAACCAGGGCTCCGACGACCACCAGGCAGACCACGACCACCAGGGCGACCAGGACCTTCATCGCATTACGCATCGATTCACCTCCGCGGGGCGGATGAACGGCGGCGGCGCCGCGCGCCGCTCTTGAAAACAGCAAGATCCAGGCCGCGCTCCGATGGGAAAGGAAATGTCATCTCGGGCCGGGCGCCTGCCAGAGGGTGGAGCCCCGCCTCCGGTTCTTGACCCACCGGGGAAGGGCGAACCAGAAAATCGCGAAGACGAAGAGGAGGGCGGTCGCCAACAGCGTGGAGAGGTCTCTTGCCTCGGTCACCATCAGGGTCACGACGTAGAAATCGAGGGCGATGCCCAACGCGAGCGGAACCATGCTGATCAAGAGGAGACGGGTCGACAACCGGATGAACGTGTCGGTGATCTCGCGCGCACCCATGGTGCGATGGATCGCCGCCGGCGTCATGATCAAAGCCACCGCAACGGCGACCAGGGCGGTCGCCAGGAGATGGAGACTTTGATCGGTTTCGATGAGCCTTTCGGAGAACGTGGGGTTGAACGTGGCGATCAACTGGAAACCGAACAGAGCCTGAATTCCGGGCAGCACCATCCGGCATTCCTCGAGCAGGAACTCGACGGCGCGTGTAAGCGGGAGGACCTCGCGTTCCGAGGTCTGGACCTGTGGGCTCATTGGGATTTCCCTGGCGTTCGGAGAGGAGAACTCTGCAAAAGCCGCCGGGGAACGCCCGTGGACGTTCCCCGGCTATATATTGAGTCAACGGGTCTGGCGTTCCGAGGTCAAGCCGCGGCCAGATTGTTGACGGAAGCCTCGGCGACCTCGCTGAGTTTTTCGTCCGCCTCTTTTTCCTCGGCGAGCGACTGCTCGAGCAGCTCCGCCGCTTCGGTGTGGCCGAGCCGACGGGCGAAGGCACAAAGAGTGCCGTAGGCGGCGATCTCGTAATGCTCGACCTTCTGGGCCGCCGCGATGATGCCGGCGTCCAAGACCTCGGCGCTCGCGTCCTCCTTGAGCAGCTCCGATCCCTCTTCGAGCAAACCTTCCATTCCCTTGCACTTCTGCCCGCGACCGCTCACCTCAAGACCCTCGAGGACGGTCTCGAGGCGCTCCACCTGCTTCTCCGTAACCTGCCGATGCTCTTCGAGCGCCATGCTGAGCTCGTCGTTCGAAGCGGCCTTGATCATCTTGGGCAATGCCTTGAGGATCTGGCTTTCGGCGCTGTAGATGTCTTTGAGCTCGTGTACGAAGAGCTGTTTCAAATCCGTGAGTTCCATTTGATTCTCCCTGCCTTGATTCTCCGGCCCGGGTCCGACGGGCGTCGAAACCGGTTGGTTGGGTTGGACTGTGCTTAGAGCACGTACCTCGTCGGGTCGACTCGCGAGGAGCGGACCTGCAGTCCATCGCGCTCGCGTTCGTCGGAGGTTTCGTCGTCGTCCTCCTCGTCGATGCGCGGCTCGATGACGTCGTCCTGCCGACGCTGCCGTTCGCGCTCCTCGTCGGAACGGCCGGAATCCTCCCAGGTCTCTCGGTTCTGCGGTTCGTTGCTCATCTGCGGCTCCTCTCGTTCGGTCTCCCGCGGTACGACAGCTCAGAAAGCGAGTCGATGCCAAGGGCGTGGGTGGAATTCGCTGCGTCGGGAAGAGCCCGGGCGGGCGGTGAGACCGCCCGGACCGCGACGGCCTTTCTACCGTTTCTCCGTACCGCGGGACGTCTCGCGGCCATGCTCGCTGCCGCCCGGCGCCTCGCGTCGCGAGGTCTCGGTGCGATCGCCCGCCGTACGGGTGTCGAGTTCGCCCTGGTTGCGCTCTTGTCGCTCGCCGGACGTGCTCTGCTGGTTTCCGCGATGGCTCTCGTTCCTGTCGGGCATGATGAATCTCCTTTTGGAGTTCGTGCCAGCGGGATTGCCGACGTATTCGAGCTGAAGTGCAAGGTGAATGCCCGGTCCGACCGAAAGGGTTTTCCGCGGCGTCGCCCCTTGCCTACTCTCCGTGCCCAAGCCCTCTCCGGCCGGCCGGACGATCCTGCGCTTTCCGGCCGGCAAGCCTTGCTTCGGCGCCGCTACGCGGCCGCACAAATTGCAGCGTTGTGGCGTGCGATCGAAGGACGGGAAGGCTCTCTCGACCCCTCCCCCCTGCAAGCGGTTCGATGGGAGCCTCGACCCCAGCGCAAGCGCGGCGGAGGGAGTTGGGGCATATCTCTTGCTCGCATCGAGAGCACCGAAAAGAAAAGCACCCTTCTCGGCAGCTTGCCAACGGCGGATCGATTCGAACCAAGAGGAGATGAACATGAAGCTGCTCGGTCATCCCGTCCATCCGATGCTGGTCGTCTTCCCTCTAGGGCTCCTCGGCACGTCGGTCGTTTTCGACATCGCGCGCTGGGTGACCGCATACGAAATGTGGGCTTTGATGGCGTATTACCTGATCGCCGTGGGCCTGCTCTCGGGTCTGCTCGCCGCGCCCTTCGGGTTGATCGACTGGTGGGGGCTCCCCGCGGGCACGAGGGCACGGCGAATCGGACTGATCCATGGCTGCGTCAACCTCGGGGCGATGGCGCTGTTCCTGATCAGCTGGCTGCTGCGTCGCGACGTTCCCACGTCTCCGGGCGGAACCGAGGTCGGTTTCTCCGTCGCGGGCCTGGCCCTGGCGCTCGTCGGGAGCTGGCTGGGCGGGGAGATGGTCAACCGGCTCGGCGTCGGCGTCGACGAAGGAGCGCACCTCGATGCGCCGAATTCGCTCACCGGTCCGGTGCGGCGCTGAACGAACGCGCTGTCGGCGGGTTTCTGGAGGATTTCCATTGGGACTCCAGCGTGTTCGGGCCCTACGGGTGGACAGCCGCTGAGAGTCTCGAATACTGCGGGGAGGAGCTTGGGGGTGGCATCCATATTGCCCCTCGTCCGGACGTGGCAACTACTTCAGGAGATCCCCATGAGCCAGAAAAGACGGATAAACACCAAGGGTTCGAGCATGGTCGCCGCCGCGGCTTTCGTAGTGTTAGCCGCCGCTTCCACTGCGCAGATGCAGCATGACAGCGGTCTTTCGGCCTCCGATCAAAAATTCCTTCGCGAAGCAGCGCAGGGAGGTATGGCGGAAGTGGAGCTCGGCCGCCTGGCGACCGAGAAGGCGGCCAGCACGGACGTGAAGAGCTTCGGCCAGCAGATGGTCGACGACCACGGGAAGGCCAACGACCGCTTGAAGGCTCTGGCTACCGCCAAGTCTTTCGATCTGCCGGACGGCATGAGCCCGGAACAGAAGCAGATGCGGGACAAGCTCTCGAACCTGTCCGGCGCTTCATTCGACCGCGAGTACATGAAGCACATGGTGATGGACCATAAGAAGGATGTCGCCGAATTCGAAAAGGAAAGCCAAGGGGCGAAGGACGCCGAGGTCAAAGCGTTCGCGACCTCCACCTTGCCGACGCTCAAGGATCACCTGAAGATGGCTCAGGAGGTGGCCCCGAAGGTCGGGGCTCGCTAAGAGGCTACGGGATCGTCCCCCGGGTTCGCCGGGCTCGTTTCGCCCGTTTCGTGGCGAGCGGGCCTGGCGAGCCATTAGGGAAGAATCCCGCGCCGATTGCCCCTGGCATTGGCGAGGGAACGATCGGATCGAGAGCTAGAGTTTGCAAAGAGTGCGCAAACTGTGATCCATTCCGGTTGCGAGGTTTTTGAGGTCTACCTTGGAGACGTCCATGCCGGCCGACGGATCCGCCACCGCCTCATCGGAAGAAGGAACGATTGCTCCCATGCATTCGCGTGGCGAACCGGGTGCGCAGGATGGGCAGTCCCCCTTTCCGATCGTCGGGATCGGCGCCTCGGCCGGGGGTCTTGAGACCTTTACGGCGCTTTTGAAACATCTTTCGCCCCAGATCGGCATGGCTTACGTGCTGGTCCAGCATCTGGACCCTACACACGAGAGCCACCTGGCGGACCTCCTGGGGAAGGCGACCTTGATGCCGGTCCTTACGGCGACCCACGGGCTGGCGGTCCGCCCGAATCACGTGTACGTCATTCCGCCGAACACGAATCTGGCGATCTCGCGCGGGCTGCTTCACCTCACGCCCCGACCGATGGAGAGGGGGCCCCACCTTCCCGTCGATTTCCTCTTGCGGTCGCTCGCCGAGGAGCAGCAGAGCAAGGCGATCGCGGTGATCCTTTCGGGGTCTGGGTCGGACGGTACGCTCGGGTTGTGCGAGGTCAAGGCGGTGGGGGGGATCACGTTCGCTCAGGACGAGCGTTCGGCCAAGCATGCTTCGATGCCCCAATCCGCGATCGACAGCGGTTGCGTCGACTTCGTCATGAATCCGGAGGAGATCGCGGATCGATTGGCCGAAATCGGCGGTCATCCTTACCTGAAATCCGAACGGAAAGCCGAGCCGAGCGAACAAGAGCTGGAGCCGGCGTTCCGTAAGATCCTTGGCATCGTGCGTGCCGTAATGGGGGTCGATTTCAGTCTCTACCGGACACTACGATCCGCCGCCGGATCATGCGCCGCATGGCGTTGCACTCCGATCGTTCGTGGTCCGACTATGCGCGCCGCCTCCAGGAGAACCAACCCGAGGTCGAGGCGCTCTATCACGATCTCCTGATCAACGTGACGAGCTTCTTCCGCAACCCCGAGCTCTTCGACGCGCTCCAGGCCAAGGTATACCCGGAGCTGATCAAAGGAAGGTCTCCGACGGCGCCTCTGCGCCTCTGGGTCCCAGGATGCTCGACCGGACAGGAGGCGTACTCGCTCGCGATCAGCCTGCTCGAGTTCTTCGGCGAGCGGGCACCGCGACCGCCGATTCAGATCTTCGCTACCGATCTGGCCGATCAGACCGCGCTCGACAAGGCGCGAGCCGGCGTGTACCCCGAAAGCATCGAAGGAGAGGTTTCCCCTGAGCGCTTGCGACGCTACTTCCAGCGAGAAGACCATATTTACCGGATCAACAAGACGATCCGCGACATGTGCGTGTTCGCTCGCCAGAATGTCACCACGGATCCGCCGTTCTCCCACGTCGACTTGATCAGCTGCCGCAACGTCCTGATCTATCTGTCGACCCCGCTGCAAAAACGGGTCTTGCCCACCTTCCATTACGCCTTGAACGTGCCGGGCTTCTTGGTCCTCGGAACCGCCGAGACGGTCGGGGAGAACGCCGACCTGTTCGAGCTCGTGGACCGCGGCTACAAGATCTATTCGAAAAAGGTCACCCCGGCTCGGGTATCGACCTTCCTCGGATTCGAGCGGAGCGCGGAGGTGGAGATCTACGCTGCGAGGCGTTACGGAGCCGCGACCCCGACGCCCGCCGACTTCCAGCGTGAGGCGGACCGCCTTGTGCTGCGCCGGTATGCGCCGCCCGGCGTCCTGGTGGACGAGAATCACGACGTCGTCCAGTTTCGCGGGCGCACGAGCGCGTTCCTGGAGGTACCGTCGGGAGAGCCGACGACCAACGTGCTCAAGATGGCGCGTGAAGGGCTATTCCTCGAGCTGCGAGGAGCGCTCGCCGATGCGAGGCGGTCGAATGAGCCCGTGTTCCGTCGGGGAGTGCGTGTGCGTTCGGAGGACGGGATCCGCGAAGTGGCTCTCGAAGTGATCCCGGTGCGTCCACCGGGAGGAGGCGAAGGATGTTTGCTGATCCTTTTCGACGATGGATCGATCCGGCCCGCGGCGGGCGACAGGGTTGCCGCTCTGACTCCACCGGAATCGGTCGGCACGGTGGACGGGGGCGTCCGCGGATCTGGATCCGATGGCGAAGGAGAGCTGGCTCGCCTGCGCCAGGAGCTTGCCGCGACGAAGGAATACCTCCAGTCCCTGGTCGAGCAACAGGATGCGGCAAACGAGGAGCTGCGCTCGGCGAACGAGGAGATTCTCTCGAGCAATGAAGAGCTGCAGAGCACGAACGAGGAACTGGAAACTGCGAAGGAAGAGCTTCAATCGGTCAACGAGGAGCTCACCACGGTCAACGAACAGTTGCAGAACAGCAACGTCGGATTGACGCGACTCACCGACGACCTGACCAACCTGATGACGAGCACCCAGATCCCCGTCGTGATGGTCGGCGGAGACCTCAGGATCCGTCGGTTCACCGCGGCGGCAGCCCAGATGATGAGCCTCCTGCCCGGCGACGTCGGACGTTTGATCCGCGACCTGAACCCGTTGATCCAGGTGGCCGACCTGGACGCGCTGATCGCCGAGGTCATCGACCGCACGCGACCGGAGGAACGGGAGGTTCGCGATCGCGAAGGCCGTTGGTACAGGTTGCGCGTCTCTCCCTACCGCACGGGAGACGGCAAGATCGAAGGCGCGGTGCTCGTCCTGATGGACATCGACCAGATTCGCCGCACGCAAGAGGATCTCTCTCGCCACGTGGCGCTCCTGGACCTTTCCCTCGACGCGATCGTCGTGCGCGATGGGGAGAACGTAGTCACCTATTGGAATCGTGGCGCGCAGGTAATGTACGGCTGGTCTGCTCGGCACGCCTCCGGAGGACTGGGCCGAGCTCAACGAGCAGCTCGAGCGCTGATCAACGTCGGGAGCGAATGTCGGAAGCCGTGGTTCCGTATCAGGGGATGTATTCCGCGACCAAGCATGCGGTCAAGGGATTCACCGACTCGCTCCGGGTCGAGATCTCCGAGGTTGACGGCTGGCCGGTCTCGATCACCCTGATCCAACCGACGGCGGTCGATACGCCATTTCCTCAACACGCGCGGAATTACATGCCGTGCGAGCCGAAGCTGCCCGATCCGAAGATCGAGCCGGACAAGGTCGCCGAGGCGATCCTCGACGCCGCCGAGAAGCCGCAGCGTAACGTGAAGGTCGGCTCGGTATCGGCCCTCAACACGATGATGTGGAATCTGGCGCCGTCGATCGCGGAGGGGATGTCCGCCAAGCAAGCCGACCGCCAGCACTACGAGGAGGCACCGCGCAATCCGGAGGGAATCCTCTTCACTCCAGGCGAGGACGGCCGAACCCACGGTCCGGGCGGCGTCGAGAAAGAGTGAGAGGGGCGAATCGATGAAAGCGCTCACCTATCAAGGCAGCAAAGACGTCCGCGTCGAGAACGTTCTCCATCCGAAGATCCAGGATCCTGGCGACATTTTGTTACGCGTGACCGCAACGGCGATCTGCGGCTCGGACCTTCACATCTATCGCGGAAAGATGGAAGACGGCGACATCCTCGGCCACGAGTTCAATGAAACTTGAAGGCTCGAGCGGTGGTGCTGACGCCGCTACCGTCCGCGCAGCCGAAGTGACGCTCCTAGCTGGATCATGCGCGGGGCACCGAGGTTTTCGAGGGGCGTTCGACCGGTGACGACTTTTTCGTCGAAGAGGTTCTGGATCGAGAGGGTCACCGCGATCCTCTCGTGCACGTTGCGGCGCAACGAGAGATCGGCGACGAGGTACGGATCCAAGCGAAGCTGGTTCTGATCGTCCTCGAACTGCGAGCCGGCGCCCCGCGCTTGGAAGGAGACGAGCACGGGACCATTCCACGCGAGGGCGAGCGAGGCCTGCTGTTCCGGAACCTGGGGAACCCGCAATCCCGTCCGTTGGCGGGCACGGCTGTAGAGGTAGGACGCCCGTGCTTGCCAATTCGAACGGAGTCGCATCGAAAGCTCCGACTCGAAACCGTAGAGGTCGATCCGGTCCAGATTCCTCCGCTGGCGGAGGATCCTTTGCGGATCGACCGAAATCGTCACGTTCCCGATGCCGTGGCTCAACCGATTCCGAAAGACGTTCGCGTGCCAGGTGAGCCCGGAACCCGCCGTGAGGTCGACGCCCAGCTCGGCGCCGACGAGGCTCTCTTCCCCGAGGTCGGGATTGTTCAGGGTCTCGACGTTGCCGACGCGAAAGGGGCGGTAAAGCTCGTTGAGCGTCGGCGCTCGAAAGCCCCTATAGGCCGACGCTCGAAGGAGGACGGACTCGGACGCCCTGTAGACCAGGCCAAGCCGCGGATTGAAGCTCGATAGGATCTCCTCGCTGCGCCAGCCGTCGAGCCGAGCTCCCCAGCTGAAATCCAACCTTGAGGTCGGGCTCCAGGTGTCTTGAAAGTAAATCCCGCCGAAGGTCTGGCGCCGCTCGGTCCAGGACGTGCGGCGCAGATCGCCGCCGATCAGCGCGCCTCCCTCAAACCGTCGGGAGGCCGAGCCGCCCCAATCCTCGAGGCGGACGTCCTGTTCTGCCGTGAGGAATTCTTCCTTTCGGTTCGGAAGGACGCGCGAGAACGTGCTGTCGAAACGTTGCCTCTGTCCGTAGACGTCCCACCGCCAGCGGGAGCCGTCGAATCCGCCGGCGACCGAGCCGAGCCGCGTCTCATTCCGCTGGAGGGCGGTGCCGTTGTTCCGCCGCTCCTGAAAGGCGTTCAGGCTGACGTGATAGCCGCCGATCCGCAGGATGCCGTAGAGAGTGTCGAAATCGACCCCCGCCGGTCGATCGACCGCACCGCGGTCCGTGGGCGAGAGGACGAAGAAGCCATCCGTTTCGAACGCGCGGCCGGCCAGGCTCCAGCTCCAGGGACGCCCGCCGTTGGAGCGATCGGCGGCGAAGACTTGAGCATCTCGGGTTCCTCGATCCCCGAAGGCGATCGATCCCAACACCGACGCCGGCTCCGGCAGGCGGGGAAGGAGCTGGATGACGCCTCCCATCGCGGCGCTGCCGAACCATTGGGAGAGGGAGCCGCGAGCGATCTCTACCTTCTCGAGCGCGAGCGGCGGCACTCGGTTCCAGTAGACCCAGCCACCGAACGGATCGTTGAGGGGCGACCCTTCGAGAAGCACCAGCGTGCGGCTCGCTCCGCTCGCGCCCAGACCGCGCAGGGAGATCCCCTGGGAGGTCGGGTGCGCCGAAAGGCTGCTGGAGCGGCGCAGGAGACTGAGCCCCGGCACCTGACGAAGCTGCTCATCGAGGGTCGGAACGGACGATCGCGCGATCGTCTCGGAGTCGAGGACGGTAGTCGAAGCCGCCTCGTCGACCACCCGTACCTCGTCGCGCGAGCCGGACACCACGAACGTCTCGGAGAAGCGGGGATCCACCGGCGACGGGGCCGGAGCTCCGTACATCCCGACCCAAAGGGCGAGCTGGGCGAAGCTCACGGCGAGGGACATGCCGAGGACGACCCCTCCTCTTCCGGCTCTGCGACGCGGTTTATGCGGCCCGTGGGACGCCGAGCGCCGGGATCGAGCCGACCGGCCAGAGGCGGGATTTCGCATCGATCAAGGCCGACATGCGTCGCCACGTCTCGTCCCAGGAGCTCCCGGCGAGATGACGGTCGACCTGGGCGAGCCAGTTCTCCCGATCGCGGTCGGCGAGGCATCGTTCGATCGCCTCGGCGAACTCGCCGGCATCGAGCCCGATCTCGACCAGGCCTCGCCGTCCGTAGGTGTCCACGACGTCGCGCACCGGCGTCGAGACGACGCGTCGGCCGCCGGCGAGATACTCCGGCGTCTTCGTCGGGCTGATGAAACGGGTGGATTCGTTGGCGGCGAAGGGAAGCAGCGCGACATCCCACCCGGCGAGGTAGGCGGGCAGCTCGGCATAGGGCTTGGCGCCCAGATAATGGATGTTCGCGGCCCGCGGCAGTGTCGAGGGATCGATCTTCACCACGGGTCCGATCAGCACCACCTGCCACTGCGGATTGGCGGCGGCGAGATCGCCGATCAGATCGCGGTCGAAGCGCTCGTCGATGACGCCGAAGAAGCCGAGTCGAGGCCGCGGGATCGTCGCCTGGTCGGCCGGCTCGGCCGCCCCTTCGAGCGCGCGCGCCCGGCCGAAATGCTGCGCGTCGATGCTGCTCGGAAACAGATGGACGGAGGAATGCCGGCGACGCTTCGCCTCGAACATCGAAGGCCCGCCCGCGAACACGAGGTCGGCGCACGAGAGAAGCCTCTGCTCCCTTTCCAGGAGCTCGATCGGAGCGCCGGCGAAGAGCGAGAGCTCGTCCATGCAGTCGTAGACCACGACCTCCGGCTCGAGCCCGGTGGCCCAGGGGAGCGCCATCGGTGTCCAGGTCCAGAGGATCGGCCGCGAGATGGCATGTTCCCTCGCAAACTCGGCGAGCAGATCGGCGATCGCGCGATCGGCGGCGTCGAAGTCGCGGCAGAGCGTGTCGGGGAGGTGGGGGACGGCGACGGTAACCCCTTCGGGCCGCGGGCTCGTCTCGAGACGCGGAGCGGAACCGTCGTCATGCCAGAGCGGCTCCTCGACGAAAAGGACGCGGCGTTCTCGAGCACAGCGGGTCATCAGATGTTGCGGGCGTTGGGTGACGAAATCCCAACGGAGGTGAGACAGGGCGACGAGGTCGCGCTCGATCGCAACCGCACTGCCGTTGGAGCGGTGGAGCTCAGCCGATGTGTGCATGACGATCCTCCTGGGCGGAATGAAAGATCGATTCGTAGGGTGACTCGGCAGGAACCGAGGGGAGCGGGGAGAGAAGGCTTTCGTCGGCGAACAGGGCTTGTTGGCGAGCGACCTCGAGGGCGAGCGGCTCGTAGAGCTCTCGATGCCCTCGATCGTCGGCGGTGCCCCAGAGGCCGGTCCGGCAAGATCGGTCGTCGTCCCAGCCGGGATAGTCGAGGATCGGGTAGAGGCAGATCCCGTCGATCGGGATTCCCCGGCGCATCGCAGCTCGGACCTCGTCGCCGACGTAGGCGAGCCAGCTCGCGCGGCGGTCCCCTTCCGCCCCGGTCTCGGTGAGGACCAAGCGCCGGCCATAGCGCGAGTGGACGTTCGCGAGCAGCCGACGGAGGGACCGGTAGTGCGGCTCTCCGGGATCGAGCTGGCGACCTCCGAGGACCCACTGGTTGTGCGGGTAGAAGTTCACCCCGACCCAATCGATACAGCGTTCGTTACCGCCGAGCTCGGGCCAGAGGCGTCCGGAGATCGCGTCCAGCGCTTCGAACTGGGCTCGGCGAAAACCGGCGGCCGCGTCAACGTCCTCCGGTAGCTCGGTGGGAGCGGCAACGTGGATCAGCGGCTCGCAATGGAGGATGCGCGCGGCCGAATCGACCTCCCGCACCGCATCGATCGCGGCCAAGGCTGCGCGCACCAGCTGCCTCTTGAGCTCACGTCCGCGCTGGAAGCCGAAAGGATTCATGCAGGCGGCGTCGCCACCCGCCCAGCCCCAGTAGGAGATCTCGTTGACGGGGGTATAGATCGGCGGCTCGTCGGTTTCGTCGGCGAGGACCCGCGCCACCGCCCGCGCGTACCGGGCGAAGGCGCGGACGAAATCCCCGCTCCAGAGATCGAGCCCGTCGGGCCAACCGAAATGGCAGAGGTCCCAGATCACCTGGACTCCGGTCTCTCTCGCGGCGACTACGCGAGACCGCAGCGCCGAGAGGTCGAAACCGAAGGGTGTCCTCGCTGCGCGAGGCCACGAGACCGAATCTCGGGCGGCCGAAAAGCCGTGGGCGACGAGGCGTCGATAATCCGCCGCGGCGAACCGGTCGTGGCGGGTGGCCGCCACCAGGTCGAGGCGCCGGCCGCCGCCCAATCGATGGCACGACGCCTCGAACCCGCCCACCCAGAAGCTTTTCAAGGCACTGGCGGTCGTCGCATGGGAAATCGCGTTTGACACCTTAGGCCACCCGTTCCACCACCGCGGCCGGCAGAAGAGAGGGGATCGGGAGGTTCGCTCGCGTCGCCTCGGCGCGCCGACGGCCGCAGATCTTGCCGTAGAGCGTGAGCGACTGGGCCACGACCTGATCCATGTTGTAGTAGCGGTAGGTCGCGAGGCGCCCCGAGAACATGACGTTCGGCGTCGCCTCGGCGAGCGCCTGGTACTTCTGGTAGATCTCCGTGTTCTCCCGGCGCGGAACCGGGTAGTAGGGATCGCCTTCGTCTTCCGGGTATTCGTAGACCACGCTGGTCTTGGCGTGGCGCTGTCCGGTGAGGTACTTGAACTCGGTCACGCGGGTGTAGGGATGCTCGTTCGGATAGTTGATCACCGCGGCGGGCTGCGCCTGCGCTTCCGACCAGGTTTCGTGGACGAAGCGGAGGGTCCGGTAGGGAAGCTTGCCGTACCGCATGTCGAAGAACTCGTCGATCGGCCCGGTATAGATCATCCGCCGATAGGGGATCACGCCGTCGATCTCCCGATAGTCGCAATTCAGGAGAACCTTGATGTTGGCGTGGTCGAGCATGTTCTCGAACATCCGGGTATAGCCGTGCAACGGCATCGCCTGATAGCGGTCGGTGAAGTACCGGTCGTCGCGGTTGAGCCGGACCGGGACCCGGGCCGTGACCGAGGCGTCGAGCTCCGAAGGATCGAGGCCCCACTGCTTGCGCGTGTAGCCGCGGAAGAACTTCTCGTAGAGCTCGCGGCCGACGCGCGAGACCACGACGTCCTCGGAGGTTCGGATCGCCTCGCGAGGCTCGGCGAGCGTGGCGAAGAAACTCTCCAGCTCGCTACTGGAGAGTCGCAGTCCGTAGAGGTGGTTGATCGTGTCGAGGTTGATCGGGATCGGGACCAGCTGACCGTCGACGCTCGCCTTGACGCGATGCTCGTACGGACGCCAGGCCGTGAAGCCGGAGAGATACTCGAACACCTCCGTGGAATTGGTGTGGAAGATGTGGGGCCCGTACCGATGGACGAGGATTCCCGCCTCGTCGTAGTGGTCATACGCGTTGCCGCCGATGTGCGGCCTGCGGTCGACCAAGAGGACCTTGAGGCCCGAGCCCCGCGCGAGGCGCTCCGCCAAGACGCTCCCGGCGAACCCCGCTCCTACGATCAGATAGTCGAACATCTAAGACTCCTCGCCGAAACGCTTGCCGGCGCGTGAAGGTGAAGGGCGCCTGCTCAGCGAGGAACCGCCCGGTCCCAGTTGCGATGTCTACCCACCGCGGCGATGAATCCGTCGAGGTCGCGCGCGATGGCCCAATCGGACGCGTCGTCGGTCGGGATCTCGGCCCGCGCGGCGACGTCCTCCCCGCCGCCCGCGACCAGGATCGCTTTGCAGTGGCGGTATTGGTCCTTGAGAAACTCGATCACCGGCAGAGAAGCCGGTCCGTTCGTCTCGCCGCCGGCCACCACGACCGCGTCGAAGAGGACCGAAGGCATGGTTTCCAGCGTCGCGTCGGCCGCGAGCATGCTGCCGTCCGCCGTCGTGACGGTACCCAGGCGGAAGCCGACCAGTCGAGTGATCGCTCCACCCCGGGAGAGGCTCTCGCGAATTCGGGTCACCGTCCGGCCCTGCGACTGCGGACCGACCAAGATCGCGACCTTGCGCCCCCGGATTCCACCGTCCCCGGGTCGGAACGTGAGGGAGAGGGCGGGCGAGCGTTCGACCTCCGTCGCGGGCGGGTCGATCAGGCGCGGCATCGGCTTGGGGAGCGGAATTCCGAGCCCGTCGGCGACCGCCTGGGCCAGCTCGTCCGAGACGTTGCGCAGCATGGAGACCGTCCGCTCCCGGATCGCCGGCACCTGCACCTTCGTCAGCTCGAACCGGAAGCCGCGGATGATATGGGCCCGCTCGTACGCCGTCTGGCTGTTCCAAAACAGGGTCGCCTGCGAATAGTGGTCGGCGAACTTCTCCGGCTTGCCGCGCACCTTGTCGCCGACCACCGGCTCCGGAAACGTGACGAATCCGCCCTTGCCCATCTGGAACGGACAGCCGCCGCCGAGCGAGTTCGGCTCGTACGCCACGCGGCCGCGATGGAT
Source organism: Thermoanaerobaculia bacterium (assembly GCA_044226625.1). Lineage (GTDB taxonomy): Bacteria > Acidobacteriota > Thermoanaerobaculia > Multivoradales > UBA5704 > DASYKS01. The sequence goes on from JBGAGQ010000038.1 coordinate 20,746, forward strand.
CGCCTGACGGTGCATGCCGTCACGCTGGTTGTTGTGCGCCTGGGCGACGGGTGAGTTGATCGGAACCTCGTGGAAGTTCGGCCCGCCCAGGCGTGACAGCTGGGTGTCGAAGTACGAATGGATCCGCCCCGCGAGCAGCGGATCGTTCGAAAACTCGATGCCGGGGACGAGGTTCTGCACGCCGAAAGCGACCTGCTCGGTCTCGGCGAAGAAGTTGTCGGGGTTGCGATCGAGGACCATGCGGCCGACCGGGATCACGGGAACGAGCTCTTCCGGAACGATCTTGGTTGCGTCCAGAACGTCGAACGCGAACTGGTCGGCCTGTTCCTCGGTGAAGATCTGCAGGCCGAGCTCGTACTCCGGATAGATTCCCGCCTCGATCGAATCCCAGAGCTCGCGGCGATTGAAATCGGGATCGGCGCCCGAGATCTTGACCGCCTCATCCCAGTCGAGCGAGTGGGTTCCCGCCGTGGGCGTCCAATGGAACTTGACGAAGCGCGAGGCGCCGCGAGCGTTCACCAGACGGAACGTGTGGACACCGAAGCCCTGCATGGTGCGATAGCTGCGCGGCAGGGCGCGATCTGACATCACCCACATCAACATGTGCGTCGATTCGGGCATCAACGAAACGAAATCCCAGAAGGTGTCGTGCGCGCTCGCGGCCTGCGGGATCCCCTGGTGCGGCTCCGGTTTGAGCGCGTGGACGAGGTCGGGAAACTTCATCGCATCCTGGATGAAGAAGACCGGGATGTTGTTGCCCACCAAGTCGAAGTTTCCCTCTTGGGTATAGAACTTCGTGGCGAAGCCGCGGACGTCGCGCGGCGTATCGGTGGAGCCCCGTTCTCCCGCGACGGTTGAAAACCGCACGAACACCGGCGTGCGAAGACCCTCGGCGGACAGGAAGGCGGCGCGGGTGTATTTCGCGAGCGAGCGATAGCACTCGAAGTAGCCGTGCGCTCCCGAACCGCGGGCGTGGACGATCCGCTCGGGAATGCGCTCGTGGTCGAAGTGGGTGATCTTCTCGCGCAGGACGAAGTCTTCCCAAAGGACCGGTCCGCGCAGACCCGCCTTCAACGAGTTCTGGTTGTCGGAAATCGGCTGCGCGAAATTCGTGGTGAGCGGTTGTCCCGTCGAGTCGACGCGAACACGCTCCAACGCGGCGTCGGTCGTGTTGAAGCCGACTGTCGCAGGCGAGCCCGCTTTGGCCGAACCGCTCTTGTCTTCGCTCGAGGTGCTCGCCAACACCGCCGGATCCGGAGGAGAGGCGGTCCGTCCGGGCTTCGCGCCGCGGTCGCCGATCTCGTCGATCTTGTCTCGGTTGAACGGAAACGCCGACGCGAGGGGATCGATCTCGATCCCTTTCCGCGCGGCCGGTTCTCCGCTCTCGGACTGCAAAGCCTTTTTCTTCTCCGGGCTCTTCGCCATGTGAAGCCTCTCTCCATTCGTTCGCGGCGTCCGCATCTTTTGCCGCTTTTCGTTTCCGGCAACTGAAAAGTTCCGATCGGTTCCGTGAGGGGGGACCCGTGGGTCCGGACGGAACGATCCCGCCCGGCCCCACGGGGCTCGAAGCGGACCTAGCGGTTGCTGCGGGAGCCGGAGGACGAGCCGGAGGAAGAGCCGCGATCGGTGTCCCCGCGGCCCGATTCCGAGCGGCGCGAGGACGAATCCTTCTCACTTCCGGACTGGCGTTCGTCCTGACCGCCGCTCTTGGAGGTGCCGGTCTTCTTGCGATCGTTGTTCTTTGTTTTCGGGCATGATGTGTTCTCCTTGGAGTGCCTGCCAGCCCAAATGCCGACGACGGCAGGGTCGGACTGCAAGGTAAATGCCCGGTGATCGAAGCGAAATTTTTACTTTGCTTTTTCCATCCGAATTCTTCCTACGTCCTTCTGGATGGATCCACGAGGTCGCGGCGCCCGGACGGGCCTCCGGCGGTGCCTGGCAGGGTTGGAACGAAGCGGTGCCCAGCGCCCCGGGAAAGCGGAACTTGTGAATCGAATGTTAACTATATATGCGACGGGGTTCGGTCGAGCGCAACGAGGGCGGGTACCGCGAGGGGTGGAACGAGCGATGGAGCGGGAGACGGGATTCGAACCCGCGACCAACAGCTTGGAAGGCTGTGACTCTACCCCTGAGTTACTCCCGCGGCTCAGTTCCGGCGGGAGTGTAGCCGATACGGACGCGGGGCGCTAGGCGCGGGGCCCGTCGGCACCCTGCCTCCGCCCATCGACCGGCGCGGCGGCCCGCGTAACATTCCAAGCCTTCCCGCGTACAGGGCGAGAGGAGGGCAGACCATGCGATCCATCGTTCACACCTTCCGACACGGCGTCCGGCTCCTCGCGCAACGCCCCGGTTTTTCCGCCCTGGCGATCCTCGTTCTCGCTCTGGGGATCGGCGCCAACTCGGCGATGTTCAGCCTGGTGAACGCCTTCTTGTTCAAGCCGCTGATGATCCGCGATCCTGAGCGGGTGGTCGGCCTCTACAGCAAGAACGTCAAGCTGCCCGACACCTATAGGGCTTTCTCCTATCCCGAGTTCGTCGGAATCCGCTCCGCGAACCAGGCGTTCTCCGATCTGGCCGCGCACAACATGGCGATGGTCGGTCTCGCCGAAGGGGATACCACGCGCCGCCTGTTCGCGGACCTCGTCTCGTCGAACTACTTCGCGACGCTCGGCGCGCCTCTTTCCCGGGGGCGCGTGTTCACCGCGGAGGAGGAGCGGCCGGGGAGCGCCATTCCGGTCGTGATCGTCTCCTACCCGTTCTGGGAAAAGAGCGGCTCCGACCCCGCGTTGGTCGGCAAGACGCTGCGGATCAACGGGCGGGTGCACACGATCGTCGGCGTCACCGCCAAGGGGTTCACCGGGACGACGGCGCTCGTGGCCTCCGATCTGTTCCTTCCGCTGGGGATGTACGAGTCGGCGATCAACGATTTCGACGGCCGGGGCCAGGCGCTCGCCGCGCGGGAGAACCGCGCGCTGATCGTGATCGGCCGGCTGCGCGACGGCCTCGGGCTCGAGGCCGCGGACCAGAAGCTCGCCGCCACCTGGGCGGGGATGGACAAGCCGACGCAAGACGACCGCGACCAATCGCTGGTGGTTCGGCCGCTGTCGCGCATGAGCGTCTCCACCCATCCGACCGACGACGGCGAGATGCGGGTGCCGTCGCTGGTCCTGCTCTTCCTCTCCGGGATCGTGCTGCTGATCGCCTCGTTGAACGTCGCCAACATGATCCTTGCGCGGGGCAGCGCGCGGAAGAAGGAGATGGCGATCCGTCTGGCGCTCGGTGCCGGCCGCTCCCGGATCATCGGCCAAGGGCTGACCGAAGGGCTGGTGCTCGCCCTAGCGGGCGGGGCCGTGGGGCTCGTGTTCGCCTCCTGGGGTACGACGCTCCTGGTCCGTTCGCTCGCCTCGATCGCGCCGGTCCAGCTCGCCTTCTCCGCCGCGCCCGATCCGCGCGTCCTCGCGGCGACGCTCGCGTTCTGCGTCCTGTCCACGGTTCTGTTCAGCCTCGCGCCATCCTGGAACCTATCGCGCCCGAACGTGACCTCCCAGCTCAAGTCCGACGAGAAGACCGGCGCCGAAGGGGGCAAGGACCGCCGTCTCCTGTCGCGGCGAAACCTTTTGGTGGTCGGTCAGCTCTCGCTCTCGCTGATGCTCCTGTCGGTCGCCGGCCTGTTCATCCGCAGCGCGGGCGAGACCGCGAAGGCCGATCCCGGCTTCCGCACCGACCGCGGGGTGATCGTCGAGGTCGATCCGAGCCTCGCCGGCTACGGCAAGGCGCAGGGGGAGCAGGCGACCCGGGAGCTGCTGGCGCGGCTGCGTACGGTTCCGGGGGTCGAATCGGCGAGCCTCGCCGCGACGGTGCCGTTCGGCGCGGTCTCCCTGGGCCGGACGATCCAGCGGGCGAGCGATCCGATCGCCGACGCCAAGGATCCGGCGAAGAAAGACCGCCTGGTGGAGTGCGAATTCAACGTCGTCGGGGAGGGGTACTTCGCGACAATGGGCATCCCCGTGCTGCGCGGACGGGAATTCGGCGTCGCCGACACGACGAACCGGAGCGGCTCCTCGATCGGCGTCGCGGTGATCGACCAGCTCGCCGCCGATCGGCTATGGCCCAAGGGGGAGGCGCTCGGTCAACGCCTGCGGCTCGTGAGCTCCGAGGGGAGCGAGCCGCCGACCGAGCTCGAGGTGGTGGGAATCGTCGGCAACGTCCGCGCGCACGTGATCGCGAGCCGTCCTTCGCCTTGGCTCTACGTGCCATTCGGGCAGGAGACGCAGTCGAACGTGAGCCTCCACCTGAAGACCGCGGCGCTGGGCGCTGGGGGCGAGAAGCTCCTGCTCGAAGCGGTGCGGCGAGAGGTCCGGGCGGCCGACCCGCGCATGCCGGTGCTCGCGTTCCAGACCCTCCGGAGCCATCTCGAGAAGAGCATCGACTACTGGATCGTCCGCACCGCCGCGCGCATGTTCTCGCTGTTCGGAGCGGTGGCGCTCCTGCTCGCCGCGGTCGGCCTCTACGGGGTACGCGCCTATACGGTCGCCCGGCGGACGCGCGAGATCGGCATCCGCATGGCGATCGGCGCGAGCGCGGGGGACGCCTTGCGGCTGATCCTGCGCGAGGGGCTCCTGCTCGCGGCGATCGGCTCGGGGGTCGGCCTGCTCCTGTCGCTCGCCCTGGGCAAGGTGGTCGCCGGAATGCTCTACGAGGTGAGCTTCGCCGATCCGTTCGTCCTGGTGGCGACGCCCGCGCTGCTCGCTCTCGTCTCGCTGGTCGCCTGCTATCTGCCGGCGAGCCGGGCGGCGCGCATCCAGCCGATGGTGGCCCTCCGGACCGAGTGAGACGGAGCGAGCGAGACCGAGGAGCCGGGCGCGAGGTCAGACCTCGTCGACCGGCTCCTTCTTCGCTTTGGGCTTGATCCGCAGGAACCAGGTGAGGGCGGCGATCACCAGCGCGATCGCCGCGCCGTAGGGGAGCAGATTCCGCTGGCCGTCCCAACCGGCGATCTGGCCGAGGAACAGGACGGCGAGGACGACGATCACGACGCTCGTGAGCTTGCTCTTGAGGTCGTCGAGGTGGCGGATCTCAAGCCACTCCGGCAGGTCGAGCTTGTCGTCGATGAACAGCTCGTAGAGGCCGAGGGCGATGATCAGGACGACGGTCCCGAGCAGGAACAGGTCGACCGTCTCGATGCACGCGATCATCAACGTCTTGGCCTTGACCGGTGCAGCTCCGGACAGCAGGTCGAAAACCAGGCGGCCGATTTCCACCAGACCGTAGATCAGCAGGCTGGTCGCGGCCAGGAACGAGCCGGCGACCGCGATCAAGACCAGATAGCGCGACTTGGCGAGCCCGCGGGTGAGCATGGAGGCGGGATCGTAACAGAGCGGGGCGCCGATCCCTGCCTCGGCGTCTTCGAGGCGGGCGTTCCGGATTCGTCGATTCGGGAGGTCGTGGGGCCCACGGCTCGAGGGGAGCCGTGGGCCGGGCGCTTCGACGGGCCTTCTTACGGCCGGCAGACCGGCGACAGGTAGTAGTTGTTCCCCCAGAGGAAAGGCAGTTGGTTCCCGCCCGGTCCGAGCTGGACGACGCAGTGGGCGCCGTCGTACCAGGGCTGGATGCTCGCCCCGGTCCAGTTGTTGTACGCCTCGTGCGGGCAGAGACCGTCCGGGTGCCAGAGGGAGTTGTAATACATGTTTTCGTTCCAGACGAACGGGGTGACCCCGGGCCAGGTGAACATGTAGCAGTTGGCGCCGTCGTAGGTGCCGCCCCAGGGGCAGTGGTTCGGGCCGGCGACGGCCGAGATGTAGTAGTTGCCGCCCCAGAGGAACGGGTTCGGACCGCCGTTGGCCGAGGCGATGTAGCAGTTGGCGCCGTCGTACCAGGGCTGGATGCTGGTGTTGTTGAACATGTCCCACACCTTGTGCGGGCAGGGACCGTTCGGATGCCAAACCGGCTCGTAATAGAACGCGCCGTTCCAGATGAACGGATCGTTGCCCGGCACCGACCACATGTAGCAGTTCGCACCGTCGTACACGCCGCCGGTCGGGCAGGGGTTCGTGCAGTTGTCGGGGTAGCGGTTCACCGAGCAGCGCAGCGCGTCCTTGTCGTCGTTCTCGAGCGTCCGCGCGTTGTCGAAGTAGGTGGCCCGCATGGTCGGCCGGTTGAAGATCGGATTGATGTTCGTGTGGTGGATGCCGAGCGAGTGCCCGAGCTCGTGGGCGGCGACGCTGCGGATGTCGAAATTGGTGTTGCTGGTGGTCCAGTTGACGTTCGTGTTGAAGGTGATGTCGGTCTCGACGATCACCTGTCCCGCCTGGAGCGTGAGCGCCGTGAGCGCGAGGCACGTCCCCGTGCAGCCGTTGCCCGAGGCCCAGATCATCGTGTTCCGGCCGTCGGTGGTGAAGCCCGCGTTGGTCGAGCTGCCGCGCGCGAGGTGGTAGTCGGAGCCGGAGACGCCGTTCCATTGGTTGATCGCGTAGTCGACGCCGCCTCCCGCGCCGCCTCCCTCGTTCGTGGGATTGATCCGCCAGACGAGGTTGCGGATGCCCCAATGGGTGAATCCGCCGGGGTCGTCGCAGGGGACCGCGGCTCCCGCGGTGACCGTTCCCACGGTCGTGTTCTGGATCATGCGGAAGGCGTGCGCGGAATCGGCGAACCCGCCGAGGAGGACGACGGCGAACGCCGCCGAAGCGACGGTCGAAACCCGCGCTCGACGCGCGCTCACTTGTCACCTCCCTGCCGGACCAGTTCTTCGATCGACCGGGTGAGCTCGTCGAGGCTCATCCCCTTGATGCCCCCGGGCACGTCGACGCCGTCTTTCGGATCTTCCTCGTCTGGGATCAACGCCTCGCCCGCGGCCTGGCTGGTCGCCCAGAGGACGCCGTCGCGATCCTCGAGGTCGAACACCCCCTGGCAGTGCTCCGCGACCGTGGTCACCGCTTCGGTGCCGGGCAGCGGCTCGTCGCGCAGGAAGAGGAGGTAGCTGCGGCCAGCCTCGAGCGCCGCGCCCCCCGGGATCAGCGTCGTCATGTCGCCGGCGGTGCCGCCCATCAGCGTGAGCGCCAGCTCCCCGTCCACCCGGCCTTTGAGCACCTTGGTGGCCCGCAGCCGGTAGTCGGTAAGGATGAAGCTCGCGTCGCGATTCCAGTACGACTTGGCGCCTTCGACCGTCGCGACGACCACCGTGGCGTTGGCCGCCACCAAGTCGTCGAGGCCGGCTCGGATCAGGGTGAGCGCTTGGGCGGGGCGCGACGCGACGGCCATCGCGACGATCCCCGCGGCCGCCAGGGCGAAGGCCCGGGCTCGGGTTTTCCTTGTGCTTCTCATCGTCTCGCTCCTTCTCGAGGTCCCGTGAAGGCAAAGGCCCGGACGATCGACGTCCGAGCCCGGGGACCGGTTCATGGGAGAGTGCGCAAGACGATCGAGGTTTCCCTCACGGCGGCGGACGGAGGGTTGGATCCGGCCGGCCGATTACGGGGTGCCGCGCTGGTAGAGCAGGTCGGTGTTGCCCGCGATCAGCACGTCGCCGAAGCCGTCGCCGTTCCAGTCGCCGAACGCCAGGTCGTAAACCCCCGGATTCGGCAGCACCGTGTCGTCGTAGGGCAGGAAGCTCCCAGCGCCGTTGCCGAACGCCAGGCTGTAGCGGGTGCCGATACCGTGCGGCGCCGCGATGTCGAGGTCGCCGTTCTCGTCGAAATCGACGCCTCGGATGCGGAAGGTCCAGGCCCAGGTGAGCCCATAGGGGTGAGAAGTGAAGCCGCAAAGCCCGTTGCTGGTCGCCGGGGCGAGCCGCGACCACGAGGAGGCCACCGTCGCGTCCGCCAGCCCGTCGCCGTCGAGGTCGCCCGAGGCGATCGCCTGCGGCTCCATCGGGCCGACCATCGGATCGAACAGCGGCAGCGACGAACCGACCGGCGCGCTCAAACCCCCGGCGCCGTTGTTGCGGCGGGCCATGAGGAGCGTCGCCGTCCCCTGGCCGGTGTAGTAGAGGAGATCGGCCCGCCCGGAGGCGTCGCAGTCGCCGAGCGCGATGTCGTCGGTGTCGCCGACGGCATAGTTGACGCCCGCGGCGAAGCCGCCGGCCACCGCGAGGCGCACGGTCGCCGTATGGCTGCCGAGATTGAGCGCGACGAAGTCGGCGCGAGCGTCGGCGTTCAAACGTGCCGCGAGCACGCGCACCGGCTGCACCCCGACGGGAAAGTTGATGCCGGTCGTGAAGTTCGTGCCGCCCTGATTGGTGCGCACGAGCACCTGATTGCCCAACGCGTCGGCGAGCGCGAGATCGAGGTCGCCGTCGCCGTCGAAATCGCCGGCCGCGACGTCGCGGAAGGAGACGCCGACGTAGGTGCGGAACGTCCAGGCGCCGAACCCCGCGCCGGTGCCCAGGCGCACGAAGCTCTGGGTGGCGGTGGCGGCCGCGACGTCGAGAATGCCGTCGGCGTTGAGGTCGGCCGCGATCACGGCGACCAGGGGCGTGCCCGGAGACCAGATCGAAACCGGGGGGGCGACGCAGACTTCGCCGGCGTCGACGACGCCGTCGTTGCAGACGGCGCGCGCGGCGGTTGGCGAGGCGAGCATGGCGAGAGCGACGAGCGGAGCGAAGAACGACGAAGCGAGTCGGGGGAATCGGGCGGTGCGGTATGGGGCCATGTCCATCTCCTTGTCTTGAGGTTCGGTCGTTGCGCCGTCGCGCTACCGAGAATCGAAACCGAAGCTCGAACGGCGACGTCATCACCCCGAACGACGGGCGGCGGCCGATTCCCTCACCGCCTCCTCGCGAGCCGTGGAATACGCCGAGCGGGTCGGACCGTTGGGCTTCCAGGATTTCGACCGAAACGACCGAGGAGACGCGATGTCCGACAGGGCCCTGATCCAAGACCTCTCCACCCTCTTCCTTCGCGATCTCGACGGCCTCCGCCGCGAGATCGAGCTCTACCCGGACGACGGCTCGCTTTGGGCCGAGATCCCCGGACTGCCGAACCGCGGCGGCACCCTGGCGCTCCATCTGGCGGGGAACCTCCGCCATTACGTCGGCGCGGTCCTCGGCGGCAGCGGCTACGTCCGGGACCGGCCGCTCGAGTTCTCGGCGCGCGACCTGCCGCGGGCCGAGGTGCTCGACCGGATCGCCGCCGCGCGCCGAGAGGTTCAGGCCGCCCTCGACGCCCTCCGCGAGCGTGACGCGAACGACCTGAAGGACGCCCTCGACGCCGATTTCGCCGATCCGCTCGGCGGCCGGGCGATCTCCACCCGCCTCTTCCTCGTCCACCTCGCGATGCACCTCACCTTCCATCTCGGGCAGATCGACTACCACCGGCGGGCGGCGACGGGCGACTCGACCTCGGCCGGGGTGATCCCGCTCGCCGCGCTCGGCCGCGCCGCGTCCGCCTGAAATCCGCTGTAACGCCGCGCCCCCTCGTTCGCCTGAACCGGAGAACTGCGAAGGTGGCGGACCGGACGGCCGCCGAGGGGAGCGAACCATGGCGGACGAGGCGGGGGCGGAAGGGACGCTGGTCTTTTCGGTTCGGGCGAAGCGGGGGGAGAAGGTGGCCGCCGTCCGCGGCTTGCTGACGAAGCTGGTCGTGGGGGCTTCGGACGGCGCCTCGCCACTCTTTGCGCGGCGCATCGCGATCGACGGTCGGGATGCGTCGCCTTTCGAGTTCCGGCTCCCGATCCCGGCCGGCGAGTACGGCAAGCTCACCGTCGGCCTCGCCGAGCTCACCCTCACCACGGTCGACCAGAAGGACCAGCCGGTCCCCCTCGCCGTCGGGGAGTCGACCTTCGCGGTCGACCTCTCGGTCTCGGCCGGCGTCGCGACCCGCCTGGTCCTCGACCTCGACCTCGACGCGCTGCCCGTGGCGAAGGCGCCGGGCGACGTCCTCGCCCTCCGGCTCGACGACGACGTGCCGGCGCAAACTTTCAAGGCGCCTCCTGTGGGGGAGACCGCGACGTTTCGGCTCGGGCTCGCCGCGGTCGCGCTCGAGGCACGCTCGCTCCCCCCGGGAGCCGCGGTGTCGCTCCGCGCCCCGGGGGGGGACGACCTGCCGCCCCTGTTCCGCCGCCAGGTGCGGGTCGGGACGCCGCTCCACGTCCATGCGGCGGCGAAGCTCGCGGCGCCGGCCGAGGTGACCGTGCCGTTCGACGCCGCGGACCTCGCCGCGGCCGGCCGCCGCGCGGACGAGGCGGTGGTGCTGCAGCTGGACGAGGCCCGGACCGTTTACCGCGAGCTGCGGCCGGTGCGGATCGACCGGGAGGCCTCGACCCTGACGGTACGGGTGCGGTCGTTCTCGACCTTCTGCGCCTGCTGCCCGGGGATCGAGATCCGTTCGCCCGAGCTCGCCGCCGACGGCTTCGGCCGCGTGGTCGGGCTCGTCGACGGGGAGACGGTGGGGCTCGTCGGCCGCGTCCTCGACCCGGAGGGGGAGGTGGCCCTGCTCGATCCGGCTCCGAGCGATCCGGCCGCACCGTCCCTGCTGCACGGCGGCTGGTTCGCCTTCGAGGGGATTCCGCTGCCGCAGGTGGAGACCCGGGTGGCGCTGGAGGCGCGGGCGCCGGACCTGCTGCCGCACGTCTGCGAATTCGTGCTGCGGCGCGCGATCGTGCCGCGGCGGATCACCGATCCCCACCGAACCTTCGGAGCGGCGCTCGCTTTGACCGAGTCCGGGGCGCCGCACGTGACCACTTCCGTAAAGTTCAAGCGCTTCTCCGACGACGATCTCGTCGAACCGCTCGCCGCATGGCAGCGGAGCTTCGAGCGGCTCGGTCCCTTCCTGTTCCGCCCGACCGCCGAGCGGGACGGGTGGGTGTTTCGCCACCTGCTGCACCCCACGCATTTCGAGAACGAGACGGCGGCACTCGCGATCCGACTGCTCGCGCCGTTCGTCGCGGTGCCGATCGACGCGGCGGCGCCCGAGCCGGTACGCGCGCTCCGGTCGCTCGCTTCGTTCGTCGGAGGGATGCCGCCCGACGACCTCCGGCGGCCATCGGTCGACCGCGCGCTCGAGCTCGCCCGGCCGCTGCTCGGTCCGGAGAACCTCTCGCTCTCGCCGCGCGCTCCGCTCGTGGCACTCGACGGAGAAAGGATCGGAGCGGCGTTCGTCGCGGCGACGTTGGACTCGACGGATCAGGCGCTGCAGAGCACGCTCGGCGGCTTCATCCAGAATCTCTACGCGGCGCTCACCGACGAGCGAGACGCTCGTCCGCGGGCGCGCGCAGGGCGGCTGTTCTTCGCCCTTGGCAGTTTCGACGAGATCGGACGGGAGATCGTCGCCGACGGCATCTGGTGCCCGGGGCTCGCGCTCGCGATCGACCCGATCGACGGTCAGCCGACGATCGCCGCGATCGGCGTCGCCCCGGACGTGGAGGTGATCCGGCCGGACGGCGTGCACGTCCGCGAGCCGCGCAGCCGGCTGCTCCTGTTCCACCGGCAGGACGACGGCGGCTGGTCCGAGGAGCTCGTGCTCGACGACCGGCCGGTGGTCGACGTCGACCTCGCTTTCGGCCCGGACGGCGTGCCGCGTCTGGTGGCGGCAATCGCCGCCACCGCCCACCTCGGGCAGAAGACCCATCTGATCTCGCTTCGAAGAGCCGCGAGCGGCTGGACGGCGCAGCCGGTCGCGATCGAAGTGGAGGTCGAGGGGCGGCGGATCCGGACCGACCGCGGCATCTGGCCGCGTCTCGCGGTCGACGCCCGCGGGCGGAGCGTTCTGGTCTTCGCCCAGTGGGGCGCGGAGTGGCGCTGGCACGTCGCGGTCGAGGCCGCGGCGGGGGAAGACGGCGCCTCGGGGGGCTTTCGCGCACGGACGCTGCGGACCGCGCGCTGGGTCGACTTGCAGGGCTCTCGGCTCGCGCCGGAGGGGGACCGGCGTCTCCAAGAGTCGCTGCCGGTCACGCTCTCCGGTCTGAGCGTCGCCCACTGGGCGCCATCGATCGCGCTCGACGGCGCGGGTAGGCTCTGGTGTGCCTATCCGAACGGCATGCTCCAGCTCGCCCGGATCGATCTCGCCACGTTGGAGATCGAGGACGAGCCTGTCGCCGTCGATCGCTCGGTCGGTTTCTTTCCCGCGCTCGCGCTACGCCGCGGCGGGGCGCCCGCCGTCGTTTTCAAAGACACGGCAAGCCCCGACGGCGGCGACGGCGACCTCTTCTACCTGGCCGTCGACGACGGCGCCGTGGTGCCCGGAGCGGTCGACGGCGGGAGCGCGCGTTTCGGACGGCCGCTTCCGCCGTTCCGCGTGAGCGACCTTCCGACCGGCGGCTTCGCGCCGCACGTGCCGCTCGACTGCGACCGGATCAAGAACCTCAACGAATTGCCGGCGCTCCTCGGTTCGGTCCTTCGAGATCGTCGCTTTCATTTCGAGATCTACCCGGACGGCGGTCTCGGCCTGCCGCCGTATCTCCCGAGCCTCGAGAGCCATCCTTTCCTGTTTCATCTCATCCGGCGCCTGCCTTCCTTGCCGACGCTGGCGGTGCTCACGATCGACAACCGCGACTTTCCCGACGAGGGGATCGACAAGATCGTCATCACGAGCTTTCCAGAGCCCGTGCTGCGGATCGGCGCCTCCCTGGCAGAGGGATTGGGCGGCGGGCTCGACCAGGGCGTCGTTCCCGTCGCGATGCGCGGCATTCTTTTGAACCAAGGGATCGCCCTCCATCAGGGCTTCACCACCGTGACGGTCGTCGAGCCCGGTAACGCTTGGGACGTCTTCGACGAGCGCGCCGCCGGAGCGGGGCTTCGGTTCATCTCGCAGCGCTACCACTTTCGGCGCGGCGTCGAGCCCGGGACGGGCCTTTCGGTGATCGAGATCCGGCTGCCGGCGGTGCTCTCGGTCGTCGCGCGCGGCGAGGTGCCGCGCGACGATCTCGGCCGTCCCGCTCCGTGCGATACCGAGCAGGAGGATTGGGATCTCCTCGCGGGGCCGTTCGTCCAGCGATTCGGCGGCGCGCCGATCGCTCTGCCCTCGGGCTCTCCGGGCCGGATCGTCTTCCTCAGCCTCAAGGACATTCGGCTCGCGGGTTTCGAGCCGCACGATCCGGAGGGGAGCGCACAGCAAGGAGGCGTCCGCTTCACGATGGAGATCCCGCGCCTCGCCGGGCGCAACGAGGATCCGGGCGCCTTCCTGTTCTCGGTCGAGCCGTCGAGCTTCTCGGTCACCCTGGCCCCTTCGGTGGTCCGAGGGAAGGTGCGGTGGTGGGTCCGCGAGGTCGAGGCTCGGGCGGGACGGGTCGAGGCCGACGTCGACTACGGCGGCTTTCGCGCGCTGTTCTGGATCCTCGCCGTGATTCCGGGCATCGGCTTCCTGCTTCCGCTCGCCGATCCGATCGTCGACGCGGTCGCGACGTCGGAGGTCAACGACGGGCTCCGAGGCCAAGCTCCCGGGGGCTTCCTGGGTCTTTTCCTCGAAGCGCTCCAGAGCTGGTCGGACGAGGCGCTCGCGGATCACCCGGCGATCGAATCGGTCTACCTGCGCGACGGCGTCCTCCACCTCTGGTCCCGCTCCGTCCGGCCGCTCGTGCCGGCGCTCGAAGTCCTTCCGGCTCCCGGCCTGTCGTTCGGCACGGTCCGGCTCGGGGAGCCGCCGGTACGGCGAAACCTGCTGCTCACGAGCGTCGGCGGCGCGCCGTCGGTGATCGAAGCGGTGCGGATCGTTTCCGGCGCGCCCGAGATGCGGATCGACGGCGCTTTCCTCGCGCCGCTCGTGCTCGAGCCGGGGGCGGCGGTCGCCGTGCCGCTTGAATTCGAGCCGGGGGCGCCCGCCGGGTTTCGTTCCGGCGAGATCGAGGTGATCGCCGACGGCGGGCGGAGGAGCGCGGTTCGTCTGGATGGCATCGCCGCGGCGGCGCTCGAGCCGCGCCTGCGCCTTCGCCCGGATCTGCAGCTGTCGTTCGGTGCCGTCTCGATCGGCATCCGCAGGGAGGAGACGGTCGAGATCGCGAACGATGGCCAGGAGCCTCTTCTGCTCGGACCGCCGCGGATCGAGGGCGAGCCGACCGAGGCGGCGGCCTTTTCGCTCGTCGCGCCGCCGACCCGCGTCGAGCCCGGTCAGACGTCGATCCTCCGCGTGGCGTTCCAGCCGCAGCCGGGCGGCACGGCGGCGCATCGGGCAACCCTCGGGATCTCGAGCAACGATCCGCTCCGGCCTCTGATCGAGCTGCCACTGGTCGCTTTCGCCGTCAGTCCCGGCTCCGTCTACGTCGAGTCGCGCTCGCTCGCGTTCAACGACACCCTGATCGAGGCGCTCCAGCCGCCGCTTCCCCCCGGTCTGCCGCCGACGATCCATCGCGGCTCGACGCGCCGGCTGCGCGTCGTCAACCTGGGCGCCGGAACGCTCACCCTGTTCGGGACGACGTTCCAGGCTCTGATGGGCCTCGGCGGGGCTTCTCCCCATTTCCATCTCTGGCTCGCCGACGGCACCGTGGCGACGCCGGTGAGCCGGACGATCGCCGCGGGGCAGGCGTTCGAGCTGGTCGTCCAATTCCTCCCGGTCGCCGTCGGGACCCATCGGGCGACGGTCACGATCCGCAGCGGCGATCCGGCCGAGCCCGAGATCCCGATCGCCCTGATCGGCGTCGGGGTCCAATAGAGAGAGCACCGCGGCCTCTCCGCGGCGGCCTTCCCCCCACTCGGGGCGCGTTATGCTGCGGGCCTCCTCAGAGGACGCCATGGACCCGCACGCCGCCGCCGCCGCCGACGAAGCCGTCTACGCCATCGACCGCCCGAACCCCCGGTTGTTCCCGTACTACGTCCTGCTCTCGTTCCTGGCCGGACCGGGGATGCCGTTCCTGCTCGCGTACCTCTATTTCCGCTACCACACGATGCGCTATCGCTTCGACGCGCAGGGCATCTCGATGAGTTGGGGCATCCTGTTCCGGCGTGAGATCAACCTCACCTACGCGCGCATCCAGGACATCCACCTGACCAGCAATCTGGTCGAGCGCTGGCTCGGTCTCGCGCGAATCCAAGTCCAGACCGCGAGCGGCAGCTCGGGAGCCGAGATGACGATCGAGGGGATCCTCGAGTTCGAACGGCTGCGCGACTTTCTCTACTCGAAGATGCGGGGAACCAAGGGCGCGGCTCCGGGGGCGATTCCGGGCCTCGCGTCCGTTCCCGCGTTCCCCGGCGCCCCGTCGCCGGATTTCTCCGAAGGCGCCGAATCGGGCGACCTCGCCGCGCTGCTGCGCGAGGTGGCCGCCGAGGTGCGCTCGTTGCGCGCCGCGATCGAAGCGCACGGCGGCCGCCCCGATCGGGCCACGGGTGGACCGGGAGGAGGCGCCGATGTCTGAGCTCGACCGCCGCTCTCGCGCCACGGCGTTCGTCGAGCGGGTGCTCAGAGTTCCGCCGCCTCCCGACGCTCCGGCGGGGACGCACGAGTCGATCCGCGTCTTCCGCGGCGCGCCCGGGCTCTACCGCTACCAGCTATTGGTCTGGTTGGTCCGGCAGCTCGCGACGGCCGCCGGCCTCGCGGTGGGCATCTCGGTGCTCGCGGCCATTCCCCATTTCCCGACCAAGAAGCTGCTCGAGCTCCTCGAGTGGATGGGCGTCGCGATCTTCGTCGCGAGCCTGCCGTTCACCTTCCTCATGGTCCACCTCGACTACCAGCTCCGCTGGTACATCGTCACCGACCGTAGCCTGCGCATCCGCGAAGGGCTCTGGAAGGTGAACGAGCGGACGATGAGCTTCGCCAACATCCAGAACCTCTCGGTTCGCCAGGGCCCCATCCAGCGCCTGCTCGGCATCGCCGATCTCGAAGTCCATTCCGCGGGCGGGGGAGGCGCGCGGCGCCAGGGGCACGAGAAACACCAGGAGGATCTCCACGTCGGCAAATTCCGGGGCGTGGACAACGCCGAGGAGATCCGCGACTCGATCCTGGCCCGCGTACGGCAGCTCCGCGATTCCGGATTGGGTGACCCCGACGCGGTCCATCACGAGTTGCCCGCGGAGGCTCCGGGCCGACAGGAGGCCGCCGCCCGCGAGGCGATCGCGGCGGCGCGCGAGCTGCTCGCCGAGGTGCGGGCGCTGCGGGAGAGCTGGCACCGCGCGAGCCCCGTCGCTCCCTGACCCTGCCGGGGCATCGGGCCGGCGCGCCGCGCTCCCGCGGCCGGGATCAACGATCCCTCGCGAAGGACCAACGCTCCCGCGGCCGGGATCAGCGATCCCTCGCGAAGGACCAACGCTCCCACGGCCGGGACCAGCGATCCCTCGCGAAGGACCAACGCTCCCACGGCCGGGATCAGGGATCCCTCGCGAAGGACCAACGTTCCCGCGGCCGGGACCAGCGATCCCTCGCGAAGGACCAACGCTCCCGCGGCCGGGATCAGCGATCCCTCGCGAAGGACCAACGCTCCCGCGGCCGGGATCAGCGATCCCTCGCGAAGGACCAGCGCTCCCGCGGCCGGGATCAGCGTTCCCTCGCGAAGGATCAGTGATCCCGGGCGAAGGATCAATGATTCCGCGCGAAGGATCGGTGATCCCGCGGCAGGGAACAGCCGGCCGGGTTGCGCGACGGTCCCCGCGGTCTACGGTTTCCCACCCCGCCGAGCGGGTAATCGGCGCTTCTGCACCCACCTTTCCGGCCCGTTGACACCCCCTGGAGGCCAAGACACAATCCCGCCAGCTTGAGACGCAAGATGTCCGGAGAGTCGGCCTCCTGAGACGTTCGTGGCTCTAGGAGAACCATTGGCGAATTACCTCCCGATCCTCGTCTTCGTCGTGATCGCCGCGTTGTTCCTGGCGTCGACGCTGCTGGTCGCCCGGCTCCTGCGGCACCGGCGGGGCAAGGACACCGACCTCGATCCCTACGAGTGCGGCAACGAGGTGGTGAGCTTCGCGCACGACCACCGGTTTTCGGTTCGCTACTATCTGATCGCGGTCCTGTTCGTGGTGTTCGACGTCGAGACCGTCTTCCTGCTGCCGTGGGCGGTGCTGTTCGACAAGCTCGCGCTGTTCGGGTTCGTCGAGATGATGGTCTTCCTCGCGATCCTGGTCGGCGGCTACGCCTATCGAGCGACCGGGACGCCGAGGGCGGGAGCGAGGGCAACGTCCTCACCACGACCTACGACAAGATCTTCAACTGGGCGCGCCGCTCGGCGATCTGGCCGATGCAGTTCGGGCTCGCCTGCTGCGCGATCGAGATGATGGCGGTGCTCGATCCGCGCCACGACATGTCGCGCTTCGGCGCCGAGGTCTTCCGCGCGACGCCGCGCCAGAGCGATCTGATGATCGTCGCCGGCACCGTGACCGAGAAGATGGCGCCGATCGTCAAGCGCCTCTGGGACCAGATGCCCGAGCCGAAGTGGGCGATCGCGATGGGCGCCTGCGCGACCTGTGGCGGACCGTACCGAACCTACGCGGTGACCCAAGGGGTCGACCGCGTGATCCCTGTCGACGTCTACGTCCCGGGCTGCCCGCCGCGGCCGGAGGCGCTCCTCTGGGGCCTCCTCCATCTGCAGCGGAAGATCGACCGGATGAAGGGCGGCCTCGCCGGGAGCGCGCGATGAGCGAGACGCACGGGGCGGCTACCGCGGACAAGCCGGCGTGGGAGAAAGATCCGGTCGCGCCGGAGTGGCTCGCCGCCGACGGCGATCCGCTGGTCGAGGCGCTGCGATCCGCGCTCCCCGACGCGATCCGGACGGCGCGTACCTTTGCCGGCGACCTCACCCTCGACGTCGAGCGCGAGCGCTGGGCGGACGTGGCGCGGGAGCTCAAAGAGAACCATGGCTTCACGTTGATCGTCGACCTCTGCGGCGCCGACTATCCGAGCCGCGAGCGGCGGTTCGACGTCGTCGCCCACCTCGCGGCCGTGCCGCCGGGCAACGCCTACCGCGTCGTGCGGTTGAAGGTCGAGACCGACGAGGCGACGCCGGTGCCCACGCTCACGGGGGTCTACCGCGGCGCGAGCTGGCCCGAGCGCGAGGTGTTCGACATGTACGGCGTCCGCTTCGACGGGCATCCGGACATGACGCGCATCCTCACCTGGGAGGGCTTCAACGGCCATCCCCTGCGCAAGGAGTTCCCCGTCGAGGGGATCGACACGGGGGCGGCGATCTATCCCGAACAGTACGGCGAGACCGCCGGCCCGGTTGCCGGCACCGGCACCGGCTGGAAGGTGCCGAAGCCGAAGGTGGCCGAAGATCCCGACGCCGGCAAAACGGCCGCTCCGAAAGCGGAGGGCGCATGAGCGTTCGGGTCGATCCCCCCAGGGATTCGTCGGCCGATCCTCTGTTCGCCGGCGAAGAGATGGAGCTGTCGTTCGGGCCGCAGCATCCGGCGACCCACGGCGTGCTGCGGCTGAACCTGAAGATCGAGGGAGAGCGGATCGTCGGTTGCTATCCGATCATCGGCTACCTGCATCGCGGGACCGAGAAACTGTTCGAGCTCCACCCGTTCTTCCAGAACGTGCCGCATACCGACCGGATGGACTACGTCGCGGCGGCGACCAACAACCTCGCGTACGTGGGCGCGGTCGAAAAGCTGGTCGGCCTCACCGTGCCGCCGCGGGCTCGTTACATCCGAACGATCCTCGCCGAGCTGCAGCGGATCTCCTCGCACCTGGTCTGGCTCGCGACGCACGCAATCGACATCGGGGCGATGACGCCGTTCTTCTACTGCTTCCGCGAGCGGGAGCGGGTGCTCGACCTGTTCGAGCAGTATTGCGGCGCGCGCTTGACTCTCAATTGCATGCGCCCCGGCGGCCTGCCCTACGACCTGCCGGCCGGTTGGGTGGATACGTGCCGGCAGCTGTGCCTCGACTTCCCCGCGGCATTCGACGAGTACGAAGGGCTGCTCACGGAGAACCGGATCTGGAAGCGGCGCACGGTGGGCGTGGGCGTGCTCTCGCCCGAGGCGGCGCTCGATTGGGGGGTCACCGGGCCGATGCTGCGGGCGAGCGGGATCGACTTCGACCTGCGCAAGGCGCGCCCTTACGAGGCGTACGGCGAGGTCGAGTTCGACGTGCCGACGGCGAAGAACGGCGACACCTACGACCGCTACCTGGTTCGCATGGCCGAGATGCGCGAGGCGAACAAGATCGTCCTCCAGTGCCTCGACCTCCTGGCCGCGACCGAGGGCGGACCGATCATGGCCAAGCGCCCGCGCGTGCTCAAAGGGCCGAAGGCGGAGATCTACCACGGCATCGAAGGGCCGAAGGGGGAGATCGGCTTCTACATCGTGGGCGACGGCACGCCGAACCCCTACCGCTGCCACGTCCGGCCGCCGTCGTTCATGAACCTGCAGTCGCTGCCCGATCTCGCGAGCGGCCACATGGTGGCGGATCTGGTGGCGTTGATCGGCTCGACCGACATCGTCCTGGGCGAGGTCGACCGATGATCCCGATGATCCCGACGAGCCCGTTCGCGCTCTCCCTGGCGGCGCTGCCGTTCGGCCTCGAATCGCTGCGCCAGATGGCGGGGGACACGCTGTTCTATTACGCGATCTCGCCCGCGTTGAAGATCCTCGGGCTGGTGTTCCTCGCGATCCTGCCGCTGATCACCTATCTGGTGCTCGCCGAGCGCAAAGTGCTCGGCTATCTCCAGGTACGCGTCGGCCCGAACCGGGTGGGACCCTGGGGGCTGTTGCAGCCGGTCGCCGACGTGATGAAGCTGCTGGTCAAGGAGGACACGATCCCGAGCCGCGCGGTGCGCTGGGCGTTCGTGCTCGCCCCCTGCCTCGTGGTCGCCCCCGCGCTGGTGATCTTCTCGGTCGTGCCGGTCGGCCCGCCGGCCGCGACGCCAGGCGGTCTCGCGGGCTACGTCACCGACGTCGACACGGGCGTGCTGTTCGTGATCGCGGTCGCGACGATCGGCGTGTACGGCTTGATCCTCGGCGGCTGGGCGTCGAACAACAAGTTCTCGCTGATGGGTGGCCTGCGGGCGGCGGCGCAGATGATCTCGTACGAGGTGCCGCAAGGGCTCGCGATCGTCGGACCGTTGATGCTCGCCGGGACGCTCTCGATGGTGGGGATCGTCGAGGCGCAGCGCGACGCGAAGATCTGGTACGTCGTACCGCAGATCGTCTCGTTCTTCATCTATCTGGTCGCCGGCGTCGCCGAGACGAACCGCAATCCGTTCGACCTGCCCGAGGCGGAGTCCGAGTTGGTCGCGGGCTTCCACACCGAGTACAGCGGCATGCGCTTCGCGCTGTTCTTCCTCGGCGAGTACGCGAACATGATCGCGGTGTCGGCGGTCGCGACGACGCTCTTCCTCGGCGGCTGGCTGCGCCCCTTCCCGAGCGTCGCCTGGCTCGCGCCGCTCGACGTGGTGCCGGGGGCGATCTGGTTCGCGCTCAAGGTGTTCGGCTTCCTGTTCCTCTACATCTGGTTCCGCGGCACGTTTCCGCGCTATCGCTTCGACCAGCTGATGGCGCTCGGGTGGAAGTGGCTCCTGCCGCTCGCGCTCGCGAACATCCTCGGAACCGCCCTGATCAAGCTGTGGCTACGGTGAGCGGACCGGTGACCCTCGGGTGAGCAAAATGTCGGCCTGGAAGCGTTTCCTCGACAAGTTTCTCCTGCTCGACCTGTTCGCCGGGCTCGGGATCACCGGCCGCGCGCTGTTCCGCAAGAAAGAGACGGTCCAATATCCGGAGGAGCGGCTCGCGCCGGCCCACCGCTTCCGCGGCATGTTCCGCCTCGACGCCGAGCGGTGCATCAAGTGCACGCTCTGCTCGCGCGACTGCCCGATCGACATCATCTACATCGATTGGCACCAGGAGGTCTCGGAGGCGACGGGCAAGAAGGAAAAGAAGCTCGACCGCTTCGACATCGACCTCGAGCGCTGCATGTTCTGCGGCCTGTGCGAAGAGGCCTGTCCGACCGAGCCGAAATCGATCTGGCTCACCACCAAGACCTACGAGCTCGCGACCTACGACCGGTGGCAGCATCTGTTCGTCGACATGGAACAGCTCGAAGGATGGCAGGGGCGCCCGGCCTACACCGATCGGGAAGTGGGACCGCAAGGGAGCCAGGCGCCGAGGAACGACGGAAGCCGCGAGGCGGGAGAAGGGGAGGGCCGATGAGCTTCCTCTCGACGCATGGGGCCGCGATCCTGTTCTACCTGTTCGCGGGGCTCGCGGTCGCCGGCGCGATCGGAGTCGTGGCCGCGAAGAGTCCGATGAACGGCGCGCTTTCGCTGCTCGTGACGTTCCTCTCGGTCGCCGCGCTGTTCCTTCTGCGGCACGCGGGGTTCGTCGGCATCGTCCAGATCTTCGTCTATGGCGGCGGGATCATGGTGCTCTTCCTGTTCGTCATCATGCTGGTCAACCTTTCGCGTCTGGACGCCGCGGAGCGCGTCTGGCGCCAGACGCCGTGGGCGGTCCTGTTGTCTCTCGGATTCGCGCTCCTCTTGGGGTTGGTCGCCCGCGCGAACTGGGGGGCGGTCTCGACGGCATCCTCCGCCGAACGGCTGCGCACGTTCGGCGGCGAGCTCGTCGGCAACCCCAAGGCGCTCAGCTTGGACCTGTTCCTGAACTACCTCCTGCCGTTCGAGATCGCCTCGCTCTTCCTGCTCGTCGCGATGATCGGAGCGGTGGTGCTCGGGAGGCGCGAATGAACGTGCCGAGCCTCTGGAACGTGGGCACCGAGCACTACCTGGCACTCTCGCTCGTGCTCTTTTCGATCGGCCTGTTCGGCGTGATCAACCGCCGCAACCTGATCACGATCCTGATGTCGATCGAGCTGATGCTGAACGCGGTGAACCTGAACCTGGTGGCGTTCTCCTATCAGCGGGGCGATCTGCTCGGCCAGGTGTTCACCCTGTTCACGATCACCGTCGCCGCCGGGGAGGCGGCGGTGGGCCTGGGCATCCTGCTCGCCATGTTCCGCCTGCGCCGGACGACGCGGGTGGACGAGGCCGCGGAGCTCAAGGGCTAGGCGGACTCCGATCATGCGCGATCTCCTCTGGCTCGTCCCCGTCCTGCCGCTCCTCGGCGCCCTGATCAATGGCGGGATCGTCTTCTTCCGTCGGGGGAGGGAAGGCGAAGAGGGGGAGCGTTCCGCCGCCTGGATCGCCTGCGGCGCTTCGGGCGCGGCGGCGTTGGTGGCGCTCGGGGCGATCGCGGACTACCTCACCTCTCTTTCTCCACGCCCGTTCGAGCTGCCGCTCTGGCAGTGGCTCGCGCCCGGGTCGTTGCCGGGAAGCGCGGGTGGCTCGTTCGATCTCTCGATCGGCTTCGGCCTGCTGCTCGATCCGCTGTCGGCCGTGATGCTGTTCGTGGTCACGTTTGTCGGTTTCTGGATCCACCTCTACTCGGCCGGCTACATGAGCGGCGAGCGGGGCTTCCGCCGCTACTTCACCTATCTGAACCTGTTCCTGGTCGCGATGCTGGTTCTCGTCCTCGGCGACGGCTACGCGCCGATGTTCCTCGGTTGGGAGGGTGTGGGGCTCTGCTCTTATCTCTTGATCGGGTTCTATTTCGATCGTGAGAGCGCGGCAGACGCCGGACGCAAGGCGTTCGTGGTCAACCGGATCGGCGATTTCGCCCTGCTCGGCGCGCTGTTCGCGCTCGCCGGACGGTTCGGCACGCTCCAATTCGGCGAGCTCTCCGCTGCGATCGCAGCCTCGGGCGAGGCGCTCCGTGCGCCGTACGTGCTCGGGCTCTCGTTCGCCGGTTTCGTGGCGCTCTGCCTGTTCTTGGGCGCCACGGGCAAGAGCGCGCAGATCCCCCTCTACGTCTGGCTGCCGGACGCGATGGCCGGGCCGACGCCCGTCTCGGCGCTGATCCACGCGGCGACCATGGTGACCGCGGGCGTCTATCTCGTGGTTCGCTCGAGCGCGCTGTTCGTGCTCGCGCCCGAGATCTCGGCGCTGGTCGCCTGGGTCGGGGCGGCGACGGCGCTGGCCGCCGCCGGGTTCGCCCTGGTGCAGACCGACCTCAAGAAGGTCCTCGCCTACTCGACGATCTCGCAGCTCGGCTACATGTTCCTCGCCGCGGGCGTTGGCGCGTATTCGGCGGCGATCTTCCACCTCGCGACGCATGCGTTCTTCAAGGCGCTCCTGTTCCTGGCGGCGGGCGCGGTGATCCACGCGCTCGCGGGCGAGCAGGATCTGCGGCGGATGGGCGGTCTCTGGAAGCGCCTGCCGACGACCGCCCGGACGTTCGCGATCGGCGCGCTCGCGATCGCCGGGATCTTCCCGTTCGCCGGGTTCTGGAGCAAAGACGAGATCCTCGCCGCCGCCGCGTCGAGCGGCCTTTCCGGACACTGGGTGCTCTACGGCGTCGCCCTCGGTACCGCGGCGCTCACGGCGTTCTACATGTTCCGCGCCTTCTCGCTCGCGTTCCTCGGCAGCTACCGGGGCGACTCCCACGCGCTCGACCATGCCCATGACGCGCCGCGCAGCATGGCGCTGCCGCTGATCGTCCTCGCGGTCGGAGCGGTCGCCGCCGGTTGGGTCGGGATTCCGGAAGCGCTCGGTGGCGGCGACCGTTTCGGCCGGTTCCTCGAGCCGGTGATCGCAGGGGTCGCCCATCCGGCGGCGGGCGGCGTCGAGGGCGCGCACGGCGAGGCGATGTCGCACGCGGCGGAGATCGGCTGGATGGCGCTCGCGCTCGCGCTGGCCGCCGGGTCGATCGCGCTCGCGCTCCGCTTCTACCGCTCGGGCCTCGATCGCGGGGCGGCGCTCGCGGCGCGCTTCCCGCGCCTCCACGCCTTCCTGGTCGCCAAGGCTTGGGTGGACGAGATCTACGACGAGACCGTGGTGCGCGGCACCAAGCGCCTCGCGGATCTCTCCGCCCGGTTCGACGCCGTGGCGATCGACCGCGCCCTCGTCGAGGGAGCGGCGCGCGCGACGGTGGGCGGATCCTGGCTCTCCGGGCTGTTCGACCGACACGTGGTCGACGGCCTCGTGAACCTCTGCGGTTGGTTGTTCGAACGATGCTCGCGGCTGTTGCGCCGGGTCCAAACCGGCGCGGTTTCCAACTACGCCTTTGCGCTGGCTTTCGCGGCGTTCCTCCTGGTCTGCCTGTTCGCGGTGGCGCGGCAGTAGGGATGGGCTAGGGATCGCCAGGGATCGGTTCGAGTCGAGGGAAAACCATGTTCGACGCTGTGCACGGAGTTCCGATCCTTTCTCTCATCTGCTTCCTGCCGATGGCGGGAGCGGCGGTCGTCCTGTTCGCCCTGCGCGACCCGGCGACCATCCGCCGCTTCGCTTTCGGCGTGGCGGTCGTCGATTTCCTCCTGTCGCTGCCGCTCTGGTTCGAGTTCGACCGGCAGGGGGAGCTGTTTCAGTTCAAGGAATCGCTCGACTGGATCCCGTCGATCGGCGTGCGCTACGAGATGGGCATCGACGGCATCGCCCTCTTGCTCGTTCTGCTCACGACGCTTCTCGGCGCCCTCGCGTTCCTCTCCTCCTGGAGCGCGATTCAGGAACGCGAAAAGGAGTACTACACCTGCCTGCTGCTCCTTCAGACCGGCATGCTCGGGGTTTTTTCCGCCCTCGACTTCTTCCTGTTCTACGTCTTCTGGGAGGTCATGCTGGTGCCGATGTACTTCCTGATCGGCATCTGGGGCGGTCCGCGCCGGCTGTACGCCTCGATCAAGTTCTTCCTCTACACGCTGGTCGGCTCGGTGCTGATGTTGCTCGGCATCCTTGCCCTCTACTTTTGGAACGCCGGCGGTTTGTTCGGTTGGGCGGGGGCGGGCAACCCGCTCACCTTCTCGATCGAGCAGCTTCAGCGAGTCGGGCCGTCGATTCCGGCGGATCTCCAGGTTCTGATCTTCCTCGCCCTGTTCGTCGGCTTCGCGATCAAGGTGCCGATGTTCCCGTTCCACACCTGGCTGCCGGACGCGCACGTCGAGGCGCCGACGGCGGGCTCGGTGATCCTCGCCGGCATCCTGCTCAAGATGGGGACGTACGGTTTCGTCCGCTTCTCGCTGCCGATCCTCCCCGAGGCGACGCGCCGTCTCGTGCCCTGGATGATCGGCCTGTCGATCGTCGCCATCCTCTACGGCGCTCTCTGCGCAATGGCGCAGCGCGACATGAAGAAGCTGGTCGCCTACTCCTCGGTCTCCCACCTCGGCTTCGTCACGCTCGGCCTGTTCGCCTTGAACGGTCCGGGGCTTTCGGGCGGCGTCTTTCAGATGATCAACCACGGCCTCTCGACCGGCGCGCTGTTCCTGCTGGTGGGCGTCCTCTACGAGCGGCGGCACACGCGAATGATCGCGGACTACGGCGGGGTCTCGGCCGTGATGCCGCGCTACGCCACGATCTTCCTGATCGCGACGCTCGCGTCGATCGGCGTGCCGGGTCTCAACGGCTTCGTCGGCGAGTTCACGATCCTGATCGGCGCGTTCGCAAAGAGCTGGGCCTGGGCGATCGCCGCGACGCTCGGCATCGTGCTCGGTGCGGCCTACATGCTCTGGATGTTCCAGCGCGTCTTCTTCGGCCCGGTGACCTCGGAGGAGAACCGCAAGCTCGTCGACCTCTCCGGGCGCGAGCTCGCCTACCTCATACCGATCGTCCTGCTCTGCTTCTGGATCGGTCTCTATCCCAAGCCGTTCTTCCAGGTGCTCGAAAAGCCCGTGGCGTTCCTCGTGGAGCGGGTGGCGCCGCCGCAGTTCCCTGACGCCGGAGAGCCGGAAGCCGTCACGGATCCGGGCACCGACCCGGTCGCGGCCCCGGCCCAGGGGCGGTGAGCCATGCCCCCGGCCGCGGTGTTCTCGCTGCGTGACGTCGCGCTGATCGGCCCGGAGGTGCTGCTCGCCGCCGCGGGCCTGCTTCTGCTCGTCGCGGGGGCGATCGGCAGGGGACTGTCGCGGCGGGATTCGTTCCGGGTTTCAGGGTTAGGCGTCGCACTCGCGACCGTCCTCCTGATCGAGGTGCGGATCTCGGAAGGGGGCGCCGCGCGCCTCTTCGGCGGCAGCCTGGTGCTCGACGGCTACGCGTTCTTCTGGCAGATCCTTCTGCTCGGCGCGCTGGCGCTGGTGCTGCTCGCCTCCACCCGGGGGATCGAGGCGCTCGGCCCGGAGGCGTCGGGGGCAGGGGGCGGATCGACCGGCGGTTCTGGCCGAGCCGTGGGCCGCGCTTCGGAATATTGCCCGCTGCTCCTGATCGCGTCCGCCGGGGCGATGTTGATGGTCGCGGCGGCGGATCTCCTCTCGCTCTGGATCTCTCTCGAGACGATGGCGCTCGCGAGCTACGTCCTGGTCGGTATCTTCACCCGGGAGCGGGCCTCGAACGAGGCGGCGATCAAATACTTCGTCCTCGGCGCCTTCTCTTCGGCGATCCTGCTCTACGGCGTCTCGCTCCTCTACGGCGCGACCGGCACGCTCGACTTCGAGGGTCTGGCGCGGACGGTCCCCCAGGCGATCGCCCAGGGGAGCCGGATCGCTCCGCTCGGCGGGCTGCTGCTCCTGGCGGGGTTCTTCTTCAAGGTCGCCGCCGCCCCGTTCCATGCCTGGGTGCCGGACGTCTACGTCGGGGCCCCGACGCCGGTGACGGCGTTCCTCGCCGGCCTCTCGAAGCTCGCCTCGTTCGCCGCCCTCGGGCGGATTCTGCTTTTCGCTTTCGGCGACGCCCGAGGAGATTGGCAGCCGGTGCTCGCCGGGGTCGCGGTGGTGAGCATGATCTGGGGCAACGTCGGCGCGCTCACCCAAACGAGCGTGAAGCGGCTGCTCGCCTACAGCTCGATCGCCCATGCCGGCTATCTGCTCCTGGGGATTCTCGCGGCGTCCGAGACCGGTCTTTGGGCCGCGATGTTCTACGCCGCCGCCTACCTGTTCATGACCGTGGGCGCTTTTTCGGTCGTCGCGCTGCTCCACCGGGGCGAGCACGCGGCGGAGACGTGCTCGGACTACGCTGGGCTCGGCAAGCGGAGGCCGTACGTCGCCGCCGCGATGCTCGTCTTCCTGCTCGGCCTCACCGGCATTCCGCCGACCGGCGGCTTCTTCGGCAAGGTGTTCCTGTTCGCGGCCGCGGTGCAGGGAGGATGGACCTGGGCGGCGGTGGTAGGGGTGCTCACGAGCGCCCTCTCGCTCTATTTCTATTTCCGGATCGTCGTCTTCATGTACTTCAAACCCGCCGATCTGGCGGAGGGGGTACGAGCCGAAACGGCGCCCACCCCCTGGGGGCTCCGCGTCGGGATCGGTGTCTCCGCGCTCTTGTCGCTGGGCTTGGGCCTCTATCCCGGGCCGCTGATCGATTGGGTGAAACAGAGCTTGCTCGCGTTGCGATAGTCTCCCTCCGCGGCGGCGCGGTTCCGACCTAGGTCTTGCGGCGTCGGTTTTGCAGGAAGGTTCTGCCAGGAACCGCGCGGAACCAGCGTCGGTGGTAATGGAAGGTGCCGGATGGAGGGGAGAGCACCCGTGGCGAAAGAGAGCGGTGACCACCAGAAAGGGTGGGATTTCGAGGCGGCGGCGATGCCTTTCGTCGATGCGCTTTACAACACCGCCTATCGAATGACGCGCAATTCGGAGGACGCGGAGGACCTGGTCCAGGAGACGTATCTCAAGGCCTACCGCTACTACGACAAGTTCGAGGAAGGCACGAACTTCAAGGCGTGGCTCTTCAAGATCATGAAGAACACGTTCATCAACAATTACCGGAAGCGGCAGCTCGCTCCGGCGTTCTCCGACTTCGCCGACATCGAGGAGAGCTTCGAGAGCCAGGTGAGCGAGGAAGTCGCGCGCCAGAATCCCAATCCGGAGGAAGAGCTGCTCGAAAACGTGCTCGACGGCGACGTCCAGCAGGCGCTCGACAAGCTGCCGCCGGACTATCGCATGGTCGTCATCCTCGCGGACCTCGAGAACTTCTCCTACAAGGAGATCGCCGAGATCCTCGAGGTGCCGGTCGGCACGGTGATGAGCCGTCTCTACCGTGGCCGCCGCCTGCTCGAGGCCGCGATGCTCGACTTCGCCCGCGATCACAACTATCTGCGGGGCGGCGAGCCGATGAAGATGAGAAGCCGGCCGGCGCCGGCGCCTCCGTCGACCAAATGAACCGCGCTCGAGCCCGGGCGCGGAATTTCCCGAACGCTGGTCGAGTTTTCGCCGTTAGAATCGAGAGAAAGAAACCGAGCTGAGCCCATGTCTTGCCATATCGATCGAAAATTCTCCGGGGACCGAGGCGATGGACTGTAAGCGGGTCAGCGAAGTGATCTATCTCTTCTTCGACAACGAGCTGGCGGAAGATCAGCTCGCCCCTTTCCAGGCGCACGTCGATCATTGCCCGGAGTGCGCCGACCGGGTCGGCAAGACCCGGAGGGTTCTGGTTCTGGTGCGCGAGCGGTGCACCCGCTGCTGCGCGCCCGAGCACCTGCGGTTGAAGATTCTCACCAGTATGCCTCATCGCCGCTCGCCGGCACGCCCCCACTGAGGAGGGCTCTCGTCATGCGCGTTTCCAGACACCTTCGGGTGGCTCTCGTTTTCGCCTCGTTCGCGCTCGCCGCCGTTACCGGCGCCGCGGCGCAAGGGTGGCGTCTGTCCGGCATCAACGGCGAAAGCCTTACCGATGCCGAGGTCGGTCAGGGGGCGACGGTCGTGGTCGTCTGGGCCTCCTGGTCGCCGAAATCGCGCGACATCGTCGACCGGGTGAACCAGATCGAAGGGCGCTGGGCGGGCAAGGTCCGCGTGGTGACCGTCTCGTTCCAGGAAGATCGGGCGGCGGTCTCCGGCTTCGTGGCCGGCAAGGGTCTGCGCGCGCCGGTCTTCCTCGACACCGACGGCGCGTTCTCGCGGAAGTTCTCGATCGCGACGCTCCCCGGACTGCTGGTGATCAAGGACGGCCAAGTCGCCTATCGCGGCAAGCTGCCCGAGGATCCGAACGCGGTGATCGCCGATCTGATCCGCTGATCCTCAGCGGCGGCGAGCCCCGTCGCCGCCGAGTTTCCGTTCGGTGCGCCCGAAAGCCCGTTCGGATCGAGTTCGCGGTTGCGGCAAGCGCAACCGGCCTGTTATCCTCCACGGCGGTCGCCGGCCGGAAGCCATCGACCGCCCACGAACAACGCGAGGAGGACCCACGGCCGGATGGCTTTCCATAGGCATCACGCCCTCTCCGTATTGCGCACGGCGGTGCCCGTGGGTTTGGCGCTCGTCGGCTGGATGCTCCACCTGGCCACCGATCGGTTGGAGGCCTACAACCGGTCCCCCTTCCCCGTAACCAGCGTTCCTTCGTTCCGCGACGAATTCGCCCCTCGGTTGGCTTCGCCTACGGCCACCTCACCCTGGCTCGATCGCGCGCGGGTTCCCGTAGAGTACTCGCTCCGCCGCGGCGAAACCGTGCCCTCTCTGTTCGCCCGGCTGGGCGTCGAGGGAGACGAGGCCGAGCAAGCCGTCGCCGCCTTCTCGCGGGACCTCGACCCGCGGCGATTGAGGGCGGGGGATCGGCTGTCGGCGTTTTTCGGACCGAAGGCGAAGCTCGCGGCGCTCGATTTGACCGTGGCCGGCGTCGGCCGGCTCGAAATGGCGCGCGGCGTCGACGGGTGGCGATCGCGCTGGCGCGATTTCGCGCGGGCCTCCCGATTGAAGGTGGTGCGGGGTGGGATCGACGGCGCTTTCGACTCTTCGGTCCAGGCGGCGGGAGGGCCTCCCGCGCTCGCCTATAAAATCGCCGACATCCTCCAGTGGGACGTCGATTTCGCGCGCGATTTGAAGCGCGGCGACCGTTTCGAGGCGCTCTACGAAGAGGTGCTGGTCGACGGCAAGCCGTACGGCGTGCAGAAGGTGATCGCCGTCGCTTACGAAGGGGATCGGGGCCGCAAAGAGGCGATCCGCTTCGGCGCCGACGGCACCTACTACGACGGCCAGGGGCAGCCGCTGCGGAAGATGTTCCTCCGTTCGCCGCTGCGCTACTCGCGGATCACCTCGCGCTTTTCGAATCGAAGGTTCCACCCGGTGCTCGGCGTCTTCCGGCCCCATTACGGCATCGATTACGGCGCTCCGGTCGGCACGCCGGTCCAGTCGACGGCTTCCGGCGTGGTGGTCTCCTCGGGTTGGGAACGGGGCGGCGGCAACGTCGTCAAGGTCCGGCACGCGGGCGGATACGTCACCGCCTATCTGCATCTCTCCCGCTTCGCGCGCGGCGTCCGGGCGGGAGCGCGGGTGCGCCAGGGAGAGGTGATCGCCTACACCGGGATGACCGGCCTCGCGACGGGACCGCACCTCGACTACCGAGTGCAACGGCAGGGGCGCTGGATCGATCCGCTCGGCTTGACGAGCGTGCGCGACCAGGAGCTCCCTTCGCGTCAGCTCGCCTCGTTCCGGGGCTGGCGCGACGCCATCCGGAGAGCCTGGTCCTCGGGTCGGGTCGAAGCGCTCGGCCGTGTGCCGGGGATCGGTACGCCGATTCCGGCGACACCCCAGATCGCCGGGCGTCGAGTCCCCTCGGCTCCCTCGGCGACCGTCCTGGCTCGCTAGAGAAAGCATGCGCTGCCGCGCCTGGTGCCGCGTCGATTTCGCCGGCGGTACCCTAGATATCTGGCCGCTGGGCCTCGGTTTCCCTGGAGCGCGGACGGTCAACGTCGCGATCGACGTCGCGGTGAACCTCGCCTTACGCCCGAGCTCCGACGGGAGGTATCGGGTGCGCCAGGGGAGAGAGACGATCCTTGCCGTCTCGCTCGCCGAGCTTTCGGCTCGACCGGAGAGCTCGTTGATCGGGGTCTTCGCCGAGGCGCTCGACCTGCCGCCTTTCGATCTCGAGCTCGCGAGCGACTCTCCCCGGGGCGGCGGTCTCGGCGGCAGCTCGGCGATCGGGGTGGCGTTCCTCGCTCTCGCCGAGGAGACGTTCGATCGGCCGCGCACCTCGTCGAGCGAGCGGGCGCGCCTCGCGCGTGACTTGGAAGCACGTCTGATGGGGCTGCCGACGGGTCTCCAGGACCACTATCCGGCGCTCCTCGGGGGCGCGCTCGAGATCCTCCATCGACCCGGCGGCGAACGGGTTCGCCGTCTCGCGGTCGACCTCGAAGCGCTCTCGGATCACCTGCTGCTCGTCGATACCGGTGCGAGCCACTTCTCGGCCGGCCAGAACTGGCTCGTGGTCCGCGGCGCGCTCGAACGGGACGAGCGGGTTCGTTCGGCTCTCGGAGAGATCGCCGAGGTGTCGGCGGACATGTCGGTGGTGCTCGAACAGAACGACCTGCCAGGCGCAGGCCGGCTCCTCCGCCGCGAGTGGCAGGCGCGCAGCCGGTTGGCGGAAGGAATCTCCACGCCCAAGATCGAGGAGTTGCTCGACCGTTCGGCGGCGCTCGGCGGTTGGGGAGGCAAGGCCTGCGGTGCCGGAGCGGGCGGCTGCGTCGCCCTCCTCGTGCCGGCGGAGCGTAAAGCGACAATCGCCGCCGAGATGGAGAAGGCGGGGGGGCGAGTGGTACCGGCCCGTGCCGTCGGCGGACCTCTCGAGCTGTTCGACTAATCTCAGCTTCAAAAAGAAAAACCGGCCGAACCTTACGGTCGAGCCGGTTCTGGTTCCTGCCGAAGCCTTCGAACTATCGGTTGCGCGCGCGCTGCGCCAGGATCTGCTCCGCCTGCTCCGGCGTCATGTTCGGCCCGAGCGCAATGCTCAGCACGTCCGTCCACCCGTCGTCGGTCGACTCCCGATAGAGGATCTTGTCGCCCTGCCGCCAGCTGACGATCAGCGAGTCGCCGTGGGTCGAGGCGTAAACGTTCGGCACGGCGTCGCCGGTGTCGGGGACGGGGAGGGATGCCGCAGTGTGTACGGACAACACATGTCCTGGGGCCGCTACGGTCGGTTCAGCAGTCGGCGAAGCGAGAACTTCGACCATCTGATAGGTCAGGTTTTGCTGACGCCCGCCTCGACCGCCGAAGGTGTCGGCTCCGATTTCAATGATCTGCGCTCGGGTTGCGTCCGCAAGCCGTCGCACCTGGCCGGGGGAGAAACGGGCGCCGATCTCGATGATCTGCGCTCGTGTCGCGTCGGCGATGAAGCCGCGAATGCTGGGATGAAGGTTCGAGCCGATTTCGATGATCTGAGCTCGAGCCGCATCGGCAAGAGGTGTGATCGGAGAGGGAATCCGGGGATAGGTGAGGATCTTCGCTCGCACCCGAGCCGCGATGTCGGATAGATCGACAGGAAGCGCGTCGATCTCCAAAGCGTTCAGTAACCCGGTTTCCGAGTTGACAAAGGTAGCGACGGTCGTCGAGCCGTCACCGATTTGAATCGAGGGCGCGTGAAGGAGCGGCCCGTTGGGAACGGTCGTCACCCGTAAATCGTTTGACTTGGAGAGATCGTCAAGCTGGAAGACTGGGTTCCATCCGATGTATTCGCCGTCAATGAGGACGACGGGCGCGTAAACCGCGCGGTCATCGCTACCGGTGGTCTCCCACCAAACCGTTTCGACGATCGTGCGGTAATGGCGCGCCGGATTGCCGGTGGCGTCGGGAAGCTCGAAGCTGTCGTGGCTCACCGCGATCCGCGGTGAGCTCTTGAAGCTATACCGATCACTCGAGATCTGAACCACTTCGCCGAATTGGCTATTGGCAAGGCTGGTGAGGTAAAGAACCGAGTGAAGGGGATTGATTCGACTTTCCCAGACTAGAAAGATGCTCTTCGCCGATTCTTCGAAGAAGAGGGAAGGGGAGCTCTCGACGTCGTTGCCATTGGTTCCCGGAACCAAAAGGCGCTCCGTAAGCGGGCCGTTCGGGCCGGGCCTCGTGACATCCAAGGCGAGCACGTTCGAGTCGGATTGAGCGAGCGCTGTAGGGAAAAGATCCCTGAAAATGCCCGTTCGAATTCGATAGAGGTCGCCGTTGGCGCCAAGAGCGACATCATGGGATTCGCCGTAGGATGGCGAGATGCCAGCCAGCACCAGGACCACAAGGAGGAAGATGTTTCGAATCTTCATCGTCTTATGCTTTCAGGTTAATCAGCTTGCGGACATCGATCGCAAGTAGAAAATCAGGAAGGTACTTGTCGCTGGGGAAGAAACGTTCCTGAAGAGTCCTGAAGTGCTCTCTCGCGCCTCGCGTATCACGTGCCAAGTTTGCCGCTTCACCGAGCAGGTACAGAGCATTCTTTGAGATGTCGTTATCGCCGACCGATTCCGCGATTCTCAATGCGATGATGCCGTGCCGATAGGCTGCCTTATATCGCCCTATCTCCAGCATCGCGAAGCAGAGATCGATCCGAGGATAGCGCTCGAAACCTTTGGCACCCAAGGAACGAAGAGTCCTCAGCGACTGGTAGAGGTGACGGAACCCCTCAGCGTGGCGACCCTCGACAGTTCGGCAATAACCGATGTTGTCGAGGATGAGCGCGCGCTCCAGCTTTCGCGAAGGTGGCATCAGCTCGAGAGCTTTCTCGTATTCCGCCAGCGCTTCGTCAAAGAAACTGTCTGCGATCAGGATGTTACCGATGCTGTTGTGCGAAACCGCCTGCCAATCCTGCCGGCCGAGGACGATTGCCCGGTCGAGGGATATCCGAGCGTAAAAGAGGCCCTTCTTCGAGGCTTTCCGAATGTCATGAGCGTTCGCGAGGTTGTGAGCGGCGAGCCAACAATTCTCGAGATCGGTGTTGCGCATCAAAATTTCACGCAAGCGGATGAGGTCGCCATCGGCGACCGTTCCCGTCTCGATCTCCAGCGCCGCGAGGTTGCAGAACGCACGATCGATCAGCCTCTCGTCTCCCTCCTCACGCGCTCGTTCCAATGCCTCTTCAAACGTGCGACGAGCGACATCAAGGTCGCCTCGATTGAGGGACTTGAGGCCGCGCTCTCTTAGGATCTCGTAGCTTTCGGGGACCTTGCCGATTTCAGCCATAGTCGCTTTATCCCCTCTCATACACCCGACTCATCGGTGCGGCGTTCGAGCTGCTCACGTTTGAAGGCCACGAAATCTTCGACCTCGCGCTGCGCGGCTTCGTCGAGCGCACTCAGATCACGGGCTACCCGGAGAGCGCGAGTCGAAACATCCGGGGCAGGATTCATCTCGTCGAAAAACTCGCCGATCGAGAGCTTGAACTCGGCGACGATACGAAACAGGGTATCCAGGCTGACCCGGTACTCCCCCTTCTCCATCCGGGAGAGATCGGATTGCTGAATGCCGAGACGGGCAGAGAGCTCCACCTGCGTCAACTTGTGGTCGCGGCGAAGCTGCCGGATCTTCCGGCCGACGAGCTGGACCTGGCGAATCTTGGGAGAAGCGATCATCGGCTCATCTCGGACGAAGCGTCTATGTCAAAATGGCATAGCGGCGTCGGTTTGGATTCAAGAATACCGGTGAAGGCGGCGCCCGTCAAATCCGTACGGTTGGGTAACGCCGTGCCCGACCTCGGGCACGGCTCTGTGGCCTAACCGAAGTCGATGATTTCGGCCCGGATATCGGAATCCTGGTCCGAGGGATCCGGTGCGCCGATATCGATGATCTGAGACCGGATCGATCCGACGACAGCTTCCAATCGTGCCGCCGGTTCAGGCTGCTTGCTATCGGGCGAGGTGGTTTTCTTCATGGACCTGCTCCTCTTTTGGGTCCGCCCGAGGACGATTCCTCGGCGGGTGGCCCGCCCTCAGTGAA
This sequence comes from Thermoanaerobaculia bacterium, assembly GCA_044226625.1. GTDB lineage: Bacteria > Acidobacteriota > Thermoanaerobaculia > Multivoradales > UBA5704 > DASYKS01. The sequence continues at coordinate 55,182 of JBGAGQ010000038.1, forward strand.
TCGGCGGGATCTCTAATTTTAGACAGTCGACGGTCGACTGGGCGTTTCGAGGGACGAGTCGCGCGAAGGCCCCTACGAATCGCCTTTTCCGGAGGCCGTCATACGAGGCGATGCCGAATTGGGACGGACCGAATAGACTCCGCCGCCGTGACCCACGTTCCCCACCCTTTGGACACGCTTCGCGGAAATGCGTTGACTCGACCGGCACGCTCGGAAAAGGCGGCGCCGTGAGCAGCCATCTCTTCCTCCTCAAGGAGCTCGTTCGGAGGGACGTCAAAGGTCGTTATGCGGGATCGCTCTTCGGCCTGGTGTGGTCGTTCGCGCAACCGCTTTGGATGCTCGCGCTGTTTGGATTCGTCTTTTCCTCGATCATGAAGGTCCCGGCGGTCGGAGTACGGACCGGCAATTTCGCGATCTTCCTATTCAAGCTGCGCTTCCCGTCCGAGATCCTGGGGATCGCCGTCGTGCTCGCAGCCCTGGTGCACGAAGGGATCGCGCTCCTGGCCTTCTTCGCCGCGGTCGCCTGGACCGGCGAGTTGTCCTGGCGCGGTCTGCCGCTCCTCTTGATCGCGATTCCGCTCCAGGTGGGGTTGACGCTCGGGGTCGGCTGGCTGCTCGCCGCGGTGCACGTCTTCTTCCGGGATGTGGCCCAGATCCTAGGCATGGGGCTCACCGCCTGGTTCTACCTGACCCCCATCGTCTATCCGGCGTCGTTCGTGCCAGAACGGCTTCGTCCCTGGATCGAGCTCAACCCGTTGACGGGGCTGGTCGGTCTCTATCGCGCCGCGTTGCTCGCCGATTCGCCGCGTCCTTCGGGTATGGCTCTCGGCGCTCTCTGTGTCGCGGCGTTTGGATTTTTCGCTCTCGGGGGCTGGCTCTTCCGCCGCCTCAAAGGGAGCTTCGTCGACGAGATCTAGAATGGCGGTCGAATTCGGGCCTGAATCTTGCTGAACAGCGCCCGCGAGACGAACGACCGCTTCCCCTCAAGAACTTCCGGAGGAAACCGATGTCCACGCCCATCTTCCGCTCCTTCCTCGCCGTGGCCTCGGCGGCTTTGTTGAGCAGCCAGCTCCTGCATGCGCAGCCGCCGGCCGCGCCGGCCGCCGGCAAACCGGCGACCACCGAGAAGGACGCCAACATCGCCGAAACCGCAAATCCGGCGCATCCGGCGGATGCGGCCTCCGATCTCGAGCCCGTCAGCACCGATGCGGCGCAGACCGGGCCCCAGCCTCCGGACGGCGTTTGGCTCAAGGACGAAGAAGGACGCGAGTATTTCCTCGACAAGCTCGCGAAGTCGGCGGGCCCATATAAGAAGAACGACGCGGACCACACCGTTCGGACGGTTTGGGGCATCGTGCTCAAGGTCGAGAAGGAAGACGATCAGAACTTCTTTTACCGGGTCTATCGCCAGACCGCCGCGGATTCCCCGATGTCGGTGCGTCCAGAGCCGCCGAGCCCCGAAGTCCTCGAAGCCGCGGCGAAGAGCTACTCGAAGGTGGAGCAGACCGCGCGGACGAAAGCGACCTCGTTCGCCAAAGGCCTACCCACCGCCGGCCAGTGGCGCCATGGGTTCGCGATCGCGGATGTGAACGAAGACGGGTTCCTCGACGTCGTCCATTCCTCGGCCCGCAAAGCCTTGTCGCCGCCTCAGATCTTCCTTGGGGACGGCAAGGGGAACTGGCGCTACTGGTCCGAGGCGAAATACCCCTCGCTTCCTTACGACTACGGCAACATCGCGGTCGGCGACTTGAACGGCGACAAGCACCTGGATCTGGTCTTGGGCGTCCATCTCCACGGTCTGATCGCCATGGTGGGCGACGGCAAGGGGAATTTCAAGGAGTACGATAAAGGACTCGATTTCGTGGTGCCCAAGGACGGGGTGGCCCCGGGGTACTCGACCCGCGCCGTGGCGGTTTCGGATTGGAACGGGGACAAGCGTCCCGACATCATCGCCCTGGGTGAAGGTCCGCGACTGGCGGTCGACCGGGCGAGCACGAATCTCGGCGACTCCAATGGCATCGTTATCTATCTCAACCAGGGGAACGGCTCGTGGGTCCGGAAGGACCAAGGGACCGCGGGCGATCAGCTGTTCGGTGATGCGATCGTCCTCGGCGACCTCAACAAGGACGGGCGGAAGGACATCCTCACGCCGTCGAACTCGTTCAACCGCAAGGACATCGTGAGCTTCGCGAAGAAGGACGGCTCGTGGCAGGGGATCAACATTCCCTCGATCCGCCCGGCCGCCTACATCCGAGGGGTAGCGATCGCAGACTGGAACGGCGACGGCCGCAACGATTTCGCGACCGGCTTCGTCAACCGGGAGTTCGGGGTTTGGCGCACGGGCGTCGACGCCCAGATCGCCCAGGCGGACGGCACCTGGAAGCGGGTTCCGATCTGGTTCGTCGAAGGGCGCGCCGCGGTGACCGCGCTCGCGGCGGGCGATCTCAACGGCGACAAGAAGATGGATCTGGTCGCTCTCACCGGAGACGGCGACACCTGGGTCTTCCTGGGCGACGGCAAGGGCGGCTTCGTCAAGGACGATGCCGGAATCCCGAAACTGACCGACTGCAAGGGGTACCACGCCGAGCTGGTCGACCTGGACAAGGACGGCCGGTCCGAGTTGGTGAGCGGTTTTGCCGGAGAGGGATCACCCCTCCTGGCACCGGGTCGTTGTCCTTCCGGGGGGGCGATCCAGGCCTGGCATTTCGCGGAGGGCTCGCCGGCCACCGGCACGAATCCCTAGGCACTTGACACCCGACGAAGCCGAACTCTATAGTGCGGCAGCATAAACGCCCATGGCGTCCCCCTCGAACCGTAAAGAAACGGGTACGCGGGGTGGCGTCTGGTACGAACTGATCCAAGCATCGACACAACCGTTCGGGCCGTTTCGGCTCGAATGTCTGACAGGCATTTGAATCGCCAAACTTTGAACGGGAGGTGATGTTCCCAGGTTGGCACCGCCACCATGCAGTACCCATCGGATGGAACATCGCAGTTTTTCTCAACCACGTGCTAGGAGATTGTCAACAATGAAGAAGACGGTTAGCTGTCTCGCTCTTTTGGGCCTGTTGGCCCTGAGCGGCCAGGCCGTTGCGACGATCTGCACCATCGATGACGTGCCGGCGGCGACCCTGCTGCTGCCGTACTTCGAGGTGGATCTCGACAACCCGAACGGGATCAACACCCTGTTCTCCATCAACAATGCCTCGGCGACGGCGGTTCTTGCCCACGTCGTCCTCTGGTCGGACCTGTCGGTCCCGACCTTCGACTTCAACATCTATCTGACGGGCTATGACGTTCAGACCGTCAGCATCCGCGACATCTTCAACGGCACGGTGCCGCGCACCGCGTCGGCGGGTCAGGACCCGGGTGACACCATCAGCCACAAGGGTGCCTTCTCGCAGGACATCAACTTCGCGAGCTGCACCGGCCAGCTGCCGCCGCCCGCGGTTCCGGCTTCGTTCGTGACCCACCTGCGTGCGTCGCACACGGGCCAGTTCTCGGCCATCCTCAACGGCTGCGCCGGTCGCGCCTTCGGCGACAACATCGCCCGTGGCTACATCACGGTCGACACGGTCAACAACTGCACCCTGCGCTTCCCGGGTGACGTCGGCTACTTCCTGTCCGGCGGCACCGGCGACGCGACGAACCAGAACGTGCTGTGGGG